>NZ_JAXGGI010000001.1:0-1038462 GCF_034105445.1 Xanthomonas sp. LF07-6
TCGTCGGCATGGGCGAATTTGCCGATGGCGGTGCCGTTGCCGCCTGCGGAAGTGGCCCCGTAGCCCATGGCGGTGCCGTTACGGCCTGCGGAAGTGGCCCCGTAGCCCATGGCGATGCTTTTCTCGCCGCTGGCATCAGCGGCATTGCCGATGGCGATGCCGCTGGAGGCTGTGGATTTAGCCGTGTAGCCCATGGCGATGCTGGCTCCGCCATTGGCATTGGCGGCGTAGCCCATGGCGATGCTTTTCTCGCCGCTGGCATCAGCGGCATTGCCGATGGCGATGCCGCTGGCGGCTGTGGATCTAGCCGTGTAGCCCATAGCGAGGCTGGCTCCGCCATGGGCATTGGCGGCGTAGCCCAGCGCTATGTTGTTGTCGTCGCTCTTGTTTTTCTCGTCGCCCGCCACCGCGCGACTGCCCAGTGCCATCGCATCACTGCCGTACACGGCCGCCGACGACCCAATCGCAGCACTGTTGGCACCTGTGGCCGTCGCATTCACGCCCAGCGCCAGGCTCTTGCCGCCGGTCGCGTTGGCTGCACTGCCAAGCGCCACATCGGCACTGGCACCGCTTTGAGAATTGCCGGCCACCGCTGACTTACCGAGCGCCACCGAATCATCTACGATGGCATTGGCGTCGTTGCCTATGGCGATGGAATTGTCACCCTGTGCCTTGTTATGCGCCTCAAAATTGGAATAGCTGCCGATCCCGATGGCACCGACGCCCGAGGAAACGACAGCATCGCCGACCGCGATGGCACCTCGCGCGGTCGCCCTCAAATTAATACCAAGCGCGATCGAGGACTCTCCGCCTGCCAATACACCACTAGTGCCGGTGCCTACTGCCACGCTATTCGTATCTTGCGCTTCCGCACGATTGCCGATCGCCACTCCGCGTATCCCGCTCGCCGAGGAGCGCACACCGAAGGCGGAAGCGTCATCGCCGGTGGCCTCAACTTGATAGCCAGTCGCAATGGAATGGCCACTCCCAACAATACCGGCACCTGTTACTAGGCTATTTTCATTCAACGCTGCAGCCGTATCGTCAAGCGCCCAGGCTCGCCCCTCGGTTGCCGCGGAGTACGCACCTTCCCCCTTACCGGCGGCGCTCGCGTTATAGCCCTCCGCGATCGCAGTCCCATCGTCATTGGTCGCAGTCTCATCGCCGCTGGAGGTCTTGGCATTGATCCCAAGCGCGTCTGCAGCCGAGGACCAGGCATTCGCAGCGTCGCCAACCGCAATTGCCTTATACGCGTCAACCTGACAATAAGGATTCTTGCTCCAAGACTGACAACCCAACACCCGGAACATCCCACCGGCCTCCACCTGGGCGGCCATCGCCTCACCACTGACGCCGAACATCGCCAACAGGCTCGCAACGAGCAAGCAGGCAGCGACAGATTCTTCTTTAGACTTGGCACCTTGGCCTTTCGACCTACTCTTCGCCAGCTCCGACGCAATCACCCATGCACCGATAGTGCGATTCCACACAACCCTGAATACCCTATTCATTTTGGACCACCTGTAATTTATAGAGCAGAGAAAGTTAGAATTTTGTTGGCGCAGCAACGACGGGGAAGCCTCATCCCGTGCATGAGCGAATGCCCCAAACCGCGCATTCGGCGTTGCGCCCGCCAGAAAAAATTTAGAACGTCTTCGACAAGGACACGATGGGAAAACCCCATTCCACACATGGGCGAATGCCCAAAACCGTACGTTCGGCACGACAATCGACAGAAGAAAACTGACACTTCTTCGACAAGGGCAAGACGGGGAAACCCCCAGTCATGCACGAGCCAATACCCAAAATCCGGTCTCTGGCATCGAAAGATTCAGCCGACAGCACAGACGCCATGCGGCTTCAATCTCAGTTTCGCCACCGATGAATGGCGAAGCTGACGTATGATTCGGCGAATAACATCGCGCATGACGGCAGCGGCAACAGGACCCAACAATGGACAGGATCAGAGTCGGTATCGCCGACGACCACCCGATCGTGCTGCTCGGCGTGACCAGCGTGCTGAAGAACACGCCGGGCATCGACCTGCTCTTCAGTTGCGACGGCATCGGCCAGTTGCTGCGTGAGCTCGTCAAACAGCCGGTGGATGTGCTGCTGTGCGACTATGAATTCGAAAGCGACCCGCAAGCCGACGGGCTGCATCTGCTGCAGCGCCTGCGCCGGCTGGCGCCACAGATGCGATTGCTGGTGCTCAGCGCGCACACCGCACCCTCGATCGTCTCGGCGGCGCTGCAACTGGGCGCCTCCGGTTTCATCGGCAAGAGCCGCGCGGATTTCGGCAACCTGGCCGCGGCGGTGCAGGAAGTCGCCAGCGGCCGCCTCTATGTCCCCGGTTCGCTGTCGGCAGCGCTGCTGACAACGCATTACCGCAAGAACGGGGCCATCGGAATGGACGCGCTCTCCGCAAAGGAAGCCACCGTGGCGCGAATGACCGCCGATGGGCTATCGCTGAGCGAGATCGCCGATCGGCTCAAGCGCAGCCCCAAGACCATCAGCAACCAGAAGATCGCGGCGATGAAGAAGCTGGGCGCCAAGAACGACGTCGAACTGGCCGCGCTGCTGCGCGAGTTGGACAGTCAGGGCGTCTAGCGCGCGTCATGGACGTTGAAGAACAGATGCGGCTTTGTCGAGCGAGAGGATGGGAAGGACGACCAAGTGAAGCTCCGCCGAGGTTCTGGGCGGACCGCCATCATCGTGGGTTGCGCGTCGGAATCGATTGAGCCAGCCATCGTTTCGCTGCACCAACGGCACGGCAACGGGACGGAATCCCTTGCGGGATCAGAACAGCGTGGTCATGTCCAGTTCGATGCTTTTTCATGGCCCTTTGCGTCGGACGCTAACCGGCGTTGCCCTGGCCGATGAGAGCGGGCGCGGCTCTTGCCCCTGACGTATGCGAACGTCTTGTGCCAGCGATCGTGCCTGGGCACACTCCGCGTCAGCCGGCTCGACCTGCACCGCCAGCGACTGGCGGCGCATGCCCGGGGCCATCTAGAGCGGCTGACAAAACGGCTGCGCAGCCGCCAAGGCGAACCGGCTCGTGCCGTCCATCCAGCGCTATGCGTCGAGCATCATGCACTGATCGCGTTTGCGCTTCCGCATGTGCGGTTCCAACAGGCTCAGGGAGTGTCAGGCAGAACGCAGCGCGCGCGCCCTCATCATCGGAGACATCGCCCGGACACGACCGCGTCGGCGACGCCACCTGCGATGACTGGACTGACTCAACGTGGGCGCCAAGCGCCAATCGGCGTCACTTCGGCCGCGTCGTCGGCCGCTTCAACGCAGCGATTGCTCCACATGCAGAAGCAACTGCCGGCAACGCGCCGACAGCACAGCCCAATCCGCGCTCGGGCAGAGCTCCTGCACTACTTGCAGTTCCGCCAACAGATCGTCCGCCCCCAACGCCATCAAAGCGCCCTGCAGACGGTGTAGGCGCCGACGCAACAATTCCAGATCCTGCAAGACCAGCGCCTCCTCGATCGATTGCCGCTCCGCGTCCCACTCGGACCGGAGCGCCTGCCACAGCAAGGCATCCAGCAGTTCGTCCGAAGGAGGTTCCCGGCCGCCCTCGGAAACCTCGGAGGAATTGCGGACGAGCATCGTGCTCCTCAGGACACGGCGCAAGTCGTTCAACGACACAGGCTTTTGCAGCAGATCGGAAAACTGCTCGGTATCGGCGCTGATCTCCGCCGCGGCCGACGCGGAGGTGGCTACGATCCGCGCTCCCGGATCGAAATCGCGCAACTTCCGCAGCAGGCCGACGCCATCCAGTTGCGGCATGCCCAGATCGGTGATGACCAGATCGGCGCGGCGCTCGAGCCACAGCGTCAGCGCCTCCATTCCATCGACGGCCACCCGCACGCGGCGGCATCCCAACGCCGCAAGTTGGTGCTTGATCAGCGTACGGTTCACCGCATCGTCTTCGGCCACCAGGATGTCCAGATCCTGTTCGACCACCTCCTCGGCGAGCCCCCCCGCATAGCGTTCGGCGGGGCGGGGAGTGATACCGGTCAGTGCGCTCATGGCGTCGAGCAATCCTTCGCGGCTCAGTGAACTGACCTCGACCCGCGTTTCGTGGCGATGCGGCACCAACGGCCCCTTTGCGGTCACGAATACGGTGCCCAGCGCCGGCACCGCGCTCAGGTCGGCAGCGTTCAAGACGCCGCCATCGGCCTGCGCCAGCACCCGGATGTGCAAGCGCGCCGGTTGCGCGTCCTCGTCGTACAGGGCTGCGCCCCAGCGGCGCAACCGCTCGGCGAGCATGTCCCGCCATGCCGGCTGCGCGCACACCAGATCCACCGTGATTCCCTCCAGCGCGTGCGAGTCGGCAGGAAGCGCGTGCGCTTTGCGTTTGAACGGCAGGTCGACCCGGAACACGCTACCCGCACCGGGTTCGCTGCTGACGCTGATGCGCCCGCCCATCAAGCGCGAAAGATTGCGGCACAGGAACAAACCCAATCCGGTACCGCCGAAACGGCGACTGATGCTGTCGTCGGCCTGCGCCAGCGGGTTGAAGATCGCCGACTGCATCGAGGCGGGAATCCCGATGCCCGTATCGGCGACCTCGAAACGCGCCCACACCGTGTCGTCCTGTAGCTTGAGACAGCGCGAAGAGATCATGACCGAGCCACGCTCGGTGAACTTGGCCGCATTGCCCAGCAGATTTTGCAGGATCTGCGCCAAGCGCTGGTCGTCGCCCTGCATCACGGCATCCAGCTCCGGGTCCGTCACGCAGTAGAAAGCGACGCCGCTCTGCAGGATCGACGCGCCGAAACTGCGCGCGCAACGCTCCAGCACATCGTTAGGCGACATCGGTACTGGATTGATCTTGAGCGCGTTGGCCTCGAGCTTGGTCGAATCGAGCAGATCGTTGACCAGAGTGAGCAAGGCGTCGAACGAGCGGCGGATCATGTCCACCCATTCGCACTGCTCCAATCCCAGTGGGCTGCGCGCCAGCAGTTCCAGGTGACCCATCGCGCCATGCAACGGCGTGCGGATCTCATGGCTGACGATCGCCAGGAACATCGACTTGGCCCGGTTCGCTTCGTCGGCGGTCTGCTTGGCTTCTATCAACAGCATTTCGTTGGCTTTGCGCTCGTTGATGTCGACCAGCCCCAGCAACACCACCGAACGGCCGTCGAAGCGGGTCTGCGACGACGCCACGCCGATGTAGCTGCTCTGACCCTCGGCGATGTCCCACTGCACCTCGATGAACGAATGCTGCGCGCCGGGCACAGATTGCGCGCTGCGCTCGCGCATGACGTGTCGGTAGAAGTCCTCGCTGCGGTCGCCAAGCATGCGTTTGGCAACGCCGTTCTCCAGCATCACCGACTCGGTCCCCGGCGCGTAAATGCCGATGCCGATCGGCAAGGTGTCGATGATCGCCTTGCTGAAGTGTTCGGCCTCGATCAGCTTTTCGGCGCTGCTGAGCAGCGGCCTGGTCACCCTGAGATCGAAATAGATGACGGTTACCCACATCAGGACGAGCGCCAGCAGGCACACAAGCGCGCCGGTGAAGAATTCGTACTGAAGATTCGCCAGCACGTCGCTCCAGGTATAGGCGTAGACCGCGATCCAGTCCGGACCACCGATGCGCTGGGCCACCAGGAAAATGTCGTTCCGGTACAGGGTGATCGGCTCGCCGGAAACTCCGCGGAACTGCGCCGCTTGTGCAAGAACCCGAGCCAGCAACGCCGCCTGGTCCGGATCTTGCGGAGGATCGCGGAGGTTCAGCTGACCCTCCTTGTTCAGCAGGAAGAACCCCGGGCGCCGGACTTCCCTGCGCAGGAAGAACTGCATGAACTGCCGATCCGGCAGCGACAACGCGATAGTGAAGACCCGCTTGCCATCGTGGAACATCGGCACGATGAGTTGCGACACGGAAGTTTGCCCGTCGCTGGCATCGGCTGGGCGCCACAACAATCTGTATTTGCGCAGCACTTGCGTCGGCGTCGACGCCACAAGGCGCTCCACCGCGGCGATGCGCTGGCGAATGAAGGCATCGGCGCCCTGGCGGCGCGCACTGTCCAACGCTGCCGTGCCCAGCACGGGAGACGCGGCCAGAAAACTGCCGTCGGGCGCATACAGGAACCCCTCCAGAGTCACGCCGGCCTTTCTGGCGTCGATGGAAGGTGCCGCAGAGATATCGCGGACCACCCGCATCGCCGTTGCCAGCCGCTCGGTATCGCCCGCACCGGTCAACACGCTCACCAGCGTAAAAGGGGTCGCGGTCAGGTCGTCCGTGGTCTGGGCGAAGCCGTGTCCGTCGGCCAACTTGCGCGCATAGCGCTGCACGGGGACGGTATCGTTCTGCCGTAGATTCCATACGCCTTCGTAGACATCGGCGAATTGGATCAGCCGCGCCGACAACTGATCCACCTGAGTCTGCACTTCCTCGCTGTCCTTGACGAACTGCGCGACTTGCTTTTCGCGATACTGATTGATGATACCGCTGCAAAACAGCCAGGCAGCGGTGACGATGGACAGCGAAAGCGCGGTCGCCGACCCGTAGAGGATGCGCCGGTAGTGTCGTCCAGTTCTGGCAAGTAATTTTTGCGGCATCTCGGCTCTCGGAACGCCCTGCGACGCCGCGGGCAGGCGAATGGCCGCAGGATAGCTCAGCGCCATCTCGCTCGCCAACGCAGCAAAAATCCGGCCTTTCGGCGCTGTCCGGCTCGCGTCCACGCCTTGCCGCATGCCCCATCGCGCGCACTTGCGTCTTTGGGCGCGCGCCCATCCGCGCTTAAGGCACGCGCCATTACCGCCGCCGCGATCTGCAGACAAGCTGAGATTCTCGGCAAGAGTCGGGTTCCCGCGTTGCCGCCCACACGCCACCGATGAGGCTCTCATGAACAAAAGCGCACATGTTCCGTTCTTCAACATCCGCAATGCCTTGATCGCATACGACAGCGAACTGCGGAGTTCCTACGTCGGCAAGCTGCTGCAACGGCTGGGCGTGGCAAAGGTCCATAGCGCAAGCAACAACGACCAACTGCTCGAACGGATGCGCACCACGCCGATCGACCTGGTGGTGACGTCGGCGCGCTTGCAGGGCGCATCGGCCCTGCAATTGATCGATGCCCTGGCCGACAGCCATTTCAGCGGACATGTCATCGTCGGTGGAGTGACGGACATGCGCTTCCAGAGCGCAATCCATGAATATGCGCAGCAACGCGACGGCGGGCTGATGCAATTGGTCTTCGCCGGAGAGGCGCTGCGGCTGTTCGACTTCACCGACATGCTGTACCGCGCAAACCCGCCGACGACCATCGATAACGATGGCCAGCTCATCGAGAATACCGCTCAGCGCATCACCGCCGACGATGTCCACGCCGCCTACCGCACTGGAGAGATTTCCGCCTTCCTGCAGCCGAGTTACTGCCTCACCACCGGCGCCATGGCGGGCGCAGAAGCGCTGGTGCGATGGCAGCACCCGACATTGGGCGTGCTTGGCCCGAACCATTTCCTCTCTCTCCTGGAGGAATGCGACCTTGGGGAGGAGTTGATCGGCCAGTTGATCGACACGGTGGCCAGCGTCAGCAGCTCGCTGTCCTTGCCATCAACGCTGAAACTGTCGATCAACGTATCCGCCACCCGTCTCGTCTCGGCGAGCTGGGCGGACTGCATCGTCCAACGCTTGATTCGTTCGGGAGGCGTCCCCCACCATTTCGCCATCGAGGTGACCGAGGACGGAATGGATCACTGCGACCGCCACATCGCCGGCGCCGTGGCCCACTGGCGACTCAATGGAATCGATTGCGCCATCGACGATTTCGGCACCGGGGGATCTTCGATCCACCGTCTGTGCATGGCGCCTTTCAACATCCTGAAGATCGACCATCAGATGGTCCGGCGCTCGCGGCTGACCACGCATGTGTTCGAAACGCTGGAGGGCATCGTTCGGCTGGCGCACGGCATGGGAATGCGCGTGGTCGCCGAGGGCATCGAAACCGAAGAGGACGCGGCGCGCATGCGCAGCATCAGATGCGACATCGGTCAAGGCTACCATTTCAGCCGGCCATTACCCGTGGAGGAATTCATGGCCCTGGCATCCTCGCACACCGTGTTCGGACAACGCATCCAACCTGCCGCTGCGGCCGCTATCTGACGCTTGCCATCTCGAGCAGCGCATCGCCCAAGCAAAAAACTTCATCCCTGCCGAAAACTCCGCATGTCACGCAAAAACCTCCTCCTGCTCACCCTCGCCCTGGCCAGCCTCGCGTCGATCGTCGTGACCGCCGGATAAAACAGCGCCTGCCCCGCGCGCGGCTGCGGGCGGGGCAGGCACAGAGCAAGCCTTACTTGCGGCGCTCGATCACGAAGTTGCCGACGTTGACGCCCAGATCGACGCCCTCGCCGGTGCCGGCCAGGGCCAGCGAGATATCGCCCTTTGTGACGACCTGCGCGGTGCTGGACTTGACCACGCCGGCATGCGCTTCGGCGGCGGCATAGGTGCCGAACAGATCGTTGAGGCTATAGGCGCCGGTGAAGGTGCCGCGGCCACCGACGATCTTCGACTTGCCGACCGTCAGGCCACCGCCCTTGCTGCTGATCTTGACCGGGATCACCGCGCCGTCGTTGCAGGTGATGGTGCCGGTGCCCTTGGCGGTCTTGTAGAACACCGACCAGCCGGACAGGTTGAAGGACAGCTTGCAATCGATGTTGCCGGCGGCCTGGGCCTGCGGCGCGAGCGCGGCCGCACCCAGCAGTGCGAGCAGAGAGAGCGACTTGATCATGTGGGCATTCCGGGTGGGTGGACAAGGCGCGAGGGTAGCAATGGGTTTGTCGCGGCCGCGACAAGGTTGCGGGAGCGTCGCGCGTGCGTTCAGCAGGCATTTCCAATCGCGGCGGGCGCGGTCGGCCCCGTACAGGCAGAAGGCGAGGCCCGCGCCAAACATCTCCAGCACTCGTCTGCGCCGGCTTGGCCTGACTGCCTCAATGCATTGTGGGCGTCAACGCGCATGCAGCGGCGACGTGCGAAGCACTTGCTGATGGCGTAATGCGTCGGGACTGAAGTCCCTCCCACAGTGCACCCGCCACGCTTGCCGCAACATGCTGCGGGAGGGGCTATTGCCGCGCTTTCGAAATCCGCCGCGACAGGGGTTACCGGGAAAGCCCGTCGCGGCTGAAGCGGCTCCTACGACAGGCGTCTTCGGAAATAGCACGATGAGCTTTCCGGCATCACGGGAGCCGCAGGCTAGTCGTCCAGACTGAAGGCATCCGCATCGAGCATGGCCGGGAAGCGCGCGCGGTGCGCGGCCAGCGCGGCGGCGGAGATCGTGGTGGTGGCGACCTGTTCGCGCTCGCGGATCTCCAGTTGCGGCTGGCCGAGGAAATCGATCACCGCGCTGTCGCCGGCATAGTGCAGGTCGTTGCCGTCCACGCCGACGCGGTTGACCGCGGCCACGAAGCACAGGTTCTCGATCGCGCGCGCGCGCAGCAGCGTACGCCAGGCGTAGGCGCGCGCCGACGGCCAGTTGGCGACGAACAGCTGCAGATCGAAATCCAGCTGACCCGGGCGCTCGACGTCGTAGCGGTTGCGGCAGAACACCGGGAAGCGCAGGTCGTAGCAGACCTGCGGATTGATCCGCCAGCCCTTCCACTCCACGCACAGGCGTTCGTGCCCGGCGGCGTAGCGCAGGTGTTCGTTGCCGTAGCGGAACAGATGACGCTTGTCGTAATGCTGCAACACGCCGTCCGGCGTGGCCCACAGCAGGCGGTTGAATACCTTGGCCTCGCCATCGGCGCCGGGCACGCGCAACTGTACGCTGCCGGTCACCGCCGCGCCCAGCCGTGCCGCCTGCTCGCGGATCCACGCCACGGTCGGCCCGTCCATGTCCTCGGCCTGCGCCAGCGCATCGTTGGAGAAGCCGCTGGTGAAGGTCTCCGGCAGGATCACCAGGTCGGTGACGCCGGCCAGCGGCGCCAGCAGTTCGGCGTAATACGCGCGGTTGCCAGCCGGATCGTGCCAGCGGGTATCGCCCTGGACCAACGAAATCCTCAGATCGTTCATAGCAGGGAATCGGGAAAGGGGAATAGGGAATGGGTAAAGGCTAAGCGCATCGGCGAGATTTCACCATTCCCCATTCCCAAATCTCCAATCCCGGCACTTAAGCGCTACAGCGCGCGCAAGCGCTCGATCGCCGCATCCAGCGTCGCCTCGTTCTTGGCGAAGCACAGCCTGGCAAGGCGCTGGGCGGGCGGCGGGTCCTGGTAGAACGGCGACAGCGGGATCGCCGCCACGCCCTTCTCGATGGTCAGCCACTTCACGAATTCGGTATCGGGCAGGTCGCTGACCGCCGAATAGTCCACCAGCTGGAAGTAGCCGCCCGGCACCGGCAGCGGCTTCAGCCGGGTGCCCAGCAATTGTTCGCGGAAGCGATCGCGCTTGGCCTGGTAGAACGCCCCGAGCTGTTCGTCGTGCTCGGGCTCCTCGCGGATCATCGCGGCGAAGGCGTGCTGGGCCGGGCCGAAGCTGGCGAAGGTGTTGTACTGGTGGACCTTGCGGAACTCGGCGCTGAGCGCCGGCGGCGCGATCGCGTAGCCGATCTTCCAGCCGGTGCAGTGATAGGTCTTGCCGAAGCTGGAGACGACGAAGGCGCGCTCGCGCAGTTCCGGCCAGCGCAGCACCGACTCGTGGCGGCGGCCGTCGAACACGATGTGCTCGTAGACCTCGTCGGAGATCAGGAAGATGTCGCTGCCGCGCAGCAGCTCGGCCACCGCCTGCAGGTCATCGGCGCCGAACATGGCCCCGGACGGGTTGTGTGGGCTGTTGAGCATCAGCAGGCGGGTGCGCGGGGTGATCGCCGCGCGCACCCGCTCCCAGTCCACCGCGAACGTCTGCGGGTCCAGCGGCACGTGCACCGCACGCGCGCCGGCCAGGTCGATCGCCGGCTCGTAGCTGTCGTAGGCCGGGTCCAGCACGATCACCTCCTCGCCCGGGCGCACCACGGCGTGGATGGCGTTGAACAGCGCCTCGGTGGCGCCGCTGGTGACGGTGACCTCGGTGTCGGCATCGACCTGGGCGCCGTAGCAGCGCAGCGCCTTCTCGGCGATCGCCTGGCGCAGCGCCGGCACGCCGGTCATCGGCGGGTACTGGTTGTGGCCGTCGCGCATCGCCCGGTCCAGCGCCTCGATCAGCCGCGGCGGCACCGGGAAATCGGGAAAGCCCTGGCCCAGGTTGACCGCGCCGTGCTCGGCGGCCAGTTGCGACATCACGGTGAAGATGGTGGTGCCCACCTTGGGCAGCTTGGTCTGCGGATGCATGCGGGGGATCTGCGGGCAGCGGGAAAACGCCGAGTGTACGCAAAGCCGCTTGCCGGCGATGCGCCCTACACGCCGCCGCTCCACTGACGCAGCGCATGCGCATCGCCGCGTGTGGCCGCCGCCGGCATCCGCCGGACGCCCGCATGCCGATACAATGCGCGCCTTCCCTTGCCGCCCGCCGCCGCGCCATCCGCCGCGGCCTTCGCCGATGACCGATCCGCTGTACACCGCCCCACCGCTACTGGCCGCGCACGGGCTCACGTTCGCCCGCGACGACGCCGCGGTGTTCGGTCCGCTGGACTTCCACCTGGATGCCGGCGAGGCGCTGCTGGTGCAGGGCGACAACGGCGCCGGCAAGACCACCCTGCTGCGGGTGCTGGTCGGCCTGCTGCGCGCCGAGGCCGGGCGCATCGAGATCGACGGCCACCCGGTGCGGCGCGGCGACCGCGCCCGCTTCATGGCCTACCTGGGCCACCTGGGCGCACTGAAGGCCGACCTGAGCACCCTGGAGAACCTGCACTACCTGTGCGGCCTGCAGGGGCGCCGGGCCAAGCAGATGCCCGGCAGCGCGCTGGCCATCGTCGGCCTGGCCGGCTACGAGGACACCCTGGTAAGGCAGCTGTCGGCCGGGCAGAAGAAGCGCCTGGCGCTGGCGCGGATGTGGCTGTCGCCGGCGCCGCTGTGGCTGCTCGACGAGCCCTACGCCAACCTCGACCTGGACGGCATCACCCTGGTCAACCGCATGATCGCCGCGCACCTGCGCAGCGGCGGCGCGGCCCTGGTCACCACCCATGGCGCCTATGCCGCCCCCCCCGTGCGCACCCGCATGCTGACCTTGAGCGGAGTCGCCGCATGAGCCTGGCCACGCCCGTTCCTTCGCTGTGGCAGGCCACCCGGGCGCTGCTGCTGCGCGACCTGCGCCTGCTGTGGCGGCGCCGCGGCGACGCGCTGCAGCCGGCGCTGTTCGCCCTGCTGATCGTGGCCCTGTTCGCGCTGGCGCTGGGCAACCAGCCGCGCCTGCTCGGCGAGGTGGCCGGCGCCGCGCTATGGCTGGCGGTGCTGCTGGCCGGCCTGCTGGCGCTGGACAGCCTGTTCCGCAGCGATGCCGAGGACGGCTCGCTGGAGCAATGGCTGCTGGCGCCGGTGCCGCTGGCCTGGCTGGTGCTGGTGCGGGTGCTGCTGCACTGGGTCACCACCGCCTTGCCGCTGATCGTGGCCGCCCCGCTGCTCGGCGAATTGCTGCACCTGCCACATGACCGCATGCCGGTGCTGCTGGCATCGTTGGCGCTGGGGACCCCGCTGCTGAGCCTGCTCGGCGCGGTGGTCGCGGCGCTGACGGTGGGCATGAAGCGCGCCGGCATCCTGGTCGCGCTGCTGGCCCTGCCGCTGTACGTGCCGGTGCTGGTGTTCGGCGCCGGCAGCGTGGCGGCGGCGGCGCAGGGCCTGGATCCGGCCGGCGGCCTGCTGTTGCTGGCCGCGGGTCTGGTCGCGGGCCTGGTGCTGGCGCCGTTGGCGGCGGCCGCGGCGATCCGCATCTCGCTGAGCTGAGCCTTTTGGGGCAGCGCGGGCGCGACGGCGGTCGTACCATGCAAGCGCAGTGTTCCCTCGCCGTTCCGTCGTTGTCGCATCGAATGTTGTCGCATCGAAGCCCGCCTTCCGCCAGCTAGAATCGTCCGCATGGCCTCTCTCGTCCGCTGGTTCCACCAACTCGGTTCGCCGCCGACCTTCGATCGCTTCGCTGCGCGCTGGACGCCGTGGTGCTACCTGGCGGCGCTGCTGCTGGCCGGCGTGGGCATCTGGCAGGCCCTGTTCGTGGTCCCGGCCGACCGCCTGCAGAGCGACGCCTTCCGCATCCTCTACATCCATGTGCCCAGCGCCTGGATGAGCCTGTTCGTGTTCGGCCTGATGGCCATGTACGCGGCCATCGCCCAGGTCTGGCGGATCAAGCTGTGCGAGATCCTGGCGATGGCCTGCGCGCCGATCGGCGCCGCCTTCACCCTGATCACCCTGCTGACCGGCAGCATCTGGGGCAAGCCGATGTGGGGCGCCTGGTGGGACTGGGACCCGCGCCTGACCACCGAGCTGATCCTGCTGTTCCTGTACATCGGCGTGATGGGCCTGTACCTGGCGATCGAGGACCGGCGCACCGCCGCACGCGCGGCCGGGCTGCTGGCCATCGTCGGCGTGGTGCTGCTGCCGGTGATCCGCTATTCGGTGGTGTGGTGGAACTCGCTGCACCAGGGCCAGACCATCCGCCTGTTCGGCCAGTCCAGCATGGACCCGAGCATGCTGCCGCCGCTGTGGCTGATGGTGGCCGCGACCAAGTTCTGGTTCGCCGGCTCGCTGCTGGCGCGCGCGCGCGCCGACAACCTGCGCCGCGAGGCCGGCAAGGACTGGGTGACGCAACTGGCGGAGGCACGCGGATGAACTACCTGCCGTATGTGGTCGGTGCCTATGCGGTGTTCGCCGGGGTGCTGCTGGCCGATTTCGTGCTGGCGCGGCTGCAGGTGCGCAACGCCCTGCGGGCGGCACGGCTGCGCGCGCAACGCAAGCGCCAGGCCAAGGCCGAACCGGCGCCGCCGCTGGAGCTGAGCCGATGAACCCGCAGCGCAAGCGCCGCCTGCTGTGGCTGATGCTGCTGGTGCTGGCCACCGGCCTGACCACCACCCTGGTGGCGATGGCCCTGCAGCGCAATGCCGCCTACCTGTACACCCCGGCCGAAGTGCTGGCCGGCAAGACCGGCGCGCACGCGCGCTTCCGCCTCGGCGGCATGGTCGAGAAGGGCTCGTTCCAGCGCGCACCCGGTTCGCTGCAATCGCACTTCCGGGTCACCGACGGCGATGCGCAACTGACCGTGCGCTACGACCGGATCCTGCCCGACCTGTTCCGCGAGGGCCAGGCGGTGGTGGCCACCGGCAGCATGCACGACGGCGTGTTCGTCGCCGAGGACGTGCTGGCCAAGCACGACGAGACCTATATGCCGAAGGAGCTGGCGGACAAGATGGGCAGCGCGCATCGCAAGCATGATGTGGGGGCGATGCAGTGAGGGGCGTGAATCGGGATTGGGGAATGGGGAATCGTCGAAGCAAAAGCGCTGGCACGATCGTTGGCACCACCAAGCAGCGGCGACGGAACCCGGGGGGGCAGCCTTGCGCCATGTGCATCCCGCAATCCGCTGCGCGTCCCGCCCTACCCGCCCGCGCGTTCCGCAAGCGCCATGCTGCCTGAGGTCGGTCAGCTCTTGCTGATCCTCGCCCTGCTCACCGCGGTGTTGCAGGCGGCGCTGCCGCTGGCCGGCGCGCAGCGCGGCGATGCGCGCTGGATGGGCGTGGCGCGGCCGGCCGCGTTCGCGCAACTGGCGCTGGTCGCCGGCGCCTTCGCGATCCTCACCCATGCGTTCGTGACCCAGGACTTCTCGGTGGCCTACGTCGCCGAGAACTCCAATTCGCTGCTGCCGCTGGTGTACCGCTACTCCGCGGTGTGGGGCGCGCACGAGGGCTCGCTGCTGCTGTGGACGCTGATCCTGGCGCTGTGGACCGGCGCTGTCGCGCTGTACTCGCGGCGTCTGCCGGCGCACGTCGTCGCGCGGGTGATCGGCACCCTGGCGCTGGTCAGCATCGGCTTCCTGGCGTTCCTGCTGTTCACCTCCAACCCGTTCGCGCGGCTGCTGCCGGCACCGCTGGAAGGGCGCGATCTCAATCCGCTGCTGCAGGATCCCGGCCTGGTGATCCATCCGCCGCTGCTGTACGCCGGCTACGTCGGCTTCGCGGTGCCGTTCGCCTTCGCCATCGCCGCGCTGCTGGACGGCCAGGTGGACGCGCGCTGGTTGCGCTGGACGCGGCCGTGGACCAACGTGGCCTGGGGCTTTTTGACCATCGGCATCGCCCTCGGCAGCTGGTGGGCGTACTACGAACTGGGCTGGGGCGGCTGGTGGTTCTGGGACCCGGTGGAGAACGCCAGCTTCATGCCGTGGCTGGCCGGCGCGGCGCTGCTGCATTCGCAGGCGGTCACCGAGAAACGCGGCAGCTTCGGCGCCTGGACCCTGTTGCTGGCGATCGCCGCATTCTCGCTGTCGCTGCTCGGCACCTTCCTGGTGCGCTCGGGCGTGCTGACCAGCGTGCACTCGTTTGCCGCCGACCCCGCCCGCGGCCTGTTCATCCTGGTGTTCCTGAGCCTGCTGTGCGGCGGCGCGCTGCTGCTGTACGCGCTGCGCGGCGGCCGGGTGGCGGCGGCGGCCGACGAGGCGCGGCAACGCTTCGCCCCGGCCTCGCGCGAGACCCTGCTGCTGGCCAACAACCTGCTGCTGACCTGCGCCTGCGCCATGGTGCTGCTGGGCACGCTGTATCCGCTGCTGGCCGATGCGCTGGACCTGGGCAAGCTGTCGGTGGGGCCGCCCTACTTCGGCACCTTGTTCATCGTGCTGATGGCGCCGCTGGTGGCGTTGCTGCCGTTCGGTCCGCTGACCCGCTGGCAGCGCGAACAGGCGTCGCGGCCGCTGGCGCTGCTGGCGCCGTGGGCCGGCCTGGCGCTGCTGGCCGGGGCAATCGGCTTCTTCCTGGCGCCGCAGGGTGCGTGGAAGACCGCCGCCGGCGTCGCCGCCGCGACCTGGGTGCTGCTGGGCACCGCGCGCTTCGTATGGAGCCGGCGCCAGCTCAAGGGCAGCCGTTTCACTGCCGAGATGCTGGGGATGACCCTGGCGCACACCGGCATCGCCGTTTTTCTGGCCGGCGCGTTGCTGGTCGAGGCCCTGGAGCAGCAGCGCGAAGTGGCGCTGGCGCCCGGTCAGCACCTGGAGCTGGGCCGCTACCGCTTCGAGCTGCAGGGCCTGGACCAGCGCAAGGGCCCCAACTACGTGGCCGAGCGCGCGCACGTGCAGGTGCTGCGCGACGATCGCCCGCTGGCGCTGCTGCACCCGGAAAAGCGTCTTTACGCCAGCGGCGGCCAGAACATGACCGAAGCCGGCATCCACCCCGGCCTGTTCGGCGATGTCTACGTCGCCCTCGGCGAGCCGCTGGGCGGCAACGCCTGGGCGATGCGCGTCCACGTCAAACCCTTCGTGCGCTGGATCTGGCTTGGCACGGCGCTGATGGCGCTGGGCGGTTTCGTCACCGCCGCCGACCGGCGCTTCCGTCGTTCCCCGGAGACCCCCTGATGTCCGCTCCCGCTCCACGTCGCCTGCCGCTGCCCGCCATCCTGCTGGGCGCGCTGTTCTTCCTCGGCCTGCTGGCGTTGATGGTGTATGCGGTGCAGCGTTCCGGCAGCGCCGATCGCGACGCACTGCCCTCGGCGCTGATCGGCAAGCCGGCGCCGGCGTTCGAACTGCCGCTGCTGCACGACGCCTCGATCCGCGTGCGCAGCAGCGAGTTGCTGGGCGCGCCGTACGTGCTCAACGTGTGGGGCAGCTGGTGCCCGGCCTGCCGCGAGGAACACCCGGTGCTCACCCGCTTCGCGCTCAGCAAGCGTGTGCGGGTGATCGGCTACGACTGGAAGGACACCCGCGAGGACGCGCTGCGCTGGCTGGAGCAGTTGGGCAATCCGTTCCTGGCGGTGCTGTTCGATCCCGAAGGGCGTACCGCGATCGACTGGGGCGTGGCCGCGGCGCCGGAGACCTTCCTGGTCGACGCGCGCGGCGTGGTGCGCTGGAAGCATGCCGGCCCGCTGACCGATGCGATCATCCGCGACGAACTGCTGCCGGCACTGGAGCAGGCCGAGCGCGACGCCCCGCCGACGCGCGCCCAGGGTAAGGCCACGCCATGAGCCAGCACCGCCGGCCTGCGCTGCGGCTGGGCCTGCTGGCGCTGCTGGCGTGGTCCACGCTGGCCGGCGCCGAACCAGTGTCCGATCCGACCCCGCTGGCCTACCGCTCCGCCGCCGAGGAGGCGCGCTTCCATGCGCTGACCGCGGAACTGCGCTGCGTGCAATGCCAGAACCAGTCGCTGGCCGACTCCCACGCGCAGATCGCCATGGACCTGCGCCGCGAAGTGCTGGAACTGATGCACCAGGGCAAATCGGATGCGCAGATCAAGCAGTTCCTGGTCGATCGCTATGGCGAGTTCGTGCTGTACCGGCCGCAACTGGAAGCGCGCACCTGGCTGCTGTGGTTCGGCCCCTTGCTGCTGCTGGCCGGCGGCGCCGTGGTGCTGATCCGGATGGTGCGGCGACGCGCGCCGGCAGCGACCGCGCTACCGCTGCAGGACGAACAGGAATGGTGAGGCGATGCTGAGTTGGGGCATGTCGGCCGCGGCGGTGGCGCTGGCGGCGCTGGTGTTCGCGGTGGTGTTGTGGCCGCTGCGCAGCCGCGGCCGCAACGGCGCGGTGCTGGCGGTGGCGATCCTGGCGCTGGGCGTGGCGACGGCGGCGCTGTATGCGTTGGTCGGCACCCCGCGCGCGTTGCAGGCGCAGAACCGCGAGGCACCACGCACGCTCGAGGATGGCGTGAAGCAACTGCAGGCGGCGCTGGCGAAGGATCCCAACCGGGCCGACGGCTGGGCCTTGCTCGGCCGCAGCCAGATGTCGCTGGGCCACCACGCCGAGGCCGCGGCCGCATTCGCGCGTGCGGTGCGCCTGGCGCCGGAGCAGGCGCCGCTGCTGATCGAAGCAGCCGAGGCGCGTGCGATGGCCAACCCGCAACGGCAGTTCGACGACCAGGCGTTGGCCTGGCTGCAGCACGCCCTGCAATTGGCGCCGGGCAGCGAACGCGGCGCCTGGTTCCTGGGCATCGCCCAGCGCCAGCGCGGCCAGGACGCCGCCGCCGCGGCCACCTGGGAAGCGCTGTTGCCGCGCGTGGACGCAGCCACCGCCGCGGCGCTGCGGCCACAGATCGACGCGGCGCGCAGCGCCGCCGGCCTGCCCGCCTTGCCCACTGCCGGCGCCACGGCGCAGCCTGACAAGGCGCCGGCGACCGCCGGCCTGACCGTGGCGGTGTCGCTGGACCCGGCGTTCGCCGCCCGCGTGCGCCTGCGCGGCGACGCCAGCGTATTCGTGATCGCACGCGTACCGGGCGGCCCGCCGATGCCGGTGGCGGTGCAGAAGCATCCACTGCAGGCGCTGCCGTTGCGGGTGACGCTGAGCGACGCGGACAGCCCGATGCCGACGCAGAAACTCTCGCAACTCAAGCAGGTGCAGGTGATCGCGCGGCTGTCGGCCAGCGGTAATGCCATGCGCCAGGAGGGCGATCTGGAATCGGCGCCGGTGACGGTCACCCTGCCGGCGACCGCGCCGGTGGAGCTGGTGATCGGCAAGCCATAGCGCAAGCAGTCGTGTGGGAGCGACCGTGCCTGATCGGGACCGTCCGGTCGCGACCAGGCCAAGACGCCAGCAAGAATGCGAAACGTCGTTGCAGCAGCGGCTTCAGCCGCGACACGCTCTACCGGGAGGCCTGTCGCGGCTGAAGCCGCTCCCACGAGGCAACAGCGTGTCGGACTGGATCGCGGTGGAAGCGAATGATCAGACGCGCGGTAGATCCGGCCCGGCGTCACTCACGGACGCCATCGCGGCCCGACACGCTCCATCCCGCACCACGCATACGCCGGATGCGCAATCGCGCGGCTAGAATCGGCGCATGACCGAATTCATCCCGCCCGGCAGCCGCTTCCTCGCCCTGCCCTCGCCGTTCCCGATGAAACGTGGCGGCCAGTTGCATGGCGCGCGGGTCGCCTACGAAACCTGGGGCACGCTGTCGGCCGCGCGCGACAACGCGGTCCTGATCGTCACCGGACTCTCGCCCGACGCGCATGCCGCAGCCAATGCCGACGATCCCACGCCAGGCTGGTGGGAAGGCATGCTCGGCCCGGGCAAGCCGATCGACACCCAGCGCTGGTTCGTGATCTGCGTGAACTCGCTGGGCAGTTGCAAGGGCTCGACCGGCCCCGCCTCAGCGCACCCGGACGACGGCCAGCCGTATCGCCTGCGCTTCCCGGAGCTTTCGATCGAGGACGGTGCAGACGCCGCCGCGCAAGTGGTGCGGGCACTGAACATCGCGCAGTTGGCCTGCGTGATCGGCAACTCGATGGGCGGCATGACTGCGCTGGCGCTGCTGCACCGGCATCCCAGCCTGGCGCGCAGCCACATCAACATCTCCGGCAGCGCGCAGGCACTGCCGTTCTCGATCGCGATCCGCTCGCTGCAGCGCGAGGCGATCCGCCTGGATCCGAACTGGAATGGCGGCGACTACGACGAAGCCACCTATCCCGAGTCGGGCATGCGCATGGCGCGCAAGCTCGGCGTGATCACCTATCGCTCGGCGCTGGAATGGGACGGACGCTTCGGCCGCGTGCGGCTGGACTCGGACCAGACCGACGACGATCCGTTCGGCCTGGAATTCCAGGTCGAGAGCTACCTGGAAGGCCACGCCCGCCGCTTCGTGCGCCGCTTCGACCCGAACTGCTATCTGTACCTGAGCCGCTCGATGGACTGGTTCGACCTGGCAGAACCTGCGGGCGGCGACGTGCTGGCCGGCATCGCCACGATCCGCATCGAGCGCGCGCTGGCGATCGGCGCCAACACCGACATCCTGTTCCCGGTGCAGCAGCAGCAACAGATCGCCGACGGCCTGCGCGCCGGCGGCGCACAGGCGCAGTTCCTGGGGCTGGATTCGCCGCAGGGCCACGATGCGTTCCTGGTGGATTTCGCGCGGTTCGGACCGGCGGTGCGGGAGTTTCTGGATGCGCTGTGAGTGGTGCGGCGTACTGGCCGCACCACTCCATCATGCGGTGCCTGGCGATGCCGCCATCGGCAAGTCGAGATGGACTTACCTCAAGATGCATCCCGCTCAGTGAGTTGATTTCCCTCCGAACACGTCGCACCTGGCAGATCCCCCGCGCGTAACCGCTGCCACGGCCGTACGCACGAACCGACTGAAGCGCTGGCGACACACGGAATTGGAAAGGCAGAAGCGAGAGCACGGCAGATCCTTTGCCGTACTCTCGCCGATCGTTGCAGCAGGACGCCGGCAACGGTGATATCAGTTGAACCGCGGCATGTCCGCCAAGGCCGTGTTCTGGATCAGCGCCTCGCCATTGAACTCGAAGTAACGGCCATAGGCGGTGATCACCTCATGTCGATTGCTCTTGAGCTCACGCGTATCGAACTTGCACGGCGTACCCGCCGGACCGTAGTTGCAGATCTGCTGATAGCGCGCAACGCTCTGCAGCGGACCGGAAGCAAGCAGATTGCCGTTGGCATCCCACATCCAGTACTGGCCATAGGCGTTGACCGACTCGACCAGCCCGCCCCACTCCGGGAACACGACCAGCGAGCGCGTGTCGAATACGCAGGGATTCCTCTGGGTTTTCTGGTAACACGGCCCATTGGCGGCAGCGTATCGCGGTACATCGTGCAGCGCTCCACCCTGCGGGCCGAATGGCTGACCGTTAGCGTCAAAGTTCCAGTAACGGCCATAGGCGGTAATGGATTCCAAATAGCCCACACCCGGGTAGTTCACTTCGGCGCGGGTGTCGAACGTGCACGACTTCTTGCGCTTCGCGAACTGCGCCGTGCACGGCCCGTTCCCGCGTGCATAGACAGGCGAACTGCTGAGCGGCACGGGAAGCGTCACCGGCAAGCCCTGAGCATCGAACTTCCACACATGGCCATAAGCGGTGACCGTCTCAGTGCCGTCCGGCGAGACATCCATGCTGCCCAATGCGCACGGCGTTTGCGCCGATTGGCCAGGCACGTTGTAGCGGCAAGGACCAGCGGACGTCCACTGGCCGGCGACGCCTCGTGCCTGACTGACTGCAGCTTCTGCATTCAGCATGCCAGCGCCACAACCGCCGGAAGGACATACCACCGGGCCGGCAGAAGATTGCAGGATGTTCGTGATCTGCGCGGGACTCAGCGAGGGATTAACAGAAAGCATCAGACCGATGACACCACTGACATGTGGTGCTGCCATCGACGTTCCGCTCAAATAGCGATAGCAGTGCACCCATTGCGTGCCGGTGCCCTCAGCCCAAGTCGCCAGCACACCCACCCTGCTTGTGCTGAATCCCCTATTGCCGACATTGTTCTGCAGAGAGCATGGTTCCA
Organism: Xanthomonas sp. LF07-6; assembly: GCF_034105445.1. Classification (NCBI taxonomy): domain Bacteria; kingdom Pseudomonadati; phylum Pseudomonadota; class Gammaproteobacteria; order Lysobacterales; family Lysobacteraceae; genus Xanthomonas; species Xanthomonas sp. LF07-6. The sequence continues at coordinate 21,310 of NZ_JAXGGI010000001.1, forward strand.
CGCCAGCACCGTACAAACCGTCCTCAATCGTCACGCCACCACCTGGAGCAGTCAATGTCAGTGACGGGCCACCATTGCTGTAGGGAGCTTCCACATTTGGCTGCTGCGGCGTACCGAGGGATGCCCCGACAGAAATCACCCCGGGACAGGACGCTGGACTCACATTCGCTACATCGACCCGCGCCCTCGGGAGTGGCTCGTTGCCGTAGCTGATATCAGGCGTATTGTGGTTGCCGGCCGCTGCGACGACCGACACCCCCGCGGACACCGCGCTGGCGATCGCCGCTTTTGTGAGCTTGTACGTTTCGCTAGCGCTACACGAAACATCTGGCTGAGCGAGGCTGAGATTGATCACTCGCGCGCCAGCCTGCACCGCGAGTTGAACGCCGCGTGCAATGTCCTGATCTACAGGGTCGATCTTGATCGACACCACTTCGCATTGCGGACAGACGCCAGCGATTCCCTGACCATTGTTGGTTCGGGCCGCAACGATACCAGCAACATGCGTACCGTGCGTGTACGACGGAACATTCCTAGGATCCTGCCCTGCCTTTTCGTCATCGTCCAAGACCTGAGTTGCGTCCAGATAGAAGTCTTGACCAGCACCGTCCTTGGCCCAGTTAATATCTGGATGCTCGGAATAGCCCGTATCGAGAACCGCCACGCGGATCCTCTCGCCACCGGCTGGGGCCAGCGCCCAGGCCTGCGGCGCACGGATCGCATTGAGCGCCCACTGCTGCGCCGAAAGCGGATCATTGGTCAGCGCCTGCGCGTTGACTGTGCCACTCAACGACAAACCTGCCATCACCCCGAGTCGCACCAGGGCAGACAAACGTTTCTTCGCGAACATTGTTCCAGACATACGTGAAACTCCTTTTCTCTGATGGGCAACCCCCTGTCGCCCGGTCACCCGGAAAGAAACTGACTACCGCTTCGTGGTGTTCGTTCCGCATCACCGACCGTCGCGAAATTCTAGAGCGGTGACGTCTCACAGGCCGACACTGACGGCGCGTTGTATACCATTAGAGAATCTCGTCCCAGTTGCCATCGTTCTGCGACGTGCGTGCTTGGAGGTCGCCGCCATTCGTGGCACACGTGCGCCACGCGCGACCAGTCACGCTGCGCGTGTCTCACACCGTGTCATCGCCCGACGCTTCGACGCTGCGCACGAGCTGTCCGCCCTGCAAGCGATAGCGCACATGCACCACACCGTCGGGCAGCGCATCGTGACTGATCAGCAGCAGGCTGCGCTGGCCCAGCGCCTGTGCCAGGTCGCGCAGCAGCGCCTGCGCGGTGTCCACGTCCAGACCTTCGGTGGGTTCGTCCAGCACCAGCAACGGTGCCTCGCGCAACAGGGCACGGGCCAGGGCCAGGCGCCGCGCCTGGCCGGCGGACATGGTGGCGCCGTTTTCGCCGAGCCAGGCGTCGAGGCCACCGACTTCGTGCAGCCAGGCGTCGAGCCGCACGTCGGTCAGCACCCGCTGCAGCCGCGCATCGTCGGCCGATGGATCGCCCAGGCGCAGATTGTCGCGCACGCTGCCGGCGAACACCGGCGCGCCCTGCGGCAGCCAGGCGACGCGGCGATGCCACTGTGCCTCGGCGACCTCACGCAAATCCGTGCCGGCGTAGCGCACGCTGCCCTGTTGCGGATCCCACAGCCGCAGCAGCAGCGCCGACAGGGTGGTCTTGCCGCTGCCGCTGTCGCCGCAGAGGGCGATGCGCTCGCCCGGGGCGATGCGCAGGGACACACCGTCGAGTACGCGCCGCGCCTCGCCCGGCCAGGCGAACACGACGTCGTCGAACTGCACCTCGCCAGTGGCCGGCAGCGACTGCGGTTGCGCCGGGTCTAGCACTGGTGGCGCCTGCCCGGCGATCGCCTGCAGGCGCCGCGCGGCGACGCGGCCGGACTGCAGCGCCTGCCAGGCCAGGCCGGCCCCGGCCCAGACCTCGAGCAGGGCCACGGTCAGGAACACCAGGCCGGCGGCCTGTTCGGCGCTGATCGCGTCGGCACGCGCCGCACGCAGCGCCACCCACAGCATCGCCAACAGGCCCGCCGCAGCGCACAGCGCGTGCAAGGCGTTGCCGCCGATCAGCCGCTGCCGCTGACGCCGGTCCTCGGCGCGCACCGCCTGCGCGCTGGCGTCCACGCGCGCGATCCAGGCGGCTTGCGCGTCGAGCGCAGCCAGGTCGGCGGCGCCCTCCAGGCCTTCGTAGGCCAGGGTACGCAAGGCTTCGCGCTGCTGCGCGCGTGCGCGTTCGCGGGCCTCGCCGCCGCGCGCCACCACCCACGGCACGCCGAGCCCGATCGCCAACGCCAGCGCGGTCAGCACCAGCGCCGCCGGCCCGTGGATCGCCGCTGCCGCGGCAATGCCGATCGTGCCGACGCCGAGCAGTGCGGCCAGCGGCGCCAGCGCGCGCACCACCAGGCCGTCGACCTCGCCGATGTCCGACATCAGCCGTGCCAGCAGTTCGCCGGTGCGGCTGGCGCCGAGCCGCGCCGGTGCCAGCGGCAGCGCGCGGCGGAAGAACCACACCCGCAGGTCGCGGGCGATGCGCAGGGTCGCGTCGTGTCCGACCAGCTTTTCGCCGTAGCGCGAGGCGATGCGCGCGAAGGTCAGTGCGCGGATGCCGGCCGACGGCGAGAAGAAGTTGAAGCCGCTGCCCATGCCGACCGCGCCGGCCAGCGCGGCGGCGGTGAGGAAACCGCCGGACAGGCCGAGCAGCCCGACCCCGGCCAGCATCGTGCACAGCACCAGCAGCGCGGTCAGCAGCAGCCGGCCGAGATGGCGGCCGAACACGCCGCGCAAGCTGTCGCGGGTGCCGCTCATGGCTGCGCTCCCTGGGTCGCGGCGGAGGCGTTGCGGGCCGGCAACCGCAGCACGGTATCGGCCCAGCGCATCGCCGCCTCGCTGTGGGTGGCGACGATCACGCTGCGGCCGCGGGCGAAGTCCGCCAGCGTGCGCAGCAGGTCCGCCTCGGTATCCGCGTCCAGGAACGCGGTCGGTTCGTCCAGCAACAGCAGTTCGGGATCGCGCAGCAACAGTCGCGCCAGGCCGATGCGCCGCGCCTCGCCGCCCGAAAGGCCGAAGCCGCGCTCGCCGATCGGCGTGTCCAGCCCCTGCGGCAGCCGCGCGGCGAAGCGCAGCACCTGCGCCGCCTCGGCGGCGGCATGCAGTTGCGCAGCGCTGGCCTGCGGATCGGCCAGGCGCAGGTTGTCAGCGATGCTGCCGTGGAACAGATACGGCCGCTGCCCGGCGTAGCCGATGCGCAGTCCCTTGCGCACCTGCAAGGTACCGGCACGCGGCGGCAGCCACCCGGCCAGCGCTTCCAGCAGCGTGCTCTTGCCGCTGCCGCTGGGGCCGACCAGGGCCAGGCGCTGGCCGGCGTGCAATGCGAAGTTCAGATCCTGCACCGCATCGCAACGCGCGCCCAGCGGCCGCAGATGCAGCGCGCGCACCTGCAGCAGCGGTACCTCGCGCGACGCGCTTGTGGAAGGCGCGGCGACGGGCATTGCCTCGGCAGCGGCGTCGTTCGGCACGGCGGCCCCCTCGGCGTGCGCAGCCGGCGCATCCATGGCCTGCGGCAGGCTTTCCAGCATGCGCTCCACCTCGGCCGCCGCGGCCAGCGCATTGGCGCGGTCGTGGTAATGCGCGGCCAGGCGCCGCAGCGGCGCATAGAACTCCGGCGCCAGCAGCAGGCAGAACACGCCGGTACCCAGGGTCGGCACGCTGCCGTGCAGGGCGATCATGCCGAGGTAGCTCAGGCCCAGGTACAGCGCGACGATCGCCACGCTGACCGAGGCGAAGAACTCCAGCACGGTGGACGACAGGAACGCGATGCGCAGCACTTTCAGCGTGCGCTCGCGCACGCCCTCGGCGGCAGCGGCGATCCCGCGCAGTTCGTCGTCGCCGCGCCCGTACAGGCGCAACAGGCCCAGGCCCTTGAGCCGGTCGGCGAAGTGCCCGCCCATCCGCGCCAGTTCGCGCAACTGACGGCGGCCGGCAGCCTCGGCGCCCCAGCCCACCAGCATCATGAAGATCGGCACCAGCGGCGCGGTGAACAACAGGATCAGACCGACCACCCAGTCGCTCCACGCCACCGCCAGCACGATCAGCAGCGGCACCACGCTCACTTCCCAGCGCGCGGGCCGGTAGCCGGCGTAGTAACCGTCCAGCGCATCGCCATGCGCCAGCAGCAGTTCGCCCAGTTCGCCGTTGCGCTGCCCACGCAGCCACAGCGGACCGCGCTGCAGCAGTTGCCGGTACACGCGCCGGCGCAGCTCGAGTTTGGCCGCATCGGCGACATCGCCGGCAGCCCGCTGCGCGGCGACGCCGAGCCCGGCGCGCAGGACCAACACCAGCGCCAGCAGGCCCAAGGCCGGCAGTGCCTGCGCCAGGTCACGGCGCTCGACCAGCAGCGCCTGCACCAGCCAGGCGATGGCACCGGCCTGCACGATCAGCAGCGCGCCGGACGCGCTGATCGCCGCCGCAGCCAGGCGCTGGCGGCCGCGCGCGGCCGCAGCCAGGCCCTCCAGCCAGCGCATGCGCTGCTGCCGCTGCTGCGGCGTATCGGCGGGCAGTGCAGTGGACGGCTCGGCGGAATCGGTCAAAACGGGCTCGGCGCGGCGAACGAAGTCGCCAGTTTAGCGGGAAGGCGCTTCCGGACCGGAACCGCCGTGGCCGCCACGATGCCGGGCACCCCGGTCCCGCACATTGATCTGAATCAAGGTCGAACGCGCCGCAGCGGCGGAAGATCGCCTCCAATCTCCCGCCACTCGGCCACCCAGATGCACATCTTCCACGAGGTAGCACAGCCATGATCGACACCACTGTCGTAGAGCTGTCGCGGCTGCAGTTCGCCATGACCGCGATGTACCACTTCCTGTTCGTCCCGCTCACCCTGGGCCTGTCCTTCATGATCGCGATCATGGAGAGCGTGTACGTCATGACCCGCAAGGACGTGTGGCGGCGCATGACCCTGTTCTGGGGCGTGCTGTTCGGCATCAACTTCGCGATGGGCGTGGCCACCGGCATCGTCATGGAGTTCCAGTTCGGCATGAACTGGTCCTACTACAGCCACTACGTCGGCGACATCTTCGGCGCGCCGCTGGCGATCGAAGGACTGATGGCGTTCTTCCTGGAGGCGACCTTCATCGGCCTGTTCTTCTTCGGCTGGAGCAAGCTCACCCCGGTCAAGCACCTGATGGTGACCTGGCTGATGGCGCTGGGCACCAACCTGTCGGCGGTGTGGATCCTGATCGCCAACGGCTGGATGCAGAACCCGACCGGCGCGGTGTTCAATCCGGACACCATGCGCATGGAAGTGGTGGACTTCATGGCGGTGGTGTTCAACCCGGTGGCGCAGGCCAAGTTCGTGCATACGGTCAGCGCCGGTTACGTGACCGGCGCGGTGTTCGTGATGTCGATCAGCGCGCTGTACCTGCTGCGCGGCAAGCACCGCGACATCGCCCGGCGCTCGTTCGCGGTGGCCGCCGCGTTCGGCCTGGCCTCCTCGCTGTCGGTGGTGGTGCTGGGCGACGAGAGCGGCTACGCCGCCAACGAGCACCAGAAGATGAAGCTGGCCGCGATCGAGGCGATGTGGGAAACAGAGCAGGCGCCGGCCGACTTCACCGCCTTCGGCATCCCCAATCAGGCCACCGGCAAGAACGACTACGCGATCAAGGTGCCATACCTGATGGGCCTGATCGCCACGCGCTCGTTGAACACGCCGGTGCCGGGCATCCTGGAACTGGTCAAGCGCGCCGAGCACCGCGTGCGCGGCGGGCAGATCGCCTACGGCGCGCTGCAGCGGCTCAAGGCCAACCGCAACGACGCCGAGGCGCGCGCGGTGTTCGATCGCCACTGGCAGGACCTGGGCCATGGCCTGCTGCTCAAGCGCTACCGCGAGGACATCCTCAACGCCACGCCGGAGGAGATCGCCAAGGCCGCGCTGGACACGGTGCCGCGCGTACTGCCGCTGTTCTGGACGTTCCGGGTGATGGCCGGCCTGGGCTTCTACCTGATCGCCTTCTTCGCCGCCGCGCTGTGGTTCTCGTGCAAGCACAATTTCGAGGACAAGCGCTGGTTCCTGAAGCTGGCGCTGTGGACACTGCCGATGCCGTGGATCGCGATCGAGTGCGGCTGGTTCGTGGCCGAGTACGGCCGCCAGCCGTGGGCGGTGGAAGGCGTGCTGCCGACCTTCTATGCCGCCTCCGGCCTGGCCCTGCACGACATCCTGATCACCCTCGCCGGCTTCGTGGCGATCTACACCACGCTGCTGATCATCGAGATCAAGCTGATGCTCAAGGCGATCCGCAAGGGGCCGGACGACCTGCCCGCCCTGCTGCAACCCGCCCCGCGTCCCGTCACCCCGATCGCCGCGCCTGCGGCCGCCGGCCACCTCTGATTCCGGCAGGAGACACACCATGGACTTCATTGCATTGGACTACACCACGCTGCGCGTGATCTGGTGGCTGCTGCTGGGCATCCTGCTGATCGGCTTCGCGGTGATGGACGGTTTCGACCTGGGCGTCGGCGCGTTGCTGCCGTTCGTGGCCAAGACAGACGCCGAACGCCGGCTGGTGGTCAACACCATCGGCCCGGTCTGGGAAGGCAACCAGGTCTGGTTGATCCTGGGCGGCGGCGCGATCTTCGCCGCCTTCCCGCCGCTGTACGCGGTGAGCTTCTCCGGCTTCTACCTGGCCATGTTCGTGATCCTGTTCGCGCTGATCCTGCGCCCGGTCGGGTTCAAGTTCCGCGGCAAGCTGCCCAGCCAGCGCTGGCGCAACGGCTGGGACTGGGCGCTGTTCGTCGGCGGCTTCATCCCGGCGCTGATCATGGGCGTGGCGGTGGGCAACGTGCTGCTGGGCGTGCCGTTCCATTTCGACGACACCCTGCGGGTGTTCTACACCGGCAGCTTCTTCGGCCTGCTGATGCCGTTCGCCCTGCTCGCCGGCCTGCTCAGCGTGAGCATGCTGGTGGCGCACGGCGCGGCGATGCTGGTGCTGAAGACCGACGGCCCGGTGGCCGAGCGCGCGGCGCGCTACGGCAGCATCGCCGCCCTGGCGGCCTGCGCGCTGTTCGCCGGCGCCGGAGTATGGGCGGCCACCGGCCTGCCCGGCTATGCGGTCACTTCGCAGGTGGTCACCGACGGCGCCACCAACCCGCTGCTGAAGACCGCCGTGCTCGGCGAGGTGGGCGGCTGGATGCACAACTACAAGACCATGCCGCTGACGGCCCTGGCCCCGGCCGCCGGCCTGCTCGGCCTGCTGCTCAGCGCGGCGCTGTTGCGCAAGCGCCGCGGCGGCCTGGCGTTCATCGCCTCCGGTGCGGCCATCGCCGGCATCATCCTGACCGTGGGCTTTGCGATCTTCCCGTTCCTGCTGCCGTCCTCCAGCCAGCCGGGCTCCAGCCTGACCGTGTGGGACGCCTCCAGCAGCCACCTGACCCTGTGGATCATGCTGCTGGCCACCGTGGTGTTCCTGCCGATCATCCTCGGCTACACCACCTGGGTGTACCGCGTGCTGAAGGGCAAGGTCACCGCCGCCTCCCTGGACGACAACCCCAACGCGTACTGACGCGCCCGCAAGGAGAAACGATCATGTGGTACTTCGCCTGGATTCTCGGTGTCGGCCTGGCCTCCACCGCCGCCATCCTCAACGGGATGTGGTTCGAGGCCCGCGAGCGCAACGCCGCGGACGCGGCCGACGCGGCCGCCGCGGGGGACTGAAATTTTTTTGCAAAGGCGCTTGCCGAATGCGGAAGACCTCCGTATCATGTGCGGCTCCTTCGGGGTGTAGCTCAGTCTGGTAGAGCGCTACGTTCGGGACGTAGAGGTCGCAGGTTCGAATCCTGTCTCCCCGACCAGTTTCAAGGTCACAAGAAGCCTGGAAAACCACAGTTTTCCGGGTTTTTTTGTGTCCGCAATCCGGTGCGGCCACGCAGCGCGGCAGCCGCCCGCCGCCGCCCGCCCCCGTCTTCTCGAAGCAACCTGGCCTTGACGCCCGGGCCCGGCGCCTCGCCACAATGGCGACGGGGAACCGGCGCATGCATCACGACCCGCGTCTTCGGCGACGACACGCGCCGAAGGCGAGGCGGAGGGCATGTCCGTTCCGACGCCCACGACTCAGACAACAGACACGCGCCATAAATCGGCAGGCCGCACTCTGCCTCTGACCGATTGCGTCCTACTGCGCGCCAGTGGCAGCGGTGACCGAACTCGACAAAACGGTGGATCGGGTAGGCATCTCTCTGGTCGAGTCACGCAGCTGAGCTGGACTGGGCGCGGCCGCGCTCAGCGCAACCGCGCCTTCAACAGCGGCCGCAGCAGGTAATTGAGCACGCTGCGCTTGCCGGTGAGGATGTCGACCTCGGCCACCATGCCCGGAATGATCGGCAGCGGCTCACCGCTGCGCTGCAACTGACTGCCGTCGGTCCGGATCAGCACCTGGTAGAACGATTCCTTGCCTTGCGGCGTCTGCTCCTCGATGGTGTCGGCGCTGATCTGCTCGACCGTGCCGCTGAGCTCGCCGTAGATGGTGTAGTCGTAGGCGGTGATCTTGACCCGCGCGTTCATGCCCGGCACCAGGAACGCCACGTCGCGCGGCTTGATCCTGGCTTCCACCAGCAGCCGCTCCTCCACCGGGATGATCTCCATGATCGGCTCGCCCGGTGGGATCACGCCGCCGCGGGTGTTGATCAGCACGGTGTTCACCCGCCCACGCACCGGCGACAGGATCTCGGTCCGGCGCAACTGGTCTTGGCGCTGGCGCACGATCGGCTCCAGCGCGCTGAGGTCGGCCTTGCGCTGCGCCAGCTCGGTGTAGGCCTCCTGGAAATAGGTGTTGCGCAGCTCGCCGAGCCGGCCCTGCAAGGTGGCGATGTCCTGGCTGAGCTTGAGTGATTCGACCTGGCTGACCGCGCCGCGGGCCACCAACGGCCGCACGATGTTCAACTGGTCCTGGGCCAGGCGGATCTGCCGCTGGATCGCCTGGCTGCCTTCGGCCAGCTTGCTGCGGCGGGACTCGAACAGGTCGCGCTCGGAACGCTGCAAGGCCTGGTTGTCGGCGACCTGCGCCGGGAACGCAATGCTGTTCTTGCCCAGCACTTCGGCCTCCAGCCGCGCGATCGCCGCATGCAGCACCTGCTCCTGGTTGACCGACTCCTGGTAGTTGGTCAGGAAGTGGGTGCGTTCCAGGCGCACCAGTGGCTGTCCCGGTTTGACCAGTTCGCCCTCCTGCACCAGCAGCCGGTCCAGGATCCCGCCCTCCAGGCTCTGGATCTTCTGCATGCGGCTGTACGGCACCACCCGGCCATCGCCACGGGTGACCTCGTCCAGCTCGGCCCAGGCCGCCCAGGCCAGGAAGATCGCCACTGTCGCCAACACGGTCCACAACAACGGCCGGTACAGCGGATGGGTGGAGGCCAGCAGCGGATCGGCCAACCGCCGCCGCAGTGCGATCGCGGTGCGCTCAACCATGGCCGCCCGCCAGTGCCGGCGCCGGCGCCTGTACCCGGTTGCCCTGCAGCACCTGCTCCACCGGTCCATCCACCACCACGCGTCCTTGCCGCAGCACCACGGCACGCCGGGTCAGTTCGAGCATGCTGCGCTTGTGCGTGCTCAGCACCAGCGTGCGCGTGCCCAGCCAGCGCTGCAGGTAGGCGATGACCAGCTGCTCGCTGTGTTGGTCGAAGGCTGCGGTGGGCTCGTCGAGCAGCACCACGCCGGGATCCTGCAGCAGCAGCCGGGCCAGGCCCAGCGCCTGGCGCTGTCCTCCGGACAGGCTGCTGTTGCCCTGGATGGGCAGATCCAGGCCGAAGGGATGCGCGCGCACGAATGCCCCCAGCCCCACCCCGTCCAACGCCGCGTACAGCTCGTCGTCGCCCAGCGCCGCGCCGTGCAGGTTGAGGTTGTCGCGCAGGCTGCCGTGGAACAGGGCCACGTCCTGCGGCAGGTAGCCGATGTTGCGCATGCGGTCGGCCGGGTCGATCTGCGCGATCGCGACGTCGTCGAGCAATAGCCGCCCCGATTGCGCGTCGACCAGGCCCGCCAGCAGGCGCAACAGGGTGGACTTGCCGGCGCCGTTGCCGCCTAGCAACGCCACGCGCTCGCCGGCGCCGATTCGCAGCGCCTGCACGTCCAGCGCCGGCGGCTGATCGCCATGGCGCAGCGTCACCGCATCCAGGCGATAGTCGCCCTTCAGCCGCAGCTTGTGCACGAAGCGTTTGCCGGCCGGCCGTTCCTGCGCTGCGCCCAGCAGCTGGTCCAACCCCTCCATCGCCACCCGGGTATGCTGCCAGCGCCCCAGCACCGCGGCCGCCTGCCCCAGCGGTGCGATCGCGCGCGCGGCCAGCAGCGAGCAGGCCACCAGCGCACCGACGGTCATCTCGCCCTGCTGGATCCGATAGACGCCGAACACCACCACACCGACGTAGGCCAGCTGCTGCACCACCGAGGCGGCATAGCTGAGCGCGGTGGTCAGCGAATGGGTCTTCATCGCCGAGGCCGCCAGTTGCGCGGTCAGCCCCTCCCACAGGCCCTGGCAGCGACCCTCGGCACGCGCGGCCTTGATCGATTCCAGATGCTCGAACGCCTCCAGCAGCAGGCCGTTCTTCATCGCGCCCTCGCGCAGGTTCTGCCGCGACAGTGCGCCGAGCAGGCGCTGCGCCAGCAGCCCGGGCAGCACCATCAACACGCAGGCGACCAGCGGCACCCACACCACGTGGCCGCCGATCAAGGCGATGATGGCTAGGAAGATCGCCACGAACGGCAAATCGCTGATCAGCGCTGCGCTGGACGTGGTGTAGAACTCGCGCACCGACTCGAACTCGCGGACCTGCGTACTGAAGGCTCCCATCGACCCCGGTTTGGCCGCCATGCGCATGGCCAGCACGCGCGAGAACAGCAGCGTGGACAACTGCAGATCCAGGCGCTTGCCCAGCACCGCCAGCAACTGCCCGCGCAGGGTGCGCAACACGCCTTCCAGCACGATCGCCAGGACCACGCCGCTGGCGAGGATCCACAAGGTATCGAAGGCCGCGTTGGGCACCACGCGGTCGTAGACCTGCATTGCGAACAGCGCGGTGGCGATCGCCAGCAGGTTGGCGACCATCGCCGCCGTCGCCACTTCGGCGTAAGAGCGCCACAACTTCTTCAGCGGGCCGTAGAACCAGTGCTCCGCGTCGCTGCCGGCATAGCCGCCGATGCGTCCATCGTCGCGAAAGCGGGGTTTGGCGAATACCGCCGAGCCGCTGTACAGCCGCTCCATTTCGGACAGCGGCATGGTCTGCTCGCCGCCACTGGCATGCGGCAGCAGCACCCGAGCATTCTCCGACTCGATCGCCTCCAGCAGCAGGGTGCGACCATCGTGCAGCAACAGCAGCGCGGGCAGCAGATAGCCGTCCATCCCCGCGAGCGGATAGTCCAGCACGTCGGCATTGAGATCGGCACGGCGCAGTGCCCGGGGGACCAACTGCAAGGGCAGTCGCCCCTGATCCAGCGCAATGCCATCCACCAGTTCGGCATCGGTCAACGGCCGCCCCAGGCGCTGGCACAGCAACAACAGGCCAGGCCGCAGGCCATCCACGTCCGCTGCCTGCGGGGCGCCGATCGACACCGCCGAATTGTCCTCAACCTGCATGGGCGCTCTCCCGGAACATGGCCTGCAACGCCCCGACCTGCGCCGCGGCACGGCAGCGCAGGCGCTTACGTTCGATCCGCAACGCGATCAACTGACGTTCGGCCTCCAGCCGCTCGCGCTGTACGTTGAGCAGTTCGATCACCTCGCGCCGGCCCACGCTCAACTGCTCGCGGTAGAGCTCGGCCACCTCCACCGCCTGCTGCGCCTGTTGCAGCAGTGCCTGCTCGCGCCCGCGCAGCGCATCGCCGGCATCGGCCAGCGTCTGCACGGTGCGCAGGATCTCGCGGCGCACGGCATCCACGTTCCACTGCGCCGCTTCCAGGCGCTGCCGGGCGGCCTGCGGGCGCAGGAACGTCGACATGCCCTGAAAGACGTCCATGCTCAGGCGCAGCGAAATGGTCGAATCGTTCTGCAGGCGCCCGCCGACGTCGCGGCGCAGCGCGGCGGCTTCCAGATTCAATTGCGGCTTCAACGCCGCGCGGGCCTCGCGCACTTCCGCTTCGGCGGCACGCACCTGTTCGTTGGCCTTGCGCAGCAAGGGCGAGGCGTCCACCGTCCGCGCCAGCTGCGCCGGCGCCAGTTGCGGCAGGTCCGGCAGGTCCGGTTCGAGCAGACCCTCGGCCTCCGTGCCAACCAGCAACAGGAACTGGTTGCGCACCTCCTGCAGCGTGCCCTGCTCGGACGCCAACTGGTCCTGCCCGCGCGCCAGTTCCAGCCGTGTGCGCTCCAGTTCGCTGCGATCGGCGTAGCCACCGCTGCGCGCTTCGCTGAGGTCGGCGATGGCCTGCAGGCGTTGCAGGTGCGCCTGCACCGCCTGCAGCCGCTGCTGCGCCAGCAGTACGTCCAGGTACACGTCCACGATCGCCAGCGCGGCATCGTCGGCGGCGACCTCCACCCCGGCGTCCTGCCCGCGCTGCTGCGCCCGTGCCGCCGCGACCCTGCTCGACACACGGCCCCAGTCGTACAGCATCTGCGAGAGGTTGACGTCGTAGACCACCTCGCCGGGATCCATTGCCTTGGGCCCGGCGCCCACCGACAACGCCGGGTAGTAGCCGCTGCGTGCGATGCGCACGTCGGTGGCGGCACGTGCCGCCTCGGCCATCGCCGCGCGCAGTTGCGGCTCGCTGCTCAGGCCTTGTTGCACCGCCTGGGCCAGCGACATGGCGAAGGCACCTGGCGGCACCGCCAGCAACAGCCAGACGCAGGCGCTGGCCGCCCGGCCAGGCCGGCGCACGCGCCGGCCGTGCGTGCAGGTCTCCCCCATCAGGCCGTCACCACCGCAAGCGTGTTGTCCTCCACCAGCAACGTGGCGCTGCCGAAGCTGTAGACGTGGTAGGTGATGCCATCGATCGCCTGTGTTGTGCCGCTGTCGACGGCACCGACGACGTTGAGCACATCCGCGCTGTCGCCGGTGATCTGCAAGGTATCGTTGCCGTCGGTGATCGCCAGCACCTCCGACGCGGTCAGGGTCAGGGTACTTCCGGAGTCGCCCTTGCCCAGGTCGATACGCTCGATGTTGGACAGCGTGCCCACGCCTGCCGCGTTGTAGTCCAGGTCGATGCCGTTGGCGAACAGCACCGTATCGAAGCCGGCGCCACCGTCGATGCTGGTGAAGTTGGTCGCGGTGATCTGGATGGTGTCGTCGCCATTGCCGGCCAACACCTGATCGCCGCTGCCGATGTTGAAGATCAGGTCGCTGCCGTCGCCGGCGAGGATGCGCTCGCTGCTGCCGTCGGCGCCGGACAGGATGTCGATGCCGCCGGTGCCGTTCACGCTGATGGTGCCGATGCTCAGGGCCGCGCCGCTACCGGACAGGCTGATGCCATAGCGCGCACTGTCGTTGCCCAGCGTGTCGGTGGCGACCACTTCGAAGGCGACCTGCGCGCCAAGGTTGAGCACGCCGGACGCGGTGAGCCCGAGTTGGCTCAGGACGCTGGGACTGAGCAGGTTCAAGGCGAAGTCACCATTGGCGTCGGCCTGGATGGGCGTGAGTTCGACATTGAGCGCCGGAGTGATGACGCGGATCGCCAGGCTGACATTGGGGTCGGCGTTGCCGCTGAATCCGAAGGTCGCCGGCAGCAATGCGAAGTCCAGCCCGAAGTCGCCCAGCGTCAGCGGCTGCGCGATGTTGGCGCCAACCCCCAGCGAGGCGACCGAACTGGTGTTGCCCGCCGGATCGGCGCCCACTACGGACACCTGCGCGTTCAACAACTGCGACCAACTCAGGCCGATGTCCAGGCCGGTGAGCAGATCCAGCGAGGCCAGGCCGCTGTTGTCGGCCGTCAGCGTGGCCGTGGCCTGCACGCCGCCCACATTGACGTTGACCGTCAGTGCAGTGCCCGGTTCGCTGGAAATCGTCAGCAGATTGGCGACCAGCGACAGCACCGGGGTGGCCGGCGGGATCGTATCGATGGTGAAGCCGACCGAGGACGAGGCCGGGCCCCCGTTGAGATCGGCGGTGACCGTCGCGGCGCCCTGCGGCAACGCGGCGCCGCCGCTCGGCGGCAGCACCGAGACCACCACGTTGCCGGCAGCGAGGTCGCCGCTGGTGAGCGTATGCGGGACATCCACCACGTAACCGTTCTGGCCGGCGAAATGCACGGTGACCACCTGGCCGACCAGCATGTTCGGCCGCAGTTGCACCACCACCTGGATGCCGTCGCCGATTTCCGCAGCGTTGATCCAGGTATCGCCGGCCTCGGGCACGCTGAGCAGCGGCGGCGACAGATCCGGGGCAGTGAGCAGTGCGGGCGGGCTGACGTTGCCGGCGGCATCGACCGCCACCACCGACAGTGCCTGCCCGATCACCAGCGCCGGCACCAGCGGCAGGCTGAAGGCGCCATTGCCATCGGCCTGGATCAACAGTGGATTGGCGGTATCGCCGTTCACCACCACACGCAGTTGCGCGTTGGCTTCGGCGGTGCCGGTGAGCAGGCTGCCGTCCAGGCTGATCGTGACCAGCGGTGCCGCCGGTGCCAGCGCATCCACCGTGGTGGTCGCCGGAGGACTGACATTGCCGGCGGCATCGGTGGCCACGGCATTTACCACCGTGCCGTTCGGCAAGGCCGTGCCCGGTGTGACGCTCCAGTTGCCGGCGCCATCGGCGGTGGTCTGCCCGATCAGCGTGCCGTTGCCGTCGGTCACCGTGACGGTCGCACCCGCCTCCGCCGTACCGACAATCGCCGTGCCATTGCTCGGCTGCAGCACCGGCGCAGCCGGTGCCAGCGCATCGACCGTGGCGGAAGCCGGCGGGCTGGCATTGCCGGCCGCGTCGGTGGCCACAGCATTCACCACCGTGCCATCCGGCAACGCGGCGCCCGGGGTCACGCTCCAGTTGCCGGCGCCATCGGCCGTCGTCTGCCCGATCAAGTTGCCGTTGCCATCTGTGACGGTGACCGTCGCACCCGCCTCGGCAGTCCCGACGATCGCCGTGCCATTGCTCGGCTGCAGCACCGGCGCCGCCGGCGCCAGCGCATCCACCGTGGTCGTCGCCGGCGGACTGACGTTGCCGGTCGCATCGGTGGCCACGGCGTTGACCACGGTGCCATCGGGCAACGCGGCGCCCGGGGTCACGCTCCAGTTGCCCGCGCCATCGGCAGTGGTCTGTCCGATCAGCGTGCCGTTGCCGTCGGTCACCGTCACCGTCGCCCCCGCCTCGGCGGTACCGACGATCACCGTGCCGTTGCTCGGCTGCAGCACCGGCGCCGCCGGTGCCAGCGCATCCACGGTGAGCGATGCGGGCGGGCTGACGTTGCCGGCCGCGTCCGTGGCGACGACGTTGACCACGGTGCCGTCCGGCAAGGCCGTGCCCGGTGTGACGCTCCAGTTGCCGGCGCCATCGGCGGTGGTCTGGCCGATCACCGTGCCGTTGCCGTCGGTGACGGTGACCGTCGCGCCGGCCTCCGCCGTGCCGACGATCGCGCTGCCATCGCTCGGCTGCAGCACTGGCGCGGCCGGCGCCAGCGCATCGACGGTGGTCGTCGCCGGCGGGCTGGCGTTGCCTGCAGCATCGGTGGCGACAGCGGTGATGACCGTGCCGTCGGGCAGCGGACTGGCGGGGACGAGGCTCCAGTTGCCGGACGCATCGACCGCGGCCTGCCCGATCACCGCACCGTTGCCGTCGGTCACCGTCACTGTCGCACCGGCCTCCGCCGTGCCGTTGATCTCCATGCCGTTGCTCGGCTGCAGCACCGGTGCCGCGGGTGCCACCGCGTCCACCGTGGTGGTCGCCGGCGGACTGACCGTGCCGGCGGCATTGCTGGCGACTGCCGTGATCACCGTGCCGTCCGCCAGCGGTGTGGCCGGGGTGAAGCTCCAGTTGCCGGACGCATCGACGATGGCCTGGCCGATCGGTGCGCCATTGCCGTCGGTCAGGGTGATGGTCGCACCCGCTTCCGAGGTACCGGCGATGACGCTGCCGTTGCTGGCGTCGATGACCGGTGCCGCCAGCAGATCCGGCGCCTGCACGCTGGCCGGCGGACTGGTGTTGCCGCCCGGATCGGTCACCACCACGGTCAGGGTCTCGCCATCGGTCAGCGGCGGCTGCAAGGGCACGGTGAAGGTGCCATCGCTGCCGACCACGGCTGTGACGTCCGGCACGCCGTCGCCATTGGTATCCACGCCCACTGTGGCGCCCGCCTCCGCGGTGCCGGTGAGGCTACCGCCATCGGCCGAGACCTGCAGATTGCCGGCCGCCGCCGGCGGCGTGGTGTCGGGCGCGTTGACGCTGGCGCCGGGGCCGGTGTTGCCGGCTGTGTCGGTCACCACCACCGTCAGCGGTTCGCCATTGGTGAGTGGCGGCTGCAGCGGTACCGTGAAGGTGCCGTCGCTGCCGACCACGGCGGTCACGTCCGGCACGCCATCGCCATTGGTATCCACACCCACCGTCGCGCCTGCCTCCGCGGTGCCGGTGAGGCTGCTGCCATCGGGCGCCACTTGCAGGTTGCCGGCCGCACCGGGCGGGGTGACGTCCGGCGCCTGCACCATCGCTGGCGGGCTGGTATTGCCCACCTGATCGATCACCACGACCGAGACCATTTCTCCATCGATCAACGGAGTAGGCAGGGCAACAACGAAGGTGCCACTGCTTTCGGTCATCACGATATGGTCCACCTGTCCGTCGCCATCGGTGTCGACGTGTACCCAGGCACCAGCCTGCGCGGCTCCGGTCAACTGCAAGCCGTTCTCCGCGATGCGCAAGTTGCTGGCGGCCGCTGGCGGCACGGGCGACGCTGGGGGCGGCGAGGCCGGCGGCTGCGCGATCAGGTTGCTGTCGTCCTGCTTGCTCATACTACCCAGTGCGCCAGCGCCCGCCGCTACCCCGCCAGCCAGCAGCAATGGCCCGAGGAGGCCGCCAGATGATGCGCCTATGCCCGCCGCAGTCAGTGACTCGAATCCTGCCTCGACACTCAATGGCGCATATGTGCCCAGCAATGCGCCTGCTTCGCCAGTGCCGGAGAACTGCACCGCAACCAGACGCTCTTCCTGAGTCAGGAACAATTGGCTTGGTTCAGGGGCTGGATCAAAGAAGTGGGCAACGCGCAGCATTTCGCCGCTTTTCATCCGCACGATCAGATCATCGCCCTCACGCGTGTACGCCGCGATATCATCAGGCGGCATGTCAAGCACCACACGGCTGGGCTGATCCAGATGAACTACACCGTCTGATGGCAGCGGGATAGCCTGGGCGCGCGCGGGGTCCGCATCGTGCGGGACAACCTTGACCTGGATACTCATGACGAACACTCCTTTCGCGAGGATGGGCGGAAGCGGGCGAGCGTGAGCCGATGGCCTGGGGCAATCGACGCGCCTGGGCGCCGTGCCGGCCGATGCGCAGGCAACACCTCACCTACGCGGCCCTATCGGTCCACGACAAGCTTTGGATCGGTGATCAAGCAACGCAGCGCACGCACTGCCGCGCGCCACGTCGGGGTGGACGCAGCTAGCGTCGGGGTCGTTGCGAGGGAGAAACCCGGGGATGAGGCCGGCGGCGGCAATGCGCCACGTGACGGGGCGAACGAGACAAACGGGCGGTGTCCAATGACATCACGGGCACTCCTTGTGAAAGCCAAACAGTTCGAACGGCAGGACGGCAACACCATGTGCAGTGACACTGCGCCGACATGCCTCGCCTGCATTGCGAGGTGCCACCTTCAGGTCCGGATCGATCGTGCCGCATACCCGCCAGAGAACTGGCGTTACGCGGTCCCCCCTTCCGTTTGCACGCACCGATCTTTGCCAACGACGACACACATGGGCAATAAATCGGCACAAATACGTGACACAACTGTGTTTAGCACCACACTCCAGCGACGCTTTTTTCACAAAGCCCGCTGCGGGTTTTTCAAGGTTATTGCGCAAAGCAATAAAAAATGACGCCACCGGCATGGCCCGGTTCTGCGCGGCTGCGTGCGTCCCTCCATCGGCTGCGTTCGCCGAACCGCGCCGGCAAACGATTGCATCGACAGGCGCAGGCGACACCATGCGGCCAGCGCGCCTGCGCAGCGCCCGGCCCTGTCATGACGATCGGCCCACCGAACCTGGACGGTCGGCAGCGCGACGCGTGGCGTCGCGCGCCGCCGGTGCGGCACTCTCTGGCTCAGTACACAGGCAAACTGATGAAACTGGCCTGCTGCGGCGTGTGCCAGATCCGCTGCGTCGCCTTCTGGTAATCGCCGGGCTTGGCGAAGTAGATGTTCGGCACGTAGGTCTGCGGATTGCGGTCGTACAGCGGGAACAGGCTCGACTGCACCTGCACCATCACCCGGTGGCCACGCTCGAAGGTGTGGTTGGCGGTGGGCAGGCCGAAGCGGTAGGCCAGCGGCTGGTTCGGGGTCAGCGGCGCCGGATGCTCGAAGCTTTCGCGGTAGCGGCCGCGGAAGATCGCCAACGACACCGGCAATTCGTAGCCGCCCAGTTTCGGATCGGACGCCATCTGGTCCGGGTACACGTCGATCAGCTTCACCACCCAGTCGCTGTCGCTGCCGCTGGTGGACGCCTGCAGGTGCACTTCCGGCGCGCCGGCGATGCGCAGCGGCGCCTGCAGCGGTTCGCTGACGAAGGTCAGCACGTCCGGGCGGCCGTCGACGAAGCGCTGGTCGTGCACCAGCCAGGTGGTCCACATGTCGCGGTCGCCGAACACCACCGGGCGCGGCACGAACGGCACCGGCTTGGCCGGGTCGGACACGTACTCGGTGTACTCGCCCTGCCCGGCCTGGGGCGCCTCGAACGAGACGCGGCCGCCGGCCTCCAGGTACAGCGGCTTGCTCTGCGCCGGGCAGCCCTGCGCGCAGCTCAGCGGCCAGCGCTGCAGGCGGTCCCAGTGGTTGGCGCCGGTATCGTAGATCAGCACCGGCGGCGTGTCGGCCTTGGGCGCGCCGTCGACCAGGTACTGATCGAAGAACGGCTTGAGCACGTCGCGGCGGAACTGCAGCGCGGTGTCGCCGTCGAACTGCAGCGCGCCCAGCGAGGCGCCCTCGTAGTTGACCTGACTGTGCCGCCACGGCCCCATCACCAGGTAGTTCTTGTCGTTGCCGGTGTCGCGCGGCTCCATCGCCTCGTAGCTGTGGATCGCGCCCCACATGTCTTCCTGGTCCCACAGCCCCTGCAGCCACATCGTCGGCACCTTCAGCGGGGTGCGCGCCATCACCTTGTCCAGCGCCTGCTCCTGCCAGAACGCATCGTAGGCCGGGTGCTCGGTGAGCTTGCGCCACCACGGCAACTGCTCCAGCCCGGCGGCCTTGGCGTAGTCGCCGGCCGAGCCGGCGCGCAGGAAATTGCTGTAGTCGTCGTAGCCCTGGCGCGGGATGCCCTCGCCCTTGCCGCGCCGGGTCATCTGGCCGGTGAAGTAGTCCAGGTTGACCTGGCGGAAGGCGCCGTAGTTGAGCCAGTCGTCGCCCATCCAGCCGTCGATCATCGGGCTCTCCGGCGCGGCCACCTTTAGCGCCGGATGCGGATCGGCCAGCGCCATCACCACGGTGAAGCCCTCGTAGGACGAACCGATCATGCCGACCTTGCCGTTGGATTCGGGCACGTGCTTGACCAGCCAGTCGATGGTGTCCCAGGCGTCGGTGGCATGGTCGACCTTGGTCGGGTTGAGCGGCCCGCGCAGCGGCCGGGTCACCACGTAGTCGCCCTCCGAGCCGTATTTGCCACGGATATCCTGGAACACGCGGATGTAGCCGCCGTCGACGAACACCTCGTCGCCTTGCGGCAGCAGATCGCGCATGTGCGGCGAGGCCAGCCGGCTGGCACGGCCGCTGGCGTCGTAGGGCGTGCGGGTCAGCAGCATCGGCGCGCCGTGCGCGCCCTTGGGCAGCACGATCACCGTGTGCAGCTTGACCCCGTCGCGCATCGGGATCATCACCTCGCGCTTGATGTAGTCGTTGGCCGCGGTCGGCGCGACGAAGGGCTTGCCGGTGATGTCCGGGGTCATCGGCGCGGTCTGGGCGAACGCGGTGCCGGCGGTGGCGAGGGCGACGGCAGCGGCGAGCAGGCAGGGAGCGAGGCGGCGCATGAGCATTGGATCCCGAAAGGAGGCGAATCCGCGACGCTAGGCGACGGCGCCTCACTCGGCAAGTGACAAAGGCTGGGTCGCCGACCCTCGCCGTTGGCGCCGCGGGCACGCGAGCGCGCAGGCACGCTATGCCAATCAGCCCAGGTGGCTGCCCTGCCCCAGCTCCACCGACACGACGCAGATCACTCCCTTGCCAGGCAGCTCAGGCGCCCGACCGACCAGGATCGCAGCGCCTCAGTGCCGCACCTGGCCTTCGCCGCGCACCACGAAGCGCTCCACGGTCAGCGCTTCCAGGCCCATCGGGCCGTAGGCGTGCAGGCGCGTGGTGGAGATGCCGATCTCCGCGCCCAGGCCGAGTTCGCCGCCGTCGGAGAAGCGCGAGGAGGCGTTGACCATCACCACCGCCGCGCGCAGCGCCTGCACGAACGCCTCGGCGTTGGCCGCATCGGCGGTGGCGATGACTTCGGTGTGGTCCGAGCCGTAGCGGCGGATGTGTGCGATCGCCGCGTCCAGGTCGGGCACCACCGCCACCGCCAGGATCAGGTCCAGATATTCGGCGGCGTAGTCGTCGTCGCTGGCGGGGTCGATGTCCGGCAGCAGCGCGCGGGTGGCGGCATCGCCGCGCAGGGCGACGCCGCATTCGCGCAGCGCCTGCGCCGCCAGCGGCAGGAAGCGCGCGGCCACGTCGGCGTGCACCAGCAGCGTTTCCAGCGAATTGCAGGCGGCCGGCCGCGTGGTCTTGCCGTCGATGAGCAGCTTCGCCGCCAGCGCCAGGTCCGCCGAGGCGTCCACGAACAGATGGCACACGCCCTTGTAGTGCTTGATCACCGGCACCCGCGCATGTTCGGCGACGAAGCGGATCAGGCCCTCGCCGCCGCGCGGGATCGCCAGGTCGACGATGTCGTTCAGCTGCAGCAGCTCCAGCATGGTCTCGCGGCGCAGATCCTCGACCAGGGTCAACGCGGCCTCGCCGATGCCGGCGGCGCGAAGCGCCCGGCGCAGTGATGCGGCGATGGCGGTATTGGAGTGGATCGCCTCGGAGCCGCCGCGCAGGATCACCCCGTTGCCGGCCTTGATGCACAGCGCCGCGGCGTCGGCGGTAACGTTGGGGCGCGCCTCGTAGATCATCGCCACCACGCCCAGCGGCACGCGGATCTTCTGCACGCGGATGCCGTTGGGGCGCACGTCGTCGCGGGTTACCTGCCCCACCGGGTCGGGCAGGCCCGCCACCTCGCGCAGCGCCGCGGCGATGCCGTCCAGGCGTTTGCGGTCCAGCGCCAGCCGATCGAGCATCGCGCTGCCGACCTCCTTGGCCCGCGCCGCCTCCAGATCGCGCGCATTGGCGGCGAGGATCGCTTCGGCATCCGCCTCCAGCGCCGCCGCCATCGCCTCCAGCAGCGCCTGTTTGGCCGGCGACGACAACTGCGCCAGCGCTTGCGCGGCATCGCGGCAGTGCAGGGCCTGGGTGCGGATGGAGGTCATTGGGCGGCTCCGGTGGATTCGGGATTCGGGATTCGGGATTCGGGATTCGAAAAGGCTAGGCGCTACGTTGGGAAATGAAAGGCGGCGCGCACATTGGAGCAGAATCCGCGGCGCCGTCGCGGCTGGTGCGGGGCTCGACGCAGTTACGCCGACTCCCCATTGCCGACTCCCGATTCCCGCACCACCACCAGATCGTCGCGATGGATCACGTTCTCGCCGTAGTTGTAGCCCAGGATCGCCTCGATGTCGCGCGAGTGGCGGCCGGCGATGCGGCGGATGTCCACCGCCGCGTACTGGCTGACCCCGCGCGCCAGGCAGCGTTCCCCGGCCGCGTCGCGCAGGCGCACCTCCACCATGTCGCCGCGGCGGAACTCGCCCACAGCACCGGCCACGCCGCCCGGCAGCAGCGAGGCGCCCTTGTCGAGCAGCGCGGCGGCAGCGCCAGCATCGATCAGGATCGCTCCCGGTTCCACCGGCACGTGACGCAGCCAGTACTTCCGCGCAGCGATGCGGGTGCGCGCGGCATGGATGCGGGTGCCGCGCAGGCTGTCCTGGGCCAGGCCGCGCAGCACCTCGGCGCTGCGGCCGTTGAACAGATAGGTCTCGATGCCGGCGGCGCCGGCCTTGGCCGCGGCCTCCAGCTTGGTGCGCATGCCGCCGGTGCCCACGCCGCTGCCGCTGCCGCCGGCCATGGCCAGCACCGCCGCGCTCAGTTCCTGCACCTCGTGCAGCGGTTGTGCCTGCGGGTCGCGGCGCGGGTCGGCGGTGTACAGGCCGTCGATATCGGTGGCGATGAACAGCGCATCGGCATCGACCAGGGCGGCGACGATCGCGGCCAGATTGTCGTTGTCGCCGAGCTTGAGTTCGTCCACCGAGACGGTGTCGTTCTCGTTCACCACCGGCAGCGCGCCCAGCCGCAACAGTTCGCCCAGCGTGGCGCGCGCATTGAGGTAGCGGCGACGGTTGCGCAGGTCGTCGTGGGTCAGCAGCACCTGCGCCACCGGCCGCTCGAAGAAGCGCTGCCACAGCGCGATCAACTGCGCCTGGCCGAGCGCGGCCAGCGCCTGCCGTGCCGCCAGCGCCGCACCGGCCTCGGCGGCCTTGGGCACGATGGCGCGCCCGGCGGCGACCGCGCCGGAGGACACGATCACCAGTTCGCGCCCGGCCGCCAGGTTGGCCGAGACGAACTGCGCCAGGCCCAGCGCGAAGCGCGGGGTCAGCCCGCCGCCGTCGGCGGCCAACAGGCTGCTGCCGACCTTGAGCACCGCGCGCCGCCACGGCGGCAGGCGTTGTTCGACGAAGGGCGATGGCGTCTGCGAGGTCATGGGATCAGCGCGTGTTCCATTCGTAGACGGTGAGGTCGGAGCTGCCGTGGATCGCCAGCGGATCGGCGGCGACGATCGCCTGCGCCTGCGCCAGGTCGTCCACGCCCTGCAGCAGGTAGGCGCCGCCGCTGCGGTCGCTGAAGCCGCCGGTCAGCGCCAGCAGGCCGCGTGCGCGCAGGTCGTCGAGGAAGGCCTGATGCGGCGCGACCACGCGCTCGTCGAAGCTCGGTTTGCGCATCGCCAGGACCAGGTAGTGCTTCATCGTACGGTGTTCCTTCTGCAATCGGTTTGCATGTTCGGCGTCGCAGCGAATGCTTTTTGTGGGAGGGGCTTCAGCCCCGACGCGTTAGCGCCGAGGCGTCGCGGCTGAAGCCCTCCCACAGGCAATCAAGCGTCCAGCGCGTGCCAGCGCGCCTGCAGCTCGTCCAGGCGCAGATCGGCGGCAGCGCCGGGCGAGACCCGCGCGGCCAGGCTGCCTTCCGGCGTGCGCCCCTGCCCAGCGCTGTCGGCGGACGCGGCGGCGGCCTGGTAGGCCTCGCGGAACGGCACACCGGCCACTGCGGCTTCCACCGCCACGTCGGTGG
The DNA here is from genome assembly GCF_034105445.1 of Xanthomonas sp. LF07-6. Lineage (NCBI taxonomy): Bacteria > Pseudomonadati > Pseudomonadota > Gammaproteobacteria > Lysobacterales > Lysobacteraceae > Xanthomonas > Xanthomonas sp. LF07-6. The sequence goes on from NZ_JAXGGI010000001.1 coordinate 44,854, forward strand.
CGTACATGCCCGAATCGATCGCCGCGCGCAGCCTGTCCTCGCGCCACTCCAGGTTGGCCAGCAGCGCCGGCAGCAGCTCCAGCGCGGACAGGCCTCGGCCGAAGCCATGGAAGATCGCGCCCTTGCTGCTCTGCAGGTCGCGGTGATAGCCCGACGGCAACGACAGCAACTGCTCGATCTCGGTGCGCGCGGCAGCCACGCTGGCGTGGGTGGCGCGCATCAGCTCGATCACGTCCGGGTTGCGCTTGTTGGGCATGATCGAGCTGCCGGTGGTGTACTGCGCCGGCAACGCGACGAAGCCGAATTCGCCGCTGGTGAACAGCGACAGGTCCCAGGCCAGGCGGCGCAGATCCAGGGTGGCGCTGCCCAGCGCTTCCAGCGCGGCCATCTCGAACTTGCCGCGCGAGAGCTGCGCATAGATCGGGCTGACCTGCAGGCGCGCGAAACCCAGCGCGGCGGTGGTGTGGGCACGGTCCAGCGGCAGGTTGACGCCGTAGCCGGCGGCGGTGCCCAGCGGATTGCAGTCGACCAGGCGCAGGGTGTCGCGGGCGCGGACGGCATCGTCGAGGAAGGCCTCGGCCCAGCCCGCCCACCACATGCCCGCCGAGGACACCACGGCACGCTGGATGTGGGTGTAGCCGGGCAATGGCAGGTCGCGCTCGGCCTGCGCGCGGTCCAGCGCCACCTTGGCGATCTCCGCGCTCAATTGCGCCAGCCACGCCAACTTGTCCTTCAGCCACAGCCGGGTGGCGACCAGGATCTGGTCGTTGCGGCTGCGCCCGGTGTGGATCTTGCGCCCGGCATCGCCCAGGCGCTCGGTCAGCCGCGCCTCGATCGCCGAGTGGCCGTCCTCGAAGCGCGCATCCAGCACGAACGCGCCGCTGCGGAAATCCTCGGCCAGCACCGCCAGCTCGCGCTGCAGCCCGGCCAGTTCGTCGGCGGACAGGATGCCGATGCGCTGCAGGCCCTCGGCGTGCGCGCCGCTGGCGGCGATGTCGTGCAGGAAGAACTCGCGGTCCAGGAGCACGTCGTCGCCGGCCAGGAAGGCCTGGATCTGCGTGTCGACGGCGACACCGGGTTTTTGCCAGAGCAGATTGGTCATTGGAGAGCCGGGATTGGGGAATGGGGATTGGGGATTCGGAAAGCGGCGCGCTGCGGCGGTGATGGATGCCGCGCTGAGGTGGCGCCCTACTGCGGCGCGTCCATCCGCGGGATCGACGTCAGTTCGTCCACGCCCAGCGCCAGATTGAGGTTCTGCATCGCCTGCGTCGCGGCGCCCTTGAGCAGGTTGTCCAGCGTCGCCACCAGCACCAGCCGCTTGTTGCCCGGGGCCAGGGTGAAGCCGCCGAGCTGCACGCCGTGGCGGCCGGCGATGCGGCTGACCCAGGGTGCCTCGTCGATCACCTCGATCAGCGGCTCACCGGCATAGCGCGTGCGATACAGCTGCTGCACCGCGTCCAGCTTGAGCGGCTGTTGCAGCCACAGGTTCACGGTCATGGTGATGCCGCGGAAATGCGGCGCCACATGCGGCATGAATTCCACCGGCACGCCAAGCTGCGCGGACACCTCGCGCTCGTGCATGTGGTCGGTCAACGCGTACGGCATCAGGTTGTCGTGCAGCAGCGCCGGGTTGTTCTTGTCCGACGGCGTGGTGCCGGCACCGGAATAGCCGGACACGCCGAAGCACTGCGGCGGCCCGGCGAGCTGCTCGCGCAGCGGCGCGATCGCCAGCTGCATCGCGGTGGCGTAGCAGCCCGGGTTGCTGATGCGGCGCTGCCCGGCATAGCCGACGCGGGTCAGTTCCGGCAGGCCGTAGTACCAGGCCGGGTCGAAGCGGTAATCCGCGGACAGATCGACCACGACCGGGTCGGGCGCACCGGCGGCGACCGCCGCATCCAGCGCCGCCACGTAGGGCGCGGCCTTGCCGTTGGGCAGCGCCAGCACCACCACGTCGGCACGCTTGGCCGCCACTGCTTCCGGGTCGAGATTCTCGTAGCGCAGTTCGCCCTGGTAAGCGTCGTGGTGGGCGTCGACGCGCTGCCCGTCCAGCTCGCGCGACGACAGGAAGGCCAGCCGCAACTGCGGATGCGCGGCGATCAGGCGGATCAGTTCGGCGCCGGTGTGGCCACGGGCGCCGACGATGCCGATGGAATGAATGGAAGTGCTCATGCGTGCGAATCCAGGCGGAACTGCAGGTGGCGTTTCACCCCGGCCCATTCCGTATCGATGATGGAGAAGATGACGGTGTCGCGCGGGGTGCCGTCGGCGTGGCGCTTGTGGTTGCGCAGCACGCCGTCCTGCTTGGCCCCCAGCCGCGCGATCGCGGTGCGCGAGGCGTGGTTGAACCAACTGGTCTCGAACACCACGCTGAGGCAGCCGAGCGTGTCGAAAGCATGCCCGAGCAGCAGCAGCTTGGCCTCGGTGTTCAGGCCGCTGCGCTGCACCCGCGGCGCATACCAGGTGTAGCCGATCGACAGCGTCGGCACCTGCGGATCCAGGCCGTAGAAGCGCGTGCTGCCGACGATCTCGCCCTGCGCATCGCGCACCACGAACGGCAGCACCCGGCCCAGCGCCTGCACCTCCAGCGCGGCGGCGACGTAGGCGTCCACCCGCTCCGGCGCTGGCACGTTGGTGTACCACAGCGCCTCCAGGCCGCTGCCGCGTACGGCGTTGCGCAAGCCCTCGGCGTGCGCCGCCTGCAGCGGCTCCAGGCTGACGTGGCGGCCGCGCAGTGTGGGCACGTGGCGCCAGGCCTCGGGCAGCACGGGATCGATGCTGGAGATGGGAACGGTCATGACGAAGGCGCCGCTCAACCCTGCAGGGTCGGCGTGCGCGTCGCGCAATGCGCCACGCAGTGCTGGATCTGCTCGAAGGTCTCCAGGCCGTACCAGAACACCTTCCACTTCTCCTGCTTGAAGCAACCGTCGGACTCGGCGTAATAGAAGATGTTGACCTGGTTGTTGTGGCGCGAACGCCAGAACAGCTGCGGCGTTTCCTCGCGCATCACGTTCCACACCGCGCGGCCTAGGCCCTCGCCCTGCGCGTCGTCGAGCACCGCGAACTTGTCCAGGTAGGTATAGCCACCCTCGTCGGTGAGGATCACCGCGGTGCGGTAGTTCTCGCTGACGTAGGCGCGCAGCAGCTTGGTGGTGTCGAAATAGTCCGGCACCAGGGTGCGGCCGAAACTGGATTCGATCAGGGTCTTCAGCCGCGGCAGGTCCAGTTCGCCCCACGCCGTGGCGCGCAGCACCTTCTCGCCGCGCCGCACCAGGGTGCCCGAGCCCTTGTGGGTGAACAGTTCCTTGGCCAGGTCGGCCGGGCGCGTGATCGACACCGAAGACTCCAGCGGCAGCCGGTCCAGCAGGTCCTTGATCTGCTCGATCTTGACCTTCATGCCGCCATGGATCCACGGCTGCGCGATCAGGTGGTCGTACTCGGTGGACAGGTTGATCGAATCGATCACCCGGCCCTGTTCGTCGAGCAGGCCGCCGGTGCCGGTGAGGAAGATGATCTTGTACGGCTGCAGTTCCTGCACCAGTTCGTTGGCGGCGAAATCGGCGTTGATATTGAGGATCTGGCCGCTGGGGGTCTCGCCCAGGCTGGTGATGACCGGGATTGAGCCGGCCTGCAGGCTGGCCTCGATCGGCGCCAGGTTCACCGCGGTGACCTCGCCGACCAGCCCGTAGGTATCGCGGTCCAGGTACTGCGCCTCGAACACGCCGCCGGTGATCGAGGTGGCGCGCGCGCCGTTCTGCTGCAGCGCCTCGACCAGCTTCAGGTTGGAAGCCTGGAACACCCGGCGCACGATCGCCAGCGCTTCCGGCGAGGTCACCCGCAGGCCGTTGACAGTCTGCTTGTCGATGCCGGCGGCGGACAGCTCCGTGTCCAGCTGCGGGCCGGCGCCGTGCAGCACGATCGGGGTCAGGCCCACTTCCTGCAGGAACGACAGCGAGGAGGTCAGCGCCTCAAGGTCGTCGCGCAGCACCGCGCCGCCGACCTTGACCACGGCGAAGCGCTTGGCGTCCAGTTGCGAGAAGCGCTTGAGGTACTGGCTGATCTCCTTCGCGCTGGCCATGCTCGAGAGCAGGCGCACGATGGTCTGGCGGGTTTGGCGGTTGGCGTGCATGGCGTGGGGCGATGTCCGAAGGAATCCAGGGTGGAGCCGATCGCAGGATCGGTCCGGGCGACGTGGAAAGGCGCGCGGCTCAGCGCGCGCCGTTGATGATGCGGTGCACCGAGGCGGCGTAGCGCTGCAGTTGCTCCAGCGTCACGAACTCGTCGGCGGTATGCGCCTGGGCGATGTCGCCCGGGCCGTAGACCAGCGCGGTGTAGCCGCCGGCGGAGAACAGCGAGGCCTCGGTCCAGAAGTCCACCGCGTTGCCGATCGGCAGCTCCAGCGCATCGGCGACGTCGCGCGCGGCCAGGCGCTTGTCCTCGGCGCGCGCAATGTCTCCCGACGGCAGGCTCGGCCCGCGGAAGGTCTCCTCGAAATGCGCCGCGGCCGGCTCGGCGAAGCCGGCGAAGGTCGCCAGCAACGCATCCACATCCATCGACGGCAGCGGCCGGAAACCGAAGCGCAGCTCCGCCGCCGGCGCGATCATATTGGCCTTGATCCCGCCCTCGACCCGGCCGATGTTGAAGCGCAGCCCGGTCAGCCCGCCGAAGCGCGCATGCGCCAGCGACTCGACGTGGTCCAGCGCACGGCCGCCCCAGCGCATTGCCTGATGCAGGGCGCTGGCCGCGGCATCCTGCTTGCCGGAGGCATGCCCGGCGCGGCCGGCGAAGCGCATCAGCACCGAACTGATGCCGCGGTGCGCCAGCACCGCCTCGCTCATGGTCGGCTCGGCCACCAGCACCGCTTCATAGGGAATACCGCGGGCCAGGAACGCGGCGATGCAGCGCGGGTCGTTGGCTTCCTCGTCGCTGGAGAACAGGAACGCGGCATCGCCGTCGCCGGCATTGGCCGCGGCCAGCAGCGCCGCCGCCGCGCCCTTGATGTCGCACACGCCAAGGCCGACCACGCGATCGTCCAGGCGCCGCATGACGTGCGGATCGGCGCTCCAGTGCGGCGAATCCGGCACCGTGTCCAGGTGCACGTTGAACAGGTACTTCGGCGTGCCGCGTACCGCGTACAGGCTGACCGCGCCGGCGCCGTGGTCGACCACCTCCACCGCGAAGCCGGGCAGTTGCGCGCGGAGGTAGTCGAAGATGCCATCGGTGCCGATCGCCCGCGGCGGATTGCGGGTGTCGAAGGACACCAGCGCCTGCAGGTGATCGAGCGTGGAGGTGAGCAGATCGGTCATGGTGTGTCAGGCTGCCGTGGTGCTGGTGCGGTAGAGATCGGGATAGGCGATTTCCATCAACGACTGCGGCCGCGCCGGCGCGGCGAACCCATACTGGGCGTACAGCGCATGCGCATCGGAGGTGGCGAGCATGAAGCGACGCAGGCCTTGCAGTTGGGGGTGGGCCATCACCGCCGCCACCAGTTGCTTGCCGTAGCCGCGGCCGCGATAGGCGTCGAGCACGAACACGTCGGCGAGATAGGCGAAGGTCGCGCCGTCGGTGATGACCCGGGCGAACGCCACCTGCCCGACGCCATCGAGATGGCCGCCGAAGCACAGCGAACCGGCGATCGCCCGCTGCACCGTGTCCAGCGGGATGCCCAGGCTCCAATAGGCCTGCTCGCTTAGGAAGCGATGGATCAACGGCAAATCCAGTTCCTGCTTGTCGGTGCTGATGCGCAGTGCGTGCATGAGGTCCATCAGACAGGTCCTTCTCCCCTCGGGAGAAGGTGCCCCGCAGGGGCGGATGAGGGTACGAGCGAAGCCTGGTGAAGCCAATCGCGCCAGCAGGTGAAGATCCTGGCGAAGCTCGCGCAACCAACTAGTGCGAGGCTTCGCCCGGACCCTCACCCCAACCCCTCTCCCGGAGGGAGAGGGGCTTTTCGGAGCGTCAGCGATTCACTTGCGCGTACAGCGTCGAACTCATGCCGAACAGCTTGATGAAGCCCTCGGCCTCGGCCACGCCCCAGTCCGCCGACTGCGCGTAGGTCGCGCCCTTGGCGTTGAGCAGGTGCGGCGACTTCACCGCCACCGCGTCGACGCGGCCGCCGCGGGTCTCCAGCGTCACCTCGCCGTTGACCATCGCCTGCGACGACTTCAGGAAGGCTTCCAAGTCGGTCTTCAGCGGGTCGTGGTAGAAGCCTTCATAGACCAGCTCCACCCACTTGCGCGCCACGTCCGGCTTGAAGCGGTTCTGCTGCTTGGTCAGCACCGCGTCCTCCAGCGCGCGGTGCGCGGCCAGCAGCGCCACCAGGCCCGGCGCCTCGAACACGATGCGGCCCTTCAGGCCGATCACGGTGTCGCCGGTGTACACGCCGCGGCCCACGCCGTAGGGCGCGAACAGCTTGTTGAGCCTGGCCAGGATCTGTTCGCCCGGCAGCGCCTTGCCGTCGAGTTCGACCGCCTCGCCCTGCACGAACTTCAGCTTCACCGTCAGCGGCTCGGTCGGCCACGCGCTGCGCGGCGCGCACCAGCCGCGGGCGCCCTCGCCCGGCGCTTCCCAGCGGTCGATCTCGCCGCCCGACATGGTCAGGCCGAGCAGGTTCTCGTTGATCGTGTAGGCCTGCTGCTTGGCACGCACGCCGAAGCCGCGCTCCTCCAGGTACTTCTGCTCGTAGGCGCGGGTCTGGGTGTGTTCCTTCTGGATCTCGCGGATCGGCGCGACGATCTCGTAGTCGCCCAGCGCCTTGACCGCCAGGTCGAAGCGCACCTGGTCGTTGCCCATGCCGGTGCAGCCGTGGGCGATGGTCTTGGTGCCCAGCTCCTCGGCGCGCTTGAGCGCGGCATCGACGATCAGGTAGCGGTCCGACACCAGCAGCGGATACTGGCCCTGGTAGCCCTCGCCCGCCCACACGAACGGCTTGACGAAGCCGGCCCAGATCGCCGGGCCGCCGTCGACGGTAACGTGGCTGGCCGCGCCCAGTTCCGCGGCGCGCTTCTCGATGAAGTCGCGCTCCTCGGCATCCACGCCGCCGGTGTCGGCGAACACGGTGTGCACCGCATACCCCTTGGCCTGCAGGTAGGGAATGCAGAAGCTGGTGTCGAGGCCGCCGGAGAAGGCGAGGACGATGTCCTTGAGGCCGGGATTCGGGATTGGGGAGTCGGGATTCGTGGAAGCGGATTGCTGCGACATGGGGGAGTCTCTCTGCGGTTGACTAAAGTAAGAACGGATAGGGAAGCCGATGTTGCGAATCCCCAATCCCGAATCACGAATCCCGGCGGCCCTGGCCAGCCAGCGCCGCCATGATCGCCTTCTGCACATGCAGGCGGTTCTCGGCCTCGTCGATGGCGATGCAGTTGGGCGAATCCATCACCGCGTCGGTGGCCTTGACGTTGCGGCGCAGCGGCAGGCAGTGCGAGAACACGCCGTTGTTGGTCAGCGCCATCTTGCGTTCGTCGACGATGAAGTGCTGGTACTGGTCGCGGATCGGCTTCTCCGGGCCCCAGTTGCCGAAGAACGGCAGCGCGCCCCAGCTCTTGGCGTAGACCACGTCGGCGCCGGCGTAGGCGCTGTCGATGTCGTGGCTGACGCTCAGCGAGCCGCCGCTCTCGGCCACGTTCTGCGCGGCCCAACCCATGTAGCGCTCGTCGAGCACGTAGTCGGGGGTCGGGCACAGCAGGGTCACGTCCATGCCCAGGCGGGTGGCGATGGTCAGCGCGGAATTGGCCACCGCGGTGTTCAGCGGCTTGGGATGGTAGGTCCAGGTCAGCACGTACTTCTTGCCGCGCAGGTCGCGGGTGCCGAAGTGCTCCTGCAGCGCCAGCGCATGCGCCAGCTCCTGGCAGGGATGGGTGATGGTCTCCATGTTGATCACCGGCACCGGCGAATATTTGGCGAAGCTCTTCAGCACCAGGTCCTCGCGGTCCTTGGCCCAGTCGACGAACTTCGGGAACGCGCGCACGCCGATCAGGTCCACATAGCGGCCCAGCACCCGCGCCACCTCGGCGATGTGCTCTTCGGTGTCGCCGTCCATCACCGTGCCCAGGTCGAACTCGATCGGCCATGCGTCCTTGCCCGGCTGCAGCACCACCGCGTGGCCGCCCAACTGGAACGCGCCCAGCTCGAAGCTGGTGCGGGTGCGCATGGACGGGTTGAAGAACACCAGCGCGATCGACTTGCCCTTCAGCTCGCTGCCGAGGCGGTTGCGCTTGAACAGCGCCGCCTGGGTCAGCACCGCGTCCAGTTCGGCGCGGCTCCAGTCCTGGGTGTTCAAGAAGTGCTTCAGAGACATCGATCGATCCTTTGCAGCGGTGGGGACGCGGGGACGCGCGAGGCGTTCTACAGGGAGGTTCTTTACGGGTGAAACTTTTCCGGCCGATGAAAACGAAAAAACCCAGCCTCGGGCTGGGTTTTCAGAACGAACGGCACGACGCTCCGGTTACCCAGCGAGAATGTGGGATTCCGGTCGACGCGCGCGCGACGTCATGCCCGAGGCCATGCGTGCGGCGCTGAGATCGTGCTGGGGCAGGTTCGCTTTCATCGGCGCGCATCCTCGCACGCGCACGCCACAGGCGCAAGCGCGCGCGGCGCTCAGCGCGGCGGCACCACCACCGCGTCGGGCACGTACGGCGCCACCGAGACGCGGATACGCAGGCGGTTGCCCGGATCCTCGGGCAGCCGCGAGCGGTACTTGGTGCCCTTGTAGACATAGTCCACGTCGTAGGCGATGGGCCGGCGGAACTCACGGCCGACCTCGACCATCCGACAGTTGCGTCCGCCCTGCGGCGCCGCGGCCGGCGCAGCCGTCTGCGGTGCCGGCTCCTCGTGGCGGCGGCTGAAGATGTCCTTCACCGAATCCATCAACCGGTTCAAGCGGCTGTCGTCCTCGGCCGGCTTGGGCGCCGGCGCCGTCGGGGCCGGCGCGGGGGCCGGGTCGCATTGCTGCTCGGTGCGGGTGGCGCGCAGGGTCTGGTAGACCGGCTCCACGTTCAGCACCTGGGCATAGTCCAGCTTGACGTTCTCGATCACCACCACCCGATTGCGCGCCTCGGAGTCCTGCGCCCAGGCCGGCGCGGCGGCGCAGGCAAGGATGCCGACCAGCGGCAACAACGGGTTCGGGCGCATCGGCAGCAGCTTCGCAAGGGCAGACCAATGAGTGTAGGCATGGCGGCTTGCGTCGGGCTGAACGCGAGCCGACAGGCGCGCCGCGCGCCCGCCTGGCGACGGCTGCCGGTAGAATCGGACGGTTTCCCCACCGCCGATGCCGATGAGCCTGCGCCTGCACAACAACCTGACCCGCCGGGTCGACGCCTTCGAACCGCTCGATCCGGTGGCCGGCCCGACGCTCTACGTCTGCGGCCCCACCGTCTACAACTACGCGCACATCGGCAACGCCCGCGGCCCGGTGGTGTTCGACGTGCTGGCGGCACTGCTGCGGCGCCGCTACGGCAAACTGCGCTACGCCCGCAACATCACCGACGTGGACGACAAGATCAACGCCGCCGCGCAGGCGCAGGGCGTGCCGATCTCGGCCATCACCGACCGCTTCGCGGCCATCTACCGCCAGGACATGGCCGCGCTGGGCGTGACTCCGCCGGACATCGAGCCGGCGGCCACCGCGCACATCCCGCACATCGTGGCGATGATCGAGCGGCTGATCGCCGGCGGCCACGCCTATGCCGCCGAGGGCCACGTGCTGTTCGCGGTGGCCAGCTTCGCCGATTACGGCAAGCTGTCGCGGCGCGACCCGGAGGAGATGCTGGCCGGCGCCCGCGTCGAGGTCGCCCCGTACAAGCGCGATCCGGGCGACTTCGTGCTGTGGAAGCCCTCCAGCGACGACCTGCCGGGCTGGGACTCGCCATGGGGCCGCGGCCGCCCCGGCTGGCACATCGAGTGCTCGGCGATGGCCGCCGCGCACCTGGGCGAGACCATCGACATCCATGCCGGCGGCGTCGACCTGCAGTTCCCGCACCACGAGAACGAGATCGCGCAGAGCGAATGCGCCCACGGCGGCGCCACCTTCGCCCGCGTCTGGCTGCACAACGGCATGCTGACCTTCAGCGGCGCCAAGATGAGCAAGTCGCTGGGCAACATCGAGACCGTGCACGACCTGATCGAGCGCCACCCGCCCGAGGCGCTGCGCTGCGCGCTGCTCAGTGCCCACTATCGGCAGCCGCTGGACTGGTCCGACGCCCTGATCCAGGCCCAGGTGGCCCGGCTCGACGGCCTGTACGGAACGCTGCGCGATCTGCAGGCCATCGACGCCGAAGCCGTCATTCCGGCCGAGATCGAAGAGGCCCTCGACGACGACCTCAATACGCCGCTGGCGCTGTCGGTGCTGTCGAGCCTGGCGACCCAGGCGCGACAGGCACTGCGCGAGGCGGCGCCGGCCGGCGGCCCCGACCCCGCCGACGCCACGCAACGTGCGGACACGCTGCGCCAGGCCAAGGGCCGCCTGCTCGGCGCCGGCCTGGCCCTGGGCCTGCTGCAGCAGGATCCGCAGGTCTGGTTCCAGGGTGCCGGCAGCGACGACGACGCCCGCATCCAGGCGCTGATCGACGCCCGCAGCGACGCCAAGCAGGCCCGCGACTTCGCCCGCGCCGATGCCATCCGCCAGGAACTGGCCGACGCCGGCATTGTCCTGGAGGACACGCCGCAGGGCGTACGTTGGAAGCGCGGGTGAACACCACACGCGCAGTCAGAAGAAGCGCGGCTGTTCCCTTCTCCCCTTGGGAGAAGGTGCCCCGAAGGGGCGGATGAGGGTACGGGCGCCGGATGAGGGTACGGCGCGAGGCGACTCGCATGGACAAGTTCGCGAAGCTGCGCCCGTACCCTCACCCCAACCCCTCTCCCGAGGGGAGAGGGGCTTTACAAGACGCCCGAAGGGGTGGACGAGGGTACGACGCGAAGCGACTCGCATCGACAGTTCGCGATGCTTCGCCCGCACCCTCACCCCAACCCCTCTCCCGGAGGGAGAGGGGCTTTACATCGCTTGATCTTGGACTGCTATGACCGACACCGACTTTCCGCTCGAACCCACGCCCGCCGACGCCCAGGCCGCCATCGCCGAGGAGTTCGGCTTCTTCGGCGACTGGTCCGAGCGCTATCAGTACCTGATCGACCTGGGCCGCAAGCTGCCCGCCTTCCCCGAGCACTGGAAGACCGAGGAGCACCGTCTGCACGGCTGCCAGTCGATGGTGTGGATCGTGCCCGAGGGCAATGCCGAACGCCTGGTGTTCCATGCGATCAGCGACTCGGCGATCGTCTCCGGGCTGATCTATCTGGCGCTGCGGGTCTATTCCGGGCGCAGCGCCGCGGACATCCTCGCCACCGCGCCGGACTTCGTCGCCGCCATCGGCCTGGGCAAGCATCTGTCACCGACCCGCAGCAACGGCCTGGCCGCGCTGCTGGCCTTCATCCAGGACACCGCGCGCGCCCAGCAGGCATGAGCGCGCCGCTGCCCACCCCACCGCAGACCTTGCGCACGCTGCTGGCGCACCCCGGCTTCGCCCTGGTGCTGGCCTACCGCATCCTGGCGATGCTGTCCTACCAGGTCGTCGCGGTCACGGTCGGCTGGCATATCTACGAGATCACCCGCGATCCGTTCTCGCTGGGCCTGATCGGGCTGGCCGAGATCCTGCCGTTCTTCTGCATCGCCCCGTTCGCCGGCTACCTGGTCGACCACCTGCCGCGCCGCTACCTGGGCATGCTCGCCAGCGTCGGCCTGGTCGCCACCGCCGCGGTCCTGCTGGCGGTGAGCCGCGGCTGGCTGGCGGCGCAGGGCGTGTGGCCGATCTACGCGGCGATCGCCCTGACCGGCGCCGCGCGTGCGTTTCTGTCGCCGGTGTACAACGCGCTGTTCGCCCGCGTCCTGCCGCGCGAGGCCTATGCGCGCGGCGCCAGCGTCGGCAGCGTCGCGTTCCAGGCCGGCATGGTGATCGGCCCGGCGCTGGGCGGTCTGCTGGTCGGCTGGGGCGGCAAGAGCCTGGCCTACGGCACCGCCATCGGCGCCTCGAGCGCGGCGCTGTTGGCGCTGTGGCTGCTGCGCGTGTCCGAGCCGGTGCACGAAGGCCCGCGCGCACCGATCTTCCGCAGCATCGCCGAAGGCGCGCAGTTCGTGTTCTCCAACCAGATCATGCTCGGCGCGATGGCCCTGGACATGTTCTCGGTGCTGCTGGGCGGCGCGGTGTCGATGCTGCCGGCGTTCATCCACGACATCCTGCACTACGGCCCCGAGGGGCTGGGCATCCTGCGCGGGGCACCGGCGCTGGGTTCGATCCTGGTCGGCGTGTGGCTGGCACGGCACCCGCTGCAGCGCAATGCCGGGCGCGTGCTGCTGCTGGCAGTGGCCGGCTTCGGCCTGTGCACCATCGCCTTCGGCCTGTCGCGGCACTTCTGGCTGTCGGCGGCGATCCTGCTCGCCTACGGCATGTGCGACGGTGTCTCGGTGATCGTGCGTTCGACCATCCTGCAGTTGGCCACGCCGGACGCGATGCGCGGCCGCGTGTCCTCGATCAACGGCATCTTCATCGGCTCGTCGAACGAACTGGGTGCGTTCTACGACGGTGTCATGGCGCGGCTGATCGGGTTGGTGCCCGCCGTGGTACTTGGCGGCTGCGTGACCTTGGGCGTGGTCGGCGTCACCAGCTGGAAAGCGCCCAAGCTGCGCAATCTGGATCTGCGCGACCTGCAGTAGGGGTGACTGATGGCGAGTGTGGGTCGGACGCGAGACAGCCCGGCCCGGTCGTGCATCACGCACCCTGGCGCCGGCGCGTGCGCACCGCGCCAGTCATCCTTCCATTCGCCACAACGACCGCGCTCAGCGCGCGGCCGCCACCGCGCGCGCCTGCGCCTCGTCGTCGGCCCAGGCATGCGCGCAATCCGGCACGCCGGCCGGCTGCACCAGGCCGCCCTGCCCCGCCAGGAACCGGCAGGTGGCGGCGAACACCGCCGGCACGGCGTGCGAGCGGATCGGCGAGGCCAGCACGTGATTGTCCGCCCCAGGAAAGTCCACTGCCTGACGCAAGGCCGGTGGCGTTCCCAACTGCTTGAACATCGCCTGCAGCGCCGCCACCGACACCGTGCGGTCCTGGTGCTGCGGATCGCGATAGTAGTAGCCCAGGAACACCGGCACATGGATCCGCGCATAGGTCGCCGGCCGCATGCCGCCGCGGGTCAGCGCCGCCAGCGCGCGGTAGCCGTCCAGGTGCGTGGCGTCGGCCCAGTAGGCGCTGTCGACCGGATAGCGCAGGATCGGATCGCCACCGTTGTGCGTCCACGCCAGCAACTGCGCGCCCCACGGCCACAACATCGGCTGCAGCTGATCGCCGTACTCGCGCACCAGCGGCGACCACAGCACCAGCGCCTGCACCTGGCGCGGATTCGCCGCCACCGCCTGCGTCGCCAGCGCACCGCCCATCGAATTGCCGATCACCACCACCCGGTCGCCCAGCACCCGGGTCACCGCCAGCGCCTCGGCCGCACCCGCGAGCAGGCGGCCGGCATCGACGCCGCGCAGCGCATCGGCTGCGACCAGGCCGTGCCCGGGCAGGCGCGGCAGATACAGATTGCAGCCGAAGCTGCGCGCCAGCCGCACGTGGGTGGGCGCGCCCTCGCCCTGGCTGGCGGTGAAGCCATGCAGATAGACCATGGCGCACGCGCGGCGCCCGGGATGCGCCGGATCGGCCCAGACGATCCGCGCCTGGTTGTCCGGGCGCAGCCCCGGCGTGGCACGTTCGCGCGCATCGATCCAGGCCTGCAGCGCCAGCGGATCCTGCGGCACCGCCGGCGCCGCCACCTGCGGCAAGGCCACGCTGACCCGCGGCCCCAGCGCAACGACCGCCAGCAGTGACAGGGCGATCAGGATCGGCCAGCGCCAGCGACGGCGGGGTTTGCGCGCACCCGATCCGGCCACGTCGGAATGACCGTTCAAGCGCGACGCTCCGTTATCGAACTGAGCGAGGATACATAATGGAAATAATTTTCAAGCAGTGACATTGATTGTCGGCGTCGACATGGCGATGTACCACAGTCGCCATTATGCGACACCGTCATGACAGGCGCATTTAAAGCTTTTCCAAAGCCACGCACGGCACTGAAATTCCGATCACAAGCAACTGATTTTATTGGATCACCTTCCCACCAACCAGCACCGGTAGAACGCATTTTGCAGAAAAGATGGAAAGTCCGCAAACACAGAAAGGAAGACGAAAGAAGCCTCCGAAATTATCTCTTCCGAATCAAGTTTCACCCCACTTCTGGAAAATGGACGCGCATCGAAACGCGCGGCCCCCATATGAAACATGGATGGAATCAGCCGAATGGAACATTCGCTTTTCCGTGACGCGGCAGTGGACGCCCGAAGCCAGGCATGGCTGGAGACGGCGGCACTGGCAACGCCACTTTCGACTCGGGCGCGGAGTTGCATCGCACTAGGCACCGACGCCGCCGACCCGGCAGACAACCACCTATTGAAGTTCTCCACATGAAAGTCTTTGGATTACCGTGCATACGCATGGCGTTGGCATTCGCCATTGCCGTGCCAGGATCGCTGCAGGCGAATCCAGCCTCTTCCCGCGCAGATGGAGAACAGGCGATCGCGTATGTGCTGAAGAACGACCTCGCCCTGTCGAGGCTCTTCGGTAGTTGCCCCGCATTGAAATTTGCCCGCACCGGTGTCGAAGGGAACAACACCTTCCTGATCGAAGGCAACTGCGACATCAAGAACAACCCAGAAGAAGATGCGGACTGCCCCGCCTATCACATCCATGCGCTGGGGACGATGGACACGCCGTCGCATTGGACGGTACGTCGCCTGGATCTGACCTTGGCGTGCTCCAGCGAAGAAGCGCCGAAGACGCAGCGGATGTAACCGCCACGTAGGCGCTTGCGACGTCGCTGCAGGCGCAGTGGCGAAAATCCGACCTCGGAGATGATCACCACCATCACCACCAATTCGGGCCTGAATCCGTCCGATCAGTGGTCATCGTTGAGCAGCGACCAGCGCAACGCGTTCATCACCGCCGACGGGCAGCGCGAAGGCTGGCACGGCAACTAACTCCCCCCGTGGCGAGGACGGGAGCGCTCCCGTCCTCGCCACGCATCATCCGTCACGGAGATTTCTCATGGCATCCCGGTTCTTCCCGCTGTTCGGCCTGCTCGCGCTGTGCATGGCCTACTCGCAGGCCCATGCCGCCGGCGGCGATGCGGCGGCCTGCACGCACGCGCTGCATCAGGCCCTTGCAGGCACCAGCAGCGCCGCCACCCTGCCCCCTCCGTGCGCGCGTCTGGGACCCGTCGCGCTTGGCATGCGCAGACAACAGGTGCTGGCCGCACTGGGCCAGCCGGACATCACCCGCAGCGATGCAGCACATCCGGAGACGCTCAGTGTGGTGTATCTGTACCCGCGCGGGCTCAATGCGCTGCTGGCGCAGCAACCGCGGCCGGCGACCGCTCTCCGCTACAGCCAGTTGGCGGTGCGCTTTCGCAACGACCGGGTCACCAACCTGATCGCCTTCGCCACTCCAGATGCGCCGTTGCCGTTCGAGTTGCTCGGCCAGCCGGCCGGTACGCCCGTCGATCCGGTATTGCAGGCCATCGGCGGGCAGCCGCAATGGAACGCCAGCCGCGACTACGTGCAGTTCGCCGCGATGCCACTGGGCCTGGAGGTCGATCCGGAGACGTCGGCGATCGTCGGGCTGGACCTTGCAGCCACCAAGCAGGACCTGGACAGTTTCGCCCTGCCCGGCGTGCAACTGCGCAAGGACGCGCAAAGCGGCCTGATCAACGGCGTGCGCTGAAGGGCGCCGTCGTCCATGCCGGCATGGGCCCGCCTGCCAGCGGAAGTCTGTCCACGCGGCCGCGAACGGCCGCGGCGGCTGGACAGGCGCTCGGCTGCGCATCGCGCATCGATGGGCGGTCGTGCAGCAAGAGTGGCACCACCGCTACTCGCGGCAGCAGACGGCAGGCGCTTCGCCCTGACGAGGGGGCCGAAAACGCAAAGCCCCGCGCGAGCGGGGCCTTGCCTTGACACGCCGGGGCGGCGCGGACTCAGTCGCCCTGCTGCTTCTGCAGATGTTCCCAACGCTCCTGCGCGTCGATGGTGCGCTCGGCGGTCAGACGCGCTTCCAGGCGCTCCAGGCCGATTTCCTCGCCCGTGTCCACGCAGTAGCCGTAGTCGCCGGCGTCCAGACGCTTGAGGGTGCTGTCGATCTTGCCGATCAGCTTGCGGTAGCGGTCGCGGGTCCGCAGTTCCAGCGAGTTCTCGGTCTCGCGGGTCGCGCGCTCGGCCTCGTCGCCGATGTCGCGGACTTCGTCGCGCAGGTTCTCGATGGTCTGCTTGGATTCCTCGACCAGGTCGGCGCGCCAAGTGAGCAGGCGCTGGCGGAAGTACTCCTGCTGCAGCGCGCTCATGTACTCCTCGTCCGCCGCCGGCTTGTAGCCCTTGGGCAGGATCGGACGGCCGGTGGCCTCGTCGGTCTTGTACTCGACCACCTTGTACTTGGCCGGCTTGGCCGGCGTATTCGACTTGGCGGTCACGGCCACGGCGACCTTGCCGGTGGGCTTGGCGACCGGCGCCTTCGGGGTGGATTCGGACTTGGTGGGGGTTTTCGCGGAGGATTTCGAAACGGACACGGGATTCTTTTGTGGCGGGGTCGACGGCGCGGCGGACTTGGCGGCAACGGGCTTGGGGGCCGGTGCTGCGGCAGGCGCGGCGGGCTTGACCGGGACAGGCTTGGCCGCAGCCGGCTTGGGCGCCGACTTCGGTACGGAGGTGGTCACCGCGGGTGCAACGGGGGCGGTGGCCGGTTTGGATTTGGCGGGAGCGGCCGCGGTCTTGACGACCTTGGCGCCAGGCTTGGCCGCGGGCGTCTTCGCTGCCGGCTTGGCGGCGGGCGCTGGCTTGGCGGCGGCCTTCGCCGGTGCGACCGGCTTGGCAGGCGCCTTCTTGGCAGGAGCGGACTTGGCCGGCGACGCAGCG
The DNA here is from genome assembly GCF_034105445.1 of Xanthomonas sp. LF07-6. Lineage (NCBI taxonomy): Bacteria > Pseudomonadati > Pseudomonadota > Gammaproteobacteria > Lysobacterales > Lysobacteraceae > Xanthomonas > Xanthomonas sp. LF07-6. Next base: position 61,835 of record NZ_JAXGGI010000001.1, read on the forward strand.
ACCGGCTTGGCCGCCGGCTTCTTGGCCACGGCCTTGCTGGCCGATTTGGCCGGCGCGGCCTTGGCTGCCGACTTCGCAGGCGCGGCTTTCTTCAGCGGTTTGCTGGCGGCGGACACCGTCGCTTTCTTGGCGACGGGCTTGGCAGGCTTCTTGGCGGCCTGGACGGCCTTCTTTGCAGGTTTTTTAGCAGCCACGAACGCTCTTCCTTGGTCTTCCCGGGGCCCGGGAAAGCGGGCCTTTATAGCCTACCCTACCCCCCGCGGCAACAACGCGGCGTATACGCCGAGCGACCCGCCTAGTCCAGCACAGTGGCATATCATGGTGATGTGATCGCCCGCGCTCTCATCGCCCTGCTGCGCCTGTACCAGCGCTTCATCAGCCCGCTGCTGGGACCGCGCTGTCGTTTCGTGCCCAGTTGCTCGGCGTATGCGGTGACCGCCATCGCCCGTTTCGGCGCATTGCGCGGCGGCTGGATGGCCGCCCGCCGCGTCGGCCGCTGCCACCCCTTCCATCCTGGCGGGTTCGACCCGGTGCCCGACCCCACGGCGCCGCCACCCTGCCGCTGCCAAGGAAAACACTGATGTCCGCTTCCACACTGATCGTCAACGCGCGCCTGGTCAACGAAGGCCGCGAAACCCAGGGCGACCTGCGCATCGCCGACGGCCGCATCGCCGCGATCGCCCCGCAGCTGGCCGCGCGCGAGGGCGAGACCGTGGTCGATGCCGCCGGGCGCTGGCTGCTGCCCGGCATGATCGACGACCAGGTGCACTTCCGCGAACCCGGCCTGACCCACAAGGGCGACATCGCCACCGAATCGGCGGCGGCGGTGGCCGGCGGCCTGACCAGCTTCATGGACATGCCCAACACCAACCCGCCGACGCTCGACGCCGCCGCGCTGCAGGCCAAGTACGACGCCGCGCACGGCCGCGCCTGGGGCAACTACGGCTTCTACCTGGGCGCCAGCAACGACAACCTGGCCGCGATCCAGACCCTGGACCCGAAGACCGCGCCCGGCATCAAGGTGTTCATGGGCGCCTCCACCGGCAACATGCTGGTCGACAACCCGCAGACCCTGGACGCGATCTTCCGCGACGCGCCGACGCCGATCATCACCCACTGCGAAGACACCCCGACCATCGACGCGACCCTGGCCGCGTTCAAGGAAAAGTATGGCGAGGCGCTGACCCCGGACATGCACCCGGACATCCGCTCGCGCGAGGCCTGCCTGAAGTCCTCGCAGCTGGCGGTGTCGCTGGCGAAGAAGCACGGCACCCGCCTGCACGTGCTGCACATCTCCACCGCCGACGAGCTGGCGCTGTTCACCCCCGGCCCGATCCAGGGCAAGCGCATCACCGCCGAGACCTGCATCCATTTCCTGCGCTTCGACCGCGCCGACTACGCCACGCTCGGCAACCTGATCAAGTGCAACCCGGCGATCAAGGACGCCAGCGACCGCGAGGCGCTGATCCGCGCGATCGCCGAGGACGTGATCGATGTGCTCGCCACCGACCACGCCCCGCATACCTGGGAAGAGAAGAGCAAACCGTACGCGCAGGCGCCGTCGGGCCTGCCGCTGGTGCAGTACGCGCTGGTCGCGGCGCTGGAGTTGGTCCACGAGGGCCGGCTCAGCGTGGCCCAGGTGGTGCACAAGTTCGCGCACGCGCCGGCGCTGCTGTTCGACGTGCACGAACGCGGCTTCCTGCGCGAGGGCTACCACGCCGACCTGGTGCTGATCGACGACACCGCGTTCACCGTGCGCCGCGAGGACGTGCTGTCCAAGTGCGGCTGGTCGCCGTTCGAAGGCCGCAGCTTCCGCTCCAGGATCGCCGCGACCTGGGTCAACGGCGTGCTGGCCTGGGACGGCACCCGCCTGGTCGGCAGCCCCAACGGGCAGCGCCTGGCGTTCGACCGCTGATGCGCGGCGCCCTGGTGTCCGGCGCCGCATTGGCGCTGGCCCTGCTGACTGCACCGCTCGCCCCTGCGCTGCACGCACAGACGCCGGCCACGGCCGGCGCCGAAGCGCGCAGCGTGTTCCCGCGCAGCGCCTCGCAGGGCGCGCTGGTGATCGGCAAGGTCGCGCCCGGCAGCCGCGTGCAGTACGCCGGACGCACCCTGCGAGTCAGCGACTACGGCAGCGTGGTGTTCGGCATCGGCCGCGACGAGCGCGGCCCGCTGCGCATCGCCGTGCAGCGCCCGGATGGCGGGACTGAGACGGTCGAGATCGCGGTGACGCCGCGCGACTGGCCGCTGGAACAGGTCAACGGGGTGCCGCCGAAGACGGTGAACCCGCCGCCGGCGATCGCCGAGCGGATCAAGCGCGAACAGGCCCAGGTCACCGCCGCGCGCGACCGCGACGACCCGCGCACCGATTTCGCCGCACCCTTCATCTGGCCGGTGCAGGGCCGCATCAGCGGCCGCTTCGGCAATGCCCGGGTCTACAACGGCCAGCCCGGCGCCGGGCATTCGGGCATGGACATCGCCGTGCCCACCGGCACCCCGGTCAAGGCCCCGGCCGCCGGCGTCATCACCTTCGCCGCTCCCGACCTGTACCTGACCGGCGGCACCGTGCTGCTGGATCACGGCTACGGCGTCAGTTCCAACTTCCTGCATTTGTCGCGAATCGACGTGAAGGTCGGCGACCGCATCGCCCAGGGCCAGGTGATCGGCGCGGTGGGTGCCACGGGTCGTGCGACCGGGCCGCATCTGCATTGGGGGATGAATTGGTTCGATGTGCGCATCGATCCGTTGTTGGTGCTGGAGCGGACAAAGCAACAGTAAAGCGCTGGTGGGTCAGGTGCGTTGGCGCGCGTGGCCGGGAGGCCGCACCCTCATCCCGCCCCCTCTCCCAATGGGAGAGGGGCAAGCGCTCTCCCTTCTCCCCTCGGGAGAAGGTGCCCCGAAGGGGCGGATGAGGGTACGGGCGCAGCCTCGCGCACTGCGCTGGCGCGCAGCCTTTCAGCTACGCCGACGTGGGCACCTCAAGCAGGCGCCCCAGCACCACATGCGAGGGGCTGTTGGCCAGATCCAGCGGCATGACCAGCTTGGGATTGGGATGCGGCAACGGCGCGCCCGGCGCTTCTTCGCCGGCTTCGCGCAGCAGGCTGCCGTTGTCTTCCACCTGATCGGTGACCGGCGCCAGCGGCGGCAGGCCCAGGCCGGCGCGGACCGCGTTGGCGCGGCTGAGCAGGTCGTCGTCGGCGACCGTGGTCAGCGCCGAGGCGGCCAGGCTGGCTGGTGCGCCCTCCACCGCCGCCAGGCGCTGCGCGATATCGCCCAGCGCCTGCTGCCGGTGCGGATGCAGCAGTTGCCACACTTCCTCCCACAACGCCTTCCAGTCCAGGTGCGGGAACGGCATATGGGTCGGCCCGCTGAGCACGATCTGCGGCGCCAGCCGGCCCGGCGGCGTCGCATCGCATTCGGCCAGCGCGCGGTATACCACTTCGCTGCACACCATGTGCGAGGGGTTGTCGCGGACCAGATGGTCCAGCGCCTCGCGCACCACGATCCGCGCCAGCCAGTGCTGCGGCCACTTGCCGCGGATGGCGACCAGCAGGCCGAGCGTGGCCAGGCTGTCCAGCGGGTACGGGACGCCCAGCAGCGACTGCGCCTTGGCCAGCACGCTGGCGCGATCGGCGTCGTCCAGCGCCACGCAGGCGTAGCTGAGCGGCCGGTAGGCGTCGATGATCAGGTAGTTGGTGGTGTCGGTCAGCCGCTGCGACAGCGGATAGCGGCGCACGCCGCTGGCCGCCGCCTCGATCAGATCGCCCTGATCGGCGACGATGGCGGCATGGCTGTAGATACTGTCGCCGCACCAGGCGATCAGTTCGGACACCGGGCCGCAGCCCAGTTGCAACAGGATGTCGCCGACCTGCAACTGATCGGGAGCGAACGCGGGCAAATCGGTCTGCGCAGTCATGGTTGAGGCTCCTGGTGGGTGACGTGGTGGCTGGGGGTGGAAACGCTGACGCGGTTGCGGCCGGCGGCCTTGCTGGCGTAGAGCGCGGCATCGGCCCGCTGCAACAGCGCCGCCACGCTCTCGCCGCGCTGCCATTGCGCCACGCCGACGCTCAGCGTGCATGACAGCGCCTGGCCTTCGCGCGGCAGCGGCTGCGCGGCGACGTGCTGGCGGATGTCCTCGGCCACGCGCCGCGCGGCCTCCAGGGTGGCGCCGGGCATCAGCAGCAACATCTCGTCGCCGCCCTGGCGGCCGAGCGTGTCGCTGCTGCGCAGGCGCGCCCGCGCGCAGGCGGCGACCCAGCGCAGGCAGGCGTCGCCGCCGGCGTGGCCGTGGATGTCGTTGATGCGCTTGAAATGGTCGATATCGATATAGGCCAATGCCAGCGGCCGGACGCCGCGCGCGGCGTCCTGCAGCGCCTCGGCCAGACGCTGCTGCAGGGCGGCGCGGGTGAGGATGCCGGTGAGTTCGTCCACCGTCGCCATCCGGCTGGCGCGGTCGCGGTCGCGCCGCAGCTCCAGGATCTGCTCGGCCAGACCGAAGGTCACCAGCAGGCAGGAGATCGCCAGCGCCAGGCTGATGCCATGCGCCAGCACCGGCGCGGCCACGTCCAGGCGCAACCACCCGGTCAGTTCCAGGCAGCGCAGCACGCACAGCATCCACAGCGGCGTCCACGAAGCCAGCAGCGGCCAGGCGTAGCGTTGCCCGCGCAAGGCCAGCAGCAGGCAACACGGCAGCAGCAGCGCCGCACCGACGATCAGCCCGAGATTGCCCAGCACGCTCAGCACCGCCGCGTCCGACAGCAGGCAGGCCACGGCGATGCCGAGCAGGAACAGCGCGCACAGCCGCAGCACCTGGTCCAGCCGCGGCAGTTGCCGCCGCATCTCCAGTTGCCGACGCTGGAAGGTGATGATGAAGAAGCCGCCGAGCGCGGCGACGATGCGCATCGGCGTCGGCGAGGACGCGAACACGCTGGCCAGGCCCGGCACCGCGCGCGCCTCGCCGCCGAGGCCGAGCAGGTACAGCAGCACGCACATCACGTTGGCGGTGAAGTAGCCGTAGATCGGCTCGCGCAGACGCGCCCACAACGCGATCGCCAGGATCGCCAGCACCGCGGTCGAGCCGAGGATGAAGGCGCGCCAGCCGACATAGTGCAGATCCTCGCGCTGCACCTGCGCCAGCGGCGCGATGCCCACCGGCATCGGCATCGCCGCCGGCGCATGCACCCGCAGCCAGATCGAGGCACCGGCCGGCAACCCCTGCGGCAAGGCGATCACCAGGGCCCGGGTGGAGTAGCGCAGGTCGGCGTCGGCGCCGTAGATCGCGTGCCGGGTCGGCCCGGTGCGCCCCGGCACCCAGGCCTCGACCCGGGTCAGATACGGCGACTGCAGCACCAGTTGCGGCTGGCCGTCGCGACCGATCGCATGGTCGGCGCGGATCCGCCACCAGGTGGGCTGCTTGCTGCGCTCGTACAGGATCGCACCATGACCGGCGTCGACGAACGCGGCATCGTCACGCCCCGCCACCACCTCCGATGCCGGAGGGTCGGCGGCCAGCCGTTGCAACAGCAGTTCCTGCCCCAGCGCCGACCCGACCAGCCCCAGGCACAGCAACAGGCAGCACCAACGGCACAGGCGCTTCAATCGATGACTTCCAAGTGGGATCGGCGTCGAGGGTAGCGCAAGCCGCGACGGCGCTCGTATCCAAATTCACGACCCCGTCACGCCAGAAAGTGGGGTGGCACACGGCGCGCAGATCCATGCCGCAGTGCGGCGACCGTCCGCCGGCGCCGGGTCTGGAGCGCCTGCAGCCGTCGCGTTTTGGCCTGGGAATCGCCCTCCACGCCCCCACCAACCGGCGCGCCGCACGTGCGGCGGATCCGCGATCGTGATGGAAGCGGCACAACCGAGCTCTGGCTGCGACATCGGCCGGCATCGGCGCGCGAACGCCCCTACCATCGCCGGTCCGCTGACGACGCCGGATCAGGCGACCGGATGACACCGGTATCATTCCAAGCGTTGCCGCGGGCCCTTATCCTTGAGCGGAGGCTTCCCATGACCGTATCGCGCTGGTTGCTGCTTTCCTCCACCCTCGCCCTGGCGGCCGGGGTCGTCACCGATGCCCCGGCCCTGACCGGCACAGCGTCGCGCCCGCAGCTGACCAGCAGCGAGGCGGCCAATCAGACCGTCGCCCGCCACCTGGCCCAGGCCGGACCGATCGGCGCGCTGGTCACCGACAACTGGGATCCGAGCGCCGGCGTTGCGCTGCTGCAGGCCGACTACGCGGTGGCGGCCGACGGCAGCACCCGCTACCGCACCGTGCAGGCCGCGGTGGACGCCGCGGTCGCCGCCGGTGGCAGCATGCGCCGTTACATCAGCGTGGCGCCCGGCACCTACACCGAAGTGGTCTGCGTGCCCGCCGCGGCGCCGCCGCTCACGCTGTTCGGCCTCGGCGGCAGCCCGGCCAGCACCACGATCCGTTTCGGCAACGCCAACCCCACCCCGAAACCCACCGGCAGCGCCACCCATCCGTGCGCCAGCAACGCCGCCAGCAGCACCATCGGCACCTCCGACAGCGGCACCGTCACCGTGCGCGCGGCGCAGTTCCAGGCGCGCAACCTGGCGATCGTCAACAACTATGTCGAGGGCACCTACAGCGGCAGCAACCAGTCGGCGGTGGCGCTGGCGTTGCGCGGCGACAAGGCAGTGCTGGAGAACGTGGTGCTGACCGGCAACCAGGACACCCTGCTGGTCAGCGCCGGCAGCGCCAACACGGTGATCCGCGCCTATTTCAAGGGCGGCACCATCGAGGGCGACACCGACTTCATCTTCGGCTCGGGCGTGGCGGTGTTCGCCGGCAGCACCATCCGCTACACCGCCGCCCGCCGCGGCGCCAACGATGGCGGGGTGATCTTCGCACCCAGCACCCGCCCGGGCAGCAGCTACGGCTTCCTGGCGATCGGCAGCACCTTCGATGCGGTCGGCAATCCGGGCAGCGGCACGGTGTGGCTGGGCCGGGCCTGGGACGAGAGCGTGGGCAGCCTGTCCAACTACGTCGACGGCACCTCGCCCAACGGCAAGGTGGTGATCCGCGACTCGACGCTGGGCGAGCACATCCGCAAGAGCGCGCCATGGAACGCCTCGACCATTGGCCGTCCGTACTGCAGCAGCAACTGCAGCACCTCGGCCAATCGCTTCTACGAGTACGCCAACAGCGGCGCCGGCAGCGCGCCCTGAAGCCAGGCGGCGGCGCGGGCTGGCGCGTGTCGTCCTGCCCGCGCATGCCGCGTCGCGGTTACGCGTACCCGTTGCAAGGACGCGCGAGGACGTGGACGTCCGTCCGGACCTGAGTGATGACACCGCGACGCGCGCGCAACCGCGGCCCTTCGGGTTGGGCCTGGCGGGCCAACCCGACGTAGTCGAAGAGTGTTGGTCGCTCAGCCCAGCCCGGCCCACCAGGCGCGCCACAGCGTCGCCATCTGTCCCGGCGGCCTGGGCATGGCGGCCGCCTGCTGCACCATCCGCGCACGCGCCAGCGCCGACAGGATGCGCCGCGGACGCGGCCCGCGCACGCGGCGCGGCCACGGCTTCAGCAATGCCTGCGCCCAGCGCTGCCGCTGCTGCGCCTCATCGCCGCCGCGCAGCGCCAGCGGCGCGGTGGCGGCGCCGCCCTCGACCAGGCGCTGCGCCAGCACCTGCAGCGCGACCGGCACCGCAGCGCCCTCGGCCGAGGCCTCGAACAACGCGCGCTCGACCGCGACCACCGCCTGCGCGAACGGCTCCAGCCGCTCCAGCGCATGCGCGGTGTCGGCCGCGGCCGCGCGCGACTGCGGCAGGCTCGGCAAGGCCTCGGCCAGTTGTGTCCACGGCGCAGCCACTGGCTCCAGCACCCGGCCCAGCGGATGCCGCGAACGCTGCCCGGCCCAACTGCGCAGTTCCTCGCCCCACCACGCCAGCTTGGCGTCGGCCGGCAGCGGGTCGCCGGCGATGTTGAGGATGTCGTCGAACTCCTGCAGCAGCGCGAACCAGGCCACGGTGCGGGCGCGCTGCGGCGCCGGCACGAACGCCTCGGCCACGGCCCATTCCGGCCAGCGGCGGCGCCATTTGTCGAGGAAGGCATCCAGGGCGGACGAACTGCTCATGCGATCGGTGAATCCGGAGTCAGGCGCGCGCCGACGGCATCGCGCAATGGGAGAACGAGCGCGGCTGCCGCGCAGAACGCGCAGTGTACGTGCGCGACCGGTGGATGCCGAGCGGCGTCGGCGTGCAGGCCGCGAAGCGGCGGTCGTGCATCACCGCGAACGCGGCGACAGCAGCGGTTTCAGGACGCGGCTGCGCTGACCGGCCAGGCCGCGGCGTCGTACAGCTCGGCCGGCGCGGCGACCATCGCGTCGGCGCGCCAGGCCAGCGGATCGTCCTCGTCCAGCCGGTAACCCCACAGCACCGCCACCGACGCCATACCGGCGGCACGTGCGGCCAAGATGTCGCGTTCGTCGTCGCCGACGTAGACCACTTCCTGCGGCGCCACGCTCAGGCGCTGCGCGGCGACCTGCAGCGGCAGCGGATGCGGCTTGCGCTCGGGCAGCGTGTCGCCGCCGATCAGCACCGCGCAGCGCTGCTCCCACTGCAACTGCGGCAGGATCAACCGCGCCAGCGCCTCGGGCTTGTTGGTGACGATGCCCCACACGCTGCCGGCCTCTTCCAGGCGTTGCAGCAGTTCCGGGATGCCGTCGAACGGCTGCGAATGGCGCCCGATCAGCGCCTCGTAGTAGCGCAGGAATGCCGGAATCAGCGCATCGCGCTGCGCGGCGGGCAGATCCGGGAAGGCGACCCCGAGCATCGCCCGCGAGCCCTTCGACACCACCGGCCGCAACTGCGCCAGGGTCAACGCCGCACGGCCATGCTCGGCCAGCACCGCATTGGCCGCGGCCAGCAGATCCGGCGCACTGTCCAGCAGCGTGCCATCCAGATCGAACAGCACCACCCGCGGGTAACCACGGGCCACATCGCGCTCGAGCGGCATCACGCCCACGCGCACCCGCCGTTGCCAATCCCCAATCCCCAATCCCGAATCACGGCTTTGCAGCACACGCCAGGTAATTGACCTCGGTGCGCGAGGACAGCCGCGCGCGATTGCGCCACGGCTCGTAAGCCAGGCCGCTGACGTCGCGCAGCTGCAGTTCGGCCTGGCGCAACCAGGCGGCCAGTTCCGCCGGCTTGATGAAATCCTGGTAGCGATGGGTGCCGGTGGGCAGTAGCCGCGCCACGTATTCGGCACCGACGATGGCCAAAGCGAACGCGGCCGGGGTGCGGTTGAGGGTGGACAGGAACAGCTGTCCGCCCGGCTTGAGCAGGGTTGCGCAGGCGCGCACGATCGCCGCCGGATCGGGCACGTGCTCGAGCATCTCCATGCAGGTGATCGCATCGAAACTGCCCGGCTGCGCCGCCGCCAGGTCCTCGACCGACTGCACGCGGTAGTCGACCTCGACCCCGGATTCGAACTGGTGCAGCCGCGCGACCTTGATCAGCTCCGGCGACAGGTCGATCGCGGTGACCTGCGCACCCTCCTTGGCCAGCGCCTCGCTGAGCAGGCCGCCGCCGCAGCCCACGTCCAGCACCGTCGCCCCGCGCAGCGGCAGGCGCTCGGCGACGTAGCGCAGACGCACAGGATTGAGCGCGTGCAGCGGCTTCTGCGGGCCGTCGGCATCCCACCAGCGGGTGGCCAGGGCGCCGAACTTGTCCAGTTCGGCCTGATCGAAGTTGGCGGAGGCGTTGGCGGCGGAAGCGGTCATAACGGATTCTCGTTGGGGCCGCGCACGCGGCGCGGCACGGCGAACATAGCGGATCAGGCGTGGACGCTGCGGATACGTTCGCGCCATTCGCGCGCATTGGCGACCAGCGCGTCGACGTCCATGTCCACCAGCACGCGCTGGCTGAGCTTGGGCTGGCCGGCGATCCACACGTCGCTGACCTGCTGGCGTCCGGTGGCGTACACCAGTTGCGACAGCACGTTGTGCAGCGGCTGGGTCTCCAGCGCCGACAGGTCCACGCAGATCAGGTCGGCCTGCTTGCCCGGCTCGATCGAGCCGATCGTCTCGCCGAAGCCCAGCGCGCGCGCGCCGCCCAGGGTGGCCGCGCGCAGCGTGCTGGCCGCGTCCAGCGCGGTGGCGTCGTTGGCCACCGCCTTGGCCAGGATCGCCGCGGTGCGGTTCTCGCTGAACATGTCCAGGTCGTTGTTGCTGGCGCAGCCGTCGGTGCCGATCGCCAGGTTCACGCCCGCCCGCTGCAGCGCGCAGGCCGGGCAGAAGCCGGAGGCGAGCTTGAGGTTGGATTCGGGGCAATGCACCACACTGACCCCGCGCTCGGCGCACAGGTGGATCTCGGCGTCGGTGAGCTGGGTCATGTGCACCGCGATCAGGCGGTCGTTGACCAGGCCCAAACGGTCCAGCCGCGCCAGCGGGCGCTGCCCGTACTGCTTGAGCGAGTCGGCGATTTCCTGCGCGGTCTCGTGGGTGTGCAGGTGCACCGGCACCTCGAGCTGGTCGGACAGCATCCGCACCCGCTCGAAGTTGGCGTCGTTGACCGTGTACGGCGCATGCGGGGCGAAGGCGATGCCGACCAGCGGATCGTCGCGCCACTGGTCGTGCACCTCGCAGGCGCGGGCGAAGTACTCGTCGGAGGTCTTGGCCCAGGCGGTCGGGAAATCGATGATCACCGTGCCGACCCGCGCGCGGAAGCCGTGCTGCTTGTACACCGCGGCCTGCACGTCGGCGAAGAAGTAGTTCTCGTTGGCGCAGGTGGTGCCGCCGCGCAGCATCTCGGCGATGGCCAGCGCGGTGCCGTCGGCGACGAACTCCGGGCCGATCACCGCGGTCTCCACCGGCCAGATGTGCTGCTGCAGCCACACCATCAGCGGCAGGTCGTCGGCGATGCCGCGCAGCAGGGTCATCGGGTTGTGGGTATGCGCGTTGACCAGCCCCGGCAGCAGCGCCGCGTCCGGGCGCGAGACGGTGCGCGCGGGGGCGAAGCGCGTGCGTGCCTCGGCCGTGGGTAGCACCGCCACGATCTCGCTGCCGCGCACCGCCACCGCGTGGTCTTCCAGCACCACCGCATGCGGTTCGATCGGGACCACGTAGCCGGCTTCGATCAGCAGGTCGCAGGATTCGGGTATGGAGGTCATCGCAGGGACTCTAGAAAAGGGAGGGTCACGGTGCCGGTGCCGCCTGGGCCTGGCGGATGCGCCGCTGGTACACGCGCATCACCCCCCACTGCAGCAGGAAGACCGCCAGGAAGCCGAAGCGGCCCAGCCACGGTGCCACCATGCCCACGGGGATGCATAACGCGAACACCACCGGCGAGACCGCCGCGCGCAGCTTCATCGCCTGCGCCTGCAGCGCGCCCAGCCGCTGCGCCAGGCCTTCCTTGCGCACCGCATAGGCATGCAGCCAGTACCCGGCCAGGCCGATCGCCGCCAGATGCGCGCAGTACACCGAGAACGCCTCGTGGCTGCCGAAATAGTCCGAGTACAGCGCGGTGGAGAACGGCAGCAGGCCGATCAGCAGCAACTGCAGCACGTTGAGCCAGATCAGCCGGTCGTCGAACTGGCGGATGTGCCGGCACAGCTGCAGGTGCGACTTCCAGAACAGCGCGGTGACCAGGAAGCTGACCGCGAAACCGATGAACAGCGGCAGCATCCGGTGCAGGGCGGCGAGGATGCCGCCGGCCGCCGCGACCTCGGCGTGTCCAGGCACCTTGATTTCCACCGCCAGCAGGGTGATGGCGATGGCGAAGACCGCATCGCTGAAGAACACGACGCGGTCGTGCGGGTACTTGCTGTCGGCGCTGTCGGCGTGGCTGGTCGTCACGGGCGTTTCCTGGGAGCGAGGTGGTCCATCACCGCCGCACGGCGATCCGGCGCATGGCGCTGCCTGGCCGCCGCACGCCAGCGCGTGCGCATGCCCGCGGCCGGCTGCGGCCGCGGGCATGCCGACTTACTTGACGCGCGAAACGTATTCGCCCGAACGCGTATCGACGCGGATCACTTCTTCCTGGCCGACGAACAGCGGCACGCGCACCACCGCACCGGTCTCCAGGGTCGCCGGCTTGCCGCCGCCGCCGGAGGTATCGCCGCGCACGCCCGGGTCGGTCTCGACGATCTTCAGTTCGACGAAGTTCGGCGGGGTGACCTGGATCGGCGTGCCGTTCCACAGCGTCACCACGCAATCCTCCTCGCCCTTGATCCACTTGGCGGCGTCGCCGACGCCGGCCTTGTCGGCCTGCACCTGCTCGAAGGTTTCCTGCTGCATGAAGTGCCAGTATTCGCCGTCGCTGTACAGGTACTGCATGTCGGTGTCGACCACGTCGGCCGCTTCCACGCTGTCGGTCGCCTTCATGGTCATTTCGACCACGCGCCCGGACTTGATGAAGCGGTACTTGACGCGGGTGAACGCCTGGCCCTTGCCGGGCTTGACGTATTCGGTATCGGTGATGATCGCAGGCTCGCTGTTGACCAGGATCTTCATCCCGTTCTTGACGTCGTTCATGCCGTAGCTGGCCATCTGAAACTCCTCGGGTAAGGCAAACCCGCCGCGTTCGGCGGCCGGCCGGATAGAATGGAAGCTCCGCCGCAACGGCGGGCGCTCGTGTGATGACCGCCTATGATAACCGCAGCCCCCCGCCCGATGCAGCCGTCCCCGCCCCTGCCCGCCGCCGCGCCGCCGCGCTGGCAGCAGGCCTGGCGCGACGCCGTGCGCGATCCGCGCGAGCTGCTGGCCCTGCTGGACCTGGATCCGCAGGCGCTGGGCGTCTCCGAACAGGCTGCGACGCAGTTCGCGCTGCGCGTGCCGCGCAGCTTCGTCGCACGCATGCGCCCGGGCGATCCGCACGACCCGCTGCTGCGCCAGGTGCTGCCGATCGACGACGAGCAGCGCGTGGTCGCCGGCTTCGCCCTCGATGCGGTCGGCGACACCGCAGCCAAGAAGGCCGACGGGGTGATCCACAAGTACCGCGGCCGCGCCCTGCTGGTGGCCACCGGCAGTTGCGCGGTGCACTGCCGCTACTGCTTCCGCCGGCACTTTCCCTATGCCGACGAGACCGCCGCGCGCGATGGCTGGCGCACGGCGGTGGCGGCTATCGCCGCCGACCCCAGCATCGAGGAAGTGATCCTGTCCGGCGGCGATCCGCTGTCGCTGGCCACACCGAAGCTGGCCGAACTCACCGAGGCGCTGGCGACGCTGCCGCAGCTCAAGCGCCTGCGCATCCACAGCCGCCTGCCGGTGGTGCTGCCCGAGCGCGTCGATGCGCCGTTGCTGGCCTGGCTGCGCACGCTGCCGTGGCCGCTGGCGTTCGTGATCCACGCCAACCACGCCAACGAATTCGATGCCGGCGTCGATGCCGCGCTGGCGCGCCTGCGCGAGGCCGGCGCGCACCTGCTCAACCAGGCGGTGCTGCTGCGCGGGGTCAACGACAGCGTGGAGGCGCTGGCCGCGCTGAGCGAGCGCAGCTTCGCCGCCGGCGTGCTGCCCTACTACCTGCACCAACTGGACCGGGTGCAGGGCGTGGCCCATTTCGAAGTGGACGATGCCACCGCGCTGGCGCTGCACCAGGGGCTGGCCGCGCGCCTGTCCGGCTATCTCGTGCCGAAGCTGGTGCGCGAGATCGCCGGCGACAGCGGCAAGCGCCCGCTGCTGCCCTGACCCGCCTGGCCGGGACCGCCGCAGGCACAGCGCACGCCGGCCACGACGCCGCAGCGGCGATCACACGCTGGCGGGCGGTGCGTCCTCGTTGGCGAGCAGCTGACGAAATTCCTCCGCGCTGAGCGGCCGGCTGAGCCAGAAGCCCTGCCCCAGTTCGCAACCGCGCTCGCGCAGCAACTCGAACTGTGTCTCCTGCTCGATGCCCTCGGCGACCACGGTGATGTCCAGCGAATGCGCCATGGCGATGATCGCCGTGGTCAGCGCCAGGTCGTCCGGGTCGCGCTGCAGGTCGGCGACGAAACTCTTGTCGATCTTGACCCCGTCCACCGGCACCTGGCGCAGATGGCTCAGGCCGGAGAAGCCGGTACCGAAGTCGTCCAGCCAGACCTTGACGCCGGTGCGATGCAGCCGCGCCAGCATGCTCGCCGCCTGCAGCTCGTCGCCGATCACCGCGGTCTCGGTCAGCTCCAGATGCAATTGCGCCGCCGGCAGCCCGGACTCGCGCAGGCATTCGGCCACCACTTCGGGCAGATCGCCGCTGCGCAACTGCCGCGGCGAGACGTTGACCGAGACGAACAGGTCGGCGCTGCCGTCGGCGCGCCGCCACTGGGTGGCCTCGCTGCAGGCCGCGCGCAGCACCTTGGGGCCGATGCTTTCGATCAGCCCGCTCTGCTCGGCCACGTCGATGAACACCGTCGGCGAGATCGTGCCCATCGCCGGATGCTGCCAGCGCAGCAGCACCTCGACGCCGACCATGCGCCGGTCCTGGGTGCGGAAGATCGGCTGGTAGGCCAGCTTGAGTTCGTCGCGCTCCCAGGCGCCGCGCAGCTCGTGCTCCATGTGCACGCGCCGCTCCACCGCATAGTCCATCGCGCGGCTGTAGAAGCGGTGGCAGTTCTTGCCGGCCAGCTTGGCCTGGTACATGGCGATGTCGCCGTTCTTCAGCAGCGCCGAGGCGTCCTCGGCATCGCCCGGGTAGACAGTGATGCCGATCGAGGTACCCATGAACACCTCGCGGCCCTGGATCCGCAGCGGCTCGCGCAGCTCCTGCACCAGCCGCTGCGCCAGCGCGGTGGCGACCTTGGCCGCCTGCGCATCCTCCACCAGGATCACGAACTCGTCGCCGCCGAAACGCGCCAGCAGCGCATCGTCGCCGCCCAGTTGCTCCACCGCCAGCTGGATGCGCCGCGCGAACTGCAGCAGGGCTTCATCGCCGGCCTCGTGACCCAGGGTGTCGTTGATCCGCTTGAAATCGTCGATGTCGGCGAACAGGAGCGCCAGCCTGCGCTGCGAGGCGCGCGCCGACAGCATGCGATGGTCCAGCGCCTCGCGGAACGCGAGCCGGTTGGTCAGCCCGGTCAACGCATCGGTGTAGGCCATGTGGCGCACGTCGCGGTCGTGCCGGGCGATGGCCTCGCTCATCCGCCCGAACGCGCGCAGCAATTCGCTGACCTCGTCGTGGCGGCCGCTGTCGCGGCGCTCCACCGCGTAGTTGCCGGCCTCGATCTGGCGCGCGGCCGCCGCCATCCAGCGCAACGGCGCCACCAGCGTGCGCTGCACGTAGACCGTCACCATCGCCGCGGTCAGGCCCAGGGCGGCCAGCAACAGCAGCAACCAGCCGAGATGGCGCTTGCCCAGTTCGCCCAGGCGCTGGTCGAGGTTCTGCCCGGCCTTGCGCTCGTACTCCTGCGCGCGTGCCCAGGACATGCCTACCCGCACCCCGCCCACGCGCTGGTCGCCGATCATGATCGGCATCGACACGTCGAGGAACTCCGGCGACTCCTGCGCCAGCAGGCCTTTGGCGCGGATCGCGGCGTCGGCCATCGGCCCGCGCATGCGCTGCCCGTAGCCCACCAGGTCCTTGCTGCCGTCGTGGATCAGCCGCCCGTCGGCGTCGTAGACCAGCACGTAGGCCACCGCCACATAGCCCAGCGCCCCACGCACCTGCGTGCCGATCGCATCCAGGTCGGAGTAGTACACAGGGTTGGCCAGCGAATCGGCCAGTTGCCGCGCCAGCGATTCGCCGCGGGTGCGCATGCTGCTGTCGAACAGGCTGTGGATGGCGTTGCCGCTGAGCGTGCGCACCTCGCGCTGCATCGCCGCCTGGCGCTCCAGCAGCAGGGCCAGGATCGCCATCACCAGCAGCGCAGCCACGCCCATGGCCAGCAGGAACCTGGCCTGCAACCCGAAACGCATGGTCTTCATTCCACTTCCAGCCTCACCCGCGCCACGCCGGCGCGCAGGGCATCCAGGCGTTTCTGCGACGCCGGATCGATCGGGTAGAAGCCGGAGGTCCCGAAGAACTGGCGCAGCGCCGCGCGCCCCTGCGGATCGTCGGCGGCGTGCAGCAGCACCTCGCGCAGGCGCGTCTCCACGTCCGTGGGCAGATCGCTGCGCACCATCTCCACCGCGCGCGGATACGGTTCGCTGCGGTAGATCACCCGGAAGTCGCGGCGGAACGCGGGGGGAATGCGGCGATCGTCGTCCCAGTCGAGATTGCTGAACGCCCCGGCATCCACCAGGTGCTTGTGCACGAAGGCGGCGATGTTGAGTTCCGAGCGCGCGAACACGTAACCGACCGTTTCCGCCGAGGGCTGGTCCTTGGTCGAGAGCAGGATCTCCGGATGCAGGCCGCGCTCGAACAGCGTCATCATCGGCACCAGGTAGGCGCTGGTGGACAGCGTGCTCTGCAGCGCCAGCGTGCGCCCCCGCAGATCCGACAGGTCGTGCACCGGCGCGTCATTGCGCACGAAGAATACGGTGTGGTACTGACGCACGCCGTTGCGCTCGGTCAGCAGCAGCGGCTTGGCGCCACCGCGCTGTTCCAGCGCCATCGCGGTGGCAGCGGTCTCGGTGACCCAGTCGACCCGGCCGCGACGCAGGTAACTGCTCATCTGCTGGCTGTCGCGGGCCATCAGGATCTGCCCGGAGGTGATGCCGACCTCGCGCATGCGCGGCACCACGTAGTCCAGCAGCGGCTTGAGTTGCTCGTAATGGGCCTTGGGATTGTCGCTGATGCGCCCCAGCACCAGGACCGAGGGCCGCGCGTGCACGGACGCGGGCCAGCAGATCGCCAGCGCCAGCCACACCACGACCACCCGCCAACGCGAACTGGACAAACCACGATCCCCAAGTAGACCTTGCAAAGCCTAGCCGAAAGCGCATGCCGGTGACAGCGTCACAGAATGGCGCCTGCCGCGCATGCAGTCCGCCCTGGGCGCACGCGTCGGCGCGCGCGCCGCGATGGATGCCTTCGCGCCTTGCCTGGCCTCAGTTTCCGGCCTGCCCGGCGAGTCGCGCCATGCGCTGCGCATCGGACAGCACGCCGCGCAGCAGACGCACCTCCTGCTCGGTCAGCTCGGTGCGCAGGAACAGCCGGCGCAACTTGCGCATCGCCGAATCCGGGGCGCGGCCCTTGTGGAAGTCGATATCGTCCAGGGTCTCGGCCAACTGCCCGAACAGCCCTTCCACCTGTGCGTGGCTGGCCGGTGCCTCGCGAAACCCCGGTGCCGGCGCCGGCGCGGGGGCGGCGCCGCGCAGCTGCGCCAGGCGCAGTTCGTAGGCCAGCACCTGCACCGCCGCGGCCAGATTGAGCGAGCTGAACGACGGATCGGAAGGAATGTGCACGGCCGCATGGCACAACTGCAGTTCCTCGTTGGTCAGGCCGGTGCGCTCGCGGCCGAACACCAGCGCCACCTCCGCCGGTTCGGCGCTGGTCGCGGTCAGGCGCTGCGCGGCATCGGCCGGCAGCAACTCCTCCAGCGACACGCGGCGGCTGCGCGCGGTGCAGCCCAGCACCAACCGGCAATCGGCCACTGCGTCGGCCAGCGCCGGCAGCACCGGCGCCTGCTGCAACAGATCCTCGGCCCCGGCAGAACGCCGGTAGGCCTCGGTCTCCAGCTCGCATTCCGGCGCCACCAGCACCAGCCGCGACAGCCCCATGGTCTTCATCGCGCGCGCCGCCGCGCCGATGTTGCCGGGGTGCTGGGTCCCGACCAGGACGAAGCGGATACGGAGGGAATCGGTCATGGCGGCACGGCAGGCGAAGCGAACGGGGGCGTAGATGGTAAACTGTGCGGCCGGCCTTCGCGCCGGACTGCTCTTTTCCTCCTCCAGACCCACCTCCGCCTTCTCGGGAGCCGTTGCCATGCAAAAACCCGCCGTCACCGTCATGGTCAAGGCCGCCCGCCTCGCCGGCAACGTGCTGTTGCGCCACATCAACCGCCTGGAAGCACTGAACGTGGTGCAGAAGGACCGCATGGACTACGCCAGCGAAGTCGATGCCGATGCGGAAAAGGTGATCGTCAAGGAGTTGCGCCGCGCCTACCCCGACTACGGCGTGATGGGCGAGGAAAGCGGCGTGCAGGGCGGCGGCCGCTACATGTGGGTGATCGACCCGCTCGACGGCACCAGCAACTACCTGCGCGGCTTCCCGCACTACTGCGTGTCGATCGCCCTGGTCGAGAACGGCGAGCCGGTCGACGCGGTGATCTTCGACCCGCTCCGCAACGAACTGTTCACCGCCAGCCGCGGCAACGGCGCCGTGCTCAACGACCGCCGCATCCGTGTCAGCGAGCGCAAGGAACTCAACGGCGCCATGGTCCACACCGGCTTCGCGCCGCGCGAGCGCAAGCGCACCAGCCCCCAGCTCAAGTGCGTGGATGCGCTGCTGGTGCAGGCCGAGGACATCCGTCGCACCGGTTCGGCGGCACTGGATCTGGCCTATGTGGCCTGCGGCCGCAGCGACGCCTACTTCGAAGCCGGCGTGAAGGCCTGGGACATCGCCGCCGGCGTGCTGCTGGTGCGCGAGGCCGGTGGCCGCGTCACCGATTTCAAGGGCGGCACCCTCGGCCGCATCGACGACCGCGGCCCACAGCAGTTCCAGGTGGTCGCCGGCAACCTCAAGGTCGGCGACGCGCTGCAGAAGCTGATCGTCAATACCGGCTTCGCCGGGGAGTTCGACGCGAAGTTCTGAGCGAGGCGACCGGCGCTACGCCGGCGCAGCGACACCGCAACAACAGAAAAGCCGCGCACTCGCGCGGCTTTTTTTATGTCCGTCATCCGCCGATCGGACCGGCGCACGACCTCCGCACAGGTCCTTTCGCAGCATCCGCCTGGCCTCGCGCAGGCCAGCCACCATCCAGGAAATCCCGTCGAACGCAGAACGCACGGGCCGTTTTTCCGTCACACCGCACTCACGCATTGGACGCTGCGCGCTTCACTCCTGCTTGATCGGCGCTTGCGTAGAAAACGGCACACGACGCGCTACGTGCAGGCAAAACGGCATGTGCGATGCGCCCGACGCAATCGGCGAACGCAGCCCTAAAGATCCACGGAACGCGGCCGATACCGATGCGGGTCTTTGCCCGAACTTCCCCGCTGATCCGTGCCTGCATTGCCGTCCCTGCGGCAATGGAGCCGATAGCGCCGCTCTCTCGCATCTTCCGGAGATCTCGCGTGTCCTTCCATCATCTCACCGTCACCAAGCGCCTGGCAATCGGCTTCTGCGGCGTGATCGCCATGTTGTTGCTGGTCGGCATCACCAGCCTGATCGGCTTCCGCAAGTTCACCAGCGCGGCAGCGCTGGACGCGCACACCTACAAGGTCATCACCCTCGGCGACCGCATGCTGGTGAGCCTGCTCAACATCGAGAGCGGCGCGCGCGGCTTCGCCCTGACCCGCGATCCGTCCTACCTGGCGCCACTCGAACTCGGCGAACGCGAGTTCAGCGCACAGTGGCAGGAGTCCAAGGAACTGACCGCGGACAACGCGGCGCAGCAGGCGCGCCTGCAGACCCTGATGCAGGACTACACGCAGTTCATGGCGACCAAGCGCAAGGCGGTGGAGCACATGCGCACCACCGCGGCCGACAGCGACGACGCCCAGCTGGACGCGTTCCGGAGCGTCGGCAAGCAGCAGATGGACGGGTTGCGCGACACGATCGGTCAGTACGAGAACGCCGAGCGCGCCCTGCTGCAGGTGCGCAAGGCCGAGAGCGAGGCGCGCGCGCAGTCGGGCGAATGGACCAGCCTCGGCGGGATGCTGATCGGTATCGTCGCCGCCATCCTGCTCGGCCTGCTGGTCCGCAACAGCCTGATGCGCCAGCTCGGCGGCGAGCCCGCCTACGCAGCCGACGTGGTGCGCCGCATCGCCAGCGGCGACCTGTCGCAGGACGTACTCCTGCGCACCCAGGCGCCGTCGCTGCTCAACGACATGCGGCAGATGCAGGAGGAACTGCGCACGGTGATCCAGGCGCAGACCGAGATGGCCAAGCAGCATGACGCCGGCCGGATCAGCTTCCGCATGGACGAGACACGCTTCCCGGGCGACTACGGGCGCATGGTCCGCGACACCAATGCCCTGGTGCACAGCCATATCTCGGTCAAGCAGCAGCTGATCGCGCTGATGGGCGAGTATGCCGAAGGCGATCTGAGCCGCGACCTGGAGCAGTTCCCGGGCGAGAAGGCGATCCTGACCGAGACCATGGCCAAGGTGAAGCGCAATCTCGGCGCGATCAACGACGAGATCGACCTGCTGGTGCGCGCCGCCGCGCAGGGCGACTTCTCCCGCCGCGGCAATGATCAGCGTTTCCGTCACGCCTTCCGCGGCATGGTCGCCAACCTCAACACGATGATGACGGGCACCGAGACCAATCTGGCGGCGCTGTCGCAGCTGTTGCGCGCGATCGCCGCCGGCGACCTGACCCAGACCATGCAGGGCGAGTTCCACGGCGTGTTCGCGCGGATGCGCGACGACGCCAACGCCACCGTCGCGCAACTGACCGACATGGTCGGCCGCATCCAGCAGGCCGCGGCCAGCATCGACACCGCCGCGGGCGAGATCGCCAGCGGCAACGACGACCTGTCGCGCCGCACCGAGCAGCAGGCCGCCAGCCTGGAGGAAACCGCCGCATCGATGGAGGAACTGACCGCCACGGTGAAGCAGAACGCCGAGCATGCGCGCCAGGCCAACCAGCTGGCCGCCGGCGCGGCCTCCGTGGCCTCGCAGGGCGGCACGGTGGTCGGACAGGTCGTCACCACCATGGACGGCATCGAGGCGGCCTCGAAGAAGATCGCCGACATCATCGGCGTGATCGACGGCATCGCCTTCCAGACCAATATCCTGGCACTCAATGCCGCGGTGGAAGCGGCACGCGCCGGCGAGCAGGGCCGCGGTTTCGCCGTGGTCGCCAGCGAGGTCCGCACCCTCGCCCAGCGCTCGGCCAGCGCGGCCAAGGAGATCAAGACGCTGATCGACGACTCGGTCGAGCGCGTGAACGCAGGTTCGGCGCTGGTCGCCCAGGCCGGCACGACGATGCAGGACATCGTGGCCTCGGTGCAGCGCGTGACCGACATCATGGGCGAGATCGCCGCCGCCTCGCAGGAGCAGTCGGCCGGCATCGAGCAGGTCAACCACACCGTCACCCAGATGGACGAGACCACCCAACAGAACGCCGCCCTGGTCGAGGAAGCCACTGCCGCGGCACGCGCGATGGAGCAGCAGGCCGGCGACCTGGTGGAGATCGTCGGCCAGTTCCAGGTGCGCAGCGAGACCTATCCGATGGTGGCGCAACTGGTGGCCCGCGCCACCGCCAACGCGACGTAGCGCGGACGCCCTGCGCGACAGGCACGCCACGGAGGGGATGGGACCGTCATTGACGGTCCCATCCCACGCACGGCAACCCGGCCGACGTCGCGCTGCACCCACCCGACGCCCCCAGCGTCCGCACAAAGAAAAAGCCGCGCATCCGCGCGGCTTTTTTGTTCGCAGGAGGGAGTGCTTCAGGCCCAGGACGTCACGCTTTCACGAATCTCCAAACCCGGATCCCCACTCCCGGCCCCATCAGGGCCTGCGCGCCAGCGCCTCGACGTCCTTCGACTTCGGCAGCAGGTCCTGCTTGGTGACCTGGAACGGCCCGATCGACAGCAGCGGCACCGCCACGATCACCGAGGACACCACCACCACCACCGCACCGATCATGTGGGTCAGCGCCAGGCCTTCCATCGACTCGCCGCCGTACAGGTACAGCGCAAGCGCCGACAGGAAGAACATCACCGCGGTGATCACCGTACGCGACAAGGTCTGGTTGATCGAGCGGTTCAGCACCTCGATCGGCTCCACGCGCAGGCTGCGGAAGTTCTCGCGCACGCGGTCGAACACCACGATGATGTCGTTGATCGCAAAGCCCATCACCGACAGCAGGCCGGCCAGCACGGTCAGGTCGAACTCACGGCCGGTGACCGACACGTAGGCCACCGTCACCAACAGGTCGAACAGCGCGGTCAGGCTGGCCACCACCGCGAACTTCCACTCGAAGCGGAAGGCGATGTAGATCAGGAAGCCGACCAGCATGAACACCGTGGCGTAGACGCCGTTCAAGGCCAGGTCCTTGCCGACCTGCGGGCCGACGAACTCGCCCGGCTTGACCGTGGCCGGGTTCTGCGGCGTGCTCACCGCCTTGCGCACCTGCTCGGCGAGGTTCTTGGTGATGTCCTCGTTGTTGTGCTCGCCCTGCGGCTGCAGGCGGATCACCACCTCGTTGCCGCTGCCGACGTTCTGCACCTGCGCATTCTCGAAGCCGGCCTTGGCCAGCTGTTCGCGCACCTGGTCCACGTCGACCGGCTTCTGGAAACTGGTCTGCACCAGCGCGCCGCCGGTGAACTCCAGCGCGTAGTTGAAGCCCTTGGCGAAGATCACCGCGAACGAGGCCAGCGCCAGCACCAGCATCAGCACCAGGGTCGGGTGCCGCCAGCGCATGAAGTCGATCTTGGTGTCGTTGGGGATCAGGTGAAGCGGGAAAATTTTCATTGGAGACCGCTCTGCGTTTTTTTGGACCCCGCGCCTGTCGGCGCGGGGACGTGCGGAAGGTGGCGTGCGTGGCTCAGATGGCCACGGACTTGATCTTCTTGCGACGGCCGTAGATCAGCACCGCCAGCGCGCGCGACACGGTGATCGCGGTGAACATCGAGGCGAAGATGCCGATGATCATGGTCAGCGCGAAGCCCTTCAGCGGGCCGGTACCGAACGCGTACAGCGCCACGCCGACGATCAGGCCGGTGAGGTTGGCGTCGAGGATGGTGCCGCCGGCCTTCTCGTAACCGGCCGCGATCGCCGACTTGGGCGGTACGCCCAGCCGCAGTTCTTCGCGGATCCGCTCGTTGATCAGCACGTTGGCGTCCACCGACAGGCCCACCGACAGCGCCAGACCGGCGAAGCCCGGCAGGGTCATGGTGGCGCCGAACAGCGACATCACCGAGACCACGATCAGCAGGTTCATCAGCAGCGCGACCGAGGTGATCAGGCCGAACATGCGGTAGTACACGCTGAAGAACACCAGGGTGAACAGGAACGCGTAGACCACCGCGGTGATGCCGCGCTCGACGTTCTCCGCGCCCAGGCTCGGGCCGATCACGTATTCCTCGACGAAGTCCATCGGCGCGGCCAGCGAACCGGCACGCAGCAGCTTGGCCAGGTTCTCGGCCTCGGTCTTCTCCAGGCCGGTGGTCTGGAAGTTCTTGCCGAACACGCCGGCGATCCGGGTCGGCGCCAGCGCCTCCTCGTTGACGCGCACGCTGCGCACTTCCTTGCCGTCGACCATGGTCACGGTGGGGATGCGCTCGATGTAGACCACCGACATCAGCTTGCCGGTATTGGCGCTGGTGTAGTCGAACATGCGCTGGCCGGCGGCGTTGTTGAGCGTGACCGCCACGGCCGGCATGCCGTTCTGGTCGGTGCTGACGGTGGCGTTGACCATCTGGTCGCCGGACACCAGCACGCGCTTGCTCAGCAGCACCGGGGCGCCGCTGTCGCGCAGGCGGTAGACCTTGGCGTCGGGCGGGATGTTGCCGCTGCGCACCGCGTCCTCGGCGTTGCCGTCGACCACGCCGCGGAATTCCAGCGTGGCGGTGGCGCCGATCATGCGCTTGGCCTCGGCGGTGTCCTGCACGCCCGGCAGCTCGACCACGATGCGGTCGTCGCCCTGGCGCTGGATGATCGGCTCGGCCACGCCCAGCTGGTTGACGCGGTTGCGCAGGGTGGTCAGGTTCTGCTCGATGGCGCCGGCGGCGATCTGCTTCAGCTCGGCCTCGGGTACGGTCACGGCGATGGTCTGCCCGGACACCGCGTAGCTCAGGGTCGGCTGCGCCTTGGCGATGGCCGCGCGCGCGGCGCTGGCATCGACGCCCTCGCCCAGGCTGACCTGGATGCTGTTGTCGGGACGGCGCTCGACCGAGCGGTAGGCCAGACGGTTGTCGCGCAAGGTGGTGCGGATGTCCTCGGCGAAGGCGTCCAGGCGCTTTTCCAGCGCCGCCTTCTGGTCGACCTGCAGGGCGAAGTGCACGCCGCCGACCAGGTCCAGGCCCAGCACCATCGGCTTGCCGCCCAGGCGCGACAGCCAGTCCGGCACGGTCGAGGCCAGGTTCAGCGCCACCGTGTAGTTCTCGCCCACCTGCTGGCGCAGCACGTCGTTGGCACGGGTCTGCGCCTGCAGGTTCGGCAGGCGCACCATCAGGCTGTCGCCTTCCTTGTCGACCAGCTTCGGGGTGATCCCGGCCGTCTTCAGGTCGGCGAGGACCCGCTCGCGCAGGGCGTCGTCGATCTTGCCGCCGCGGCTGGCGGTGATCTGGACCGACGGATCCTTCTGGTACACGTTGGGCAGCGCGTACAACGCGCTCAACGCCAGCACGATCAGGATGAGGACATACTTCCAGCGCGGAAACTCGAGCATTGCGGGACCCCGCACGACGCCACGCCGGCGTCGCGCCTAGCAGTAGGAGAAATGGATCAGGCGGACTTCAGCGTGCCCTTCGGCAGGACATTGCCGACGGCGCCCTTCTGCACGCGGATGCGCACGTTGTCGGCCACTTCGATGGTGATGAAGTTGTCGCCGATGTCGGTGACCACGCCGGCCACGCCGCCGGAGGTGATGACCTCGTCGCCGCGGCCGAGCTTGTCCAGCATCGACTTGTGTTCCTTCTGGCGCTTCATCTGCGGCCGGATCATCACGAAATACATCACCGCGATCAGGATGATGGGCAGCAGGAACATCTGCAGGCCACCACCGGCCGGGGCGGCGCCGCCAGCGGTCTGCGCCTGGGCGACGGGAATCAGGAAATCGAGCGGATTCATCGGGTACGTCCTATGGTTTGGGCAGCCCGACGCCCTGGGGCACGGACCGCTGGTTTGCCTTGCGGCAGCAAGCAGCCGCCGATTATGCCACGATCTTCCTTCACCCTCCGGAACCGCTGCCCTGCCCTTGCGGCACAGGAACGGCGCCATGCGCAGCGGGAAGGGGCCGGCACCGACGGGCGATGCCGATCTGGCGTACGGGGTCCTTGCGGTTGGATCCGGGAGAGGAACAGGGTTCGGCGGTGGCCGGACCCTCGGCTCAACCCCTCCCAAACGGCACGAGGCTTCGCCCGGACCCTCACCCCCGACCCCTCCCTAACAACACGAGGCTGCGCCCGAACCCTCACCCCAACCCCTCTCCCGGGGGGAGAGGGGCTTATCCGTGCTCCGTTGGGAGTGGCGTGGCTTCCATCCCGCGCGCCGCATAGAAGGACCGCCGGAACTGGGCAAAGGTTCCCGCGGCGATCGCCGCGCGCATGTCGGCCATCAGCTTCTGGTAGTACCAGAGGTTGTGCAGGGTGCCCAGCATCGGCGCCAGCATCTCGTTGCAGCGGTCCAGGTGGCGCAGGTAGGCGCGGGTGTAGCCGCTGCTGCAGGCATGGCAGCCGCAGCCCGGCTCGATCGGATCGAGGTCGCGCTCGTACTTGGCGTTGCGGATGCGCACCGTGCCGAAGGAGGTGAAATAGTGGCCGTTGCGGGCGTTGCGGGTCGGCATCACGCAGTCGAACATGTCCACGCCGCGGGCCACCCCCTCGACCAGGTCCTCCGGGCGTCCCACGCCCATCAGGTAGCGCGGGCGGTCGCCCGGCAGGCGCGGATGCAGGTGCTCGAGCATAGCGTTGCGCTCGTGCTCCGGCTCGCCCACCGCCAGGCCGCCGATCGCGTAGCCGTCGAAGCCGATCGCCTGCAGGCCCTCGATCGAGCGGCTGCGCAGGTCCGCATGCACGCCGCCCTGGACGATGCCGAACAGCGCCGCATCGTTGCCCAGCGCGTCGTGCGCGTCGCGCGAGCGCTGCGCCCAGCGCAGGCTCAGTTCCATCGAGCGCCGCGCCACGTCCTCGGTGGCCGGGTACGGGGTGCACTCGTCGAAGATCATCACGATGTCCGAATCGAGCACCCGCTGGATCTTCATGCTCTCCTCCGGCCCCAGGAACACCTTGGCGCCGTCGGTCGGCGAGGCGAAGGTGACGCCCTGCTCGCTGATCTTGCGTCGGTGCGCCAGCGAGAACACCTGGAAGCCGCCGGAATCGGTCAGGATCGGCCCGTCCCAGCGGGCGAAGCCGTGCAGGCCGCCGTGATCGCCAATCACGTCCAGGCCCGGGCGCAGGTACAGGTGGAAGGTGTTGCCGAGGATGATCTGCGCGCCCAGCGCCTTGATCTGCTCGGGCAGCACACCCTTGACCGAGCCGTAGGTGCCCACCGGCATGAACGCGGGGGTCTCGACCGTCCCGCGCGGGAAGGTCAGGCGGCCGCGGCGCGCGGCGCCGTCGGTGGTGTGGAGCTGGAACTGCAATCGGGACATGGTCTGGCGAATCTCGGTAAGCCGGGCATTGTCGCATTGCCGGGCCGTTGGCGCCGAACCGCCTGGCGGTGCGCCGCCCAGGGAACACCACGGTCGGCTGGTCGGATGCGCGTCGGGCATGCACGCGCGGGCCCCGCCCAGGACCATGCCGCGGCGCGTACCCGGCGCCGCCCCGCCCTGGCGGCACGACACCGATGTCGCGCCGTCGCCGGCCATCCTGGATGGCGAGCCGCGTCAGTCCGCCGCGACGAAGCCGCCGGTCTGGCGCGCCCACAGCCGCGCGTACAGCCCGCCGCGGGCAACGAGTTCTGCATGGCTGCCGGTCTCGACGATGGCGCCGCGGTCCATCACCACCAGGCGGTCCATCCGCGCGATGGTGGAGAGCCGGTGGGCGATCGCGATCACCGTCTTGCCGGCCATCAGTTCGTCCAGGCTGTCCTGGATCGCCGCCTCCACTTCCGAATCCAGCGCCGAGGTGGCCTCGTCCAGGATCAGGATCGGCGCGTCCTTGAGCAGCACGCGGGCGATGGCGATGCGCTGGCGCTGGCCGCCGGACAGCTTGACCCCGCGCTCGCCGACCTGCGCGTCGTAGCCGCGCTGGCCCTCGCCGTCCTGCAACTGCTCGATGAACTCGTCGGCGCGCGCCTTGGCCACCGCCGCGCGCAGCTGCGCCTCGCTGGCGTCGGGGCGGCCGTACAGCAGGTTGTCGCGGATCGAGCGGTGCAGCAGCGAGGTGTCCTGGGTGACCAGGCCGATCTGCTGGCGCAGGCTCTCCTGGGTGACGCCGGCGATGTCCTGGCCGTCGATCAGGATGCGGCCCTGCTCCAGGTCGTACAGCCGCAGCAGCACGTTGACCAGGGTCGACTTGCCGGCGCCGGACGGCCCGACCAGGCCGATCTTCTCGCCCGCGCGCACCTGCAGGTCGAGCCCGGCGATGACCCCGCCGCGCTTGCCGTAATGGAAGTGGATGTGCTCGAAGCGGACCTCGCCGCGCTCCACGCGCAGCGGCACCGCGTCGGCGCGATCCTGCACCTGCGCCGGCTGCGCGATGGTCTCCATGCCGTCCTGCACCGCACCGATGTCCTCGAAGATGCCGTTGACCGTCCACATGATCCAGCCGGACATGTTGTGGATGCGGATCACCAGGCCGGTGGCCAGGGTGATCGCGCCCACGCTGATCTGTCCGCGGCTCCACAGCCACAGCGCCAGCCCGCAGGTCACCGCGATCAGGAAGCCGTTGATGATGGCGATGGCGCTGTCCATCGCGGTGGTCATGCGGGTCTGCCCGCGGTGCTTGACCGCCAGCTCGTCGATCGCCTCGCGCACGTAGGCCTGCTCGCGCCCGGCATGCGAGAACAGCTTGAGCGTGGCGATGTTGGTGTAGCCGTCGACGATGCGGCCCATCGCCTTGGAGCGCGCGTCCGAGGCGATCCAGGCGCGCTGCTTCATCCGCGGCACGAAGTAGACCATCAGCGCCACGTAGGCCAGCACCCACACCAGCAGCGGCGCCATCAGCCAGGGATCGGCCTGGGCGAACAAGTACAGCGCGCTGCCGGTGTAGACCACGATGTACCAGAGCGCATCGACCATCTGCACCGCCGACTCGCGCAGCGAGGTGCCGGTCTGCATGACCCGGTTGGCGATGCGCCCGGCGAAGTCGTTCTGGAAGAAGCCCAGGCTCTGCCGCACCACGTAGTTGTGCATCAGCCAGCGCGCGCGGTTGCTCAGGCCGGGCACGATGGCCTGGTTCACCAGCAGGTTGTGCAGGGCCACGAACAGCGGCCGCGCCAGCAGCACGACGAACGCCATCCACAGCAGCTCGCCGGCATGGCGCTGGAAGAAGTCCGGCCCCGGCTGCTCGGCGACCATGTCGACGATGCGGCCGAGGAAGTCGAACATCGCCACTTCCACCAGCGCCAACGCGAGACCGGCCAGCAGCGTGGCCAGCAGCAACGGCCACAGCGGGCGCAGATAGTGCAGATAGAAGCGCACCACCCCACGCGGCGGCATCTGCGTCTCGATCTTCGGGAAGACCTCGATCAGGGACTCGAACCAGCGGAACATCGCCACGTCACGCCTGAAAAGGGGCGTCAGGGTAGCGTATCTGGCGTCACGCTTCGTGACGCTGGGAATGGGGAGTGGAGAATGGGGAATCGTAAAAGCGGCTGCCCGTGCGCATCGCTTTCCCTTGCAGGAGCGGCTTCAGTCGCGACGCGGTAGCGCCGGGATTGGGGATTTGGGATTGGGGATTCGCGACAGTGGCTCCTCCATCGTTCCCCCTCGCAGGAGCGGCTTCAGCCGCGACGGGCTTCACCGAGGAAGCCCGGTCGCGGCTGAAGCCGCTCCTACCATTCCCCATTCCCCATTCCCGATTCCCAGCAGTCACTCCGCCGGCGTCAGCACCAGATCCTGGAAATCGAAACTGAAATCGGTCAGCGGCGAGATCGCCTGCATGCGCGCCTCGCGTACCTTGCCGTCGGGCGTGAGCGCGAAATTGATGAAGGCATCGGCATTGAGCGAGCGGTCGCGCCAGCGCACGATGAAGGTGTCGTGCTGCCAGTGCTCCAGGGTGCCGACCAGCTGCGCGGTCTTGCTGAACTGCAGTTCCAGGCGCTTGCCCTGCTGGCGTACCACCACATCGCCGTACCACGGGTCGCGGTAGGTGCCGGCGTAGCCGGACAGCGGCAGCGACGGGGTGGACTTGGCGTCGCGCGCCGCGACGTGCTTGGCCCAGTCCTCGTCGGCATTGGCGTCGGCCTTGGCCACGGCCTTGGCGTAGGCGGCGGTCCAGTCCGTCGCCGGCGCGCCCAGGTAGGCGTCCAGCACGCGCAGGGTGATCGCGTTGAAGGCGGCGCCGACTTCCTGGTTGGTCAGCACGATCACGCCCAGCTTGCGCTCCGGCACCAGGGTCAGCCGCGAGACCATGCCCGGCCAGCCGCCGGTGTGCCAGACCAGCTTGGCGCCGCGGTAGTCGCTCAGGCTCCAGCCCTCGCCGTAACCGGCGAAATTGGGCCTGGCCGGCAGCAGTTCCGGCACGCTCGGCTCGGAGATCGCGATCGGCGTGATCATCTGCCACATCTCCTGCTGGCGCTGCGCACTGAACAACTGCCGCGCCTGGCCATCGGCCGCCGGCAGGCGCCCGCTGTCGAGCTGCACCTGCATCCACTTGGCCATGTCGTGCACGTTGGCGTAGATGCCGCCGGCACCGGAATTGTTGGACCAGGTCAGCGGCGCCACCGTGCGCAGCTCGCGGAAGTCGAACTTGGCGTGGCCGACCGCGGCCTCGTCGCCGGGCTGCAGGTGGTCGCTGTTGATGCGCGCGCCGGTCATGCCCACCGGCACGAAGATGCGCTGGCGCACGAACTCGGCGTAGCTCTGCCCGGACACCTGCTCGATCAGCTTCTGCGCCACCGCGTACAGGATGTTGTCGTAGGCGTAGCGGTCGCGGAAACCGCCCTTCAGCGGCACATGCGCCAGGCGCCGCACCACCTCTTCGTTGCTGTAACTGGTGGCCGGCCAGAACAGCAGGTCGCCCGCCCCCAGACTCAGGCCGCTGCGATGGCTGAGCAGGTCGCGCACGCGCATTTCGCGGGTGACGTAGGCGTCGGACATCTGGAACCACGGCAGGTGGTCCACCACCCGGTCCTCGAGCTTGAGCTTGCCTTCGTCGGCCAGGATCGACAGCGCGGCGGAGGTGAAGGCCTTGGTATTGGAGGCGATGGCGAACAGGGTCTGCGCGTCCACCGGTTCCGGCTTGCCGAGTTCGCGCACGCCGTAGCCGCGCTCCAGCACCACCTGCCCGTCCTTGACGATGGCGATGGCGATGCCGGGCACCTCGAACTGCTTGCGCACGCGCTCCACCTGCGCGTCCAGATCCTGCAGCCCGGGCGGCAATGCGGCCGGGGCCGGTGCGGGGGCCGCGGCGGGGACAGGCGTCTGCGCCTGCACGGTGGCGCTCATCGCCAGCAACAGGCCGCAGCCCATCGAGATGCTCTTCAACTGCGTCGCTCCTGAAGAAGGGAAACCAAGGCCGCACACTGGCGCGCGCGTCCCGGCGAGTGTAGAGCCTGCCGGGCCGTTTGCGGCGACGCCACGGCGGGCGGCGGCACCGCGCGGGGCTTGATGTCTTACAGGTGGGCGCTGACACCGCCGCCGACGTCCACCTCGCGAGCGGCGGCCAGTGCGGTTCCGCAACATCTCCCGTCCCCAGGCATATGCCTGCACGCGATCACGCAGGCCTCGACCTGCCGCACAGGCGGCGGCCGCGCAGCACCGAGCGACCCCGCAAGGTGGCCGGCTCCCACGACCACACCCCGCAACGCCACGCTGCGGCACAATCGCTCCCCGCCTGCCGCCGGACACGCCCGCATGAACGACCTCTTCGACTCCGCCCCGGCCGCGCCGGACGGCATCCGTATCGGCATCGGCGGCTGGACCTACGCACCATGGCGCGGCGGCATGTTCTATCCGCAGGGCCTGGTGCAGCGCCGCGAGCTGGAATACGCCAGCCGCCACGTCACCAGCATCGAGATCAACGGCACCTACTACGGCGCGCAGAAGCCGGAGACCTATGCGCGCTGGCGCGACGAGACGCCGCCGGGCTTCCTGTTCTCGGCCAAGGCGCCCAAGCGCATCACCGCATTGCGGCGGCTGGCCGGCGCCGGCACGCAGATCGAGGATTTCGTCGGCGGCATCGCCAGCCTCGGCGACCGCCTCGGCCCGCTGCTGTGGCAGTTCGAGCACGGCCACCGCCTGGACCTGGACGACCTGGCCGCGTTCCTGGACCTGCTGCCGCGCAGGACCGACGGACGCCGTCTGCGCCACGTGCTGGAAGTGCGCGATCCGGCCTGCGTCGGACCGGAACTGCTGCACCTGACGCGCCGGCACGGCGTGGCCACGGTGTTCACCGATTCGCCCGAGTTCCCCTCCTTCGCCGACCTGGGCGCCGACTTCGTCTATGCGCGGCTGATGCGCAGTCGCGCCGACCTCGCCCATGGCTACCCGCCCAAGGAACTGCAGGCCTGGGCCGCGCACGCGCAAGCCTGGCGCCGCGGCGAGGATCCGCAGGCGCTGCCGCACGCCGATACGGCCGTGGCCAAGACCACGCCGCGCGAGGTCTTCGTCTACTTCATCAGCGCCGCCAAGGAGCGTAATCCCGCCGCGGCGATGGCCCTGCTGAAGATGCTGGGGTCCGCCGCACAGGCGTGACGCGCTCGACCACGCGTACGCGACGCCCGGCACGGCGCAAGCGCGACCGTCGCCGCCGCGGTCGCAAGACGGCTGAACCGGACCCCGAGCGCGCGCACCCGGCGACACCTGGCGGTCGCCGCGCTGGGGTACAACACCGCCCGTCCGGCGCCGTCGCCGGGCCGCGGCCGCGGGCCGCGCCTGCACACGCGGAGTCCCTCGATGCGGATCAAGCACACGCTCGAACGTCTTCCCGGCGGCATGATGCTGGCGCCGCTGCTGCTCGGCGCGCTCTGCCACACCGTGTGGCCGCAGGCCGGCGCCTGGTTCGGCTCCTTCACCGAAGGCCTGATCGGCGGGCTGGTGCCGATCCTGGCGGTGTGGTGCTTCTGCCTGGGCGCCTCGATCCGGCTGCGCAGCGGCGGCCGCGTGTTGCGCGCCTCCGGCGTGCTGGTGCTGACCAAGATCGCGGTGGCGTGGCTGACCGCGGTGATCGCCGCGCGACTGCTGCCGCCGGGCGGCATCGTCTCCGGCATCTGGAGCGGCATGTCGGTGCTGGCACTGGTCGCGGCGATGGACATGACCAATGCCGGCCTGTTCGCCGCGCTCATGCAGCAGTACGGCCGCCGCGGCGAGGCCGGCGCGATGGCGCTGATGTCGCTGGAATCCGGGCCGCTGGTGACCATGCTGATCCTCGGCACCGCCGGCGTCGCCAACTTCGAGCCGCGGCTGCTGCTCGGCGCGGTGCTGCCGCTGCTGGCCGGTTTCGCGCTCGGCAATCTGGACCCGGCGCTGCGCGCCCTGTTCGCGCGTGCGGTGCCGGCGCTGATCCCGTTCTTCGCCTTCGCCCTGGGCAATACCCTGGACCTGCGCATGGTCGCCCATGCCGGCGTGGCCGGGGTCGCGCTGGGCCTGCTGGTGATGGTGGCGACCGGGATCCCGCTGCTGCTGGCCGATCGCTGGCTGGCCGGCGGCAACGGCAGCGCCGGCCTCGCCGCCTCCAGCACCGCCGGCGCGGCGGTGGCCACGCCCGCGCTGGTGGCGGCGGTGGCGCCGCAGTTCCGGGCCACCGCGCCGGCCGCGACCGCACTGGTGGCGACCTCGGTGGTGGTGACGGCGCTGCTGGTGCCGCCGCTCACCGCCGCCTATGCGCGCAGGATGGCGCGGAACGCGTCGCCGCCGGTGCCAGACGCCTGACCCGTGTGGCGATCCGCGACCGTGGCGGCGCGCTTTGCGCGACAATACGCGGATGCCGATGCACCCCACCACCAAAGCCCAGCTGCAAATCCATTTCTGCGTCCTGCTGTGGGGAATCACCGCGATTCTCGGCAAGCTGATCACCCTGCCCGCGCTGCCGCTGGTGTGGTGGCGGATGCTGATGGTGGTGGCCGCGCTGGCGCTGCTGCCGCGGGTGTGGCGCGGACTGGCGGCGCTGACGCCGAAACTGGCGCTGGGCTATGCCATCGTCGGCGCCCTGGTCGGCCTGCACTGGCTCACGTTCTACGGCGCGATCAAGCTGGCCAACGCCTCGGTCGCAGCGACCTGCATCGCGCTGGCGCCGGTGTTCACCGCGGTGATCGAACCCTGGGTGGCGAAACGGCCGTTCCGCCCCAGCGAACTGGCCTTCGGCCTGGCGGTGCTGCCTGGCGTGGCCCTGGTGGTCGGCGGGGTACCGCACGGGATGCGCGCCGGTGTCGCCGTCGGCGCGGTGTCGGCGCTGCTGGTGGCGGCCTTCGGCTCGCTCAACAAGCGCCTGGTCGACCATGCCGATCCGCTGACCGTGACCGCGCTGGAACTGGGCGCCGGCACCCTGACCCTGACCGCGCTGGCGCCGTTGCTGCCGTTCGTGCTGCCGGCGTTGAGCGGGCCCTTGCTGGTGCTGCCCAGCCTGCACGACACCGCGCTGCTGCTGGCGCTGGCGCTGCTGTGCACGCTGCTGCCGTTCGCCCTGGCCCTGGTCGCATTGCGCCGGCTCAGCGCCTACGCGGTGCAACTGGTCACCAACCTGGAACCGGTCTACGCGATCGTGTTCGCGATCGTGCTGCTGGACGAGCAGCGCCAGCTCACCGGGCTGTTCTACCTCGGCGTGGCGGTGATCCTGGGCGCGGTGTTCCTGCATCCGCTGCTGACCCGCACGCGTCCGGTGCAGCACCCGGAGCTGCTGGCCACCTGCGAGGCGAAGAACGTGGTGGAGTGAGCACGGGGGCGCTCACTTCGGGATTGGGGATTGGGGATTGGGGAGTCGGGATTGGCCCCGCTCCGCGCAGTTGCGGCATCACCGCAGGCCAACGCGAAGGGCGCAGCATGCTCGGGAACTAGCCCCTCTCCCCCCGGGAGAGGGGTTGGGGTGAGGGTACGGCGCGAAAGCGTCTGCGTCGTCTGCGTTCGCGAGGCGACGCGCCTACCCCTGCGGGGGAATTTTTCCCGTAGAACAAGGAGGAACCTGAGGATCGTCCCGGAATGACGTGGCGTACCTACGCCGCCAGCGACACGCAGTCGCGGCCGGCACGCTTGGCCTGGTACAGGCCCTGGTCGGCGCGCTTGAGCAGGTCCTCGGCGCTTTCGCGACCCTGCAGCGTGGCCACGCCGATGCTGGCGGTGAGCGGCACGCCGAGCTGCAGCAGACTGGTGTCCTGGCGCAGGCGCTCGCAGGCGCGCATGGCCTGCGCCGCGTCCATCCCCGGCAGCAACAGCGCGAACTCGCCGCCGCCGTAGCGCGCCACGACGCTCTCGGGCGGCAGGCGCGCGCGCAGCATGTCGGCCAGCGCCAGCAGCGCCTCATCGCCCTTGTCGTGACCATGCAGGTCGTTGACGCTCTTGAAGTAGTCCAGATCCAGGATCGCCACGCTGAGCGGCGCCGAACCCGGCTGCGCCGCCTCGGCATGGATCATCAACGCGGTGGCGAAGGCGCGGCGGTTGAGCAGGCCGGTCAGCGGATCGGTGCGCGCCTGTTCCAGCAGTTCGGCGTTGAGCGATTCCAGCGATTCCTGGTATTGCAGCAGCTGTTGCTCGTACCAGGCGCGTTCGCGCAACTGCAGCGCCAGCGCATGGCTGCTGCGGCGCAGTTCGATCAGCTGCATCACCTGCCGCGACAGCGCCTGCAGCGCCGCCAGTTGTTCCGGCTGCAGGGTGCGCGGACGGTTGTCGAGCACGCACACCGTGCCGACCGGCAGGCCCTCGCGGGTCAGCAGCGGCGCGCCAGCGTAGAAGCGCACCCCGCCCTCGGTGACCAGCGGATTGTGCTGGAAGCGCGCATCGGCGGTGGCGTCGGCGACCACCATGACCTGCTCCGGGGTCAGGATGGTGTGGCCGCAGAACGACTCGTCGCGTGCGGTGCTCAACAGGCAGACGTTGCGCTGCGCCTTCAGCCACTGGCGCTCGTCATCGACCAGCGAGATCAGCGCCGAGGGCGTGTCGCACAGCTTGGCGGCGATGCCGACCAGATCGTCGTAGGACGCTTCCGGTTCGGTGTCGAGGATCTGCAATGCGTGCAACGCCTGCAGGCGTGCGGCTTCGTTGTCGGGCTTGCGGGGCTTGATCACGGAATACCCGGCGGCGGCGATGGTTCGCGTTGCGCAGTATGGCCAAATCCGCGACGGACGCCAGCCCTGGCGGGCGCGCCGCCTGTACGGTTGGGCCGCGCGGCGTCAGCCGAACGCCGACACTGCGACGTGGTTACCACTCCTGGCGCTGCGGCAGCAGGCCGCGCAGTTCCTGTTCGGTGAGATTGCGCCACTGGCCCGGCTTCAGCGCGCCGAGCTTGATGTTGTCGATGCGCACGCGGCGCAACTGGGTGACCCGGTAGTCGAACGCCGCGGCCATCAAGCGGATCTGCCGGTTGAGCCCCTGCTCCAGCACGATGCGGAAGCCGAACTTGGCGATCCGCGCGGTGCGGCACGGCAGGGTCATCTGGTCGTGCACGCGCACCCCGCGCGCCATGCCGCGCAGGAATTCGTCGGTGACCGGCTTGTTCACCGCCACCAGGTATTCCTTCTGGTGACGGTTCTCGGCGCGCAGGATCTCGTTGACGATGTCGCCGTTGCTGGTCATCAGGATCAGCCCCTCGGACTCCTTGTCCAGGCGCCCGATCGGGAAGATGCGCTGCTCGTGGCCGACGAAGTCGACGATGTTGCCCTTGACCGCGCTCTCGGTGGTGCAGGTCACCCCGACCGGCTTGTTCAGCGCGATGTAGACGTGGCGGCGCCCGCTCTTGGCCTTGGCGCGCGCGCGCAGCGGCTGCCCGTCGACCTTGACCTCGTCGCCCTCGCCCACCACCGAACCGACCCCACCCGGCTGGCCGTTGACGGTGACCCGGCGCGCGGCGATCAGCCGATCGGCCTCCCGGCGCGAGCAAAAACCGGTCTCGGCGATGTGCTTGTTGAGGCGGACGGACATGGGCTGGGAGCTGGGAATGGGGAATGGGGAATGGCAACAGCGGGCTGCTGCCGACTGGGCCATGGCTAGCGTCGGGAACGACGGCAGGGAACGGCAGCGGGGACGCCCCCATTCCCGATTCCCTACTCCCTATTCCCCGCCTCTCAGCGCTTCGGCGGCCCCTTGCGCGGCGGGCGGTCGGCGGCGAAGCGGCCGGCCGGGCGCGGGCCGGCGGCGTTGGGCTTGCCGCCGGGCTTGCCGGTACGGGCGAACTTCGGCTTGAACGGCGCGCCGCCGGCATCGTCGCCCTCGAGCTTGCGCATCTGCAGTTGCTGGCCGGACACCCAGACCTTCTTCAGGTGCGTCAGCAATTCGCGCGGCATGTCCGCCGGCAGGTCCAGCACCGAATGGTCGTCGTGGATGTCGATGCGGCCGATGTACTTGCTCTCCAGCCCGGCTTCGTTGGCGATCGCGCCGACGATGTTGGCCGGCTTGACCCCATGCTGGTGACCGACCTCGATGCGGTAGGTCTCCATGCCCACTTCCGGCGCGCCGCGCGGCGCTTTCGGCGCCTTGTCGCGGCGCGGCGCCTCGAAGCTGCCGACGTCGCGGTGGTAGTCGAAATCCTCGCCACGCGCGGCCGGGGCCGGACGCGCCGGGCGCTCGCCGTCGTCGCGACGCGGCGCACGCGGCTCGCGCTCGAACTTCGGCTCGAACCGGGGACGGTCCGGGCGCTCGCCACGCTCGGGCCGCTCGCGGCGCTCGAAACGCTCGCCCTGCGGCGGACGCGGACGGTCCGGGGCCAGCAGCAGCGGCGTCTCGCCCTGCAGCAGGCGCGCCAGCGCCGCGGCCACTTCCACCATCGGCACGTTCTTCTCGGCCTCGAACTTCTGCAGCAGATCGCGGTACATGTCGATGCCGCCGGCGGCGATGGTCTCGCTGATCTTCTCCATGAAGCGGCTCACGCGCTGGTCGTTGACCGCGTCGACGCTGGGCAGCTGCATTTCCTCGATCGGCTGGCGGGTGGCGCGCTCGATCGCGCGCAGCATGCCGCGCTCGCGCGGGCTGACGAACAGGATCGCTTCGCCGCTGCGCCCGGCCCGGCCGGTGCGGCCGATACGGTGCACGTAGCTTTCGGTGTCGTAGGGGATGTCGTAGTTCAGCACGTGGCTGATCCGCTCCACGTCCAGGCCGCGCGCGGCCACGTCGGTGGCGACCAGGACGTCGAGCTTGCCGTCCTTGAGCTGCTGGATCACCCGCTCGCGCTGCGCCTGCTGGATGTCGCCGTTGATCGCCGCCGCGGCCAGGCCGCGCGCCTGCAGCTTCTGCGCCAGCTCGTCGGTGCCGGCCTTGGTGCGGGCGAAGATGATCATCGCGTCGAACGGTTCGACCTCCAGGATCCGGGTCAGCGCGTCGAGCTTGTGCAGCCCGCTCACTGCCCAGTAGCGCTGGCGGATGTTGGCCGAGGTGGTGGTCTTGGAGGCGATGATCACCTCGGCCGGGTCGTTCAGATAGGTCTGCGCGATGCGCTTGATCGCCGGCGGCATGGTCGCCGAGAACAGCGCCACCTGGCGCGATTCCGGCAGCTTCTTCAGCACCGCCTCGACGTCGTCGATGAAGCCCATGCGCAGCATCTCATCGGCCTCGTCGAGCACCAGCGTCTTCAGCTCGGACAGGTCCAGGGTGCCGCGGTCCAGGTGATCGATCACCCGCCCCGGGGTGCCCACCACCACGTGCACGCCGCGCTTGAGCGCCGACAGCTGCTGCACGTAGGGCTGGCCGCCGTACACCGGCAGCACCTGGAAGCCGGGGATCGCCGCGGCGTAGCGGTGGAACGCCTCGGCCACCTGGATCGCCAGTTCGCGGGTGGGCGCCAGCACCAGCGCCTGCGGCTTGCGCTGGGCGAAATCCAGCCGCGACAGGATCGGCAGCGCGAACGCGGCGGTCTTGCCGGTGCCGGTCTGCGCCTGGCCGAGCAGGTCGCGGCCGGTCAGCAGCGCCGGGATGGTGGCGGCCTGGATCGGCGACGGCGACTCGTAGCCGACGTCGGCGACCGCCTTCATCACAGCAGGGGAGAGGCCGAGATCTGCGAACAGCAGCGGCGCGGGGGTATCTTGGGACATGGGAGACTCCGGGGGCGCCGCAGAGAACCGGCAGGCGCAAAGAAGCCCCTATTGTGCGCCCTGCCGGGCCGCATGTCGAAAGCAGGTGAACGACACCGTTCAGGCGTGACCCTCTCCGCACTGCCGGACGCCGGCCACCGCGGCCGCCTGCAGCAGGCGCGGCGCCGCGGGCTGCGGCAGCGGCGACAGCCCCCAGCCGCCGACATGGCGGGCGTTTTGCCCGCGAATGACCGACAATGGGCGCCGATTTCCGAGCAAGCCCCAATGCAGACCATCGATCTCCAGCTAGAAAGCGACTACGTGGAACTCAAGCACCTGTTGAAACTGACCGGCCTGTGCGACAGCGGCGGCGCGGCCAAGGCCGTGATCAGCGACGGCCAAGTGCGCGTGGATGGCGAGGTCGAACTGCGCAAGGCCTGCAAGGTGCGCGCGGGCCAGGTGGTACAGCTGGGCGACGCGCAGGTGCAGGTGCTCGGCAAGGCATGACCGCCATCGGCGCCCCTGGCCTGCCACTCGCCGGCCGGTGGCGCCGGACAGCGCGGATCCCCGCACGATGCTGATCACGCTGGGCATCCGCAACATCGCGCCGTCTGCGGAAGATCCGCACCACGACGTGTACATCGCGCAGCTCGACCCCGACGCAGCGCAGCCGTTCCGCCTGGGCCAGTCCATCCGCGGCGGCCACGCGGAGCGCGGCGGTTCCATCTCCCTGGCGCTGGACGAACTGGAGGGCTGGACCGGCGACTGGCGCCAGCACCTGCGCCACGCCGGCTGCGCCTGGGCCATCGCGCCGATCGAAGCGGCGCAGCGCAGCGGCGACCTGCAGAGCGCCCTCGACGCGCTGGTCGCCGGTGCGGAACAGCGGCACGCCGACGCCAGCTAGCCGCCGCTGAGATCGGGATTCGGGATTCGGGATTCGGGATTGAAAGCAAGCCGCGCCGAGCACCGATAGACACGCACGCATGCATCGGCACGACCGCCGCCTCAGCGCGCCATGGCCGCCACGCGCTGGGTCAGGTGCGCCGCGATGGCACGCTTGAACGGCGCGACCCGGTCGGCCACGCGCAGCGCGGCGCTGCGCAGCGCGCGCGCCGGCAGGCGGTCGTCGGTGTACAGCGCGGCAATCGCGTTGGTCGCTTCGTACAGCGGCCGCGTGGCCAGGCGGTGCCCGCGCTGGTAACCGGCCAGCAAGGCCGGCGCGGCGATGTCGCCGCCGCGCGCGACCGCGTCGTGCAGCGCACGCGCCAGCCGCGCCTGGCTCTGCAGGCCGAAGTTGAACCCATGCGCGGTCACCGGATGCATGCCCACCGCGGCGTCGCCGATCAAGGCATAGCGCTCGGCGACGAAGCGCTGCGCATAGACGGCCACCAACGGATACGCCTGCGGCCGCACCAGTGGCGTCATTGCGCCCAGGCGATGCTCGAAGCAGCTACTGATCTCCGCCCCCAACGCCGCCTCGTCCATCTGCAGCAGCGCCTGCGCGCGTTCCGGCGGCAGGGTCAGCACTGCCGAGGCCTCGTTGCCGTGCAGCGGCAGCAGCGCCATGGTGCGGCCGTAACCGAACCACTCCCAGGCGGTCTGATGGTGCGGGCGCTCGTGGCGCACCCGACACACCAGCATGGTTCGGCCGAAATCGCGCAACTGCGCGCCGATCCCGCTCATGCGCCGCGTGCTGGAAAAACGGCTGTCGGCCGCCACCACCAGCCGCGCCGCCACGCTGCGCCCGTCGGAGAGCTGCAACTGCGCCTGGCGCGCGTCGCGGCGCAATGCCTGCACCGAGACACCATCGAGCAAGGTCAGACCGGGCTGGTCCTGCACCGCGGCGAACGCGGCGCGGCGGATCAGATGATTGGGCACCAGCCAGCCGAGATCGCCACGGCCGCCCTCGCCCGCCGCGAAGGTCAGTGCGAACGGCGAGGAACCGTTCATCACCCGCGCATCGCGCAGCGGCGCGATCGCCTGCGGGTCGATCCGCGGCCACAGGTCCAACTGATCCAGCAATGCTCGCGAGGCATGGGTCAGGGCGATCTCGCGGCCGTCGAAGGCGGCCTCCGCCAGCGCCGCGCGCGGCTGCGGCTCGATCAGCGCCAGCGACAGGCCGCTGCCGGCCAGCGAGCGGGCGAAGCACAGGCCGGCAGGGCCGGCCCCGACGATGGCGATATCCACTTGCATGCGGCGACTCCGTGATCGGACCCGGCCAGGATACGACCGCCGCGCACCGCGTCCTTGATCTGGATCAGCGCTGCGACGATCGGTCGCAGCCCGCGGGGCTCAGAACAGCGCCCACACCAGCTGCAGGATCGCCCACAGCGACACCACCCACACCAGGCTGCGCACGTACGGCACGCCCGCCGCGTACAGCGGCACGTACGCCACACGCGCCCACAGGTAAATCTGCGCCGACAGCGCGGTGTGCGCATCGCCCTTGCCCAGCGCCGCCACCGCCACCGCCGCGGCGGCGAAGAAGGGGAAGGTTTCCAGGAAGTTGCGCAGCGCGCGGTCCAGGCGCCCGGCCACGCCGGCCGGCGGCGGTTGCGGCGCATCGCGCGCGCCGGCGTTCCACTTCAGCCCGCGCTGCGCGGTGACGAAGGCGGAGGCGAGCAGCAGTTGCGCGATCCCGAGCAGGATCGCCCAGGCCAGCATGCGGATTTCGATGGGCATCGGAGCCTCGGAGGAAAGGAAGACGGCGCGCAGCATGCCGCTCAATCGGGCATGGCCACGTGATAACCGACCAGGCGCCAGGTCTTGTCCTCGTCCAGCCGCAACGACACCAGCTCGCGCACCGGCTGCGGCGCATTGGCGAAGCGGCTGGGGAAGCTGATGTTGACGTAGGTGCCCGGCGGCACCTGCGAGCCGGCGGCGTACTGCACCCGCGCCACGCTGGCGACGCCGCGGCCGAGCAGCGCGCCCAGCCGCGCACGTGCGGCGTCGATCTCGCGCACGAACAC
Organism: Xanthomonas sp. LF07-6; assembly: GCF_034105445.1. NCBI lineage: Bacteria > Pseudomonadati > Pseudomonadota > Gammaproteobacteria > Lysobacterales > Lysobacteraceae > Xanthomonas > Xanthomonas sp. LF07-6. The sequence continues at coordinate 102,765 of NZ_JAXGGI010000001.1, forward strand.
CGCACGCGTCACCGCCTTCTTCGCCACAACAGAGGCGCCTTCCCACAGCTCGCCGGTGCGTCCGGCATCGACCAGTTGCGCGGCGCGCAGGCCGGCCTGCGCCATCTGCGCATCCTGCTTGGCCAGCGGCCCGGGTGCGGGTGCGGCAGCGGCGGCATGGCGCGGCGCCGGTTTCGGTGCCGCCGCAGGCGCGGCAGCAGGTGCGGCAGGTGCCGCTGGCGGGGCAGTCGTCGGCGCGGGCGCGGACGATGCCGGGGGCGCGGTCTGCGCGGAAGCTGCGCCAGCGACGAGGGCCAGCAGGACGAGCGTGAGGCGGAACGGGACGGAGATGGACAAGGACATCGCTCGGCAGCGGCGGTGGCAAGGGCCGCAGTCTACGCGGCCTGCGCGGGCCAGCGCAGCGGCCCTATGGCGTCTCCTCGCTCGCCACTACCGTATTCTCGCTCGCCACTCCCGCGGCCGCGGCTGGGGCGGCATAGCGCTGCCTGTGCCAGGCACGCCAGCTCGCCCACAGCGCCCACGCGGTCGCCGCCAGCAGGGCGAGCAGACTCAGCAGCGAGGCGGTCCGCGCCAGCCACGGCGCATGCAGGCCGTTGGCGAGGTGCAGCAGCACTTCGGCGATCGCGAAGCCGCCCAACGCCAGCAACGCCGGGGGCAGGTACAGCCGCAGCATCAAGCGGGTTCCGGCGGCCATGCGCGCGCTCCGGGATGGGATGCGGCGACGCTAGCCCCGCGTCCATGCCCGCCACGTGAATGGGCGGCACACGCCGCAGCGGCCGTTCAGGCGCCGGGCGAGGCCAGCGGCAGCGTCGCCACGTCGATCTCCGACAGCGGGCTTTCCGCCGGACAGGCCTGGTCCGGGAACCCGAAGCGCTGCTTCAGCGCCTGGCCGCAGGCGGTCAGGCTCTCAAGGTCCACGTCTTTTTTGGTCTTGCACTCCTGGTCGAAGGCGACCAGGAACGCATCCTTGCGCCGCACGAAATCGTCGCCGCACTTGCGCAACTGCTTGATCCGCTCCAGGTCGTCCTGCACCGCGTTGGTACCGTCGAGCCCGTACTGCTTGAGCTCGTCGCTGCTGAGCAGGCGCAGGCTACGGTTGGGCACGGTCATCATCAGGTCGGCCACCGCCACCGCCACGCCGTTGCGCTCCAGGTAGTCCTTGACGTTGCCATAGACCTCCTGCAACTCGCGGTTGAGCTCGGCGCGCGAGGTCGCAGTGGAGCTGATCCGCATCATCCGGTGGATGCCGACCTTGCCGGAGATCAGCCGGTTGTCGCCGGCGGCCAGCACGAACACGCAGGCGCTGTGGCAGACCGAACCTTCGCGCACCCACACGGTCCAGCCGGATTCGCCGATCGCATCGCCGGCGCGGATCGCCGCCTCGACCTGGCCGCCGCTGGAATCGAGGTCGAGCACGCGCTTGCCGATGCCGGTCTGCCTGGCCACCTCGGCCAGGCGCCGCACCATCTCGGCGAAGCCGGCGTTGATCTTGCCGACATAGCGCACCCGCATCAGCCCACGCTCGCGGCACGGCGCCAGCGCCGCCTCCACGGCTGGCCGGTCCAGCCCGGCCAGCGGCTGGCCATCGCCGGCGTCGGCGGCATAGTCGGTGTCGCAGCTGATGAAGGCCTCGCCATTCTCCAGGGTGGCCTCGTCCCAGGCCTGCGGGTCGCGCTTGGGCGCGACCGCATGCGGCGGCGGTGCCGGCGGCGCACCGATCGAGACCATGTGCTCGCCATCGGCGGAGGGGCTGTCGGCGACGGTCCGCGGTGCCGACGCCGGCTGCTGCCCGCAGGCCAACAGGCCCAGGCAACACAGCGACAACCAGCAGAGTCTGAACGGAGCGGCCAAACGGAGGATCCACGGACGAGACGAAAAAGACAGGCGCCAGGCGCCTGTGGACCTAGTCTAGTGCCGCCGCGCGGAACCTCCCCAACTGCGCCTAAACCGCGGGCACCGCGGCCACGCGACAGCCGCGGCATTGCTGTCCGAAAACGGCCAGTGCGCTGCGCTGGGGCCGACTAGACTGGCGCCATGCCTGCCCTCGCCGCCACCGATCACGCCCTCTACGACCGCGCCCGCCAGTCCCGCGACGCGCGCTTCGACGGCGTGTTCTTCACCGCCGTGCGCAGCACCGGCATCTACTGCCGGCCGGTGTGCCCGGCGCCGCCGCCCAAGCGCAGCAACGTGCGCTACTACCCCAGCGCCGCCGCGGCCGCGGCAGCCGGCTACCGGCCGTGCCTGCGCTGCCGCCCCGAACTCTCGCCGGAGGCGCAGCAGCACCTGGGCGAAGAAGTGGTGCGGCGCGCACTGGCGCTGATCGCCGAGGGCGCGCTGCAGGACGCCAGCGTCGCCGCGCTGGCGGCCGAACTGGGCATCAGCGCGCGCCAGCTGCAGCGCCTGTTCGTGGCCCAGCTCGGCGCCACCCCGGCAGCGGTGCACGCGACCCGGCGCCTGTTGCTGGCCAAGCAACTGCTCACCGAAACCGCCTTGCCGATCACCCAGGTGGCGCTGGCGGCCGGCTTCAACAGCCTGCGCCGCTTCAACGCCGCGTTCCTCGACGGCTGCGGCATGCCACCCTCGGCGATCCGCAAGCAGCGCACCGACAGTCCCGGCGGCGATCTGGTGCTGCGCCTGGGCTATCGGCCGCCGCTGGACTTCCCGGCGATGCTGGCGTTCCTGCGCAAGCGTGCGATCCCCGGCATCGAGCGCATCGGCGAGGCCAGCTACGAGCGCGTGCTCGGCCCCTGCGAGGCCTCCACTTGCATCCGTGTCGAGGCCGATCCGCAGCGCCACGAACTGCGCCTGCACATCGCCGCGGCCGATCCGCGCGCCATTCCCGACATCGTGCGCCGGGTGCGCCGCGTGTTCGACCTGGATGCCGACCTGCGCGCGGTGCACGCCACGCTCGGCGAGGATCCGCTGCTGGCGTGCGCCATCGCCCGGCGCCCCGGATTGCGTGTGCCAGGCGGTTGGGACGGGTTCGAAGTGGCGGTACGCGCGGTGCTCGGCCAGCAGGTCAGCGTGGCCGGCGCGGCGACCCTGGCCGCGCGCCTGGTCGATCGGCACGGCGCCGCGCGGCCCGGCCAGCCGCCGGGGCTGGACCGCGCCTTCCCGACCCCGCAGGCACTGCGCGACGCGCCGCTGGAAGCCATCGGCCTGCCGCGCTCGCGTGCGGCGACGATCCGTGCGCTGGCGCAGGCGGTGCTGGACGGCCGTCTGTCGTTCCGTGCCGGCCAGCGCCTTGACGACTTCGTCGCCCACGCCATCACCTTGCCCGGCATCGGCGCCTGGACCGCGCAGTACATCGCCCTGCGCGCGCTCGGCCAGCCCGACGCCTTCCCCGCCGGCGACCTGGTCCTGCAGCGCATGCTCGGCGCGGACGGCGCACGCCTGAGCGAACGCGCCACCGAGGCACGCGGGCAGGCCTGGCGTCCCTGGCGCGCCTACGCGGTGCTGCACCTGTGGCACCTGGCCAACGACCCTCCCGAGGAGACCCGCGCATGACCGCGTCCCCGCTGTCCTACGACCGTTTCGACACCCCGATCGGCATGCTCACCGTCGCTGTCGGCAGCGATGGCGTGCGTCACATCCTGTTCCCCGAGAACCGCTACGACGCCCGCGGCCGCGCCGACTGGATCCACGATCCGGCGCCCGTGCGTGCCGCGCGCGAGCAGTTGCTGGCCTACTTCGCCGGCGAGCGCGAGCACTTCGACCTGCCGCTGGCGCCGCACGGCACCGACTTCCAGCGGCGGGTGTGGCTGGCGCTGGCCGAGATCCCGTTCGGCGCGACCTGGAGCTACGCGCAACTGGCGCAGCATGTGGGCCAGCCGCGTGCGGTGCGCGCGGTCGGTGCCGCCAATGGCCGCAACCCGTTGCCGATCGTGCTGCCCTGCCACCGGGTGATCGGCGCCAACGGCGCGCTCACCGGCTTCGGTGGCGGCCTGCCGACCAAGGCCGCGCTGCTGGCGCTGGAGCGACGCGATGGCGGCGATGCGGCCGCCGGCACCATGGCCCCGCTGTTCGGCTGAGCGTCGCAGCCTGCGGCGGCGGCGCCGCGAGCGCTGCGGCATCGCGCGCCCCGGATACCGATGCACGCGCGCGGCAGGCGCTGTCTTCGCCACGTCACCGTCCGCGCCTTATGATGCCGCGATGATGTCCTCCGTCCTGCGTTCCACGCTCGTCTGCGCCACCCTGCTGCTCGGTGCCTGCGCCTCCCCCCCCTCCACGTCGCCGCACGCGGCCGCCGCACCCAGCGCCGCCGCACCGGCGAGGCTGCCCACGCCGGTGCTGCTGATCTCGATCGACGGCCTGCGCGCGGACATGCTCGATCGCGGCATCACCCCGAACCTGAGCCGCATGGTCCACGACGGCGTGCGCGCGCAGTGGATGACGCCCTCCTATCCGTCGCTGACCTTCCCCAACCACTACACCATCGCCACCGGCCTGCGCCCGGACCATCACGGCATCGTCCACAACAGCATGCAGGACCCGCTGCTGGGCACGTTCCAGCTCAGCGATCGCGCCGCGGTCAGCGATGGCCGCTGGTGGGGCGGCGAGCCGATCTGGGTCGGCGTCGAGAAGGCGGGCCTGCACGCGGCGACCTGGGCCTGGCCGGGCAGCGAGGCGGCCATCCAGGGCGTGCGCCCCAGCCGCCGCCAGGCCTTCGACGCGGACATGCCGCCGAACGCGCGAGTTGACCAGGTGCTGGGCTGGCTCGACGATCCCAGCGCGCCGCGTCCGCAGCTGCTGACCCTGTACTTCGAACAGGTGGACGAAGCCGGCCACGAGCATGGCCCGGAGTCGCGGGAATACGCGCAGGCCGTCGCCAGGATCGATGCGGCGATCGGACATCTGCTCGACGGCCTGGCGCAGCGCGGCGAACTGGACCGGATCAACCTGGTGCTGGTCTCCGACCACGGCATGGCCGCGGTGCCGCCCAAGCAGGTGCTGGCGGTCGAGGAGATGGTCCCGCCGCAACAGGTCACGGTGATCAGCTACGGGCAATCGGTGGGCATCGTTCCGCGCCCGGGCCAGGAAGCCGCGGTCGAGGCGCGCCTGCTCGGCGCGCATCCGCAGTACGACTGCTGGCGCAAGGGCGAACTGCCGGCGCGCTGGCACTACGGCAGCAATCCGCGCATCCCGCCGATCGTGTGCCAGATGCACGAGGGCTGGGATGCGCTGCCGCGTGCGCGCATCGCCGAGAAGCCGCGCAGCCTGCGCGGCTCCCACGGCTACGACCCGGCACTGCCGTCGATGCGCGCGGTGTTCGTCGCCCGCGGCCCGGCGTTCCGCCAGGGCGTCACCCTGGCGCCGATCGACAACGTCGACGTCTACCCGCTGCTGACCCGCCTGCTCGGCATTCCCGCCGCCCCCAACGACGGCGATCCGCAGGCGCTGCTGCCGGCGCTGCGCTAGGGGGGCCACCATTCCCCGAGCATGCCGCGCTGCGCTTGCGCGTGCCTGTGGCAAGGAAGAGCGAGGAAGTGGACGTGCGTCCACGCCCGAGCGATGACGCGACCACGGGCGCGCGCAAGCGCGGCCCTTCGGGTTGGGTCTGGCAGGCGCGCGGCATACTCGGGAATGGGTGACACGCCCTGAGCGCCACGACAACGGTCGCGGCGCAGCCACGCCCGCCCATGGCAACGCGTGCGACAATGGCGGCATGCATTCGCCCGACTCCGCGCAACCGCCGCGCCTGCGCCATCGTCTGCGCCCGCTGATCTCGCAGGAGAGCTGGAAGCAGCGCGCCGTGCTGTGGGGCGGCGCGGTAGCGGTGGCCCTGGTCTCCATCGTCTTCGCCAAGGCCAGCGACGCCGCCTTCCACGTGTTCCAGCGCGTCACCGCGCATTCGCCATGGTGGGCGCTGCTGCTGACCCCGAGCGTGTTCGCCCTGCTGGCCTGGCTGACCAACGGCGCGCTGCGCCCCACCCGCGGCAGCGGCATCCCGCAGGTGATCGCCGCGCTGGAACGTCCCGACGACGGCTTCCGCCAGGCCAACCTGTCGCTGCGCGTGTCCGCGGGCAAGCTGATGCTGACCACCATGGCCCTGTTCGGCGGCGCCTCGATCGGCCGCGAAGGTCCCACCGTGCACGTCGGCGCCAGCCTGATGTACGTGTTCGGGCGCTGGTTCGGCTTTCGCGATGCGCGCCAGGCCAGCCATTTCCTGCTGGCCGGCGGCGCCGCCGGCATCGCCGCGGCGTTCAACACGCCGCTGGCCGGCGTGGTGTTCGCCATCGAGGAACTGAGCGGACGCTTCGAGCACCACTTCTCCGGCACCTTGCTGACCGCGGTGATCGTCGGCGGCGTGATTTCGCTGGGCCTGCTCGGCGACTACACCTACTTCGGCCGGGTCGCCACCGCCGGCCTGCCGCTGGGCAAGGCGTGGCTGGCGATCCTGCTGTGCGGCGTGGTCGCCGGCCTGCTCGGCGGCGCCTTCGCGCGCATGGTGCTGCTCACCGTCGCCGGCAAGCCGCGCTGGCTGGGCGAGCTGCGCCGGCGCCAGCCGGTGCTGCTGGCCGCATTGTGCGGTCTGGCGCTGGTGCTGCTGGGCCTGATCTTCGGCGCCGGCGCGTTCGGCACCGGCTACGAGCAGGCGCGCAGCCTGGTGCAGGGGCACGCCAGCGTCGGCCACGAATTCGGCCTGATGAAACTGCTGGCGAACCTGGTGTCCTACGTGGCCGGCATCCCCGGCGGCCTGTTCTCGCCGGCCCTGGCGGTCGGCGCCGGGCTCGGCCACAACCTGGCCGTGCTGATGCCGGGCGTGGACCCGCGCATCTTCGTGCTGCTGGGCATGTGCGCCTATCTCACCGGCGTGACCCAGGCGCCACTGACCTCGGCGGTGATCTCGCTGGAACTCACCGACAGCAGCGACATGCTGCTGCCGATCCTGGCGACGGTGCTGATCGCCCGCGGCGCTTCGGCGCTGGTCTGCCGCACGCCGATCTACCGCGGCCTGGCCGAACTGTTGCTGGTGGCGCCACCGCCGGCGCCCACGCCGCCTGCCGAAGAGGAAACGCCGACCTCGCTGGTGGCCGACCTGGCCGGCAGCGAGCACGACGACCGCGACGACGGCCCCAGCGCGCCGCGTCCGCACTGATTGGCGGCGCGTGCCAGGCGCTGGTGCGATCGGAACGCGCGCCACTGCTGCCCGCTTCCGACGCAAGACCGCCGCCTGCCGCCTGGCAGCGACGGCCAAGGTAAAAACAGACAGACATAAAAAAACGCGGCGCAAGCGCCGCGTTCTTCGTCGCAACCAGTGGCTGGCTCAGCCGGCCTTGGCGACCGTCTTCTTGGCCACGGCCTTCTTCACCGCCGGCGCCTTGACCACCGACTTCTTCGCGGCCGGCGATGCAGCGCCCACGGCCACCTTGCTCACGCTGTGCGAGCGCGAATTGCCGTAGCTGGCGTTGTAGCGCTTGCCCTTGGCGGTCTTGCGGTCACCCTTACCCATGCTCATCGACTCCTGAATGTGTTTGCGAAAACCCCCGCGAGATGCACGGGGTTTGGCGAGGCCAACGCGGTCAGCGCCCTCGCGCAAGGGCGGCAAGCCTACCACGTGCGCTCAATGGGCGCAGCTTGCGTCGTGCACGTGGCCGTGGTTCAAGCGCAGGTTGAGCAGGTGCGCCAGGCCGACCAGGGTGCCGCCGAAGGTCATGATCGCCGCGTGCGGCGCCACCGCATGATGCAGCGCCGGCACCAGCAGCCCGGCCCATAGGGCCAGCAGGCCGAGGATGAGCAATCCCAGCGCCTGCCACACGCGGTGCCGGCGATACCCGAGCACCAGACTGAACAGGCCCAGGCAGGTCACGAACAGGACCAGGGTGCGCTCCACGCCCTCGCCCAGCCACATCGCCAGACCCAGCGACGGCAGCACCGCCAGCGCCAGCGGCAACACCGCGCAATGCACCGCGCACAGCAGCGAACCGGTGGCGCCGAGGCGGTCGAGCGCGGCACGCAGATCGAACGATGAGGACATGACGGTCGGCACGGGTTGAAAGTGTTACGGAATAATATAACATTCGGCCGCCGGCGACCAGCGCGTCCCGCGCCCCTTCCCCGACCGTCCACCGCCGCTGTGCGGTGCCGGCAGCGCGCACGTCGCCCCCGACTGTCCCTCCTAGTGGAATGCCCATGCCCTCTCCCCGTGCCGTCCAGTTCCGCCGTTCTGCCCTGTCCCTGGCCCTGCTTGGCCTGCTGAGCCCGTCGCTTGCCCTGGCCGCCGACCCGACCACCACGACGACCGCGACCGACGCCACGCCGCCGGCCAGCGACAGCCGCCACGGCGCAGGCCACAGGCAGGACCGGCACGTGAAGGACATGGACCAGGTGGTGGTCACCGCCAGCCCGCTGCGCGATGCCGCCGGTGCGTTGAGCCAGCCGGTGGACGTGCTGGCCGGCGAGCGCCTGGACGAGAACCGCGGCGCCAGCATCGGCGAGACCGTGGCCAGCCTGCCGGGCGTGCAGAGCTCCAACTTCGGCCCCGGCGTGGGCCGGCCGATCATCCGCGGCCTCGACGGCCCGCGCGTGGCGGTGCTCAACGACGGCCTGTCCTCGCAGGACGTGTCCACGGTCAGCCAGGATCATTCGCCTGCCGTTGAGCCGTTCCTGGCCGACCAGATCGAAGTGCTGAAGGGCCCGTCCACCCTGCTGTACGGCTCCGGCGCGATCGGCGGCGTGGTCAACGTGGTCGACGGGCGCATCGCCGAGACTCCGGTCGACGGCGTGCACGGTCGTGCCGAAGCGCGCTGGGAAGGCGGCGACAAGAGCGGCAACACCGACATGTTCCGCGTCGATGCCGGCAACGGCAGCGGCCTGTCGATCCATGCCGACGGCGTGTACCGCAACCTGAAGGACTACGACACGCCGCAGGGCCCGCAGCTCAACTCGTTCGTCAAGTCCAAGGTCGGCTCGATCGGCAGTTCGCTGGCCGGCGACTGGGGCTTCGTCGGCGTGTCGATCTCGCGCTTCCGCGACAACTACGGCAACCCCGGCGAGCCCGGCGATCCGGCCGCCGGCGAGCGTGGCGTGTCGCTGCAGCTGCACCAGGACCGTTTCGAGCTCAAGGGTGCGCTGAACGACCCGTGGGGCGACGGCAGCGCACTGCGCTACAGCTTCGGCCACACCGCCTACACCCACACAGAATTCGAAGGCGCGGAAGTGGGCACCAAGTTCGACAAGCGCGCCAACGAAGGCCGCGTGGAGGCCTCCTTCGGCCTGGGCGGCGGCTGGCAGACCGCGGTCGGCGTGCAAGGCAGCGACTCGACCTTCCAGGCCACCGGCGAAGAAGCCTTCGTGCCGAAGACCGACACCCGCGCCGTCGGCGTGTTCGCGCTGGCGCGCAACAGCTGGGACCGCGTGCAGGCCGAGGTCGGCGCGCGCGTGGACAGGACCAAGTACGAGACCGACACCGGCGTGGACCGCGATTTCACTCCGAAGAGCCTGTCGCTGAGCGGCGGCTTCCGCTTCAACGAGCAGTGGCGTCTGACCGCCAACCTCGACCACGCCGAGCGCGCCCCGGCCGAAGAAGAACTGTTCGCCAACGGACCGCACATCGCCACCCTCGCCTACGAGATCGGCAACCCCGACCTGAAGACCGAGAAGGCCAACCAGGCCGAACTGGGCCTGATCTTCAAGAACGACTGGGTCGACGCCAAGGTGGCCGGCTACTACAACCGCTACGACGACTTCATCTACATCGTCGACACCGGCGGCCAGTGGTTCCACGAGGAGGACAACGATTTCCTGCCGATCCGCCAGTGGACCCAGGCCGATGCGGTGTTCCATGGTTTCGAGGGCGAGGCCACCTTCCACCTGGCCGACAACGACAGCGGCGCCTGGGACCTGCGGGTGTTCGGCGACACCGTGCGCGCACGCCTGAAGGACGGCGGCAACCTGCCGCGCATCGCGCCGGCGCGCTACGGCGCGCAGCTGCGCTGGGACGCGAGCAACTGGCGCGCCGCGCTGGGCGCCACCCGCTACCAGAAGCAGGACAAGGTGGCGGTCAACGAGACGCCCACCGCCGGCTATACCCTGGTCGATGCGCATCTGGCCTATCACGTCGATGCCGGCAGCACCGCCTGGGAAGTGTTCCTGGACGGCAACAACCTGACCAACCAGGATGCGCGCGTGCATACCTCGTTCCTCAAGGACGACGTCATGCTGCCCGGCCGCAGCGCCTCGTTCGGCGTGCGCCTGTTCTTCTGATCGGGCAGCTTCGCTGCAGCGTGACGAGGCCGCCTTCGGGCGGCCTCTTTTTTTTCGCTAATGCGGCGCGCTGCGCGAGAACACGTTGATCACCACCACGCCGGCGACGATCAGCGCCATGCCGACGATCGCCGGCGGGTCCAGCGCCTGGCCGAACCGCCACCACGCCAGCAGCGAGATCAACACGATGCCGATGCCCGACCAGAGCGCATAGGGCACGCCCACCGGCACGCTGCGCAGGGTCAGCGACAGCAGGTAGAAGGCGATGCCATAGCCGCACAGCGACAGCAGCGTCGGCCACAGCCGGGTGAAGCCCTCGCTGGCCTTCAGCGCCGAGGTCGCGACCACCTCGGCGAGGATGGCCACCAGCAGGAACAGCCAGTTCTTCATTGCAGGACACTCCTGGACGCGCAGCGCGTCACGATAGCAAGCGGCGCGTGGCGACGATGGCGACGGCCATCGCCCCGGATGCACGCTGCGCAGGAGCGGCGCGTTGTGCCCTTCTGGAAATCGACCGCGATCGGCGTTCCGCGATCGTTTCTGGCACGGCTGCGCCTTTCCTGCGACCCCACGCATGACCACACGCATGACCAACCGAAGCGACGCCGCCCTGCGCAGCGCACGCCGTAGGTTGCGGTGCGATGTCGACCTGCCTGGGCAACCTGTCACGCAAACGCGGCCGGTACCGCGCTGCACAACGCTCCGCTCGCCCGACGGCGTTACAAAGGGCGCCGCGCGTCGCCCCCTGCTTCGCGCCGTACCGGCCGATGCGACGCGGCCGCGCGCTGCACGCGCGTGCCGCATCCCGGCCGATCGTTCCGAATGAAGAAAGGAGAGATTCTTCATGCATCTTGCGCCGCTTCGCCATCTGCTGCCCCTGTCCATCGCCGCCGTCCTGCTCGCGCCCCCCGCGTTGGCGCAGACCGCCGACGCACCCACCGCGCCGGCAACGCAACCCGACGCCACCACCCTGGATACCGTGGTCGTCAGCGGCACTGCGCGCTTCAGCGGCCTGCGCAAGCGCGACGCCAGCTTCTCGATCACCACCGCCACACCCGAACAGATCCAGCAGGCGGTGCCGCAGAGCAGCGCCGACCTGCTGAAGATCGTGCCGGGCGTGTGGGCCGAACCCAGCGGCGGCGGCACCGGCGCCAACATCTTCGTGCGCGGCATGCCCTCCGAAGGCGATGCGCCGTTCGTCACTTTCCAGCTCGATGGCGCGCCGCTGTTCCCGCCGCCGACCCTGTCGTTCCTGGAAAACTCCACGCTGTTCCGCACCGACGACACCATCGAACGCATGGAGGTGCTGCGCGGCGGTTCCAGCCCGATCTTCTCCAACGGCCAGGCCGGCATCACCGTCAACTTCATCCAGAAGAAAGGCCAGGACGAGCCGGAAGGCAGCGTACGCCTCACCGGCGGCAGCGATGCACTGCGCCGCATCGATCTGTTCGACAGCGGGCCGATGGGCAACGGCTGGTACTACAGCGTCGGCGGCTTCTTCCGCGAGACCGACGGCGTGCGCGACCCGCAGTTCCCCGCCGACAAGGGCGGCCAGTTCAGCGCGACCCTGAGCAAGCGCTGGGACAGCGGCGAACTGTCGTTCTATGCGCGCCATACCGACGACAACAACGCCTTCTACACCGCGATCCCGTTGCTGTCGCGCAACAACGGCAACGACCTGTCCAGCTTCCCCGGCCTCAATGCTCAGCGCGGCACGCTGCTGAGCGACGACTTCCGCAACGTCACCCTGCCGGTCGGCCCCAACGGCCAGACCATCCGGCGCGACCTCGGCGACGGCCGCGGCGTCAACATCGACGTGTTCGGCGGCGAACTGAACTGGGAGGTGGGCGACTGGACCGTCGCCGACCGTTTCAACGTCATGGGCGGCACCGCACCGACCTATGCGCTGTTCACCGGCAACGCGCCGCAGCGACTGGGCGACTTCATCGCCGGCTACGGCAGCACCGGCAGCGCGCGCTATACCAACGGCGGCGGCGCGGTCGATCCGGACCAACAAGTGCTGGAAGCCGGCTGGTGGTCGGTGGACAAGCGCCTGAACTCCTTCACCAACGACCTGCGCCTGAGCCGCGCGCTGTTCGCCGGCAATACGCTGACCGTGGGCAGCTATTACGCCAGGTACACCTCCAACGACACCTGGTACCTCGGCAATACCATGCTGCTGACCGCGCAGAACCATGCGCGGCGCATCGACGTGACCCTGGACGACGGCCGCCAGCCGACGCGCGACGGCTTCACCAGCACCGCCTTCCTGGCGCTGCGCGCGCATTACGAGGGCGAGAACGCCGCGGTGTTCGTCGCCGACGAATGGGAACTGGACGAGCGCCTGCGCCTGGACCTGGGCGTGCGCTACGAACGCCAGCACGTCGCCGGCACCGTGCACGACACCGCCACCGTGGACCTGGACGGCAATCCGGCCACGCTCTACGACAATGCCACTTCGATCTCGCTGCCGAGCGCGCGACGCATCGACCAGGACGACAATGCGCTGTCGTGGACCGCCGGCCTGAACGTCAAGCTCGACGCGCACAACAGCGTGTTCGCGCGGGTCAATTCCGGGGTCAAGTTTCCCGGCTTCGACAATCTGCGCGACGGCCAGACCAAGGTGCAGGACATCCGGCAATACGAACTGGGATTGAAGTCCGGCGCGGCCAACTACGATCTGTACCTCACCGCGTTCTACAACACCTTCAGGAATTCGCCGTTCCAGGCCTTCCTGGCCAACGGCAGCAACTTCACCACGGTCGGCGATTCGCGTGCCTACGGCCTGGAGGTGGAAGGCGCGATCCGCCCGTTCGGCGGCTTCGAACTGGCCGGGACGGGGGTGTGGCTGGACGCGAAGTACCGCAATTACCGCGAATACACCGGCAACCAGGTCATGCGCCAGCCCAAGCGCCAGTTCCGGCTGACGCCGAGCTACTACTGGATGCTGCCGTTCGGCGACCTGCGCGTGTTCGCCACCTATTCCTACATCGGCGAACGCTACGCCGACCTGGCCAACAGCCAGCGCCTGCCGTCCTACGACATGCTCGACGTCGGTGCCAGCCTGCACAGCGGCGAGCACTGGGAGTTCACCGTCAGCGGCAGCAACGTGACCGACACGCTGGGCCTGACCGAAGGCAATGTCCGCGTGCCCGGCGCGGCCACCGGCGGCGTGTTCATGGGCCGCCCGATCGCCGGCCGCCAGTATCAGGCATCGGTGGCGTATCGCTGGTAGCGCCTGCCGCATCGCAGACGCACGCGACGCCATCGCTGCACCGGCGTCGCGTGGCGCCGACCATGACAGGCGCAATCGCGCGCCTGTCGTGGCGGCGATGGCATCTGCAGGAGCGCATGCACGCGCATCCCGATCCAGTACGGCCACCCGTCCGTATCACTGCCTCGACACCCTCCCTTCGCGTTCTCTTCGCAGTCCCTTCGCGGTCCCGCCGCGATGCTCGCGCTCGGGTGCCGATGCGTGCCCGCACGTCGGCGTCGCGATGGCAGCGCCGCTACCCAGGTCGACTCGCTCCCTGCTGCGCCACGGCGCGCGCGGTGGCGGTCCCCCAGGCAGGAGAGACCGATGCAGCATGAGCCCCACCGTACCGATGACGCGTCCGGCGCCGCCGACAGCGCGCGCAACACCCCGCTGAGCGAGGACGAAGCCGCGCTCGCGCGCCGGCTCGGCATCAACGGCCTCTCGCGCCGCGAATTCCTCGCCCTGCTCTCGGCCGCCGGCCTCAGCAGCGCGGGCGGACAGATCCTCTTCAGCGAGGCCGCGTTCGCCGCCCCCGTCGCCAAGGCCGCGCCGCCGCAGAACGCCTTGCCCGTGGTCCTGGAGGTCAACGGTCAGCGCCACGCCCTGCAGCTGGATCCACGGACCACGCTGCTGGACGCGCTGCGCGAACATCTGGCAATGACCGGCACCAAGAAGGGCTGCGACCACGGCCAGTGCGGTGCCTGCACGGTGATCGTCGACGGCGAGCGCCGCCTCTCCTGCCTGACCTTGGCCGCACAGGCAGAAGACACGCAGATCACCACCATCGAGGGTCTGGCCGACGGCGAGCGACTGCACCCGATGCAGGACGCGTTCGTGCAGCACGATGGGTTCCAGTGCGGCTACTGCACGCCTGGGCAGATCTGCTCGGCGGTGGCGCTGTTGAACGAGATCAGGCGCGGCGATGCCAGCCACGTCAGCGCCGACGTCAGCCTGCCGGTCACCGAACTCAGCGACGCCGAGGTGCGCGAGCGGATGAGCGGCAACATCTGCCGCTGCGGCGCCTACCCGAAGATCGTCGCCGCCATCCAGGACGTGCACAGCGGCGGCGCGCCGCGGCCGCTGACCTGGCGCTATGTCGACCAGTCCGAACTGACCGCCCTGAAGATGGCGAAGGAGGTGGCCGATGACGCCGTTTAAGTACCAGCGCGCGACCTCGCCGGAGGACGCGGTGCGCCGTGTCGCCGCCAACCCGAACGCGCGCTTCCTCGGCGGCGGCACCAACCTGCTCGACCTGATGAAGGAAGGGGTGACCGGTGCCGACGAGATCGTCGACCTGACCCGGCTCAAGGGCCTGGCCGAGATCGCCGAAACCGCCGACGGCGGCCTGCGCCTGGGCGCGCTCGCCAACAACACGCAGACCGCCAACCATCCGCTGGTGCGTCAACGCTATCCGTTGCTGAGCCAGGCGATCCTGGCCGGGGCCACGATGCAACTGCGCAACATGGCCAGCAACGGCGGCAACCTGCTGCAGCGCACGCGCTGCGGCTACTTCTACGACACCGCCCTACCCTGCAACAAGCGCGAACCCGGCAGCGGTTGCGGCGCGCGCGAGGGGCTCAACCGCACCCACGCGATCTTCGGCCACAGCGCGCATTGCGTGGCGGTGCATCCGTCGGACATGTGCGTGGCGCTGGCCGCGCTGGACGCGACGGTGCAGGTGCGTACGCCGGCCGGCACCCAGCGCGAGATCCCGTTCCCCGAATTCCACCTGCTGCCCGAGGCGCGCGCCGATGTCGACAACCAGCTCGCGCATGGCGAACTGATCGAGTCCATCATCCTGCCGGCGCAGAGCTTCGCCGCGCACAGCCACTATCTGAAGGTACGCGACCGGGCCAGCTACGCATTCGCACTGATCTCGGTGGCCGCGGCGCTGACACTGGAACCGGACGGGCGCATCCGCGACGCGCGCATCGCCATGGGAGGGGTGGCGCACAAACCCTGGCGCGCACGCGCCGCCGAACGTGCGCTGGTCGGGCAGCATGTCGGCGAGGCCGCCTTCGCCGCCGCCGCGCAGGCCGAGATGGCCGCGGCACGGCCGCTGGCGCACAACGCCTACAAGATCCCGATGGGCACGCACGCGATGATCCGCGCCCTGCACCGCGCCAGCGGCAGCGACGCCGCGTGAGCGGCCAACCGGAGAACCGGCAATGAACTACATCGGCAAGGAAATGCGCCGCGTCGACGGCTACGCCAAGGTCACCGGCAAGGCGCGCTATGCGGCGGAGTTCCAGATCCCGCATCTGGTCCACGGCTACATCCTCACCAGCACCATCGCCAAGGGCCGCATCGTGCGCATCGACACCCGCGCCGCCGAAGCCGCGCCGGGCGTGATCAAGGTGCTGACCCATCTCAATGCGATCAAGCCGGTCTCCGACGCGGTCAAGAAGAAAGGCGAGGATCTGTCGTTCCGTGCCCTGGTCGACGACCGCATCCATTTCAATGCGCAGCCGATCGCCGTGGTGGTGGCCGCCACCTTCGAGCAGGCGCGGCATGCGTCGCGGCTGATCCAGGTGGAGTACGCCACCGAAGCCGCGCACACCGATTTCGACGCGCTGCTCGACCAGGCGCACGATCCGACCCCGGAAGACTCGCCCAAGCCGCGCGGCAACCCGGCGGCCGCGTTCGCCGCCGCGCCGGTGAAGCTGGAGGCCGCGTACACGATGCCGGTCGAGCACCACAACCCGATGGAGCCGCACGGCGGCATCGGCTACTGGATCGGCGACACCCTGACCGTGGTCAACAAGAGCCAGAACGTCTACCAGGACCGCGAGCAGCTGGCCGGCTACTTCGGCATTCCGGTGGACAAGGTCAACGTAGTCTCGCTGTTCGTCGGCGGCGCGTTCGGCTCCTGCCTGCGGCCCAACTACTACACCTTCCTGCTCGGCGCGGTCTCCAAGGCGGTCGGCCTGCCGGTGAAGATCGTCTACACCCGGCGGCAGATGTTCAGCGGCCATGGCTACCGCCCGTATTACCGCGTGGAACTGGGCCTGGGCGCCGACGCCGCGGGCACGCTGCAGGCGATCCGCTACCGGCACGTACTCAACACCTCGCGCATCGAGGCGTTCAACGAGGCCATCTTCCGCAACGCGCGCTC
Organism: Xanthomonas sp. LF07-6; assembly: GCF_034105445.1. Lineage (NCBI taxonomy): Bacteria > Pseudomonadati > Pseudomonadota > Gammaproteobacteria > Lysobacterales > Lysobacteraceae > Xanthomonas > Xanthomonas sp. LF07-6. The sequence continues at coordinate 119,342 of NZ_JAXGGI010000001.1, forward strand.
GCTGTACGCCTGTCCCAACGTGGAGGACCGCTTCGAGGTGGTGGAGACCGATCTGCCGACGCCGCAGGCGATGCGCGCGCCCGGCACCATCAGCCAGATGTTCGGCATCGAGTGCGCGATGGACGAACTGGCCTACGCGCTGAAGATGGACCCGCTGCAACTGCGCCTGGCCAACTACGCCGAGACCGATCCGGAGAGCGGCAAGCCGTTCTCGAGCAAGGCGCTTCGCGAATGCTACGCGCTCGCCGCCGAGACCTTCGGCTGGAGCAAGCGCACGCCCGAGCCGCGCTCCATGCGCGACGGCCGCCTGCTGGTCGGCTGGGGCATGGCCACCGGCACCTGGGCGTCGATGCAGATGCCGGCGCTGGCTCGGGTGGTGCTGAAGGCCGACGGCAGCGCCCGGGTCGGCAGTGCCACCTCCGACATCGGCCCCGGCACCTACACGGTGATGACCCTGATCGCCGCCGAGTATCTGGGCATCGACGCCAAGCGCGTGCAGTTCGAACTGGGCGACACGCGCCTGCCGAAGGCGCCGGCGCAGGGCGGCTCGTGGACCACCGCCAGCGTCGGCAGCGCAATCCACGGCGCGGCGCGCGAGATCCGCGGCAAGCTGCTGGAACTGGCCAGGCAGGATGGGCAGGCCGCATTCAGCGGGCTGGATATGGATGCGGTGGAACTGGTCGATGGCCAGCTGCGTCCGACCGGCAAGCCCGAGGCCGGCCTGGAGGTCGCCAAGCTGATGCGCCAGCACGGCCTGCAGGAACTGGAGGTGGTGCACGAATCCAAGCCCTCGGCCGAGCGCAAGCAGTACGCCACCGCCGCACACGGCGCGCAGTTCATCGAGGTCAAGGTCGATCCGGACACCGGCATGGTGCAGGTGACGCGGGTCATCGAAGCCACCGCCTGCGGCAAGATCATGAATCCGCTGACCTCGCACAGCCAGGAAATCGGCGGCGTGGTGATGGGCATCGGCATGGCGCTCAGCGAAGGCACCGAGATCGACCATCGCTACGGGCGCATGCTCAACGCCTCGCTGGCCGACTATCACGTGCCGGTCAACGCCGACGTGCACGAGATCCAGACCATGTTCGTCGAAGAGGACGACACCATCGTCAACCCGCTCGGGGTCAAGGGCATGGGCGAACTGGGCATGGTCGGCATTCCCGCAGCCATCGCCAACGCCGTGTTCCACGCCACCGGCAAGCGCATCCGCGACCTGCCGATCACCCCGGACAAGTTGATCGGCTGAGCACGAGCGCCGCGTGCTGCGCCGTTCGCCCTATCCCTCGTGGGAGCGGCTTCAGCCGCGACAGACGTTACCCATGGCGCCTGTCGCGGCTGAAGCCGCTCCTGCGACACCGCTTCCGTAGTAATCAGAGGTGGCATTCCGTTGCAAAGAGCAAAGTAGGACGCCATCCAACGTCGCCCGTTGTCTGACGGAAGCCTTCGCTGCATCTATCGCATCCCGCAGCAAGTCCTGCAGGAACCATCGCTACGTCGCGCCCTGCGGCGACCGCTATGGATCCAGCCACCCTTTCGCCACTGCCGCCTGTACATCCTCCGGCGTGTCCAGGTCCAGCGCCAATGCCGGCGCGACGATGCAACCGAGGCTATCCGGTGCCAGCGTCGCGAACAGCGTGCGCAAGCCCTGGTCGCCGCCCAATGGCAGCCCGCGCCAGCGCTGCTGCGCCACCACCGCGGGCATGCCACGCACGCCGGCGTAGGCACTCACCGCGCAACCGGACGCCGCCCGTGCGGCCGCCGCCAGCAGATCCTGCAGATGCGCCGCTGCCAACGCCGGCTGGTCGCAACCGAGCACCAGGCTATGGGTGATCGCGGCATCGTCGCCTACCGCCGCACGCAGGCAGTCCAGGCTGCCGCCCATGCCGGTGGACCAGTCCGGATTGCGCACGCATCCCACCGGCAATCCCTCCAGCAGCGGGTGCAGCGCCTCGGCCTGCGCACCCAGCACCACCACGCAGCGCGCCGGCGCCGTGGACAGCGCCAGGCGCACGACCTTGCGCAGCAGCGGCTCGCCGTCGCTGGTCAGCGTCTGCTTGGGACGGCCGAGGCGGCGGCTGCCACCCGCGGCCAGGATCAGCGCCGCGTGCGCCTGCGCCATCACCTGGCACCCTCGGCCAGCAATCGCGGCGCTGCCGTCAGCGCATCGCGGTGCGATCGCCGCGGCCTGTCGCTCGCCTGCGCGACCGCACTCAGCCGCGGCGGCTTCGCCCGGCTGGCCTGCAACTGCGCGGCGATGCTCAGCGCGATCGCTTCTGCGCCATTGCCTCCCAGGCGCAGCCCGATCGGCGAATGCAGGCGCGGCGACAACTGCGCGCGTTGTGTCGGGCTCAGCAAACGGAACAGGTCCTCGCGCCGCCGCACCGGTCCCAGCAGGCCGAGGAACGGGATCGCGCTACTGGCCAACGCGTCCAGCGCTTCACGATCCAGTTCGAAATTGTGGTGCATCACCAGTGCCGCATCGCTGCCGTCACAGTCGGCCAGGGCGCGGGTCGGCGTGCATGCCAGGGCGCGGTCGGCCAGCGCCGCCAACGCAGACCAGCGCGGCCGCTGCTCGACCAGGGTCGTCATCCAACCCAATTGACGCAGCAGCGGCAGCAACACGGTGGTTTCCGGGCCGGCACCGAAGACGCTGACCCTCGGCGGCGGCGGCACCTGCACTTCGCCGACGCGCGGCGGCGCCGCAGACAGCGTGTGCCAAGGCAGGCACCACCGCAACGCCTGCTCGGCCACGCTGGCGGCGATGCGACCGTCGGCCTCCAGCGCCAGGGTCAATCCACCGCGCCCCTGCAGCCAGGCCTGGGCCAGCCCGTCGAAGCCCGGCAAGGCGAGCAGCGGCAGCAAGGCCAAGTGCAGGCGGCCCCGGCAACCGGCGGACGAACCCGACAGCAGGTCTTCGTCCTCGCGCGTATCGATCTCCATCCACACCGGCATGCCGGCGACGGCGGCCTCCGCGGCGCAGCGCGCGATCTCCGGCTCCAGGCAACCGCCGCTGAGCCAACCCTGCTGCGTACCATCGGGGCCGAACAAGGCCATCGCCCCGGCATGCGCGTAGGTGGAGCCTTCGCGGGCCATCGCCACGGCCAGGACCGCGGGCGTGCCGCGGCGGCAGGCGTCGATTGCAGCATGGAGACAGTGTCGGGCAGCGGACATGCGGCGGCACAGGCAACGTGGGAAACCCGAGCCTAAGCGGCAGCCTGTGGTCGCGAGGTGACCCTGGCCGCCGCGTGTGAGCGTCGGTTCGCGGCAACAGCGGTACGTTTGGGCAACAACCGAAGTAGGCATGCGATCGGGAATGCGCGGCATCCTGCCGAAGTCCGGCGCTGCGCCGCGGATGCCCTTGGCGCGAGTTGCACCGCCGCAAGCCATACCCCTGCGGCAGCAGCACCCGGCTACAGCAGATGGAAGCGTTCGAACCGCTGCAACGCCGCGTCGATCCTCGCCTGCAGCGCCGGTCGCTGCGGCGCCAGCCAGGTCCATTGCTGGATCAGCAGGCGGCCGGCGCGACGGTCCATCTTCAGGTCGAGCGCGGCGACGATGCGGTCGCCGACCAGCACCGGCAGCGCGAAGTAGCCCAGTACCCGCTGTGGCGCCGGCACATAGGCCTCGAAGCGATGGGTATAGCCGAAGAACTGCTGCAACCGTTTGCGCTGGATCACCAGCGGATCGAACGGCGACAGCAACTGCGCCCGCGTCGGATCCGGTGGCGGCGGTTTACTGTCCAGCAGCTCCGGCTCGGCCCACAGGGCCACACCTTCCTGGCCCTGCAGATGCACCGGGATCAGGCGCTTGCGCGCCACTTCCGCGGCGATCAACGCTCGCACCGCCGGTTTGGCGGCGGTCTCGCCATAACAGACCGAGTCCACGCCGACGATGCCCTGCGCGCGCAACGCTCGCTGCAGCAGGTAACGCGCATATTGCGCGTCGCTGACCGCACGCGGCCGCTGCCGCCAGCCAAAATGCCGCGTGGCCAATTCGTACGTCTTGAGCATGCCGCTGCGCTGGCTGACCACCAGGTCGCCGCTGAAGAAACCGTACTGCAACGCGGCCCGCGACGGCTTGCGGCTGCCCCAGGGGTGGGTCTTCTCGACCAGCACCTCGTCGTCGATGTCGCGGATCGACAACGGCCCCTCGTTGCGGATGCGCCGCAACAACCGCGCATAGTCCTGCGCATCCACCGCGCCCCGGGCGTCGGCCTGTGCACGTCGGCGCGCCATCTGCGCCACGTACATGCGGTAGTCGGCGACCGGCACGTAGGCCAAGGCATGGGTCCAGTACTCGAACAGCGACTTGTCCTGCGACTGCGCCCGTTCCAGATCCCGTTCGCGGTACTCGGGAATGCGCGTGTACAGCACGTGGTGGTGGCTGCGCGCGATCACGTGGATGGTGTCGATCTGCACATAGCCCAGGTGCGCGGTCGCCTGCCGCACCGCTTCGGCACCGCTGCCGAACGGTGCCGGCGTGGTCAGGCGCTGCGCATGCAGCCACAGCGCACGCGCCCGGTCGGGCGCGATCGGGACGGAAGCGACGGGAGTGCGCATCGGAACGACCTTCCTGGCAATGCGGTAGCGCCGATCAGAATAGCAACCCGGGACGCGCAACGCGGTTCTCAGGCACTCGCTGCGGGGCTCCGCTACGCCGTCGCTCCGATTTCCAGCGCGGCAACGCCGCACCGGAACGCGTGTAGCACGCTACCGCCACACGTCACGGCGGACAGGACGTGCCCGCGTTGCGGTGATAGCAGGCATTGCCGACTGCGACCCATCCCGCGCCAAGCTGGTTCGCATCCTGCGCGCTCATGTTGCAGGTGTACTGGGTCAGCGTGCCTGCCGCACTGCAGAAGGTGCCACCTGGCCAGGTCTTGACGCTGGGGTCGTACCAGATCGTGGTGCTGATGGTCTTGCCCTGGGTGATATGGCCCATGTACACCGACGTCAGCGTCCAGTGGCTCGGATCGCGGTCCAGGTTGATGGGATTGCCCTGCTTGTCGCGCACCGGCTTGGTGTGGCCCTTGCCGATGACCTGCAGCAGCCTGGGCAGGAAATCGACATCGTTGGACGTTGCCGTGCCGGCGAGGTTCCACTGCCCGCCCATGTTGCGGATGTCGTCGTCCAGGCAGAAGTCCAGACTCTGCGTGTCTTCGTACCCATGCGGGCACCACGGCGTGGACGGATCCTGCGCAGGGGGCGCGCCGGTATGGCCCAGGTCGATCTGGTAGAACAGGGTCTGTCCCTGCGTATTGCCGAGGATGAAACTGAAGGCATAGCCGGTGCCGCTGGGCGCCGTCCCGCCGCAGCGGACATCGTCTTCGTAGGTCCTGCTCAACCCGACGCGCACGCGAATGGCGCCAAGACTGGACAGCGGCGCGCTCGGCGTGAAACCCAGCAGTGCGTTACTGCCCCAGAACCTCGAATCGGCGGTCACCAGGAACAGATCCTTCTCGCCGTCGTATGGATTCGGATTGCCCGGATCCGAACCGGCGCACTTGTTGTCGGCCTGCGCCAGTTCGTAGGCGTTGGCGTGACCAGCGTAGACCGGGTAGTACTTCACCCGCGCACGCACGCTCTCGGCCTGCCAGCCCTGCGCCGAACCGCCGATCACCGGCTGCAAGGTATCCGAACTGTTCGGATTGGCGCCCCATTGCGCCAGGGCGTACGCGGTGGGCTGCTGCGGCCCGGACGTCCCGAGGATCTTGCCGTTGTCGTCGTTGAAGATCAGCGACGCGGGCAGCGGCTGCATGAGTTCGGTGGGGGGATCAGCCATTGCCTGCGCGATCGGCAGCAGCGTCGATGACAACATCCAGCACAGCACGCGCACGTTCTTGTCCATGTGCATCCTCCATTGCGCCTGATCCTGCGGCAGGAAGCCGGCACACCGCCGGCACCGCGCGGGACTGCGCCCGCGCCGCGTCATTATGGTCCTGCATCCGGCATCAAACGGCGCCGCGCGTAGACAGCACCGCTGTGGGCATCTCACATCCTGCAGCCTGCAGCCTGCAGGCGCCGGCAAGGTGGCACTACCCGCCGGTGGCTGCCATCAGCTGGACACGACCACCCGCCACTGCCGCGCATCCACCGGCTCCCAAGCGATCTCCACTGGCAGGAATTTCTCGATCAGGCGGGCATTGCTGGACAGGTGCGCGCTGACCGTGTCGGTGGTGAAGGCGCCGCCGCCAGCCAACGCCATCGGCAGCAGCAACTGGTCGGCGAGGTGCTCGCCGACGCAGGCGCCGCTGTCCAGGTAGTGGCGCACCTGCGCCGCCAGGCGTTCGCCGACCTGCTCGGCGGAGACACCGCGCTCGCCGTGGCCGGCGAAGACCTCCATGTGCGCCGCATGCCGCACCCGCACCAGCGCGGTGTTGCCCGGGCCCTGCGCCGGACGCACGCTGTGCACGTGGCGCGGATTGGCGTCCACGCCAAGTCGCTCGGCCAGCACCGCCAGTTCGCGCCGGCCGATCTTGCCGGACAGGCCCGAGACCAGCACCTGCGCCTCGATCGCCTGCAGGTCGCCTCGCGCATCGAAGCAGACCTGCTGCAACTGCGCACAGGGCGCGATGCTGGCCCGCAGCGCGCCGCCGCCGGCCGGATAGAAGCCGTGCCGGTCCAGCGTCAGCGCAGCGCTCACGCCCAGGCGCTGCAGCGCCGGCAGCCAGGTCTCGGCGAGAAAATCGGCGCAGGGCGCCAGCGGGTTGTGGGTGCCGCCCTCCAGAGTCAGACGCGACGGCGCGGCGGTGCGCCACAGCGCCGGCAGCACCGTCTGCAGCACCAGCGTGGTCGAGCCGGCACTGCCGGTGGCGAACTGATAGTCGCCGGGCACCACCGCTCCCGGCTCGAAGCGCAGCGTGGTCGCACCAATCTGCGCCCCGTGCGTGCGCGCCTGGCCGACCGTGGCGGCCGCCACGACCGCGGTCAGGTGCTGGCGCATCAGGCCCGGCCGCGGACGCGCGCCACGGATGTTGCGGAAGGTGAAGCCGGTGCCGGTGCACAGGCTGAGCGTCAGCGCGGTGCGCAGCAGTTGCCCGCCGCCCGCCGCACCGTCGAGTTCGATCATGTCCATTGCAACGCAATCCATCGTTGAAAACGCCCGTGCGGGCCAACCCGCGCGGACGATCGGCGCCGACCGACCGCAGTGCGTGCCGGCCGGCACCTGTGACTAGCCCTTGACGCACACCACCTGCCGCAGGGTGTGCACGATCTCCACCAGGTCACGCTGCGCGGCCATCACCGCCTCGATCGGCTTGTAGGCCGCCGGCGACTCGTCCACCACGTCCTGGTCCTTGCGACACTCCACATGCGCGGTGGCCTTGACGTGCTCGTCGACACTGATGCGGCGACGCGCCTCGGTGCGGCTCATCACCCGGCCGGCCCCATGGCTGCAGCTGTGGAAGCTGTCGGCATTGCCCAGCCCGCGCACGATGAAGCTCTTGGCGCCCATGCTGCCCGGAATGATACCCAGCTCGCCCTTGCGCGCGCTCACCGCGCCCTTGCGGGTCACGAACACGTCCTTGCCGAAGTGATGCTCGCGGCTGACGTAGTTGTGGTGGCAGTTCACCGCCTCGGCCTGCGCCTCTAACGGCTTGGCAATGACGGTACGGACCGCCTCGACCACGCTGCGCATCATGATCTCGCGGTTGATCCGCGCATAGCGCTGCGCCCAGTCCACCGCGAACACATAGTCGCCGTAGTACTGGCTGCCTTCCGGCAGATAGGCCAGGTCCTGGTCCGGCAGGTTGATCATCCAGCGCCGCATTTCCTCCTTGGCGAGCTGGATGAAGTGGTTGCCGATCGCATTGCCGACGCCGCGCGAACCGGAGTGCAGCATGAACCAGACCCGCTGCGCCTCGTCCAGGCACATCTCGACGAAGTGGTTGCCGGTGCCGAGGGTGCCGAGATGCTGCAGGTTGTTGGTCTTGCGCAGGCGCGGATGACGCTCGCAGATCAGCGCGAAGTCGCTGGCCAGCTGCGCCCAGCCGTCCACGGCCGCACCTGGCGGCGTCTGCCACGCGCCCTTGTCGCGCGCGCCGGGCGTGCGCCCGTGCGGCACCGCGCGCTCGATCGCGCTGCGGATCGGCGCCAGATTATCCGGCAGGTCGCTGGCGACCAGCGAGGTGCGCGCGGCGATCATCCCGCAGCCGATGTCCACACCCACCGCGGCCGGCACGATCGCGCCGATGGTCGGCACCACCGAGCCGACGGTCGCGCCCTTGCCCAGGTGCACGTCCGGCATCACCGCGATCCAGCGATGGATGAAGGGCAGCTTGGCGATGTTCTGCAGCTGCTGGCGCGCCTCGTCCTCCAGCGGCACGCCGCGGGTCCACAGCTTGATCGGCGCCGCTCCCGGCTGCGCGATGACGTCGTACTGCTCGGTGTTCATGGTGTTGCTCCTTGTGTAACGCATGTTCAAAAAAAAAACGCGGTGACGAGGGAGGGTGGAACCTTCCGCATGGCGGCATAGCTGCCGTGCGGCCGGGGCTCGAACCCGACCCTTAAAGGGCTACCAGATGGAGTTCCACCTGCATTCACCGCAAAACCAACGCATCGCCTCACGCGGCAAGTCCATGTGCGGAACGTTCGCTCTACCGCTGAGCTACCGCCATAGGGCGGGCGGGATTCGAACCCGCGACCGATGGAGTTCCGCCTGCATCCGCCAGGCAACGCGCACAACAGGACCGACGACGGCCACGACAAGAGAGATGGAACGTTCCCGCTCTGTCCAACTGAGCTACCACCCCATCGTAGGGTGGGCGGGACTCGAACCCGCGACCTGGAGCTTAAGAGGCTGTAGTTCCATCGGCATTCGTGGACGCCGGCGGCGAAACATGGAGGCCGCCATCGCCGCCTCCGTCAACGCGAATCTTGGTTCTCCTGTAGCCCGGCGGGCCCCATTGCCCGCCGGGTCCAGTGCTTCCATGCAACGCACACAACAGGACCGACGACGTCCGCGACAAGAGAGATGGAACATTCCCGCTCTACCAACTGAGCTACCGACCCCATCCCTGGAGTGGGCGGGAATCGAACCCGCGACATGGAGCTTCGGAGGCTGTAGTTCCATCGGCATTCGTGGACGCCGGCGGCGAAACATGGAGGCTGCCATCGCCGCCTCCGTCAACGCGAATCTTGGTTCTCCCGCAGCCCGGCGGGCCCCATTGCCCGCCGGGTAACACGTTCCTTCAAGGCCTCACACCACGATCGAGCCGATCCGCTCGACCCAGCGCTTGGCGCCGGCGCCTTCGGCCGCGAACGTGGCCAGCAGGTCGAACACCACGTCGCTGAAGCCGCCGACATGCAGGATGTCGTCGCGTTCGACCGTCTGGCTGGTGGCCACCGGCTGCAGGTCGATGCAGACCATGCGTGCCTGCGGGCACCGCGCCTTCAACTCGGCCCAGGCCTGCATGGTCGCGGTCGCGCCGCTACGGGTGTCGCGCCAACTCTCGTTGTCCGACACCAGCACCAGCAGATCGACCGGCGCACGCTGCGCGTTCAACTGCAGCAGCGGCGCGCTGACGCTGGTCCCGCCACCGCACAACGCGGCCAGTTGCTGCGCCTGCGCGATCACGTCCTGGCGCTGCCGCAAGGGCAGCGACCGCACCTCGGTGTCGAACGGCAACACCGTGGCGCGCGGATTGACCCGCTGCACGCAGGCCGCGATCAGCGCAGCGACATCCACGCAGCGCACGCTGCTGCTGGCGCCACGGCGGAAACCGGTCACCGGCGCCGCCATCGAGCCGGACACATCCACTGCCACCACCACATTGCCGTCCAGCCGCGGCACCTGCCGCGTCGCGATCTCCATCGCCTCGCGCAGCGCCTGGCCGATCGGCGGCGGCAACTGACTGGCCGCGGTGCTGGCCACCAGCAACTGGTACGGAAACACCCGAGCGCGCTGGATCTGCGCCGGATCGCGCAAGCGTGCCGCGACCTGCGCCACCATCGCCGGATCCTCGAACACCCCATGCCGCGCGAAGGTGTTGAGGTTCATGCGCAGGGTCTGCCACGAGGCGTTGCGGGCCAGGGCCGCCCAATGCGCCGCGGTCAGCGGCAGGGCGGTGTAGTACTGGAACGGCAACTCCGGCAACGGGCCGGACGGTGCGCGCTTGAACGCCTCGTACGCCTGCAGCATCGCCGGCAGCGCGTCCTCGCGGTACGGCTTGCCCACGACCCAGGCGTACAGCGCCTCGCGCTCGGCGTCGGCCGGCTTCGGGTGAACCATGCGGATCACATCGGCCAGCGACGGCTGCTGGCCGATCGCCGCCTGCACGATGGTCTGCGCCGACGCCTGCTGCAGCCACTGCCGCACCAGGCGCTTGGGCCTCGACCCCAGCGACTTGCGCCCCAGTTGCCCGCTGCGCAAGATCTGCACGAAGTTGCGCAGCAGGCGGCCGTTGTCGATCACGCGCGGGAAGGCCCGTGCGAACAGGTCCGGATCGCGGGTGGTCAACGTGGCCAACAACAATGCCGGCATGTCCTTCATGTGCGCGACCTGGCGTGCGTAGATCGCGGTCTGCGCGACGAAGGCCGGATCGACCTGCGCGCACAGCCCGAGTACTTGCTGCAGTTGCACCTCGGCACCCGCATAGAACGTGCCGTTCAAGCAGCCGGTGGCCGCGTACAGCGCCAGCGCCGCCTGCGGCGAACGCGCATACGCGGCGCCACCGGCGTCGTTGCGCACGGTCGCCGGGGGCAGCAGCGCGCCACGCGAGGAAGAGAACAGAGAGAGGTTGGCCATGTCAGGCTCCTGGCGGGAACGGCCCGCGTTGGTGATGCCAAGGTATCGCAATGGCCGTGCCAACTTTTTCGAGAGCACCTCAACGCATTGATTAAAAAAAGAAAATCGAGAATCAAGCGGCGACCCCCGCTTGTTCGACGCCGAATATTCCTATAACTTCAGCGAGACTTTTATAAGGATGGATATGGATAGGCCACAGGTGGTGTTCGGCATGCTCGGCACCCAGCTGGATTCCGGTAGCGGCCCCGGGCGCTGGGAGAAGTGGCGCCCGACGGTGGCGCTGGGGATGCACGAGGACTTCCTGCTCAGCCGCCTGGAACTGCTGACCGACCTGCGCCGCTACCAGAAACTGGCGGAGGTGGTACGCGAGGATCTGGGCCAGGTCTCGCCCGACACACAGGTGCACCTGCACGACACCTACCTGGCCGATCCCTGGGATTTCGAAGGGGTGTACGCCACCCTGCACGACTTCTTCGCCGGCTACACGTTCCGCCCGGACGAAGAGGACTACTACCTGCACATCACCACCGGCAGCCATGTCAGCCAGATCTGCGGCTTTCTGCTGACCGAGAGCCGGCACTTCCCCGGGCGCCTGCTGCAGACCTCGCCGCCGCGCAAACAGGGCAGCGGCGAGGCCGGCGCCTACGCCGTGATCGACCTGGACCTGTCGCGCTACGACCGCATCGCGCAGCGCTTCCAGCAGCAGCAATTGCAGGACCGCGCACTGCTGAAGAGCGGCATCGCCACGCGCAATGCGGCGTTCAACCGCATGATCGAACAGATCGAGACCGTGGCCACGCGCTCCAGGGCGCCGATGCTGCTGATGGGGCCGACCGGCGCCGGCAAGAGCCAGTTGGCCAAGCGCGTGTTCGAACTGAAGAAGCTCAAGCACCAGTTGCCGGGGCGTTTCGTCGAGGTCAATTGCGCCACCCTGCGTGGCGACGGCGCCATGAGCGCGCTGTTCGGCCATACCAAGGGCGCCTACACCGGCGCGGTCAGCGACCGCCCGGGGCTGCTGCGCTCGGCGCACCAGGGCCTGCTGTTCCTCGACGAGATCGGCGAACTGGGCCTGGACGAGCAGGCCATGCTGCTGCGGGCGCTGGAGGAGAAACGCTTCCTGCCGGTCGGCAGCGACCGCGAGGTGGAAAGCGAATTCCAGCTGATCGCCGGCACCAACCGCGACCTGCACCAGCACGTCGCGCAGGGCCGTTTCCGCGAGGACCTGCTGGCGCGCCTGAACCTGTGGACCTACCACCTGCCCGGCCTGGCCGAACGCCGCGAGGACATCGAGCCGAACCTGGACTTCGAACTGGAGCGCTGGTCGCGCGAGCAGCACCAGCGGGTGACCTTCAATCGTGAGGCGCGCAGCCGCTATCTTGCCTTCGCCACCGGCGCGGAGGCGCGCTGGTCCGGCAACTTCCGCGACCTCAGCGCCTCGGTGATGCGCCTGGCGACGCTGGCCAATGCCGGGCGCATCCAACTCGAACTGGTGGAGGAGGAAATCGCGCGCCTGCGCCGGCAATGGCGCGACGGCACCCCGCCCTCGCCGCTGGACGCCCTGCTCGGCGACGTGGCAGCGCAACTGGACCGTTTCGACCGCGTGCAACTGGAAGACGTGGTGCGGGTCTGCGCGACCGCCAAGTCGCTGTCGCAGGCCGGACGCGAACTGTTCGCCGTGTCCCGCACGCAGCGCGCCAGCACCAACGACGCCGACCGCCTGCGCAAGTACCTGGCGCGGTTCGGACTGGACTGGGAGCAGGTGCGCGAGGGTGGGCGCGCCGCGGCGCAGGATTGAGCGATCGGCGTGCGGCGCTGCGAGACACGAAAAGGCCGCAACCGGGCCGGCCAAGAGAACGACGGGGACGGGGAACCGCCCTATCCGCGACGGCGCAACACCGGGGCTGCAACGCGTGCGGCAGCCAGGCTCAGATCGATCGAACGCCCTACCCGGTCGCTACGCAGCGCCCATCAAATTGCGCCGGCTCAGCCCGCGCACTTCGCGCAAAGACCGTGCACTTCCAGGGTCTGCGCCTGCGGCTGGAATCCCAGGGCCTTGGCGCGCTGCTCCAGCTGGCTGACCACGTCGCGGTCCTCCAGCTCCACCGCGCTGTGGCAGCGGTCGCAGATCAGGAACGGCACCGAATGCTGGGCACTGCTCGGATGGTGGCAGGCGACGAAGGCGTTGACCGACTCGAGCTTGTGCACGAAGCCGTTGGCCATCAGGAAATCCAGCGCGCGGTACACCGTGGGCGGCGCGTCGGCACCCACGCCCTTGCCTTCGCGCACCCATTCCAGCAGGTCGTAGGCCTTGACCGGGCGCCCGGCCTCGGCGATCAGCCGCAGCACGTTGGCGCGGATCGGGGTCAGGCGCAGACCGCGCTCGCGGCTCACCCGCTCCACCACCTTGACGAAGTCGGCAGCGTCGTGGACGTGGTGGTGCGGCTCGGTGCAGGCGGTCTTCTTGCTGGACATGGCGGTCTCCCGGGAATCAGCTTCCCGCTGGGATCTTGATGAGCGCGGCGTCGATGCGTTTCAAGGCCTCCTCGCGACCGGCCAGGTACACGGTCTGCGAGATGTCCGGACTGACCTGGGTGCCGGTGATGGCCACGCGCAGCGGCTGCGCCACCTTGCCCATGCCGATCTCCAGGGCGGCGGCGGTGTCGTGCAGCGCGGCGGCGACGCCGTCCAGGTTCCACTGCGGCAGCGCGGCCAGCAGTTCGCGGGCCTTGCCCAGCGCCAGTTCGGCGCCCGGCTTGAAATGCTTGGCCACCGCCGCGTCGTCGTAGCGGGTCAGCGGGCGATACCAGACCTCGGCCTTCTCGGCCATTTCCTTGAGCGTCTGCACGCGCTCGCGCAGCGCCACCACCACCTCGGCCGCAGCCGGGCCGGCGGCCGGGTCGATGCCGAGCTTGCGCAACTGGAACTCCAGCTGCGGCGCGATCGTCGCCGGGTCGTCGCTCTTGAGGTAGTGCTGGTTGACCCAGCCGAGCTTGGCCATGTCCAGGCGCGCGGCCTTGGAGTTGACGTCCTTGACGTCGAACAGGTCGATCAGCTCCTGGCGCCCGAACAGTTCCTGGTCGCCGTGCGACCAGCCCAGCCGCGCCAGGTAGTTGATCAGCGCGTGCGGCAGGTAGCCGGCGTCCTTGTACTGCATCACGTCGGCCGCGCCGGTGCGCTTGGACAGCTTGGCGCCCTGCTCGTCCAGGATCATCGGCATGTGCGCGAACTTCGGCACCGGCGCGCCCAGCGCCTGGTAGATGTTGATCTGCCGCGGGGTGTTGTTGATGTGGTCGTCGCCGCGGATCACCTCGGTGATGCCCATGTCCCAGTCGTCCACCACCACCGCGAAGTTATAGGTGGGATAGCCGTCGGGACGGAAGATCACCATGTCGTCCAGTTCGCTGTTGGCGATCTCGATGCGGCCCTTGATCAGGTCGTCGAACGCCACCACGCCCTCGGTCGGGTTCTTGAAGCGGATCACCCGGTTGGGATCGTCGCGGTGCGGCAGGTTCAGTTCGCGCGCGGCGCCGTTGTAGCGCGGCTTTTCCTGCCGCGCCATCGCCGCTTCGCGCATGGCATCCAGTTCCTCGCGGGTCTCGTAGGCGTAGTAGGCCTGACCCTGCGCCAGCAACTGCTCGGCGACCTCGCGGTAGCGATCCAGGCGCCGGGTCTGGTAGATCGGGCCTTCGTCGTAATCCAGGCCCAGCCACTCCATCGCCTCCAGGATCGCGTCGATCGCCGCCTGGGTGCTGCGCTCGCGGTCGGTGTCCTCGATCCGCAGCACGAATTCGCCGCCGCGGTGGCGCGCCTCCAGCCAGCAATACAGCGCGGTGCGCGCGCCGCCGATGTGCAGATAACCGGTGGGACTGGGGGCAAAACGGGTGCGGCAGGCCATGGAACGCTCGAAACGACGGGAATCGGGCGATTTTACCTTGCCGGGGCGGCGCCTGCTGGCGCCGCGGGATTGGGGATTGGTGATTCGGGATTGGTAAAGCAGCGTCTCGCCCCGGGAACAGGGCATGGCACGCCGAGGCGCGGCACGTTGCGGGAAACGCTCCTATGCGAAGCGGCTCAGCTCCGCGCGCAGCACGGCCGGTGCCAGTTGCCCGCGCCAGTCGCGGTCGTTGGCCACTTGCGCATTGGCGCGGCTGGCCTCGAACGCGGCGAAGTCCAGCTCGGCGATCGCCCAGACCTGCTCGCCATGGGTCTGCGCGACGATGCCGTCGGCCGGGAAGCCGGCGTCCATCGGCGCGTACAGCGTGGCCTCGCCGGTGTTCACGTCCAGCGCCGGGCTCCACTCGGCGACGCCGGCGGTCACCGACTGAGCGACGAAGATGCGGTTCTCCAGCGCCCGCGCCAGGCAACCCACGCGCACGCGGGTGGCGCCGGCCTCGGTGTCAGTGCAACTGGGCACCACCAGCAGCCGCGCCCCGGCCTCGTACTGGGCACGCACCGGCAGCGGAAACTCGCTGTCGTAGCACACCGCCACGCCGGCGCGCACGCCCTCGGCCTCGAACACCTTCAGCGCCTCGCCGCCGTCGATCAGGCCGGTGGCCTTCTCGAAGCCGGTCAGTTGCAGCTTGTCCTGCCAGCCGTGGCCGCCGTCCGGGGTGAACCAGTAGGCGCGGTTGCGGTAGCGTCCCTGGCCCATGTCGAGCAGGAAGCTGCCGGCGACCACGTGCAGGCGATGGCGCTGCGCCAGGTCGGCGAACAGGGCCAGGTACGGCGCATGCAATGCCTGGATCGCCGCCAGCGAGGCCGGCAGCCGCGCCGACACCTCGGCGCCGAAGGTCGCGGCCAGTTCCAGCGACAGGTACTCGGGCAGCACCGCCAGCTGCGCGCCGGCCTGCGCGGCCTCGCCGAGCAAGGCGGCCTGCTTGTCGGCGAAGGTGGTGAAGTCGGCGGGCGCGCCGATCGGATACTTGGCGACGGCGACTTTCATGCGGCAGGCTCCAGCGCGCGGGTCCAGAAACCCAGGGTATGCGGCGTCTCGCCGCGGTCGACCTCGTTCCACGGCAGATGCATGCGCAACGCCGGCTGTGGCAGGTAGCCGCGCTTGCGCCAGAACACGTCGTTGCCGCGATACTCCGGCGGCCGCCGCGGGTCGTCGGGCGCCCGCTCCACCGAACAGAACGCGGTCAGGCGGAAGCGACCGAGCGCGCGCGCATGCGCCTCGCGCTCGTCGAAGAAGGCATGGCCGACGCCGCGCCCGCGGTACTGCGGCAACAGCACCGATTCGCCGAAATAGAACACCTCGGCCGGGTCGATGCCGCTGCCGGCGAAGGCCGCGGCGAACGCCTCGGTGTCGTCGACCAGCGGCAGCCCGGTGGAGGCGCCGACCACCTGCTCGCCGTCGCGCGCCAGCACGAACACGCTGTCGGGCGACGCCGCATAGGCGGCCAGGTACTCGCGTTCGTAGCCCAGGTCGCCGTCGTAGAGGTAGGGCCAGTCGCGGAACACCACGATGCGCAGCTGCGCGACCGCGTCCAGGAACGGCACGATCCCGGCACCGCGCAGGCGCTGAATGGAGAGCGGAGAGTGCATCCGTGCACTCTACCGCAAGCGTTTCCCTGGCGCTGCCTGCCTGGCGATGCCCTTGCATGTGCCTCCTTGCCGCGTCCTTGCGCGGGCGTCCTGCCCGTCCTGTGGCGCACGCGCTTCCTTGCCCTGCTCGCGGCGCCTTGGCGTGTGCGCCCTTGCCGCCTCCCTGCGTGGGCGTCCCTGCCCGTCCTGTGACCCGTGGCGGCATCCGTGCCGCCACCGTCGGTGTTTCTGCCGTCAATGGCCGATGACCATCCGACCGATCCGCCCGCCGTGGCAGCGATCGATGCGGGTGCCCTGCCTCAGCGCCACCAGCGGCACAGCAGCGCGGCCTGTGCCGGCAGCACCAGCAAGCGCGCGCGGCCTTCCGCTTCCCAGGTCACGAACCCCGGCGCAGGCGTGTCCCCGCACCGCTCCACGTCCATCGCCCAGGCAGGATCCCGGCGCACCGCGCGCCAGGGGCAGTAGCGCCACGGCGCGGCTTCGCCCGGCAAGGCCGCACGCGCCTGCAGCGCGCCGGCCAGGAACGCCACCGCGTCGCCGGCCAGGGCGGCGCGGCTGCGTTCGCTCAAGCGCAGCCACAGGGCCCCGCCGCGATCGGCGGCGGTGACCAGCGCGGCCTGCGCGCTGCGCGCGAGCGCCCCCGGCAGGTTGCCGGGATGCAGGCCATGGGTCTCCAGGGCGGGCGGCAGCAGCGCCTGCAGACGCCGATGCAGATGACGATGCGCGACCATGTCCGGTTCTCCCCCGACGGCTCAGCGCAGCGACGCGCCGAGTTCGTACCAGTCGATCCGGCGGGTGATCCACATGATCGCGCCGAGGATGCCGAACAACAGCAGCGAGCCCATCAGCAAGGCGTTGTCTTCCGAGGCCAGCAGGCCGTACAGCGCGCCGTACAGCACGGTGAGCATGCTGGCGAAGCCGGCCGCGCGCAGGCGGCTGCGCAAGACCCCGGACAGGTAGAAGAACTGCAGCCCGATGCAGGCCACCGCCGAGACCAGATACGCCTGCCAGAACGGGATGTGCTCGGACAGGCTGAGCAGCAGCAGGAAGAAGATCGCCAGCGCCAGGCCCACCAGCAGGTACTGCAGCGGATGGATCGGCAGGCGCTTGATCAGCTCGAACAGGCCGAAGGCGACGAAGGTCAGCACCACGAACAGCAGGCCGTACTTGCTGGCGCGCTCGGCCTGGGTATACACGTCCACCGGGTCGACCAGGTCCACGCGCAAGGCGTCGAGATCCTGTCCGCCGGAGGCCAGCTGCGCCTGCGCGCCGGTCGCCAGCGACGACAGCGCCCAGCTCGCCTGGAACCCCTGCGCGGTGATGCGGCGCTCGTTGGGCAGGAAGCGGCCGCCGAACAGCGGATGCGGCCACGGCGAGTTCAGCGCGATCTGGTTGTCGTCGCCGACCGGCACGATCGACAGCGCCTGGGTGCCGTCGAGCACGAATTCCATCTGCACGTCGTGCAGGTCGGTCAGCCGGCCCTGCTGCGTATCGCGCAATGCCGGCAACACCGCGTGCACGCCCTTGGAGATGTTGGACAGCCCTTCCGAGCCCGGCTGCAGCGGCAGCGCGCGGCCGTCGGCGCGCAGATTCGGCGTGCCGACCAGGCCGCGCACGTCCTGCAGGCCGATCGCCAGATACGGCGTGCCGTACTGGCGGCGATCGACAGCGGCATAGTCGAGATCGTCGAACTCGGCCTTGAGCCGCGCATGCCAGCTATACACCTGCACCTTGAACAGGCCGATGTGGCGCTGCGCGGGCTTCAGTTCGCCTTCGACCTGCAGCCGCCGCGGCGCCTGCAGCACGTAGCCGGCCTCGGTCTCGCGCTTGGTCACCCGCTTGCCGTCGGCGTCGAGCACGGCGACCTCACGTTCCTGGGTCCACGGGATCACCCGCAGCGGGCCGAGCAGGCGCTGCTCGCCGGCCTTGCTCTGCGACACCCGTTCCACCGCCTCGTCGCGGTAATGCTGGCGGTCCTGCACGGTGCCGCGAATCATCAGCAGCGGGATCAGCAACAACAGGATCAATCCGCCGATGGTGGCGAATCGCAACAGCAGCTTCAGGGATTTCATGGCGACCTCTCGGTTGGGAGGGGGCCAGCATGCGACCGCTGCGTGGGTGGGGTTTGAGGCGAATTTGAAGTGGGTGTGAAGTGGGAGGAGCCGGGATTGGGGATTGGGGAATCGGGATTGGTGTCCGGCATCCCGTCGACGCGGCGCCCCACTGTGGGAGGGACTTCAGTCCCGACGCGGCAGCCCCGGCACCGCGCTTCACGCGCTCTCGCGCGAATCGATCCGGCTCAGGCCAGCGGCAACGCCAGGCAGGCCACCGCGCCGCCGCCGTCGCGGTTGCGCAGCCTGGCGTCGCCGCCGTGCAGGCGCGCCACCTCGCGCACGAACGGCAGGCCGAGGCCGGAGCTGCGCTGGCCGGTGGCCGGGCGCGCCAGCGAGTAGAAGCGCTCGAACACCCGCTCCAGCGCGTAGTCGGGAACGCCCGGGCCGGCGTCCTCCACCGTCAGCAGCACGCGCGCGTCGGCGCCGCGTTCGGCACGCAGCACGATGACCGCGCCCTCCGGCGAAAAGGCGATGGCGTTGTCGAGCAGGTTGTGCAGCGCCTGACGCAGCAGGTAGGGATCGCCTGACACAACCAGGGTCGGATCCGGCGCCTGCACCTGCAGCTGAAGGCCGCACGCCTGCAATTGCGGCGCCAGCGCTTCGGCCAAGTCCGCGCACAGCGGCGCCAGCGCCACCGGTTCGCGCCGCTGCAGCCAGCCGTGCTGTTCCACCTCGGCCAGCGCCAGCAGCTTGTCGATGGTCTCGGTGAGGCGCTGCTGCTGCTCGGCGATGTTGCGCACGAAGCGCTGCCGCTCCGGTTCCGGCAGCGGCTCCTGCAGCAGTTCCGCCGCGCCGCGGATCGCGGCCAGCGGGCTCTTCATCTCGTGGGTCAGCGACTGCACGTACTGCTCGACGTACTGCTTGCCCTCCAGCTTGCGGCGCATGGTCTCCAGCGCACGGCCGAGATCGCCGATCTCATCGCGGCGCGGCGGCGGCGGCGGCACCGGCGCACCGGCACTGACCGCCTGCGCATAGCGGTTGAGCCGGCCGATGCCGCGCAGCAGGCCCCAGGTCATCAGGATCCCGATCAGCGCCGAGATGCCGATCAGCCAGGCGCCGCGCAGCAGGATGCTGCGCTGGCTGGCGACGATGAACGGCTCGATGCTGCGGTTGGGCTGGGACAGGGTCAGCACGCCAATCAGCCGCTGCGGGTCGGCCGGATCGTAGACCGGCGCGGCCACGTGCATCACCGTGTGGTTGGGGTCGCCGTCGGCCTCGGGGCTGGAGCGGGCGCCGTACTCGCCGCGCAGGGTGCGGTACACATCGTTCCAGCGCGAGTTGTCGCGGCCGATGTCCTGTCCGCGCGAATCGAACACCACGATGCCCGCCGCATCGGTGAGGGTGACGCGGTAGTCGACGCTGTGCTTGGGAAAACGCCAGACCATCGCGCGCGGATCGCGCCGCTGCGCCGCGGCCAGGTCGCGGGCGAAACGGCCGCTGGCGATGCGCCCGTCCTTGAGATCCTGCGCGGCCATCTGCGCCAGCACGTTGGCCGCGTCCACCAGGGTCGATTCCATCGCCTGGCGCACGCCCGGCTTGACCTCGTTGACGAACACCCGCATCACGAAGAAGGCGGCCACGCCGACGATCAGGAAGAAGCCCAGGAACAGCTTCAGCCCCAGCCGCACCTCAGGCCTCCAGCGCGTAGCCGAGGCCGCGGTGGGTGCGGATCGGATCGTCGGTGGCGCCGGCCGCGCGCAGCTTGGCGCGCAGGGTCTTGATATGGGTGTCGACGGTGCGGTCGGCGCTGTCGGCGCTGCTGTCCCAGCCGCGGTCCATCAGTTGCGCGCGACTGAGGATGGCGCCGGGCCGCTGCAGCAGCGCTGCCAGCAACGCGTACTCGTAGCGGGTCAGGTCCAGCACCGCAGCGCGCCAGCGGATGCGGCGGCCGTCGCGGTCGATGGCGAAATCGCCGTGCTGCTGCCAGCCGGCCTCGGCATCGCCGACGACCACCGCCGGGCGCCGCAACCGCGCCCGCACCCGCGCCACCAGCTCGCGCGGCGAGAACGGCTTGGCCATGTAGTCGTCGGCGCCCAGTTCCAGGCCGAGCACGCGGTCGATCTCCTCGTTGCGCGCGGTCAGGAACAGCACCGGCACCTGGCTGAAACCGCGCAGCGTGCGGCACACCTCGAACCCGCTCAGGTCCGGCAGGCCGACGTCCAGCACCACCACGTCGATGCCGCCCTCGCGCAGCTGCGCCAGGGCCTCGCGCCCGAGCTGGCAATGCCGCACCGCGTAGCCCTCGCTGCGCAGCGCGTACAGTACGGTGTCGGCGATGGCGGATTCGTCCTCGACCACGAGGACACTGGCGGCGGCAGGCGTGGACATGGCGCGCAGCATAGCCGTCGCGCGGGCGCCGCGGCAGTCCGTCCGGCCATTCCGCGGCACCGCTCGTGGATCGGCACGGAACCCGACGCGCACCTGCGGCGCGTCAGCTGTCGCTGCCGCCGCGCGCGTTGGCCGCGCCCGGCGCCGACGCCAGTTCCACCCGGTTGCGGCCGCCGTGCTTGGCCCGGTACAGCGCGGCATCGGCGCGCGCCAGCAGCGCCTGGCTGCTCTCGCCGGCGCCGGCCTCGGCGATGCCGATGCTGACGGTCAGGCGCAGGCCCGGCACGACCGCGTCGAACGACTGCCGCTCCAGCACCTCGCGCAGCAGCCCGGCCAGCTCCCGTGCCTCGGCACAGGTGGCGCCGGGCAGCAGCGCCAGGAATTCCTCGCCGCCGGTCCGGCCGAAGCTGTCGTTCCTGCGCAGGCTCTGCCGCAGGGTGGTGGCGACCAGCCGCAGCACCTGGTCGCCCGCCGCATGGCCGTGTTCGTCGTTGATCCGCTTGAAGTGGTCCACGTCCAGCGCCAGCACCGACAGCGGCATGCGCCCGCCGCGTGGCAGCGCCGCCAGCGCAGTGTCGAGTTCGGCCAGCACCTGGCGCCGCGAGGCGACGCCGGTAAGGCTGTCGACCCGCACTTCGCGGCGGGCGCCGCGCAGGCGCCCGAGGGTCAGGAACAACACCCCGACGAGCACCGCCAGCAACAGCAGCGCCGCGCCCAGCAACGCGCGCCGCAGGGTCGCCTCGCGCTCCATCGCCTGCAGCCGGTTACGCTGGGTTTCCGCCTTCTGCGCCAGTTGCAGCGCCGCCAGGTCGCGCTCGCGGCTTTCCGATTCGGCGATCAGGAACTGCGATTGCTCGCGCTGCATGCGCGTGTCCAGTTCCTGCTGCACGCGCATCTGCGCCTCGCGCGCATCCAGTGCCTGGCGCCAGGCGCCCAGCGCGCGCAAGGCGGTGGCCTTGAGGTCCAGCACGTCGCTGAGGCTGCGCAGGTCGCCGTTGGCGCGGTAGCCCTGCTCGGCCTGGTCGGCCAGCGCCAGCGCGGCCCGCGCATCGCCGCTGCGCTCGGCGATCAGCGCATCGACGTAATCGCGACGCGCGCGCATCAGCCGCGTGGCGCCCATTGCGACCAGTTGCGCTTCGGCCTGCTGCCGCTGCGCCCGCGCCTGCGGCAGGTTGCCCAGCAACGCGTTGACCCGGGCCGCGCGCAGCAACAGCGACGCCTGCGACCCCTCCAGCGGATGTCGGCCATGCAGCTCGGCCGCGCGCAGGTAGGCAGCCAGCGCCGCCGGCAGATCGCCGCGTTGCTCGGCGATGGCGCCTTCGCGCTCCACCGCCAGCGCCTGCATGTAGCCGCCATCGCCCTGCCTGGCCCGCTGCAGGACCTCGGCGACGACCTGCTGCGACAGATCCGGCAGGCCCATGTCCAGGTAGGCGTCGGCAATGCCGATCAGGGTCAGCAGCGCGACCCAGCCGCCATCGCGCCGTGCGTCAAGCGCGCGCAGTTCCTGCAAGGTACGCAGCGACTGCGCGTAGTGGCCGGCGTCGCGCTCGGCGAAGGCACGCATGCGCAGGGCCGCCGCGCGCAGTCGCGGGAACCGCTGCGCGTCGGTCAGCGCCAGGATCGTGGTGGCGGGCCGCAGATAGGCCGGGCGCTGGCCGTCGTTGTAGAGCGCATAGGTTTCGCACAGCAGGTACTCCAGGCGGACCTGCACATGGGTGCGCGCGATCGCGCCGCGCTCGCCGCGCCGCGCCTGCTCCACCGCCGCGGCCGGGCCCTGCGGAAAATGCTGGCAGTCGAAGGCGTCCAGGCGCGCCCGCCGCACCGGGTCGCCGGCGGGCAGCAGCGCCTGCAGGCGCGCATGCGCGACGCGGTAGGCCTGCTCGTCGGCGGCCATGTCCTTGCCGTGCGCACCGACATCCTCGATCAGCGCATCGAACGCCGCAGCTTGCGCTGCGCCCGAGGGCGCGGCTTCGGCACGGGAGGCACCGCAGGCGGCGAACGGCAGCGCCAACGCCAGGACACCGAGCAACAGGGGAGAAGACATGCGCATGCGAACCGTGGACCCGCCGGCCGCCCACGCGGTATCGGCACTGCGCACCCGAACGCTCCGACGACGCCTGCGCCCGGATGCACAGGCCCATCGTCCACACCTTCCGGCCTCATGCCCGTTAGGCGCCGTGCGGCCGCCAGCGGTCGCCCGGCTAGTGTACCGCGGCCGCGGACCCGCCCCGCCCGGCACCTCGGCAGGCGTGGCCGGCCGGCGTGGCGCCCCGTACACTGCGCGGATGAATTACCGCCACGCCTTCCACGCCGGCAACCATGCCGATGTCCTCAAGCACATCGTGCTGCTGGCGCTGCTCGATGCGTTCAAGCGCAAGGACAGCCCGTTCTTTGTGCTCGATACCCACGCCGGGCGCGGCCGCTATCTGTTCGCGGCCAACGAGGCGCGCAAGACCGGCGAGGCCGCCGCCGGCGTGCTGCGGTTGATGGGCCAGCCGACCCTGCCCGACGTGGTGGAGCGCTACCTGCGCGCGGTGCAGGCCGACAATCCGGTCGGTGCCCTGGTCGCCTACCCTGGTTCGCCGCTGCTGGTGGCGCAGGCGCTGCGCGCGCAGGACCGGCTGGCCGCCTGCGAACTGCAGCCCGAGGAAGCCGCCGAACTCAAGGCGTTGTTCGCCCACGACCGCCGTGTGCAGGTGCATGCCGGCGACGGCTATGCGGCGATCAAGGCATTCCTGCCGCCCAAGTCCGGGGCCAACCGGATCGGCCGCGGGCTGGTGCTGATCGATCCGCCCTACGAAGCGCAGGACGCCGAGTACCCGCTGATCGTGACCGCGCTGCGCGAAACGCTGAGCCGCTGGCCGCAGGCGGTGTGCGCGGTGTGGTATCCGATCAAGCAGCGCCGCAGCCTGCAGCCGTTCTTCCGCAAGGCCGCGGCCCTGCCGGTGGCGTCGGCACTGGTCGCCGAACTGCAGGTGCGCCCGGACGATTCGCCGTTGCGGCTCAACGGCAGCGGCATGTTGCTGCTCAATCCGCCCTGGCAGTTCGAGCAGGCGCTGGCGCAGGCGCTGCCGCCGCTGAAGGCGCACCTGGGCGAAGCCGGTGCCAGCACGCGCCTGGAATGGCTCAAGCGCGAAGCATGAGGTACGCGGGGCGGCGCACGCGCGCGCTCAGAAGCAATCCCAGTTGTAGGCGATGCGGCTGAAATCGCCGCGCCGCAGGTCGTCCGGATCGATGAAGAAGTTGGCGACGCCGCTGTCGCCCCACATCATCTCCTCGTCGCTGTCCAACTGCAGCAGCAGGACCTGCTTGTCCTGCAGGGTTCGCGGGTCTTGCTGGGTGAACTCCGGGTAGCCGCCGAGCTTGTTGCCGCCACGGCTCAGCGCATCGAACAGCGCGTCGTCCACCGTATCCTGCGACACCGCGTGGCGCTTGGCATAGGCCGCGGCCACCTCCTCCAGTGGTTTGCCCAGCACCTGCTCGAAGCGCACATCGCTGCTGCCGATGGTTTCCTCGCCGGCGTCGAACCGCATCGCCCGCGGCCGCGCCGGATCGAACGGCAACGTGTCGGCCGCTGGCAACGGCACCTCGGCCTGCCGCGCCGACGCCTTCGGCTGCGGCCAGTACACCACGCGGAAATTGCGTTGTTCGCTCAGCGCGGCCAGGTCACTGCGCGCACCACCGAAGTTGGCCCCATAGAAGTCGTCGTCGCCGCCGATGAAGAACTGCAGCATGCCCTGGCGCGGGTAGCCGGGCAGCGGCGGCATCCGCGCCAGATCGATCTGCGCCAGCAGCGCCAGCGGCTGGCCATCGGCCGCATGCGGATACGGCTTGTCACCGGTCCAGTAGGGGCGCCCGCCGACCTTGCTGGCCAGGCGATCGTCCTGCGCCATCGGCCGCAGTTGCAGTTGCACCACCGGCCGGCGCGTGGCCTGCAGCCGCGCCTGGTACGGGGCCAATGCCTGTGTCGCCAGCTGCTCCGCATCGGCGACTGGAGCGGCGGTGGTGGCGGTCGGCGTGTCGTGGTGCTGCACGCGCAGCAGCCATCTGCCACCGCCCACCAGCAGCCCCACCAGCAGCGTGGCCAGGCCCAGCCCGATCGCCGCGGAGACGGCCACGGCATGCGATGTCTTCATCGTCGCGCATTCCCTTGAACGAAGCGCCACTCTAGCAAGACCGCCCGAACGGCACATCGGCAGGACGCTGCGTTCACGGGCGTAAGGTTTTGGTAATGCGAGAATCCAGGCTTCGTCGAGGATCATACGGCCATGGCTACCCGCAACCGCATGCCTCCGTGGCATGAAACCTTCACCCTGCCCAGTGGGCGCGAACTGCTGATCCGTCCGATCCGGCCGGAGGACAGCGCGCCGCTGCAAGGTGCCTTCGGCCTGCTCGGGCCGACCGAGATCCGCGAGCGCTTCCTGCATTCGACGCAGGAACTGACCGAGGACATGGCGCAACGCCTCACCCATCCCAATCCGAAGTCGGAACTGATCCTGGTCGCGGCCGAGCCGCTGCCGCCTGGCGAAGCCGTGGTCGGTGCGGTGGCGCGCGCCGCGATCAACCCGGGTACCCGCGAGGCGCAGTACGCGATCCTGGTCAGCAGCTTCGTCTCGGGTCAAGGGCTGGGCCGGCAGCTGATGCGCAAGCTGGTCAAGTGGGCGCGCCGCAAGTACCTGGACCGGCTCTACGGCGATGTGCTCGAACGCAACGTGCCGATGCTGCAGTTGGCCGAGTCGCTGGGCTTCCAGCGCATGCCGCATCCGGACAATCCGGACCTGGTGCGGGTGGTGCTGGAACTGGGTAGCTGAAAACTCCGGACCCGGGACCCGGGACCCGGAAAAGCCAGAGCTCAGCAGGCAGCTTCAGCTCCTGCTCTTACGTGTCCCCGGTCCCGGGCCCCGGGTCCCGACCTTGCTAAACTAGTTGGTCCATGCCGCCCCTTCCCTTCCCCGTTCCGCCGCTGCCCAAGTCCGGCCAGCTCCGCGCGCACTGGCGCGCCCCCGCGTCCTCCACTGCTCTGGCCTGGCACATCGCCTGCGCGGCGTCCGCGCACCGCGGGCCGTTGCTGGTGGTCGCACGCGACAACCAGAGCGCGCATCAGCTCGAAGCCGACCTGCACAGCTTGCTCGGCGACGATCCGAGCCTGCCGGTGGTGCCGTTCCCGGACTGGGAAACCCTGCCCTACGACCAGTTCAGTCCGCACCCGGACATCGTCAGCCAGCGCCTGGCCGCGCTGCACCGGCTGCCGACGCTGACCCAGGGCATCGTGGTGGTGCCGGTGCAGACGCTGATGCAGCGGGTGGCGCCGCTGCGCTACATCGTCGGCGGCAGTTTCGACCTGCGCGTGGGCCAGCGCCTGGACCTGGACGCGGAGAAGCGCCGACTGGAAAGCGCGGGATACCGCAACGTGCCGCAGGTGATGGACCCGGGCGACTTCGCCGTGCGCGGCGGCCTGCTCGACGTGTACCCGATGGGCACCGACGCGCCGCTGCGGATCGAACTGCTGGACGAGGACATCGATTCGATCCGCGCCTTCGACCCGGAATCGCAGCGCTCGCTGGACCATGTGCAGGCGGTGCGCATGCTGCCCGGGCGCGAAGTGCCGATGGACGACGTCAGCGTGGAGCGGGTATTGACCGCGCTGCGCGAACGCTTCGATGTCGACACCCGGCGCAGTGCGCTGTACCAGGACCTGAAGGCCGGGCTGGCGCCGTCGGGCATCGAGTACTACCTGCCGCTGTTCTTCCAGGACACCCGCAGCAGCGGCGCACGCGAGGCCACCGCCACCCTGTTCGATTATCTGGGCGAGCACGTGCTGCCGCTGATCGCACCGGGCGTGGGTGCCGCGGCCGATGCGTTCTGGGCGCAGACCCAGGCCCGCTACGAGCAGCGCCGCCACGACGTGGAGCGCCCGCTGCTGGCGCCGGAGGAGCTGTACCAGGCGCCGGACGCGCTGCGCGAGCGCCTCAACGGGCTGCCGCGCATCGACGTGTGGGCCGCCGACCACCCGCGCATCGACGAGGCACAGGCCCTTGGCGACCAGCCGCTGCCGCCGCTGCCGGTAGCGGCCAAGGACGCCGCGCCGGGCGCGGCGCTGAAGAGCTTCCTCGATCACTACCCGGGCCGGGTGCTGATCGCCGCCGATTCGCCGGGCCGCCGCGAGGCGCTGCTGGAAGTGTTGGCGGCCGCGGAGTTGAAGCCGGAGGTGTTGCCGAGCTTTGCGGCATTCCTCCCTTCTCCCACCGGGAGAAGGTGGCGCGAAGCGCCGGATGAGGGTGCGGCGTCTGCGCGGTCGGGAACGAAGAAGGCGGGTGCTTCGGCAAGTTCCACGGTTGCGCAGACGAACTCCACTAGCGGTCGGACCCTCACCCCAACCCCTCTCCCGGAGGGAGAGAGGCTTTCTGCTGCACGTTTCGCCATCGCGGTTGCGCCGCTCGACGACGGCTTCGCGCTGGAGGAGCCGCGGATCGCGGTGTTGACCGAGCGCCAGTTGTTCCCCGAGCGTGCCAGCCAGCCGCGGCGCAGCCGCCGTGTGGGGCGCGAGCCGGAAGCGATCATCCGCGACCTCGGCGAATTGTCCGAGGGCGCGCCGATCGTGCACGAGGACCACGGCGTCGGCCGCTACCGCGGGCTGATCGTGCTCGATGCCGGCGGCATGCCCGGCGAGTTCCTGGAAATCGAATACGCCAAGGGCGACCGGTTGTACGTGCCGGTCGCGCAGTTGCACCTGATCAGCCGCTACTCCGGCGCCTCGGCCGAGACCGCGCCGCTGCATTCGCTGGGCGGCGAACAATGGACCAAGGCCAAGCGCAAGGCCGCCGAGAAGGTGCGCGACGTGGCCGCGGAGCTGCTGGAGATCCAGGCGCGCCGGCAGGCCCGCGCCGGACTGGCGCTGCAGGTGGACCGGGCGATGTACGAGCCGTTCGCCGCCGGCTTCCCGTTCGAGGAAACCCCCGACCAGTTGGCCGCGATCGACGCCACCCTGCGCGACCTGGCCAGCAGCCAGCCGATGGACCGCGTGGTCTGCGGCGACGTCGGCTTCGGCAAGACCGAGGTCGCGGTGCGCGCGGCCTTCGCCGCGGCCAGCGCCGGCAAGCAGGTGGCGGTGCTGGTGCCGACCACGCTGCTGGCCGAACAGCACTACCGCAACTTCCGCGACCGCTTCGCCGACTACCCGCTCAAGGTCGAGGTGCTGTCGCGCTTCAAGAGCAGCAAGGAGATCAAGGCCGAGTTGGAGAAGGTCGCCGCCGGCAGCATCGACGTGATCGTCGGCACCCATCGCCTGCTGCAGCCGGACGTGAAGTTCAAGGACCTGGGCATGGTCATCGTCGACGAGGAGCAACGCTTCGGCGTGCGCCAGAAGGAAGCGCTGAAGGCGCTGCGCGCCAACGTGCACCTGCTGACCCTGACCGCCACGCCGATCCCGCGTACCTTGAACATGGCCATGGCCGGCCTGCGCGACCTGTCGATCATCGCCACGCCGCCGCCGAACCGGCTGGCGGTGCAGACCTTCGTCACCCAGTGGGACAACGCGCTGTTGCGCGAAGCCTTCCAGCGCGAACTGGCGCGCGGCGGCCAGCTGTACTTCCTGCACAACGACGTGGAGAGCATCGGCCGCATGCAGCGCGAGCTGAGCGAACTGGTGCCGGAGGCGCGCATCGGCATCGCCCACGGGCAGATGCCCGAGCGCGATCTGGAAAAGGTGATGCTGGATTTCCAGAAGCAGCGCTTCAACGTGCTGCTGTCGACCACGATCATCGAATCGGGCATCGACATCCCCAACGCCAACACCATCGTCATCAACCGCGCCGACCGCTTCGGCCTGGCGCAGTTGCACCAGTTGCGCGGCCGCGTCGGCCGTTCGCACCATCGCGCCTACGCCTACCTGCTGGTACCGGACCGGCGCAGCATCACCCCCGATGCGCAGAAGCGGCTGGACGCCATCGCCTCGATGGACGAACTGGGCGCCGGCTTCACCCTGGCCACCCACGATCTGGAGATCCGCGGCGCCGGCGAACTGCTGGGCGAGGACCAGAGCGGGCAGATGGCCGAGGTCGGCTTCAGCCTGTACACCGAACTGCTGGAACGCGCGGTGCGCAGCATCCGCCAGGGCAAGCTGCCGGACCTGGATGCCGGCGAGGAAGCGCGCGGCGCCGAGGTGGAACTGCACGTGCCCGCACTGATCCCGGACGACTACCTGCCCGACGTGCATACCCGCCTGACCCTGTACAAGCGCATCTCTAGCGCCCGCGACAGCGACGGCCTGCGCGAACTGCAGGTGGAGATGATCGACCGCTTCGGCCTGCTGCCGGATCCGGTGAAACACCTGTTCGCGATCGCCGAACTGAAGCTGCAGGCCAACGTGCTGGGCATCCGCAAGCTGGAACTTGGCGAGCACGGCGGGCGCCTGGTGTTCGAGGCCAAGCCCAACGTGGATCCGATGACCATCATCCAGATGATCCAGAAGCAGCCCAAGCTGTATGCGATGGATGGCCCGGACAAGCTGAAGCTCAAGCTGCCGCTGCCGGAGGCGGCCGACCGCTTCAATGCCGCGCGCGGCCTGCTGACCGCGCTGTCGCCACGCTGAGCGACGCGGGCGCGTCCGCCCGCGCCGCCCCCCGCACGCGGCCCGCTGCCGCGACCCCGCACCCCTCTGCCCCGCCCCCGCCCCGGACCGCCACAACGTTCGGTGGCGTATGGGCGCTCGCACCGCTGTGTTCCCTGGCCTGCAGCGGTCTTCACGTGAAGACCGCCGCCACGTCGCACGTATGGCGCGGCTTTTTGACGCCTTCCCCGTTGCCGCGACTGGCACGGCGCATGCAGAAACGTAAGGACCGACCGCATCGGCGCGGTTATGGGATGCGCGTCCTGGCACCGGCCTGAACCACTCAGGCTCGCGTGCGGCCTGCGAGACAAATGCTTCACGCGGGCTAAATATCTCTAAATATTTCCCGTCCGCGCCGATATCGCTGGTACCCAGGCCTGCACACGCCCTTCACGGCGTGGCGCCGGCTTTCCACTCGCCACTGCCGGAGACCCGCCATGCGCTCGACGCCCCCCGACGAACAGGATCCGCCGCTGCAGTTGATCGTGGACGGCGACATGACCATCCGCCATGCGGCCGAACTGAAGCCGCTGCTGCTGCCCGCGCTGGAGCATCCCGGCGGCCTGCGCCTGCAGGTGCAGGCGGTGAACGACATCGACGCCACCGGCGTGCAACTGCTGCTGGCCACCCAGGCCGCGCTGCGCGCGCTGGGACGGCCATTCCAGCTCGAGGGCTGCACCACAGCGGTCGGCGACGCGCTGGACCTGCTCGGCCTGGGCGACGCGTTCGAGCGCGTCGGCGACGACACTCTTCACTAATCGGCAGCACGACATGAACATGGATCAATTGCTGCAGACCTTCATCGCCGA
This sequence comes from Xanthomonas sp. LF07-6, assembly GCF_034105445.1. Taxonomy (NCBI): domain Bacteria; kingdom Pseudomonadati; phylum Pseudomonadota; class Gammaproteobacteria; order Lysobacterales; family Lysobacteraceae; genus Xanthomonas; species Xanthomonas sp. LF07-6. Next base: position 149,491 of record NZ_JAXGGI010000001.1, read on the forward strand.
GAGCCGCGACCTGCTCGAGGACATGGAACGCAACCTGCTGGAAGCCGAGCGCGGCGAAGCCGGTCCCGACGCGGTCAACGCGATCTTCCGCGCCGCCCATACCATCAAGGGCTCCGGCGGCCTGTTCGATCTGGCGCAACTGGTCGGCTTCACCCATGTGGTGGAGAGCGTGCTGGACCTGGTGCGCGAGCACGCGGTCGCGCTGGACTCGGACCTCATCCAACTGATGCTGGCCTGCTGCGACCACATCCGCACCCTGGTGGAAGCGGCCGCCGGCGCCGAGGCCGACGAAGCCACGCTGGCCACCGAGGGTGCGCCGCTGCTGGAACGCCTGCAGACCTACCTGCACCCTGCTGCCGCGCCGGCCGCCAAGGCCAGCGCCACCGCAACGCCCGCGGCGCCGGCGCAGACCGGCTACTGGCGGATCTCGCTGCAGTTGTTCACCGATGCGCTGCGCTTCGGCAACTCGCCGCTGCACCTGATCCGCTGCCTGCGCAGCCTCGGCAGCCTGGAAGCGGTGCGCACCCGTCACGAGCGCGTGCCGGCGCTGCCGGACCTGGAACCTGAGGCCTGCTACCTGGGCTTCGACATCCTGCTGCGCAGCGACGCGCAGCAGGCCGCGATCGAGGACATCTTCGAATTCGTGCGCGACGACTGCGACCTGCAGGTGCTGGCGGTGGACCCGTACGGCGACGCCGCCAACCTGGATCTGCCGCTGCTGGTGGCCGAGGCCGGCAGCCAGGCCAGCGCCGACGACTTCGCCGGTTTCGAGAGTGCCGCCACACCGGAGGCCGCGCCGGCTGCAGCCGCACCGGCCATGCCCAATGCGCCGGCCGCGGCAGCGGCCCCCGCCGCCAATGCCGGCCCCGCCAAGGCCGCCGGCGCGCGCGGCGAAGGCGGCTCGATCCGCGTCGACGCCGACAAGCTCGACCGCATGATCGACCTGGTCGGCGAGCTGATCATCGCGGTCGCCAGCACCGGCGCCAACGCGCAGCGCACCGGCGATGCGCAGTTGCTGGAATCCACCTCGATCCTCGCCGGCCTGGTCGAGGAGGTGCGCGAAAGCGCGCTGCAACTGCGCATGGTCAAGATCGGCGGCACCTTCAGCCGCTTCCACCGCGTGGTCCACGACGTGGCCCGCGAACTGGGCAAGGACATCGCGCTGGTAGTCAATGGCGAGGACACCGAGCTGGACAAGTCGGTGGTGGAGAAGATCGCCGATCCGCTGACCCACCTGGTGCGCAACGCCATGGATCACGGCATCGAACCGGCCGAGGTGCGCCAGGCGCGCGGCAAGCCGGTGCGCGGCACGGTACGCCTCAACGCCTTCCACGATTCCGGCAGCATCGTCATCCAGATCAGCGACGACGGCGGCGGCCTCAACCGCGACCGGATCCTGGCCAAGGCGCTGGAACGCGGCCTGATCGAAGCCGGCCGCCAGCTCTCCGACCGCGAGGTGTTCGCGCTGATCTTCGAGCCGGGCTTCTCCACCGCCGAGAAGGTCACCAACCTGTCCGGCCGCGGCGTCGGCATGGACGTGGTCAAGCGCAACATCGCCGCGCTGCGCGGCAGCGTCGACATCAGCAGCCAGCAGGACGTCGGCACCACCATCTCGGTGCGGCTGCCGCTGACCCTGGCGATCATCAACGGCTTCCAGGTCGGGGTCGGCAAGTCGGTGTTCGTGGTGCCGCTGGACGTGGTCGAGGAATGCGTGGAGTTCGCACCGAACTACCAGAGCGAGTACATCGACCTGCGCGGCAACGTGCTGCCCTACGTGCGCCTGCGCTCGCTGTTCGCCATCGCCGGCGCGCCGCCGGCGCGCGAGAGCATCGTGGTGATCCGCCAGGGCTCGCAGCGGTTCGGCCTGGTGGTCGACACCCTGCTGGGCGAGTGGCAGACCGTGATCAAGCCGCTCTCCAAGGTCTTCGCCCAGGTCAAGGGCATCAGCGGCTCCAGCATCCTCGGCAGCGGCGGGGTCGCCCTGATCCTGGACGTGCCGTCGCTCATCGGCCAGTTGCAACCCGGCACCGAATCGCTGGCGGCCTGAACCGTCGCATCGCCTGCCGCCATTCCTACGTCACGCCATCAACCAGGAATCGCCGTCATGTCCCAGAACCGGACGCCCCTTACCACCCTGCCGACGGCCGCGGTCGTCGCCGTCGCCCTGCCCGCCGCCGCGGCCGTCGCGGCGCTGGCGCTGCCGCTGGCCGGCGGCCTCGCCTGGGCTGCGGTCGCCGTGGCCACGCTGGTCGCCGGCCTGGTGCTGGCCGGCAGCGTGCGTTCGGCGCAGCAAACGTCCGCTGCCGCGCAGCGCGAACTGGACCTGGCCCGCACCGGTCTGCAGGCGCTGGCGCAGGGCGAACTGGAGCGCGTGGACGCGACCGCCGGCGGCAGCGAGATCGGCCAGGCCCTGCTCGCCGCGCAGCGACCGCTGCGGCAGTTGCAGGCCGACGTCGCGCACATGACCCGCGCGCACGCCGCCGGCGACTGCGACGTGATGCTGGATGCCGCGCAGTCCAGCGGCGCCTATCGGGCCGTGGCCGGCGACATCAACCAACTGGTCGGCGCCCACATCGGCGTCTGCAAGCAGGCGATCGATTGCGTGGGCGAGTTCGGCCGCGGCAACTTCGCCGCGCCGCTGGCCGCGTTCCCGGACAAGAAGGCCTACATCAACGACACCATCGAGCAGGTGCGGCGCAACATGCTCGGCCTGATCGCCGAAATGCGCCGCGTCTCCGAGCAGCACGAGGCCGGCGAGATCGACGCCAGCATCGACAGCGCCCACTTCCAGGGCGACTTCCGCGGCATGGCCGACGGCATCAACCGCATGGTCGGCAGCCACATCGCGGTCAAGAAGCAGGCGATGGGCGTGGTCGCCGAGTTCGGCCGCGGCAACTTCGACGCGACCATGCCGCCGCTGCCGGGCAAGAAGGCCTTCATCAACGACACCATCGAGCAGGTGCGCGGCAACTTCAAGCGCCTGATCGGCGAGATCGCGCGCATGTCCGACGAGCACGACAAGGGCGACATCGACGTGCAGATCGACTGCACCCATCTGGACGGTGAATTCTGCGCGATCGGCAAGGCCATCAACCGCATGGTCGCCGCGCACATCGCGGTCAAGAAGCAGGCGCTGGGCGTGGTCGCCGAGTTCGGCCGCGGCAATTTCGACGCGCCGATGCCGCAGTTGCCGGGCAAGAAGGCCTTCATCAACGAGATCATCGAACAGACCCGCGGCAACCTGCGCAGCGTCGGCGACGTGATCAAGGTGATGGGCGCGATGGCCGAGGGCGACCTCAGCCGCCAGGTGCAGGGCCACTACGAGGGTGCCTTCGCCGACATGCAGCGCTACGTCAACGCCACCATCGACAAGCTCACCAGCATCGTCAACGAGGTCAACGGCAACGCTGTCACCCTGGCCAGCGCCGCCGAGGAACTGTCCTCCACCGCGCAGTCGCTGAGCCAGGCGGCCAGCGAACAGGCCGCCGGCGTGGAGGAGACCAGCGCCTCGCTGGAGCAGATGACCGGCTCCATCGCGCAGAACGCGGAGAACGCCAAGATCACCGACGGCATGGCCGCCAAGGCCTCGCGCGAGGCCGCCGAAAGCGGCGAGGCGGTCCGCGCCACCGTCTCGGCGATGAAGGAGATCGCACGCAAGATCGGCATCATCGACGACATCGCCTACCAGACCAACCTGTTGGCGCTGAACGCGGCGATCGAGGCCGCGCGCGCCGGCGAGCACGGCAAGGGCTTCGCGGTGGTCGCCGCCGAGGTGCGCAAGCTGGCCGAGCGCAGCCAGGTCGCCGCGCACGAGATCAGCGACGTCGCCAGCACCAGCGTGAACCTGGCCGAGACCGCCGGGCGTCTGCTCGGCGAGATGGAACCGTCGATCCGCCGCACCTCCGACCTGGTGCAGGAGATCACCGCCGCCTCAGAAGAGCAGAGCTCCGGCGTCGGCCAGATCAACACCGCGGTAGTGCAGCTCAGCCAGACAACACAGCAATCCGCTGCCAACGCTGAAGAATTGGCCGCCACGGCCGAAGAAGTAAGCAGCCAGGCCGAACAGTTGCAAACGCTCATGAGCTTCTTCACCACCGGCGCCACGCCCACCCCGGCACCGGCCCCGCAGCCGCGGCGGCTGCCGACGCCGATGCAACGCGGGCCACGTGCGCGCAGCTTCGGCGGGCCTGCCGCCACGGCGCAGGCCGCACGCCTGGAAGAAGCCGCGTTCGTCTCGTTCTGATCCATCTCCGCACCGGCCCGGCAGGCCGGTGCCTCTCTATCCCGCACAGGTACCACGGCATGTCCAACTCCCTTTCGCTGTCATCCAAGCTGTGGAGCGGCTCGGCCATCGCCATCGTGCTGCCATTGGCCGCCGCCGTGTGCGGGTTCGCCCTCGGCCTGCCCGCCGGGCAGACCCTGGCGCTGGGCATCGGCGCCACCGTGCTCGCCGCCGCGGTACTGGCCTTTACCGTCCACGCCATCACCCGCTCGCTGCGGATCGCCACCACCACCCTGGCGCGCTTCGCCACCGGCAACTTCGAGGTGGTGATGCCGACGGTGCGCAACGACCAAGCCTGCGAGGTGCTGCTGGCACTGCGCCAGGTGCAGACCGGCATGCGTCAGATCAACGACGAGATCGTGCGCATGTCGCGCGAGCACGATGCCGGCGACATCGACGTGGTGATCGAGAGCCATCGCTTCGAGGGCGAGTTCAAGGTCATCGCCGAAGGCGTCAACCGCATGGTCGGCGATCACATCGCCACCAAGAAGAAAGCGTTGGCCTGCGTGGCCGAGTTCGGTCGCGGCAATTTCGATGCGCCGCTGGAGACGCTGCCGGGCAAGAAGGTCTTCATCAACGAGATCATCGAGCAGGTGCGGCGCAACATGCAGGGACTGATCGCGCAGATGAAGCACATGTCCGCGCAGCACGACGCCGGCGACATCGACGTGGTGATCGAGAGCCACCGCTTTGAAGGCGATTTCCGCAGCATGGCCGACGGCATCAACTGCATGGTCGGCGACCACATCGCCACCAAGAAGAAGGCGATGGCCTGCATCGCCGAATTCGGCCGCGGCAACTTCGACGCGCCGTTGGAAGCCCTCCCGGGCAAGAAGGCGTTCATCAACGACACGATCGAGCAGGTGCGTTCCAACCTGCGCGCGCTGATCCGCGACACCAGCCTGCTGGTCGATGCCGCCGCGGCCGGCCGTCTGGACGTACGTGCCGACGGCAGCCTGCACCATGGCGACTTCCGCCGCATCGTCGACGGCGTCAACCTGACCCTGGACACGGTGATCGGCCCGCTGAACGAAGCCGGCGCCGTGCTCAAGGCGATCGAGGCCGGCGACCTGACCCGGCTGGCGGACGTGCAGTGCCGGGGCCAGCTGAAGGAACTGTGCGACAGCATCAACGCCACCGTCGCGCGCCTGGCGCAGGTGGTCGGCGAGGTGAACATCAATGCCGAAGCACTGGCCAGCGCCTCCGAGCAGGTCAGCGCCACGGCGCAGTCGCTGAGCCAGGCGGCCAGCGAACAGGCCGCCGGCGTGGAGGAGACCAGCGCCTCGCTGGAGCAGATGACCGCGTCCATCGCACAGAACACCGAGAACGCCAAGGTCACCGACGGCATGGCGGCCAAGGCCGCGCGCGAAGCCAACGAAGGCGGCGATGCGGTGCGCTCGACGGTGACCGCGATGAAGCAGATCGCGCAGAAGATCGGCATCATCGACGACATCGCCTACCAGACCAACCTGCTGGCGCTGAACGCGGCGATCGAGGCCGCGCGCGCCGGCGAGCACGGCAAGGGCTTCGCCGTGGTCGCCGCCGAAGTGCGCAAGCTGGCCGAGCGCAGCCAGGTGGCCGCGCAGGAAATCGGCCAGGTCGCCGAGTCCAGCGTGGAGCTGGCCGAGAACGCCGGCAAGCTGCTGGAGCAGATGGTGCCGTCGATCCGCCGCACCTCCGACCTGGTGCAGGAGATCACCGCCGCCTCCGAGGAACAGACCTCCGGCGTCGGCCAGATCAACGCCGCGGTCGGCCAGCTCAACCAGACCACCCAGCAGGCCGCGGCCAACTCCGAGGAGCTGGCCGCCACGGCCGAGGAAATGAGCGGGCAGGCCGAGCAGTTGCAGCAGTTGATGAGTTTCTTCCGTACCAACCAGGTCGTGGCGCCGCGGCGTCCGAAGGCAGTCACCGCCGGTCCGTCCCGCAGGGCGGCGCCGGCGCGCAAGCGTGGGTTCGGCGAGGTCGGCCTGGCACTGGTGTCGGGGCCGGACGAAGCCCATTTCGATACGTTCTGACATCCACTTTCACGACATCACATCCAGGGGGATCACGATGTTCCAGCACATGAAGATCGGCACGCGCATCGGCATCGGCTTCGGCCTAGTGTTGCTGCTGCTGTTGGGGACCGGCATTTTCGCCACGATGCAGATGGCCAGGATCAACGGCTCGTCCACGGAGCTCGCCACCAACTGGATGCCCAGCGTGCGCAACGTCGAGGAGATGAGCGCGAACTTCAACAAGCTGCGTCTGCTCGAGTTGCAGCGGGTCGTCGCCACCAGTCCAGCCGAGATGCAGGATTACGACACGCGCATGCTCAAGACACTGGAGGCGTTCGAGAACAACAGGAAGACCTATGTCCCGCTGATCTCCTCGCCCGAGGAGCAGGCGCTGTACGCGGATTTCGCCAAGAACTTCGATCGCTACACCGAATTGCACAAGCAATTGCTGGCGCTCACCGCGCAGGGCAAGACCCAGGAGGCGACGGCCGTGCTGAACGGTGAGCAGCGGCAGATCTTCCGCAGCACCGCCGACGCGATCGACAAGCTGGTGGACCTGAACGTCAAGGGCGGCCAGGACGCCAGCGACCGCGGCGACGAACTCTATGCGTCCGCGCGCTCACTGATCATCGCGACCATCGTGGCGGCGGTGCTGCTGGGCGCGGTCGTGGCGTTCTTCATCGTGCGCATCCTCACCCGCCTGCTGGGCGGCGAGCCGGCCTATGTGGCCGAGATCGCCAACAAGGTGGCGCAGGGCGACCTCAACCTGGAGGTGGCGGTACGCGCCAACGACAGCGGCAGCGCGCTGTATGCGATGCGAACCATGGTCGAGCGGCTGAAGCTGGTGATCGACGGCCAGCGCCGTGTGGTCGCGGCCGCCAACCGCGGCGACTTCTCCGAGCGGATCGCGCTGGATGGCCTGGCCGGGTTCCAGCGTGAGATGGGCCAGGGCCTGAACGATCTGGCGACCACGACCGGCGGCAGCATCCAGGACGTGGTGCGGGTGATGGGCGGCCTGGCCGAGGGCGACCTGACCCAGAGCATCGACAAGCACTACGACGGCGCCTACGCCGAAATGAAGAACTACATCAACGACACCATCGCCCGCCTGTCGCAGGTGGTCAGCGAGGTCAACGGCAATGCCGAATCGCTGGCCAGCGCGTCGGAAGAGGTCAGCGCCACCGCGCAGTCGCTGAGCCAGGCGGCCAGCGAGCAGGCCGCCGGCGTCGAAGAGACCAGCGCCTCGCTGGAGCAGATGACCGCGTCGATCTCGCAGAACACCGAAAACGCCAAGATCACCGACGGCATGGCCAGCAAGGCTTCCAGCCAGGCGCTGGACGGCGGCGAATCGGTGCGGGCGACCGTGCAGGCGATGAAGCAGATCGCGCAGAAGATCGGCATCATCGACGACATCGCCTACCAGACCAACCTGCTGGCGCTGAACGCGGCGATCGAGGCCGCGCGTGCCGGCGAGCACGGCAAGGGCTTTGCGGTGGTCGCCGCGGAAGTGCGCAAGCTGGCCGAACGCAGCCAGATCGCGGCGCAGGAGATCGGCGACGTCGCCAGCTCCAGCGTGGAACTGGCCGAGAACGCCGGCAAGCTGCTGGACGAGATGGTGCCGTCGATCAAGCGCACCTCCGACCTGGTGCAGGAGATCACCGCCGCCTCCGAGGAGCAGACCTCCGGCGTCGGTCAGATCAATGCCGCGGTCGGCCAACTCAACCAGACCACCCAGCAGGCCGCGTCCAACTCCGAGGAGCTGGCCGCCACGGCCGAGGAGATGAGCGCGCAGGCCGAACAGCTGCAGCAGTTGATGAGCTTCTTCAAGGTGCAGGGCGCCCCGCCGGCCAGGACCGCGGCGCGACGTCCCGGCGCCGGGCGCGGCCGCAACGGGCAGGCCGGTCCCAAGCCGATCGCGCGCGTCGCCAACGGCCAGCTGGTCCTGGCGGATTCGCTCGACGAAGCCCACTTCGAAACCTTCTGAGACATGGCCATGAACGCTCCCGCTTCGCTCTCACCCTCCGACGCCGGCGACCTGGCCACGGACCAGTTCCTGACCTTCCTGCTCGGCAAGGAAATGTTCGGCGTCGGCATCCTCGGCATCAAGGAGATCATCGAGTACCGCACGCCGACCGACGTGCCGATGATGCCGCCCGCGTTGCGCGGGGTGATCAACCTGCGTGGCGCCGTGGTGCCGGTGGTGGACCTGCAGCAACGCTTCGGCCGCGCGCCCAGCGAGATCAGCAAGCGCACCTGCATCGTCATCATCGAGGTGGCCAGCGGCGAGGAACGCCAGGTGCTGGGCCTGCTGGTGGATGCGGTCAGCGAGGTGCTGGAGATCGCCACCGCCGACATCGCGCCGCCGCCGGCCTTCGGGACCGGCATCCGCCGCGATTTCATCCACGGCATGGGCAAGGTCGGCGAGCGCTTCGTGATCCTGCTCGCCGCCGATGCGGTGCTGGCGCCCCAGGAGTTCGCCAGCATGACCGCGCTCGACGCCCACCTGGAAGAAGGCATCGCCGCCTGAGCGGCCGTTGCCACTTAGCGCCCCGCCCTTTCCTCGAAACGGATTTCGCATGCCCACGTCCCCCGACACCGCCGCCCTGCACCACTTCGGCACGGTCCTGGTGGTCGACGACAGCCAGGTCCAGCGCGAACATGCGCTGGCCCTGTGCCAGCGCATGGGGGCGGTGGCGGTGGAAGGCGCGGCCGACGGCCATGCCGCGCTGGCACGGGTGACCCAGGGGCCGCCGCTGGGGCTGTTGATCGTGGATCTGGAAATGCCCGGCATGGACGGCGTGCAATTGCTCGACGCACTGGCCCGCTGCAGCGTGCGCGTGCCGATCGTGGTCGCCTCGCAGCGCGGCGCGGCCCTGATCGACTCGGTGCTGCAGGTCGGGCGCAGCAACGGCCTGCAGGTGTTGGCGGGGCTGGAGAAACCGCTGCGCGCCGCCCAGCTCGCGGCCGCGGTGCGCGCCCACGCGCCGAGCGCACCGGCACCACGTGACGACGCCGAGGCGCCCGGCGAGGCGACCATGGCGGCGATGCTGCGCGAGGCACTGCAACGCGGCGAGATCGAGGTGGCCTACCAGCCTAAGGTGGACATGCGCAGCGGCCGGGTCGGCGGCGTGGAAGCGCTGGCGCGCTGGCGCCATCCCAGCGCCGGGCCGATCGCGCCGGACCGCTTCATCGCCGTGGCCGAGCGCGAAGGCCTGATCCATGCGCTCACCGCCTGCGTCGCCGACCAGGCGATGGCACGGCTGGCGGCGTGGAAACAGGACGGGTTCCAGCTGACCCTGGCGTTGAACCTGTCGCCGAGCATGCTGCAGGACCCGAACCTGCTCGACGAACTGCTCGGGCTGCTGCGCCAGCATGGGCTGGCGCCGTCGGACCTGGTGCTGGAAATCACCGAAAGCTCGCTGGTCTGCGGCAGCGCACTGGGCATGCTGGCACGGCTGCGGCTGCAGGGCTTCGGCCTGTCGCTGGACGACTACGGCACCGGCTTCTCCTCGCTGCAGCAGCTCACCCGCATCCCCTTCACCGAACTGAAGATCGACCGCATCTTCGTCCACGACGCGCACCGCAGCCGCAACCTGCGCACGGTCCTCGAATCGGCGCTGGGCATGGCCCAGCGGCTGGGCCTGAGCACCGTCGCCGAGGGCATCGAAACGGTGGAGGACTGGACCCTGCTGCAGGAGCTGGGCTGCGACTTCGGCCAGGGCTACCTGCTGGCGCGCCCGTTGGGGGGCGGCGCGCTGCACGCCTGGCTGCTGGAGCACCAGCGCCTGCTGCAGGAACACGGCCCCACCGGCAACGCCAGCGTCCCCGCTCCCGCCCCTCCCCACTGACCGACCGGCCATGACCATGACCAGCCACGACACCATCACCGAGCAGGAATTCGGCCGGTTCCAGCGCTTCATCTTCGACGCCGCCGGCATCACCATCTCGCCGGCCAAGAAGGCCATGCTGTGCGGACGCCTGGGCAAGCGCCTGAAGGCGCATTCGCTGCAGACCTACACCCAGTACCTCAAGCTGCTGGAAAGCCGCGAGGGCAGCGGCGAGGTGCAGACCGCGATCGATCTGCTGACCACCAACGAAACCTATTTCTTCCGCGAACCCAAGCACTTCGACCTGCTGCGCAGCATCGCCGCCGCGCATACCGGCAGTACGCCGTTCCGTTGCTGGAGCGCGGCCAGTTCCAGCGGCGAGGAGGCCTACAGCATGGCCATGGTGCTGGACGATACCCTGCAGGGCCGCCCCTACGAGGTGGTCGGCACCGACATCAGCACGCGCGTGCTGGCCAAGGCGCGGACCGGCCATTATCCGCTGCTGCGCATCGAGCACATGCCGCCGGCCATGCTCAAGCGCTACTGCCTCAAGGGCCGCGGCGAGTACGAGGGCAGCATGCTGATCGACCGCAAGATCCGCGACCATGTGCGCTTCCTGCACGCCAACCTCAACGCGACGCTGCCCAACCTGGGCCAGTTCGACGTGGTGTTCCTGCGCAACGTGATGATCTACTTCAACGGCCAGACCAAGCGCGAAGTGGTGGCGCGGGTGCTCGGCACGCTCAAGCGCGGCGGCATCTTCTGCATCGGCCACTCCGAAAGCCTCAACGACGTCAACGGCGACGTGGTGCAGATCGCGCCGTCGGTGTACCGCAAGCCATGAACCACGACGTCCCAGGAGGGAACCCCGCATGACCACGATCAAGGCCATGGTGATCGACGATTCGGCGGTGGTGCGCCAGGTGCTGGTCGCCGTGCTCAACGACGCGCCCGGCATCGAGGTCATCGCCGCCGCGGCCGACCCGCTGCTGGCGATGGACAAGATGCGCCAGCAGTGGCCGGACGTGATCGTGCTGGACGTGGAGATGCCGAAGATGGACGGCATCACCTTCCTGCGCAAGATCATGAGCGAACGCCCCACCCCGGTGGTGATCTGCTCCACGCTCACCGAGAAGGGCGCGCGGGTGACCATGGACGCGCTGGCCGCCGGCGCGGTGGCGGTGGTGACCAAGCCCAAGCTCGGTCTCAAACAGTTCCTCACCGACTCGGCTGAGGAAATGATCGCCACGGTGAAGAGCGCCGCGCGCGCCAACGTCAAGCGCCTGTCGGCGCGGCCGGCCACGCCAGTGGTAGAACCTGAGATCAAGCACACCGCCGACGTGATCCTGCCCGCACAGGGCGGCCGCGCGCTGTCGCAGACCACCGAACGGGTGGTGGCGATCGGCACCTCCACCGGCGGCACCCAGGCGCTGGAGGAAGTGCTGACCGCGCTGCCGCGGGTCAGCCCCGGCATCGTCATCGTCCAGCACATGCCGGAGAAATTCACCGCCGCCTTCGCCGCGCGCCTGGACACGCTGTGCCAGATCTCGGTGAAGGAAGCGGCCAACAACGACCGCGTGGTGCCGGGACGCGCGCTGATCGCGCCGGGCGGCAAGCACATGCTGCTGCGGCGCAGCGGCGCGCAGTACTTCGTCGAAGTGCTGGACGGGCCGCCGGTGAACCGGCACCGGCCATCGGTGGACGTGCTGTTCCGCTCCGCCGCGCGCGCCGCCGGCGGCAACGCGCTGGGCATCATCATGACCGGCATGGGCGACGACGGCGCGGTCGGCCTGCTGGAGATGCGCCAGGCCGGCGCACGCACCGTGGCCCAGGACGAACAGAGCAGCGTGGTGTTCGGCATGCCCAAGGAAGCGATCAAGCGCGGCGGCGCGGAGAAGATCCTGCCGCTCAACGCGATGGCGCGCGAGATCGGCCAGCAGCTGAGCTAGCCCAGCCGGCCGCCGCACCACCCTGCCGCAGGAGCCGCTTCAGCCGCGACGAAGCATTCCCATGAATGTCGGTCGCGGCTGAAGCCGCTCCTGCAAACGCGGGCAGCCAAGCCCTGTCCCTGCCACACACCTTGCAGCGCGCAGCGGCGCAAGCAGGTTCGCGGCAAGCGGCGACGCACATGCGCCCGCAAGCCCCCCTCACCCCGAATTGATGTGCTCCTTGCAGTACAGCCGCCGATACGCACTGGGGGTCATGCCCAGGCGCTGGCGGAACACGCGGCGGAAGTAGCCGCTGTCGCTGAAGCCGGCGCGCTGCGCCACGTCGTCCACCGCGCAGGTGTTGACCAGCAGCAGCTTCTCGGCGAAGGCGATGCGCTGGCGGTGGATCGCCTCGGTCAGCGTGGTGCCGAAGCTGCGCCGGTAGATGCGGCCCAGATAATCCGGATTGCAGTGCAGTTGCGCGGCCAGCGACGAGGCGGTGAGCGCGGTGTGGAACTGCGTGCCGATCAGTTGCTTGGCACGGTACGCCAGCGCCACCCCGGCGCGTTCGGAATCGTGCGGATCCGGCCAGGCGCCGGCCACGCATTGCAGCATCGACAGCACGATCGGCTCCAGCATCGGCAGCGTGCGCCGTTCCTCCTGCTCGGCCAGGAACCAGCGAAACAGGCCGACGAAGCGATCCGGATCGCGGATCGCAGTGCGCTGCGGCATCGACAGCGCCACCGCGTTGTCCGCCTGCGCCGCGCCCGGTTCCAGTTCGAAATGCACCCAATAGAACCGCAGGTCGTCCGGGAACTGGCCCAGGCCGGCGTGCGCGCGGCCGGGCCACAGCAACAGTGTCTCGCCGGGGCCGACGTGGAAGTCGTTGTCCTGTTCGCGAATCGAGAGGATGCCGCGCTCGACGAAGATCAGCTCGTAGGACTGGATCACCCGCGCCGGATGCGCACCCACGCCGCGGGAAATGAACAGTCCTCCGTTCTGGACCCGGATCGGATAGGCGACGGCGAATTCGAGCATGTCGGAAACGTCTCCCCTTGCCTGCGCGACGCTGCACTGCAGCATTCAAATGAACGATGCCGCGCAAGGACGCCGCGGCCGCCGTGGTCGGAATCGTACCGGTTTTATACCGCACAGACTCTTGTCGCGGGTGCGCCGCCATGCCACTTTGCGCTGGCGCCGGACCGGGCGCGCCAGGAGCCGTTACGTTGACCGCGACCGCCATCGGCCACGCCACCGCAGACGCCGCACCGGCCGCGACCACGCCGCGTCTGTCGCGCCTGGAGAAGTTCGGCTACGGCCTCGGCGATGCCGGCGGCACGGTGGTCACCTGCCTGATCGCCAACTTCCTCACCTTCTTCTACACCGACGTGTTCGGCCTGACCCCGGCGCTGGTCGGCACCCTGTTCACCGTGCTGCGCGTGGCCGACGCGGTGTCCGATCCGGTGATGGGCCTGATCGCCGACCGTACCCGCAGCCGCTGGGGCCGGTTCCGCGCCTGGCAACTGTGGGTCGCCGTGCCGATCGGCATCGCCTGCGTGCTGACCTTCAGCGCGCCGCAGCTGAGCGCCGGCGCCAAGATCGCCTACGCCTTCGCCAGCTACTTCCTGCTGTCGCTGTGCTACACCGCGATCAACGTGCCCTACTGCGCGCTGATCAACAGCATGACCGGCGACCACCGCGACGTGGTCTCGGCGCAATCCTGGCGCTTCGTGCTGTGCGGCATCGCCGGCTTCCTGGTGTCGGTCGGGCTGCCGTGGCTGGTGCGGGAACTGGGCAATGGCGACGCCGCGCGCGGCTACCAGCTCGGCGTGGGCGTGCTGGCGGTGCTGGCGGTGGCGATGTTCCTGTGCTGCTTCTTCGCCGTGCGCGAACGCGTGCCGGTCAGCCTGCTCGGCGGCGCCGGCATCGGCGCACATCTGCGTGGCCTGCTGCAGAACGACCAGTTGCGGCTGGTGCTGCTGATGTCGTTCCTGCTGATCAACGTCTACAACATCCGCGGCGGCGCCTATCTGTACTTCATCACCTACGTGCTCGGCGGCAGCAGCGGCTACGCCTCGCTGTTCTTCGCGATGGTGGCGCTGGCCACGGTACTCGGCGCGATCGTGGTCAACGCGCTGTGCCGCCGCTTCGATCCGCTGGCGCTGTACCTGCACACCAACCTGGCGCTGGCCGCGTTCGGCGTGGCGCAATGGTGGCTGCCGACCGGACCGGCGCAGCAGACGCTGTGGCTGGGGGTGATCTTCGTGCACTGCCTGGTGCTGGGCTTCGCGCTGCCGCTGCACTTCTCGCTGATGGCCTTCGCTGACGACTACGGCGCCTGGAAGAACCGGGTGCGTTCCTCGGGCATCAACTTCGCCTTCAACCTGTTCTGCATCAAGCTGGCCTGGGCCTCGAGCGCAGTGGTGATCAGCGCGCTGTTCGTCTACGCCGGCTACCGCGCCGGCGCCGCGCAGCAGAGCCCCGCCTCGCTGCAGGCCATCACCCTGCTGGAAACGCTGATCCCCGCCGGCCTGCACCTGCTGCTGGCCGCGGTGATCCTGCGCTGCCGGCTGCGCCGGCCGCTGCTGGCGAGCATCGCCGCCGATCTGGCCGCACGCCCGGTGCCCTGACCTTCCCCACTCTCCAGGATCTCCGCTCCATGCCGCATTCGCCCGTGCCGTCCCCGGAACTGCCGCTCGCCCACCTGCGCATCGCCGATCCGTTCTGGCAGCGCTACCAGCGCCTGGTGCAGGAGGTGGTGCTGCCCTACCAGTGGGACGCGCTCAACGACAACGTCGCCGATGCCGAACCCAGCCATGCCATCGAGAACTTCCGCATCGCCGCCGGCCGCAGCGACGGCGCGTTCTACGGCATGGTGTTCCAGGACAGCGACGTGGCCAAATGGCTGGAAGCGGTGGCCTACCTGCTCGCACAGCATCCCGATCCGGCGCTGGAGCGCGACGCCGACGCCACCATCGAGCTGATCGGCGCCGCGCAGCAGGCCGACGGCTACCTCAACACCTACTTCACGGTGAAGGCGCCGCAGGAACGCTGGACCAACCTGGCCGAGTGCCACGAGCTGTACTGCGCCGGGCACATGATCGAGGCCGGCGTGGCCTACTTCCAGGCCACCGGCAAACGCACCCTGCTCGACATCGTGTGCCGGCTCGCCGACCACATCGACGCCACCTTCGGCCCCGGCCCCACGCAGTTGCACGGCTACCCCGGGCATCCGGAGATCGAACTGGCACTGATGCGCCTGTACGAGGCCACGGGCGAGGCGCGCTACCTGGCACTGGCGCGCTACTTCGTCGAACAACGCGGCACCGCGCCGCACTACTACGACGAGGAGTACGCCAAGCGCGGCCAGACTTTCTTC
Source organism: Xanthomonas sp. LF07-6 (assembly GCF_034105445.1). Taxonomy (NCBI): domain Bacteria; kingdom Pseudomonadati; phylum Pseudomonadota; class Gammaproteobacteria; order Lysobacterales; family Lysobacteraceae; genus Xanthomonas; species Xanthomonas sp. LF07-6. The sequence continues at coordinate 164,904 of NZ_JAXGGI010000001.1, forward strand.
TGGGGCGGGCACGGCCCGGCCTGGATGATCCAGGACAAGGCCTACAGCCAGGCGCATCTGCCGGTGGCGCTGCAGGACACCGCGGTCGGCCATGCGGTGCGCTTCGTGTACCTGTACGCCGGCGTGGCGCACCTGGCCCGGCACAGCGGCGACGCCACCCTGCGCGCGGCCTGCGAGCGCCTGTGGGACAACGCCACCCAGCGACAGATGTACCTGACCGGCGCGATCGGTGCGCAGAGCTACGGCGAAGCCTTCAGCGTCGACTACGACCTGCCCAACGACACCGCCTACAACGAGAGCTGCGCCTCGATCGGGCTGATGATGTTCGCCAACCGCATGCTGCAGCTGGCGCCGGATGGCCGCTACGCCGACGTGATGGAGCGGGCGCTGTACAACACCGTGCTGGGCGGCATGGCTCTGGACGGGCGTCACTTCTTCTACGTCAACCCGCTGGAAGTGCACCCGCCCACCGTGCACGGCAACCACACCTTCGATCATGTGAAGCCCGTGCGCCAGCGCTGGTTCGGCTGCGCCTGCTGCCCGCCCAACATCGCCCGCGTGCTGACCTCGCTCGGCCACTACCTCTACACCCGCCGCGACGACACGCTGTACGTGAACCTCTATGTCGGCAGCGACGCGCGGTTCGAGGTCGGCGGGCAGACCCTGACCCTGCGCCAGCGCGGCGAATATCCGTGGCAGGACACGATCGCCTTCGAGGTGGAGTGCGGCGCCCCGGTGGAGGCGGCGCTGGCGCTGCGCCTGCCGGACTGGTGCCAGGCGCCGCAGTTGCTGCTCAACGGCGAGCCGGTGGCGATCGACGCGCACCGCCAGCACGGCTACTGCGTGCTGCGCCGGCGCTGGCAGTCCGGCGCCACCTTGCAGCTGCGCCTGCCGATGCCGCCGATGCGGGTCAGCGGGCACCCGCGCGTGCGCCACCTGGCCGGCAAGGTCGCGGTGCAACGCGGGCCGCTGGTGTACTGCTTGGAGCAGGCCGACAACGGCGCCGACCTGCATCAGCTGCGCCTGCCGGCCAACGCCACGCTGCAGGCCGTACCCGGCACCGGCGCGCTCGCCGGCCAGGTGCTGCTGCAAGCCACCGGCGAACGCCTGCACGGCGACGTCGACGCCGCGGCCGCACCGCTGTACTGCTACGATGCGCCGCCGCCGACGCGGCAGCCGCAGCCCCTGACCTTCGTGCCCTACTTCGCCTGGGCCAATCGCGGCGAGGGCGAAATGCGGGTGTGGGTGGACGCCAGCGACGGCTGAAGGCAACGCTACGGAACGTCTGCTGCAGGAGCGGCTTCAGCCGCGACCGGCGTTACCGGGAACGCCGGTCGCGGCTGATCCCGCAGAAGGGGACAAGCGCCGTTCCTGCCGGACAAGCTGCATTCGGATGAATCCTTGCGGAAACAGGTCACCACAGCGATGCCTGCCATGCGGCGCCTCACCGGCCGCATCGCACGCGCCGCACGGCCAGCGCACGCTCTAAGCTAGGGCCATGGATGCCCTGGCCCTCGCCGCCCCGCCGTTCGCCCGCCTCGCCCTCGGCGCGCATCGCATCGCCGTGCCGGACGCCTGGCTGCTGCCGTTCGAGGTCGATGCCTTCGACAACGACGATTTCCAGCGCCACCGGGTGCAGCAGCCGCCGTCGATCGCGCGCAGCGTGCGCAAACGTCAGGCCGAGTACCTGGCCGGACGGCGCGCGGCGCGCGCCGCGCTGCAGGCGGCCGGCAGCACGGCCACCGACCTTCCGATCGGCCCCGACCGCGCCCCGCTCTGGCCAGACGGTTTCCTTGGCAGCCTCTCGCATACCGACGGCGTGGCGGTCGCCATCGCCATGCCGACGTTCGCCGGCGCCAACGGCATCGGCTTGGATATCGAACGTGTGGTGGCGGCGGACCAGCTCGAGGCGATCCGCAGCGTGGCCCTGGACGCCAGCGACTGTGACGCATTGGCTGCGCTCGCCCGCGTCCGCGGCTGGCCGTATGCGCTGACCCTGGGCTTCTCGGCGAAAGAGAGTTTCTACAAGGCCACCGCGGCGACCGTCGGCCGCTTCTTCGATTTCGACGCCTTGCGCATCGAAGGCTGCGACCCGGCCAGCGGCAGCGTGGAGACGCGGATCGCCACGCCGCTGGCGCCGGCCTTGCCGGCCGGACAAGCGCACCGTCTGCGCTGGGTGGACGTGCAGCCCGGGCTGCTGCTCACCAGTTGCGTCTGGTAAGGGTAGTCCGGGGTTACGCCGTTGCCGCGCAGCTGCGGCAACGCGCGCTGCATGCAACACGCGGCGCGGCGTCGACACCGCGCTTCCGCTTGGCAGGCCGCGAGAACGCGGCGCCTGCCGAGGCATCACACACTCACAACGCGGCCAGGATCTGCTCGCGCCGGCGCGTGTACTCCGCCGCATCGATCAGCCCCTGCGCCTTCAGCTGCTCCAGCGCGCGCAGGCGCTGCTCGACCGAGTCGACGGGAGGCAACGACGGCGCCGCCGCGGCCGGCCGGCGCCGCTGGGCGCGGATCGCCAGCCACACCACCATGCCGACCAGCAGCGGCAAGGCGAGCAAGACCAGCAGGATGAGCCAATGCCAGATACTGAATCCACCCATCGCGTTCTCCTGCCGGCCGCGTGCCGATCCTGGTGCTTACTTCGCCTTGCCCTGATTGGCCACCGCTTCGGCGGCCTTCTTGGCCGCTTCCGGGTCGCCCAGGTAGCGGTAGGACTGCACCTGCAGGCTGTCGTCCAGTTCGAACAGCAGCGGGATGCCGGTGGGGATGTTGAGTTCGAGGATTTCTTCGCGCGAGACGTCGTTCAAGTACTTGTACAGCGCGCGCAGCGAGTTGCCGTGGGCGGTGACCAGCACGGTCTGCCCGGCCTTGAGCTGCGGCGCGATGGCGTCGTGCCAGTACGGCAGCACGCGCTCGAGCGTGGTCGCCAGCGACTCGGTGGCCGGCAGCGCGTTGCGGTCCAGGGTGGCATAGCGGCGGTCATGCAGCGGATGGCCCGGATCCTCGGCGTCCATCGGCGGCGGCGGGATGTCGTAGGAGCGGCGCCAGATCTTGACCTGGTCCTCGCCGTGCTTGGCCGCGGTCTCGGCCTTGTCCAGACCCTGCAGGCCGCCGTAGTGGCGCTCGTTGAGACGCCAGCTCTTGTGCACCGGCAGCCAGTCCTGGTCGAGCTCCTTCAGCGCGCCCTGCAAGGTGTGGATGGCGCGCTTGAGCACCGAGGTATGGGCGACGTCGAACTGCAGCCCCTCCTCGCGCATCAGCCGGCCGGCGGCCACGGCTTCCTGGCGGCCCTGCTCGGTCAGGTCGACGTCGACCCAGCCGGTGAAGCGGTTATCCAGGTTCCACTGGCTCTGGCCATGGCGCAACAGTACGAGTTTGCGGGTCACTGCGACGGTCTCCGTTGGGGGATGCGTGGGTCGTGCGGCCCTGGATTGTAGCTCTTGGCTGGGAATGGGGAATCGGGAATGGGGAATCGTTGAAGCGGTTCCCGCGCGGCTCTGACCAGCAGGCGGCGCTTGGCTGTCCGGCTTGCTGGAGAACAAAGCCGTTGCGATTCCCCATTCCCCATTCCCCATTCCCCATTCCCGATTCCCAGCCCCTCCACACCCCAGCCACGAAGGCGGCGCGATCATCGGCGCATGGACACTTCTTCGCACTCCGTATTCGGCGACTGGGACGGCAGCATCGTGCAGGCGCGCGCGCTGCAGGCGACGCTGGCGCGCCAGGTCAGCCTGCAGGACGAGGTGCCCGACCCGCCGCGCTGGCTGGCCGGCTTCGACGTCGGCTTCGAGGATGACGGCCAGGTCACCCGCGCCGCCGCGGTACTGCTCGACGCGCAGACCCTGCAGCCGCACCAGGCCGAGATCGCCCGCGTGCCCACCTCGATGGCCTACGTGCCCGGCCTGCTCAGCTTCCGCGAACTGCCGGCCTTGCTGGCTGCGCTGGGTCTGCTGCGGCAGCGGCCGGACCTGGTGTTCGTCGACGGCCAGGGCATCGCCCATCCGCGCCGGCTCGGCATCGCCGCGCACTTCGGCGTGGTCACCGGGCTGCCCAGCATCGGCGTGGCCAAGACCCTGCTGGCCGGCCGCTTCGAGGAGCCCGGCGCGCAGGCCGGCGACCACAGCCCCATCGTGCATCGCGGCGAGGTGGTGGGCTGGGCGCTGCGCAGCAAGCTGCGCTGCAATCCGCTGATCGTCTCGCCCGGCCATCGTGTGGCGGTGGACAGCGCGCTGCAGTGGACCCAGCGCTATCTGCGCGGCTACCGCCTGCCGGAACCGACCCGGCTGGCCGATCGGCTGGCATCGCGCCGCGGCGAGGTGGCGATCGCCCAGCCGGGCTTGCTGTAGCCTCGGCATCCGCTGGCGCGACTGCGAAGGCAGAATCGCCGCATCCGCACTGTCGTGTCGCGTCCGAAGCGGACGCGTTGGATTGAAACCACATGGCGTTGTCCCCACCGGCGTCGTCGATCGGTCGCCCCCGCCCGGGGGCGTGGATCCACGCAGTCGCCTGTCGCCTGCGTCGTGTCGCGATGCGCACCTGCGAACGCGCATCACCTGCGCAAGAGAGGCGCACACCAGGCGCCGCGGCACGCGGAACATTGCGTCTTGCGCCGCCGGCGTCCGTGCCACGCGTTCGCATGCGAAGCTTGCGCTCCGTTCCTGCCACCACGAGCGCCGGCATGCCCACCCTGATCGCCCCCCGCGTCCACGATATCGGCGGCTTCGAAGTGCGCCGCGCCGTCCCCAGCGTGCAGGCGCGCAGCGTCGGCCCCTTCGTCTTCATCGACCACATGGGCCCGGCGGTGTTCGAGCCGGGCCACGGCGTGGACGTGCGCCCGCATCCGCACATCGGCCTGGCCACGGTCACCTTCCTGTGGTCCGGCGAGATCGGCCACCGCGATTCGCTCGGCTCCGACCAGGTGATCCGCGCCGGCGACGTCAACTGGATGACCGCCGGCCGCGGCATCTCCCACTCCGAACGCACACCGACCACGCTGCGTGAGCATGCACATCCGCTGCACGGCATGCAGACCTGGGTGGCGCTGCCGAAATCGGCGGAAGAAACCGCACCGGCGTTCTACCACCATGCCGCGGCCAGCCTGCCGCAGCAGCGCCGCGACGGCGCGTGGCTGCGGGTGATCGCCGGCCGCGCCTACGGCGAGGAATCGCCGGTCACCGTGTTCGCCGACACCCTCAACGTGGCCCTGGACCTGGAGGCGGACGCCGACATCGACCTGGACGCGCGGCACGTCGAGCGCTCGCTGTACATCCTGGAAGGCGAGGCGCAACTGGACGGCGTGGACATTCCGGCGCGGCACCTGGTCCTGCCCGAGCCCGGCGCGCGCGGGCGGTTGCGCGCAAAAACCCCGCTGAAGGCCATGCTGATGGGCGGGGAACCGCTGGATGGCCCGCGCCACCTCTGGTGGAACTTCGTCTCCAGTTCGGTGGAACGCATCGAGCAGGCCAAGCAGGATTGGCGCGAGGGCCGCTTCGGGACGATCCCCGGCGACGACCAGGAATTCATCCCGTTGCCCGAACCCGGCCGCTGAGCCGGCGGCAGGCCTGCATCGGGCCACCGCCCCCACACACGCGACGCGCCACCGCCCTCGTCCCCCCGCGATCCGCGCCCGCAACCGCCTGATCGGCGCAGCCGGGCGGGTGCCGGCATGCCGTACCACGCGTACGGATGTTCCGGAATCCGCATCCCAATTGTCAGCGCGGCCATGCTGGGCTATGGTGCAGACGCGGCCGCGCACGCGTGACCGCACACGGGACACGCACTGCGTCGGGGGATGCACTGCCGGGATCCCGCACAGGATGGGCGCTCCCGCAGACGACGCCGCAGGCGTGCGTATGGATCGAACGCGTCGCATCGCGGCGTATGGGGAACATCGCGAATGAAGACACTCTTGCGCAAGGCGCTGCTGACCGCTGCGGCGGCGTTGCCCGCCGCTGCCGCCACCGCGCAGCAGGCACAGAACTGCCCACCGCTGCCGCCGCAGAGCAAACTGCAATGGAGCGAACGCAGCGACAAGGGCTTCATCGTCTGCCGCGCCAGCGACGCCGACGGACGTCAGGTGCTGGGCATGATGCTCACCGCGCGCGACCCGAACATTCCGCTGCAGCGCACGCTGCGCGAGGAAAAGGGTGCCATCGCCGGCGAAGCGGTGTATTGGTACCGGCCGGATGTGGGCGGTGTCGAGTTGCCGAACCAGGCCACACGCCGCATCACGGTTGCGGAACTGAAGAAGGACCAGTACGCACAGGTGTGGATCGATGCCGCCGACGCCCAGGAACTGCAGACACTGCAATCGCTGGTGCAGGGCCTGGACATGCGCCAGTCGAGCCTGGCGCTGGAGCGCTGAGGCGGCGCACTGCGCCACGCACTGCGGTCTCCCGTAGCAGCGGCTTCAGCCGCGAAAGGCATTCCCAATAACGCCGTCGCGGCTGAAGCCGCTGCTACGAGGAAACAAACCCTCGCACCACATGCGGCGCGAACGCGCGCTCAGAAGCGCCCTTCCTGGAAATCCACGAAGGCCTGCATCAGTTCCTGGCGCGTGTTCATCACGAACGGCCCATGCCGCGCGACCGGCTCGCGCAACGGCCGTCCGGCGACCAGGATCAGCCGCGCGCCCTGCGTCCCGGCCTGCACCTGCAGCAGGTCGCCGCCGCCGAGCACCGCCAGCGTCTGCGCCGGCAGCACGCGCGCCGCCTCGCCCTCGCCCAGCGCCGCCTCGCCCTCGAACATGTAGGCGAAGGCGTTGTGCCCGGACGGCAGCTCGAACGCCCAGCGCGTGCCGGCATCCAGCGCGATGTCCAGATACAGCGGATCGGTGGCCGGCTGCGCGATCGGGCCGTGCACCTCGCCGACCTGGCCGGCGATCACCTTGACCGTCACCCCCGGCGCCGGCTGCGCCACCGGGATGCGCTCGGGCGCGAATTCCTGGTAGCGCGGCGCGGTCATCTTCTCGCGCGCCGGCAGGTTCACCCACAGCTGGAAGCCGCGCATGCGCCCGTGCTCCTGCTCCGGCATCTCCGAATGCACCAGGCCGCGGCCGGCGGTCATCCATTGCACGCTGCCCGGGGTCAGCAGGCCCTCGTTGCCATGGTTGTCCTTGTGCCGCATGCGCCCGTCGAGCATGTAGGTGACGGTCTCGAAGCCACGGTGCGGATGGCTGGGGAAACCCCCGATGTAGTCCTCGGCCCGGTCGGTGCCGAACTCGTCGAGCAGCAGGAACGGATCCAGTTCGGGCAGCGCACCGCCGCCGATGACGCGGGTCAGCTTGACCCCATCGCCGTCGGCGGTGGCGTGGCCACGAATGGCACGCAGGATGCGCGCGGGGGCGACGGTGGTGGAAGCGGTCATGGCGGACGATCTCCTGATGAGCTCCCTACTGTGGGTGCCGCCGCCACCGCGGCCAACCGCGACCGGCGCAACCCATCGTTCCATCGTCTGCGGCGACTGGTTCGCTTCTCCCACCGGGAGAAGGTGCCCCGCAGGGGCGGATAAGGGTACGGGCGCAGCCTCGTGCGCAGGCTGGCTTCGCGAGGGCTTCGCCCCGTACCCTCACCCCAACCCCTCTCCCGGGGGGAGAGGGGCTCGCGCCTTTTCCTTCTCCCACCGGGAGAAGGTGCCCCGTAGGGGCGGATGAGGGTACGGGCGCAGCCTCGTGCGCAGGCTGGCTTCGCGAGGGCTGCGCCCCGGACCCTCACCCCAACCCCTCTCCCGAGGGGAGAGGGGCTCGCGCCTTTCCTTTCTCCCACCGGGAGAAGGTGCCCCGTAGGGGCGGATGAGGGTACGGGCGCAGCCTCGTGCGCAGGCTGGGTTCGCCAGGGCTTCGCCCCCGTACCCTCACCCCAACCCCTCTCCCGGGGGGAGAGGGGCGCGCGCCTCTCCCTTCTCCCACCGGGAGAAGGTGCCCCGCAGGGGCGGATGAGGGTACGGGCGTAGCCTCGTGCGCAGGCTGGCTTCGCGAGGGCTTCGCACCCGTACCCTCATCCCCCCCTCTCCCGGGGGGAGAGGGGCTCGCGCGCTGCGCCGTCCGTCCCCGCCACGCCGTTCGTCACAAGGACTGTCTACGACCAAAGTACTAGCCCCTCGGCCCTCCCCGCCATTGACCCCCCAGGCCATCGGGGCGACCCTTGCGGCAATCTCCGGGGGAGCGTTCTGCATGAAAGGGTTTTCCAAGCTGGCCTGGGCCGCACTCGCCATCCTGGCGGCGTTCTGCCTCGGCACCATCGCCCTGCGCCGCGGCGAACACATCAATGCGCTGTGGATCGTGGTGGCCGCGGTGTCGATCTACCTGATCGCCTACCGCTTCTACAGCCTGTTCATCGCCGACAAGGTGATGCAGCTCGACCCCACCCGGGCCACGCCGGCGGTGCTCAACAACGACGGCCTGGACTACGTGCCGACCAACAAGCACGTGCTGTTCGGCCACCACTTCGCCGCCATCGCCGGCGCCGGGCCGCTGGTCGGGCCGGTGCTGGCCGCGCAGATGGGCTACCTGCCCGGCCTGCTGTGGCTGGTGGTCGGCGTGGTGGTGGCCGGCGCGGTGCAGGACTTCATGGTGCTGTTCCTCTCCAGCCGCCGCAACGGCCGCTCGCTCGGCGACCTGGTCCGCGAGGAAATGGGTCAGGTGCCCGGCACCATCGCCCTGTTCGGCGCGTTCCTGATCATGATCATCATCCTGGCGGTGCTGGCGATGGTGGTGGTCAAGGCGCTGGCGGAAAGCCCCTGGGGCATGTTCACGGTGATCGCGACCATGCCCATCGCGATCCTGATGGGCGTGTACATGCGCTACATCCGCCCCGGCAAGATCGGCGAGATCTCGGTGGTCGGGCTGATCCTGCTGCTGGCGGCGATCTGGTTCGGCGGCAAGGTCGCCGCCGATCCCACCTGGGGCCCGGCCTTCACCTTCACCGGCACACAGATCACCTGGATGCTGATCGGCTACGGCTTCGTCGCCTCGGTGCTGCCGGTGTGGCTGCTGCTGGCGCCGCGCGACTACCTGTCCACCTTCCTCAAGATCGGCACCATCATCGCCCTGGCGATCGGCATCCTGGTGGTGATGCCGGAGCTGAAGATGCCGGCGCTCACGCAGTTCGCCGCCAGCGGCGACGGCCCGGTGTGGAAGGGCGGCCTGTTCCCGTTCCTGTTCATCACCATCGCCTGCGGCGCGGTGTCCGGCTTCCATGCGCTGATCTCCTCGGGCACCACGCCCAAGCTGCTCGCCAACGAGTCGCACATGCGCTACATCGGCTACGGCGGCATGCTGATGGAATCGTTCGTGGCGGTGATGGCGCTGGTGGCGGCCTCGATCATCGACCCGGGCGTGTACTTCGCGATGAACAGCCCGGCCGCCGTGATCGGTGCCGACGTCGCCGCCGCCGCGCACCACATCAGCACCACCTGGGGCTTCGCCATCACCCCGGAGCAACTGACCGCCACCGCGGCGGCGATCGGCGAACCCACCATCCTGCATCGCGCCGGCGGTGCGCCGACGCTGGCGGTGGGCATCGCGCAGATCCTGCACCAGGCCATCCCCAACAGCAGCGACGCGATGATGGCCTTCTGGTACCACTTCGCGATCCTGTTCGAGGCGCTGTTCATCCTCACCGCGGTGGACGCCGGTACCCGCGCCGGACGCTTCATGCTGCAGGACCTGCTCGGCAACTTCATCCCGGCGTTGAAGAAGACCGAGTCGTGGACCGCCAACATCATCGGCACCGCCGGCTGCGTGGCCCTGTGGGGCTACCTGCTGTATACCGGCGTGGTCGATCCGTTCGGCGGCATCCAGACGCTGTGGCCGCTGTTCGGCATCTCCAACCAGATGCTGGCCGGCATCGCGCTGATGCTGGGCACGGTGGTGCTGTTCAAGATGAAGCGCGACCGCTACGCCTGGGTGACCGCGGTGCCGGCGGTGTGGCTGCTGATCTGCACCACCTACGCCGGCCTGATCAAGATCTTCGACCGCAACCCGTCGCAGGGCTTCATGGCGCAGGCGCACAAGTTCCAGGACGCCATCGCCAGCGGCACCATCACCGCACCAGCCAAGTCGGTGGCGCAGATGCAGCAGATCGTCACCAACGCCTACGTCAACACCGGGCTGACCGTGCTGTTCCTGTGCGTGGTGTTCGCGGTGCTGATCTATGCGGTGAAGACCATTCTTGCCGCGCGCCGCAACCCGCAGCGCAGCGACCGCGAGACCGCGTACGTGGCCTTGCAGCCGCACCAGATGGCGGACCTGTAATGGCCGGCGCCCTGGTTCCGGTCGGGCAGTACCAGGCGCACCGCCGGCTATGGCGGCGCCTGGTGCAGACCGCGCGGCTGTGCTGCGGCATTCCCGACTACGACAACTACGTGCGGCACATGCTGGAAAAGCATCCGGACCGCGAGCCGATGGACTACAAGACCTTCTTCCGCGAGCGCCAGGAGGCGCGGTACGGCGGCAAGAGCGGGTTTCGCTGTTGTTGAAAGGCGGGGATTGGGGAGTCGGGATTGGGGATTGGTGGTGGGCGCCTGAAGGCATTCGGCGAACGCGGCGGTGATCGTGATGAAAGTGCGGCGATGCTTGCAATGAGCATCGCCGCTTGGCTGTTGTAGGAACGGCTTCAGCCGCGACGCATTACCGACAAGGCATCGCGGCTAAAGCCGCTTTTACGGAGAAGCACGCGGATGCCATGCACTCGCGGCGCCGCTCCCATTCCCGAATCCCGATTCCCCAATCCCAGCTCTTCAGGCCGCCGCGGCGCGCACCAGTTCCTCATAGGTCTGCGGCAGTTCGCGCATGTGCTCCATCACCGCGGCCACGCCGAGCTGGCGCAGGGTCGCGGCGTGCCCGGCGGGAATGTGCGCGGCGCCAGTAAAGCCGATCACGGTCATGCCCGCGGCCAGCGCGGCGCTGGCGCCGGTGGCGCTGTCCTCGATCACCAGGCAGCGTTCCGGCGCCACCTCCAGCGTGCGCGCGGCCAGCAGATACACGTCCGGCGCGGGCTTGGGCCGCGCCACCATGTCGGCGCTGAAGATGCGTTCGCCGACACGCTCATGCAGGCCGGCGCGCGCCACCGAGGCGACCACGCTCTCGCGCATGCTGTTGGAGGCGACCGCCAGCGGCAGCGGCAACGCCAGCAAGGCTTCGCGCACGCCGTCGATCGGCTGCACCTCGGCGGCAATCAGCGCCTCCGAGCGTGTGCGGATCTCCTGGTACAGGCCCGGCGGCAGCGCCAGCGCGTACTGCCGTTGCACGCGCTGCACGATTTCCTGTGCGGTGAGGCCGAAGCTGCCCGCAAGAAAGCGTTCCAGTTCGGCCCGCGGCACATAGGCGCCCAGCGCGTCGAGCATCACCCGGTCGGCCAGCACTTCACTGTCGACGAGCACGCCGTCGCAATCGCTGATCAACAGGTCGAAGGGGGTCGCCGTCATCGCGCGCTCCTTTGGGAAAACGTCCATTATGCCGCTGCGCACATGTCCCTCGCCTGTGCGGCGCCTGCAGTCGCGGCAGCGCGGCCAATCCCATGCGCACGCGCTGCATGCGCCTGCGGCGCTGCCTGTCCGCCCTGCCCGCTCGCGGCAGCAATCGCATCTCGGCAATATCCCGGCCGCCAAGCGTTTGTTTCCGGTTAAACGATGGATCGCCTGGCGGGACGCCACCAGAGATTCGCAGACCGCGTCACAAAAATGGCACAACACCACTGCGATCCGCTGCTAGCATCGGCAACGGCGCCAGGACGTGCGCCGTCATCCCAGGACCGCGAACAGGAAAGGAGCCTTGCATGCGTACGCCCGTCCCCGCCCTGATCGCACTCGCGACCTCGCTGTTCTTCTCGGTCAGTTGCGCCGCACAGTCCGGCGCCAAGGAGCATTCCGCCATGTCAGCCTCGCTGCAGGATCATTCTGTCGCGTTCCGCGACCCCGCACTCGCCGACATCGCCGCCGCCATCGCGCGCGGCGACGTCGCCCGCATCGCCGCCCTGGCGCCCAGCACGGACCTGTCCGCGCACGGCGACCAGAACGTCACCCTGCTCGAATGGGCCATCTGGAACGAACAGCCGCGCGCGCTGGCGGCGCTGCTCGACACCGGTGCCGACCCGTCCCTGCCGGGCATGGACCAGGAAACCGTGGTGCACATGGCCGCCATGGCCAAGGATCCGCAATACCTGGAGATCCTGTTGCAGCATGGCGCCCCGGTCGACCCGGTAAGCGCGCGCGCGAACTGGACGCCGCTGTTCCGCGCCGTGCAGAGCAAGCGCGACGCGCAGATCGAGATGCTGCTCAAGGCCGGCGCCGACCCGAAACGGGTCGACGCCACAGGCAACTCGTTGCTGCACCTGGCCGCGCAGAGCAGCGCCGGCAATCCCTGGGTGCCGAAGCTGCTGCAGGCCGGGGTCGATCCGAGCCTGCGCAACGCCCAGGGCAAGACCTTCCAGGCGTACTTCTTCAACACGCCCGAGCGCCTGCTCAACACCAACGCGCAGCAGGTCCGCAACGACGTGCGCGCCTGGCTGAGCGCCCACGCAATCCCGTTGGAAGCGAGCCGCTGACGCGGTCGGTCGCCACATTCGCACGGAGCCGCGCATGAACCAGAACGAGCTTTCCCCGTCCGATCCGTCCACCTCCTTCTCCGACGCCGTCCGCGGCCAGCAGCCGCAGGCCGTGGACCGGCAACTGCCGCCGCTGCTTCAGGACCTCTACCACACCGCGGCCGAACGCCGCGCCGGCGGCGCCGAGACCTTCGCCGCGCTGCCCGACGGTTGGTCGCGCATGGACGACGCCGCGCTGCAGCGCGCCGGCATCGATCCCAGCCTGCAGCACGATGCCAAGAGCGGCTTCGATGCCGCGTTCTACCGCAACCCGCAGGGCAACGTGGTGCTGGGCTTCTGCGGCACCGACGAACTGAAGGACTGGAAACACAACCTCGGCCAGGGCCTGGGCTTTTCCGACTCACAGTACGCCTCGGCGATCCAGCTCGGCAGCCAGGCCAAGCAGGCCTTCGGCGACAACCTGCTGATCTCCGGGCACTCGCTGGGCGGCGGCCTGGCCGCGGCCTCGTCGATGGTCAACGACGTGCCGGCGGTGACCTTCAACGCCGCCGGGGTCAACAACAAGACGCTCGAGCGCGAAGGGCTGGATGCCGACGCGGCCAAGGCCTATGCCGCCGACGGGCTGATCCGCGGCTATCACGTCAAGAACGAACTGCTGACCTACCTGCAGGAAGACAACCTGCTGACCCGCGGCCTGATGCCCGACGCCGCCGGCCACCAGATCCAGCTGCCGGAACCGGACCCGCTGTCGTTCGGCCAGCGCCTGATCCCCGGGATGATGCTCAAGCATCGCCTGGACTTGCACGGCATCGACTCGGTGATGAAGGCCGAGGACCTGGCGCAGAACCAGAGCCAGGGTCAGGTCCAGAGCCAGGGGCAATCCGGTTCGCTGTCGACCGGCAGCCGCCTGTTCAACGACGCGGTGGTGCAGTTGGACGGCCAGCGCGACCGGCTCGGCCTGCACGACGACGCAGCCTTCCTCAACACCGCCGCCAGCGTCGCCGCGCGCGCCGGCCAGGACGGCCTGCAGCGCATCGACCAAGTGCTGCCCAGCCGCGATGGCGACCGACTGTTCGCGGTCCAGGGGCAACCGGAGAACCCGGCGCACCTGCGCAGCCAGGTCCAGACCGCGGCCGCGGCCCACGAGCCGTCGCAGGCCAACGTCGGCCAGTTGCAGCAACAGAACCTGCAGGCGCCGCCGCAGCAGCAGGAAGAACGGCAGCGCAGCGTGGCGATGCAGTAGTCGCCGCCTGCGACTGCATCACGGCAGGCGTCCACGCCGACGCCTGCCGTGGCGTCCACCACCCAGACCAGCAGTTTCGCAGGCACACCGCCGGACGCAGCGCCCCAGATCCACGCCCGCGATGTACGGCGGCAGTCCCAGCGCCGGCTCCCACATCGCACTGCCGCACGCGAACAGGCTGCGGCGGTCACGCCGCCGCGGCTCAGCCAGCGCCGGCCATCGCGCGCAGGGTGATCCCAACCAGATAGGCCAGGTACGTGCCGGTGGCGTAGCCCATCGTGCCCAGCAGCACGCCGACCGGGGCCAGCGCCGGATGGAACGCGGCCGCCACCACCGGCGCCGAGGCCGGGCCGCCGACGTTGCTCTGCGAGCCGATCGCGAAGTAGAAGAACGGCACCCGCAGCAGCTTGCCCAGCGCCAGCAGCAGCAGAACGTGCACGATGAGCCAGATCAGGCCGAGCGCGAAGATCCAGGGCCGGTCGAACAGCGCCAGCAGATCCATCTGCATGCCGATGCAGGCGATCAGGAAATACAGCAGCAGCGTGCCGATGCGCGAGGCGCCGGCGCCCTCGAGGGTGCGCGCGCGGGTAAAGCTGAGCAGCAGGCCGAAGGTGGTCGCCAGCACCACCACCCACACGAACGGCGAGCCGAGGCTGAACTGCTTGGCCCAACTCACGTTCGCGTCGAACCACGCCGCCGTGGGAGTGGCGATCGCATGCGACAGGCCGACCGCGCCGAAGGCCACGCCGACGATCAGCATCAGGTCGGTGAGGCTGGCCACGCGTTCGTGCTGGGCCTGGAAGTGGGCGATGCGCTGCTTGAGGTCGTCGATGCCGCGGGTGTCGGCGCCCGTGCGCGCATCGATCGCCGGCGCACGTTGCGCAAAGAAGATCAGCAGTGCCATCCACACGTAGCCGACGCCGACGTCGACCACCGCGAACTGGCCGAAGGTGGTGGCATCGACCTGAAACACCTCACGCATCGCCAGCATGTTGGCGCCGCCGCCGATCCAACTGCCGGCCAACGCAGCCATGCCGGCCCAGGTGTCGCCGGCCACGGTCACCGGATGCAGCCACTTCATCACCTGGAACGCGACCACCGCGCCGAGCATGATGCTGAAGGACGCGCCCAGGTACATCGCCACCAGCTTCGGCCCCAGCCGCAGGATGCCCTTGAGATCGATGGTGAGGGTGAGCAGGACGAGCGCCGCCGGCAGCAGCACGTCGCGCGCGACCGGGTTGTAGAGCGAATTGTGTTGCCCGTCGATCAGGCCGACGGTGTTGTAGATGCCCGGAATCAGATAGCACAGCAACAGCGCCGGCACGAAGCCGTAGAAGCGCTTCCAGAATCCCGACGGCCGCGCCGCGGTCCAGAACACCGCGCCCAGGGTGGCGGCGATCAGGCCGAAGATGACGATGTCGTTGGTGATCAGGGGCGTCGAGGGCATCGGGCTTTAGGGCGGGGATTCGGGAGTGGGGATTCGGGATTCGTGCGCCGCGGTTGGAGGTTTGGAGGTGTCAACAACGATCGAAAGAGAGCAACAGGCCGCGGGTGTATTCGCAGGAGCGATGCGCTGCAAGCGCCTGTTGTTTTTGTGGGAGGGGCTTCAGCCCCGACGCTTCATTGGTAAGGTGTCGGGGCTGAAGCCCCTCCCACAAGGGCCATCGGATTACCGGGATCGCGGGAAAATCCCGAATCCCGGGACCTGGGCCGTATTCCCAGAAGGGGCCCGGGAAACCCAGGCCCCAGGTCCCCTCACTGCCCGATATGCTGCTTCAGCCAGCCGTTGACCGTGTCGTGCCAGAGGATGCTGTTCTGCGGCTTCAGCACCCAATGGTTCTCGTCCGGGAAGTACAGGAACTTGGACTCGATGCCCTTGCGCTGCAGCGCGCCGAACGCGGCCAGGCCCTGCTCCATCGGGATGCGGAAATCCTGCTGGCCATGGATCACCAGCATCGGCACCTTCCACTTGTCCACGTGCAGGATCGGGTTGAACTTTTCGTAGCCGGCCGGGTTCTGCCACGGCGTGCCGCCGTTCTCCCACTCGCTGAACCACAGCTCCTCGGTGGCGTAGCCCATCATGCGGTTGTCGAACACGCCGTCGTGGTCGACCAGGCACTTCCACGGCTTGTTCCAGTTGCCGGCCATCCAGTAGACCATGTAGCCGCCGTAGCTGGCGCCGAGCGCACAGGCCTTGTCGCCATTGAGGAAGCCGTACTGCTTCTGCGCCGCGTCCCAGCCCTTCTGCAGGTCTTCCAGCGGGCGGTCGCCCCAGTGCTGGCTGATCGCATCGGTGAAGGCCTGGCCGTAGCCGGTGGAACCGTGGAAGTCGATCATCACCACCGCGTAGCCCTGCCCCGCATAGGTCTGCGGGTTCCAGCGATAGCTCCAGCCGTTGCCGAAGCTGCCCTGCGGGCCGCCGTGGATCAGGAACGCCACCGGATAGGTCTTGCCTTCCTGGTAGTTGTACGGCTTGACCACATAGCCGTGCACGGTGTCGTTGTTCCAGCCCTTGAACGAGAACTGCTCGTAGTCGCCGAACTTCACGTCCGGCAGCAGTTCGCCGGCGCTGGGGGTGATGGCGCGCGGCTGCTGGCCATCGGCGTCGGCGACCACGATCTGGTCGCCGCTCTTGAGGCTGTTGCGGGTGAAGGCCAGGGTGGTGCCGGCCAGGACCGGTGAGCCGACGCTGCCGTCGGCGGCCACGGTGCGGACCTTGCCATCGGCCACGTCGACCGCGAACAGCGGGTGCTGGCCCATGTCGTCGGCGGTGGTATAGATGGTCTTGCCGTCGGCCGAGAGCACGAGCTCGCCAGCCGAGCGATCCCACTGCGGGGCGATCTCACGGGTCTTGCCGCTGGCCACGTCCATGGCCATCAGGCCGAAGCGGTCGGCCTCGAAGCCGGGGCGCTTCATCGCACGGTAGAACAGGGTCTTGCCGTCGGCGGAGAACACCGGGCCGGCGTCCCAGGCCGGGTTGGACGCGGTCAGGTTGACCGGCGCGGCCTTGCCGGCGGCGTCCAGCCGGTACAGGTCGAAGTTGGTCGACCACGGTTCTTCGCGGCCGGCCACGCGCACGCTGGCGACCAGCGACTGCCCGTCCGGCGCCCAGGTGTAGTCCTCGCTGCCGCCGAACGGCTTGGAGGGGATGTCGCCGGCCAGGGTCACGCTGACCGCCGAGGCGCCGGCGACCGGCTTGGCCTTGGCGCCGGCCGGCAGCGGCGCGACGAACAGGCTGTTGCGGCGGCCGTCGTTCCACGTATCCCAGTGGCGCACGAACAACTGGTCGAACACCACGCCGGTGGCCTTGGACTGCTTCTTGGCGTCCAGGCGCTTCTGCGTGCAGGCCAGGTCCGAGCCGCAGTCCTGGAACACGCCGGCGCTGAAGGCCACGCGGTCGCCCTGCGGGGCGATGCGGTAGCTGTCCACGTCCAGCGCGAAATCGGTGAGCTGGCGCGGCGCGCCGCCGGCCAGCGGCAGCGCGTACAGCTGCTGGCGGCCGGACTTGGCGCTGAGGAAGTACACGGTCTTGCCGTCGGCCGACAGTTCCGGCGAGTTGACGTTCCAGCCTTCCGGGGTCAGCCGCTTCGGCGGCGCCGCATCGCGGGTGCGCAGGTCGCGCAGCCACAGGCTGGTGCTGGACTTCTCCAGCGCCTTGTCCATCTGCCGCTTGGCGAAGATCACCGTGCCGCCATCGGGCGTCAGCAGCGGCGAGGACACCCGGTCCAGCGCGACCATGTCGCGAACTTCGAAACCGCGGGTGGCGGCCAGCGCGGGCAGCGCGGTCAGCAGGGCCAGGGGCAGCAAGGCGTAGCGCAGGGTCATCGGGCGTCTCCGGAACACGGCAAAACGTCGATGGTAGGGGCCGCGGTGGGCGTGGCGCAAAGGACTGAAGTCATGGAGGGGCCGGGATTGGGGAATCGGGATTGGGGATTGGGAAGAGCGAGGTGCTGGCTCGGCTGGGACTACGAAGGTTCTGACGGATCGGTGTCGGGCAACAGGCGGACCGCGATCTACGCGCGGCTGGATGAGAGGCGGATCGGGATTGGCAGGTGCGGTGCGTTGGTTCGGCCAGGGCGATTAGGAGCAGCCTGGGACCTGGTTCGGATAGCGCGGACGGGCAGATCCGCCGCTGGATGGAAAGGCGGGTCGGGATCGACAGTGTGATGCGCTGGCTCGGCCAGGCGCGCGAGGTCGGTTTGGGCCAGCTTCCGGTGGCGTGGCGGAGCGCGATGCACGCACGGCTGCGGCGCAATTCGCTCCTTGGCCTGCGCGATGCACGCGGCGCGGAGCAGCCAGCGAGAAGCTGATGGGATCGGCACGTGCGGCGCGCGGGCCCGGCCGGAAAAAGCGAAGCCCGGCGCGGGGCCGGGCTTCGGATGTTGCGTTGCAGGAGGCGATTGCGCCGGTTACGCGCGCGGCGCGGCCGCGGCTTCGCCCTTGCGGCCGGTGCGGTACAGCAGCCAGCCGACGAAGGCCAGCAGCGCCAGGCCGTACCACTGGTTGAGGTGGAATGCTTCCGGCAGCGCCAGCACGTCGGCGCGGCCCGAGGCCACGATCGGCACCGCGATCGCAATGCCCATCAACGCCTCACCGGTGATCAGGCCCGCGGCGAACAGCGTGCCCGGGCGGTGCGCGCGATCGCGGCCCTCCTCGTCATCAGCGCGGATCTTGTGGAAGCGCTCGACTAGGTGGGTCAGCAGGCCGCCGAGGAAGATCGGCACCATCAGCTCCAGCGGCAGGTAAATGCCGATCGCCGCGGCCAGCACCGGCACGCGGAAGCGCTTGCCGGTCTTC
This sequence comes from Xanthomonas sp. LF07-6, assembly GCF_034105445.1. NCBI lineage: Bacteria > Pseudomonadati > Pseudomonadota > Gammaproteobacteria > Lysobacterales > Lysobacteraceae > Xanthomonas > Xanthomonas sp. LF07-6. The sequence goes on from NZ_JAXGGI010000001.1 coordinate 183,489, forward strand.
TTCAGCCACTCGTCCAGCGCGATGATCGCCGCACCGACGCCGGCACCGATGCCGATCATGGTCCACGGCAACTCGCCGCCGAACAGGCCCTTGGCCACCGACGCCATCAGCGTGGCTTGCGGCGCCGCCAGCGCATTGGGATGCTGCGGCGTGGCTGCGCCGATGCCATAGGCCTGGGCCAGCAGATTCAGCACCGGCGCCATGATCAACGCGCAAGAGAACGCGCCGATCGCGAGCATCAGCTGCTGCTTCCACGGCGTGGCGCCGACCAGGTAGCCGGCCTTCAGATCCTGCAGGTTGTCGCCGCCCACCGCGGCGGCGCAGCACACCACCGCGCCGATCATGATCGCGGCGACCGCGCCGATCGGCGAATCGCGCCCGAGCAGCACCACCAGCACCGCCGAGGCGAACAGGATGGTGGAGATGGTGATGCCGGAGACCGGGTTGTTCGACGAGCCGATCAGGCCGGCCAGGTAGCCGGACACCGAGACGAACAGGAAACCGGCGACGATCATGATGAGGGTCATCGGCACGCTGACGTGCCACTGGCCGACGATGGCCTGGTACAGGCCCAGCAGCGGCAGCGTGCACAGCAGCAGCGCGACCAGCATCCACTTCATCGGCAGGTCGCGATCGGTCTCGGCCACCGCGGCGCCGCCGGTGCTCTTGCGCGCCGCGGCGAAGCCGCTCTTGACGCCCGACAGCAGCGACTTGCGCAGCGAGAACAGCGTCCACACGCCGCCGATCAGCATCGCGCCCACGCCCAGATAGCGCACCTTGGCCGCCCAGATGCCGAACGCCGCTTCGGCCGCCGGCGCATTGACCAGGCTCTGCGCCAGCGCCGGGTCGGAGCCCATGAAGAACTGCTGGTACAGCGGGATGGCCAGATGCCAGGACAGGATCGAGCCGGACAGCACCACGATGCCGACGTTGAGCCCGACGATGTAGCCCACGCCCAGCAACGCCGGCGACAGATTGGTGCCGACGTAGCCGACCATCTTACTGCTGCCGATGTACGCGGCCTGCGCCCAGGTATCCGGAATCACCTTCAGGCCGCTGGCCGCGCCGAGCTTGACCAGCCCGCCGATCGCCGCCGACAGGCCCAAGATCTTCAGCCCCGGCCCGGGATTCTCACCGGCCTTGAGCACTTCCGCGGCGGCCTTGCCCTCCGGGAACGGCAGCGGATCCTCGACGATCATCGAGCGCCGCAGCGGCACCGAGAACAGCACCCCGAGCAGGCCGCCCATGCCGGCGATGCCGAGCACCCACCAGTACTTGAAGTCCGGCCAGTAGCCCATGATCACCAGCGCCGGGATGGTGAAGATCACCCCGGCCGCGATCGAGGAACCGGCCGAGGCGCCGGTCTGCACGATGTTGTTCTCGAGGATGGAGCCGCCGCCGAGCAGGCGCAGCACCCCCATCGACACCACCGCCGCCGGAATCGCGGTGGCGATGGTCAGGCCGGCGAACAGACCGAGGTAGGCATTGGCGGCGGACAGCACCACGGCCAGCACGATCGCCAGCACCACGGCACGGAACGTGAGCTGGCGCGGCGCGGCAGCGTTGTTCATGGTTACCCCTGAAACGACAAAAACGCTTTGCACGCTAGCGTCTGGGGCCGGGCAAGTCCAGCATCGCGGTGCCCAGCTTGTGGCACATGCCTGGGGGCGGGGATTGGGGATTTGGGATTTGCAGAGGCTGAGACAGCTAATAGCCCCTCTCCCGTCGGGAGAGGGGTTGGGGTGAGGGTGCGGGGGCGCGCAGCACACCCCAACCACCCAGGCGCAGCCCGACCCTCATCCGCCCCTGCGGGGCACCTTCCCCCCGAGAAGGGGGCCGTGGTCCCGAGGGGAGAAGGAACGGCGTTAGCCCCTCTCCCACCGGGAGAGGGGTTGGGGTGAGGGTACGGCGCACGCAGCGCGCCCCAGCCATGCAGGTGCAGCCCGACCCTCATCCGCCCCTGCGGGGCACCTTCTCCCGAGGGGAGAAGGAACCACGCTAGCCCCTCTCCCACCGGGAGAGGGGTTGGGGTGAGGGTACGCCCGCCGCCGAACCATCCATGCCGCGCCGCCATTCGCGCGGGCGTCCGCGCGCCTATACTCCGCCGCTGCCTTCCTGCGCCGAGAGTCGCCGTGTCCGTGTCCTCCCTGCCGCTGCGCGACGCGCGCGACGATTTCCTCGGCCATCCCAAGGGCGTCTACGTCTGTTTCTTCACCGAGATGTGGGAGCGCTTCTCCTTCTACGGCATGAAGGCGCTGCTGTTGCTGTACCTCACCAAGTACCACCTGTTCGGCGACGACGCGGGACTCGACCTGCTCGGCGCCTACGGCGGCCTGGTGTACTGCGTGCCGGTGCTTGGCGGCCTGCTCGCCGACCGCTGGCTCGGCATGCGCAAGGCGGTGGTGTTCGGCGGCCTGCTGCTGGTGCTCGGCCACATCGGCATGGCTTTCGAGGGTCACGCCGCCACCCGGGTCAACGGCGAGGTGGTCCGCGACACCGCATCCCTGGGCGTGACCTACCTGTCGCTGGCACTGATCATCATGGGCGTGGGCTTCCTCAAGCCCAACATCTCCACCATCGTCGGCAAGCTGTATCCGGCCGACGACCCGCGCCGCGACGCCGGCTTCTCGCTGTTCTACGCCGGCATCAATCTCGGCGCGCTGTTCGCCTCGCTGGTCTGCGGCTTCCTGGGCGAGGCCTACGGCTGGCGCTACGGCTTCGGCGCGGCCGGCATCGGCATGCTGCTCGGCCTGGGCATGTTCCTGTGGGGCCAGAAATACCTGCACGGCCACGCCGAACCGGCGCAGCCGGCGCTACTGCGCGAGCGCGTGCTCGGCGTGCCGCGCGAATGGGCGATCTACCTATGCGCCGTGCTGGGCGTGCTGCCGGTGGCCGCGCTGATGTGGGCCGCGGCCAACGGCGCCTTCAGCCTGGGCGGGGAAATCTCCCTGGCCCTGCTGCTGATGCTGCTGGTGCTCGGCGCGGTGCTGCTGTGGTTCGCCTGGTTCACCGGCACCCAGTGCACCCCGGTGCAGCGCCAGCAGATGATCGCGCTGATGGTGCTGATCGCGATGGCGCTGGTGTACTTCACCCTGTACGAGCAGACCTACGGCTCGTGGGTCACCTTCACCGACCGGCTGATGACCAAGGACATCGTGCCGTCGCTGGTGATCCGCGGCGGCACGCCCCTGCCCTGGTCGATCGCCTCGTTGCTGCTGGCGCCGCTGGGCTTCGTGCTGGCGGCCTCGCTGTCCGACCGCCGCCCCGGCTCGTCGGCGCCGCGGCGGCTATTCGTCGCGGTCAGCGCGTTGATGCTGCTGTTCCTGATCCGCGACTGCCTGGTGCTGCCGCAGACCGCCGGCTCCCTGACCTATCTGGGCGCGCTGTTCCTGGTGTTGCTGGCGCCGCTGTTCGCCGCGCTGTGGGCGTGGTTGGCGCGGCGCGGACGCGAGCCGTCCAAGCCGGCCAAGTCGGCGATGGGGCTGTTGCTGGCCGGCCTGTCCTTCGTGCCACTGGCACTGGCCGCGCAACAGGTCGGCGCGACCGGCCAGATGGCGAGCGTGTGGTGGTTGGTGCTGGCCTACTTCGTGCTGGAGGCCGGCGAAATGTGCCTGTCGCCGGTCGGCCTGTCGGCGGTGACCCAACTCGCGGTGCCGCGCGTGGTCAGCCTGATGATGGGCACCTGGTTCCTGGCCACGGCGTTCTCCGAGGCGCTGGCGGCGCTGTTCGGCAAGCTGGCCGCGATCGAGGTGCCGGATGGCCAGACCCTCAACATCGCCGACGCCGCGGCCAAGTACGCGCACCTGTTCTGGCTGCTGCTGTGGATCGGCGTGGGCTGTGCGGTGCTGGCCTTCCTCGCCGCGCCCCTGCTGCGGCGGATGATGCATGGGGTGCATTGAGGGGATTGCCGCTGAGGTCGCATCATTGCGACCGCGACTTCGCCGCAACGGGCGTCAGGCCCAGCTGCCGACCAATCAAGGCGAGTGCGGTCCGGACCTGCCCCGGACCGCACTGACGTCGTGCGCCTGCGATGCGTGCCGTGCAGGCATGCATCGCCAGTCGGATCACTTACTGCTTCGCTGCCGCCGGCGCCGCCTGCGCGCCGCCCAGCGACTTGCTCAGGAACGCCAGCAGCCGGGTGTAGAACTCGCGACGATGCGCTTCGGTGTAGAAGCCATGGCCCTCGGTCGGGACGTACAGCGTCTCCACCGGTACGCCCGCCTTCTTCAGGGCGGCTTCCATCTTCTTGGAGTGCTGGATGGGCGCGCGCTCGTCCTCGCCACCCGCCGCCAGGAACACGGGCCCCTTGATCTTGTCGGCCAGATTGACCGGCGAGATCGCGGCCAGTTCGCTGGTCGGCCCCAGCCACTCGCGCAGATAGGTCTGACCCGCATCGCGTTGCTGGATATCGCCCCTTGCGTACATCATCGGCAGGTCGTAGACGCCGACATAGCCTGCCGCGCAGCGATACAGCGTCGGCTCCTTGGCCACGCCCATCAACGACGCATAGGCGCCATAGCTGGCACCGTACATGCAGATGCGCTGCGGGTCTGCGATGCCCTGGTCGATCGCCCAGCGCGTGGCATCGGTGACGTCGTCCTGCATCTTGCCGCCCCATTGGCCGGCGCCGGCCTGCTGGAAAGCGCGCCCGTAGTTGCCGGAACCCCGATAATTGACCTGCAGCACCGCGTAACCGGCGCTGGCCAGGATCTGCGCATCCTCATCGAACATGCCGTTGTCGAAGATCCCGAACGGTCCGCCATGCGGCATCACCACCATCGGCACCTTGCCGGACTTGGCCGCCGCCGGCAGGGTCACGAACCCATGCAGTGGCAGGCCATCTCGCGCCTGCAACGCGATCGGCCGCACCTCGGCCAGCTTCGGCGGCTGCAGTGCCGCACGGCGTGCGAACACGAAATCGGCCTTCTTGGCGACGGTGTCGAAAAGGTAGAACTCGCCCGGATTGCGACCGGACTGCACGTTGACCAGGTTGAGCCGGCCGTCGCGCGTGCTGGAGGTGACATAGACTGCCTGCCCCGGGAAGGCCGCTTCCAGCGAGCGCTGGGTCTTGGCTTCGGGCGAGGCGTCATCGAAAAACAGGCTCCGCGGCTTGTCGCCCAGCACTTCGATCCCGACCGGGACATGGGTGCCATGGCGATACATGATCCGATAGGGATCGGCCAGCACATCGCGTGCCACCACCTTGCGCTCGCCGCTGTCGGTATTCCACGACTCGATGACGTCACTCCCCTTCGCCTGCTGTACCTGCAGATACGCGACATGCCCGTCTTCGGAAAAACCGATCGGCGTCTCCACGTGATGGCTGACGTTTTCGTCATTGATCAGCTTCCAGTCGCTGCCCTGCGCATCGCGATAGAACAGCTTCTTGGCATTGTCGGCATCCGCGCCCAAGGCGAAGCGCACCTTACCTTGCTCATCGCTGTAGAAATCCGCGCCGCGCACCTTGGGCGAACCGGTCAGCAACCGCCGGCGGCCGCTATAGACGTCCATGATTTCGGTGCGGCTATAAGGATCCTGGCTGGTGCTGAACGGCTGCGCCTGGATGATGACGTTGCGGTCGTCGCCGGGCAGCGAACCAACGAAATACGCGGCAACCTTCTCCACCTTCTTGGTCTGGATCAGCGTCCCCGGCCCGTTGCCGGTCACGCGCTGGCCCACCAACAGCTCCGCCGCCCCGCCGTCGGCGTTGATCGAGAACAGTTCTCCGGTCCCCCACGGCTGATCCCGCTGCCCGATCTTCTGGACCATGTTGAACAGCACGCGCGTGTCGTTGACCCACACGAAATCGGAGACGTGGGTGTTCTTCTCCATCGAGAAGCTGCCGACGATCTTGTTGTCGGAACGGCGCATGATCGCCAGCGCGGTCCGATCCTCCAGCGGCACCGTCGCCGCGTAGTACTCGCCGGTCGGCGACAACTTCAGCGTTTCGACCTGCTCCTTGACCAGATACGGCGCCAGATCCACCTGCGCCCATGCATTCCCCGCTCCCAGCAGACACAACAACGCGACTGCGCGCAGTCCCCTCTTCATTCCCTGTTCCCCTGTTCCTGTTGGCGTGACGTTCGCGTGAAGTCTAATCCAGACGCTTGTCCGATGGCCTACCGGAAGCTGGGTGCCGACCTCCGGCGACGTCGGGGCTGGAAACTGAAAAAGCGCGCTGCCCGGAGGCCGCACGCCCGTCGTCTGCCGCGGAAACGGCGGCGCGCACCGATCAGGCGCATCGCCGCCGCCCTGCCGTCACCTACTCTCTCGGCGCGCCGGTCGACCCGCGCACCATCAAGCTGAAGTCCAGCGTCTGCTGCAGCGGCACGTCCACCCGTTCGATGATGGCAAGCAGCAGGTTGACCGCGCGGACACCGATCTCCCGCATCGGCTGCCTGATGGTCGTCAATGGCGGCGTGAGGTAACTGGACGAGGCCAGGTCGTCGAAGCCGACGATGGACAGGTCGTCCGGCACGCGGACTCCCAGGTCCCGGCAGGCCGCCAGGGCACCCAGTGCCATCTGATCGCTGAAGCAGAAGATCGCGGTCGGCGCGGGTGTACGACCTAACAGCGTCATCGCCGCCGCATGGCCGGATTCCACGGAGAAGTCGCCCGGCACGACGGTCAGGTTGCGCAAGCGACCGCGCGCCTTGGCGCAGGCGCGAACTCCTTCCAGTCGCTGCTGATGCAGGGGATTGTCGGGCGGACCGCCCACCACGGCGATCCGCACGTGCCCCAGTCCATACAGGTGGTCCATCACGGCGCGCGCGGCGGCCGCGTTGTCGATGTGGACGCTGGGAATCCCCAGCGCCGGGTCGAACTCGCAGCCGTTGACCACCGGCGCGGCGTCGCCCTGCTGCTTGACGATCTCACGCGCCGTCGGCGGCAAGCGGTGCCCCAGCACGATCAGGCCGTCCGCCTCGTTGCGTGGGAGCATCTGCGCGTAGCGCTCCTCGCGGTCGGGCTGGTGCTGGGTATCGCCCAGCAGCACGGCGTAGCCGACCGCCTGCGCGGCGTCTTCCGCGCCCTGCAGGATCTGGGCGAAGAAGGGATTGGCGATGTCCGGGACGGTGACCAGGAGCTTGCCGCTGCGCTGGGTCTTGAGCGTCCTGGCCACCGCGTTGGGGACATAGCCCAGCGCGGCGGCGGCCTGCTCGATGCGCGCGCGCGTGGCGGGCAGGACTTTTTCCGGACGGGAAAGCGCCCGCGACACCGTGCCCGCGGTGACGCCGACGTGCTTTGCGATGTCGTAGATGGTTGTCGCCATGAACTGAGCTCTTGTGTCTGCTGTGCAGTGCACAACGGGTCTTGCGGGAGGCCCATGCTAGGATGATTCAATCGATTGCATGAGGGCGAATCACGTTGAAGACGCTCAAGGGTCCAGCGCTGTTCCTGGCACAGTTCATCGCCGACACACCTCCCTTCAATCGCTTGGACACGCTGGCCGAATGGGCCGCGGGCCTGGGCTATTCTGGCCTACAAATACCGACCAGCGCGCCCCACCTGTTCGATCTGGCCCAGGCCGCGCACAGCCAGGCGTACTGCGACGACCTCGCCGGCATGCTGGCCGGGCATGGCCTGCAGATCACCGAGCTGTCCACCCACCTGCAGGGACAGCTGGTCGCCGTCCACCCCGCCTACGACGGCCTGTTCGACGGCTTCGCACCGCCGGACAAGCGCGGCAACCCCGCCGCCCGCCAGGCCTGGGCGGTGGAGCAGCTGCAGTTGGCCGCCAAGGCCAGCCAGCGCCTGGGACTGACGGCGCATGCCACGTTTTCCGGCGCGCTGGCCTGGCCCTACTTCTATCCCTGGCCGCAACGCCCGCCCGGACTGGTGGAAGAAGCCTTCGCCGAGCTCGGCCGGCGCTGGCGTCCGATCCTGGATGCCTTCGACGCCTGCGGCGTGGACCTGTGCTTCGAGATCCACCCGGGCGAGGACCTGCACGACGGCGCCACCTTCGAGCGCTTCCTCGACGTGGTCGACCAGCACCCCCGCGCCAAGATCCTGTACGACCCCAGCCACCTGCTGCTGCAGCAGATGGACTACCTGGGTTTCATCGATCGCTACCACGCGCGCATCGGCATCTTCCACGTCAAGGACGCGGAGTATCGCGCCAGCGCGCGCAGCGGCGTCTATGGCGGCTACCAGGACTGGATCGATCGTCCGGGGCGGTTCCGCTCGCTCGGGGACGGCCAGGTCGACTTCAAGGCCATCTTCTCCAAGTTCGCGCAATACGATTTCCCGGGCTGGGCGGTGCTGGAATGGGAGTGCTGCCTGAAGCATCCGGAAGACGGGGCGCGGGAGGGGGCCGCGTTCATTCGCGACCACATCATCCGCGTGACCGAACGCGCCTTCGACGATTTCGCCGATAGCGGCGCCGATCCGGCATCGCTGCGCCGCATGCTGGGAACCTGAGTCATTACCGCCCTGGGAGGGGACGCCATGACGCACACCATGTCGCGCTTGGGCGCGATGATGTTTCTGCAGTTCTTCATCTGGGGCGCCTGGTTCGTGACCCTGGGAACCTACCTGGTGCAGGGGCCGCTGCACGCCAGCGCGAGCCAGGTGGCGACGGCGTTCCTCAGCCAGTCCATCGGCGCCATCGTCGCGCCGTTCCTGGTCGGCCTGATCGCCGATCGCTACTTCGCGGCGCAGCGCATCCTGGGAGTGCTGCATCTCGCCGGTGCGGTACTCATGTGGCTGGCATCCACGGCGACGAGCTTCGGCGTGTTCTTCGCCTGCGTGATGGGCTACATGCTGCTGTTCATGCCGACGCTGGCGCTGGCCAACAGCGTGGCGATGCGGCACATGCAAGCGCCGGAAAAGCAGTTCCCGCCGGTGCGCGTGGCCGGCAGCGTCGGCTGGATCGTGGCCGGCGTGCTGATCGGCTGGCTGGGCTGGGAACAGGCGCATCGGCTCGAGCTGACCTTCCGGATGGCGGCGCTGGCCTCGCTGGCCCTGGGCCTGTATGCCTTCACCCTGCCGCACACGCCGCCGCTGGCGCGCCAGCGCGATGCCGGTCTGGGGCAGATCCTGGGGCTGGACGCGCTGCGGCTGCTGAAGTCGCGCTCCTATCTGGTGTTCTTCCTGGCGTCCATCGCCATCTGCATCCCGCTGGCGTTCTACTACAACTTCACCAACCCCTACCTCAACGATCTGGGCGTGCGCGGCGCGGCCGGCCTGCAGTCGCTGGGCCAGGTGTCCGAAGTCCTGCTGATGCTGGCCATGCCGTTCCTATTCGTGCGGCTGGGAGTCAAGACGATGCTGGCGGTGGGCATGGCGGCGTGGGTGGTGCGCTACGCGATGTTCGCCTTCGGCGATGCCGGCGGCGGCTTTTCCCTGCTGGTGATCGGCATCGTGCTGCATGGCATCTGCTACGACTTCTTCTTCGTCACCGGCCAGATCTACACCGATGCGCACGCCGGCCCGGCCGCTCGCAGCAGCGCGCAGGGCTTCATCACCCTGGCCACGTACGGCGTGGGCATGCTGATCGGCACCTTCCTGTCCGGCGCCGTGGTTGAGCACTACACCACCGCGGCGGGCCCGGACTGGCGGCAGATCTGGCTGTTCCCGGCCGGCGTGGCACTGGTGGTGCTGGTCGCCTTCCTGCTGCTGTTCCGCGACCGGCCCGCCGTCGCGGCCGCCCCCTCCGCGCCTTGAGGATCCCCCCGATGCCCAAGCTTGGAATCGCCATCGTCGGCACCGGCATGATCGGCGCCGTGCACCGTCGCGCGGCACTACTGGCGGGCGCCTCGGTCCGCGGCGTCGCCGCCTCGTCCCCGCAGCGCGCACGCGAGGTGGCGCAATCGTGGGATGTCCCGCATGCGTATCGCGACATCGAGGAGGTGGTCGCCGATCCGCAGGTGCAGGTCGTGCACGTCTGCACGCCCAACCATCTGCACCGCGCCATGGCGCAGGCGGCGCTGGACGCCGGCAAGCACGTGATCTGCGAGAAGCCGCTGGCCACCACGCTGGAGGATGCGCGGGCGCTGGCGACCCTGGCCCGCGCGACCGGGCTGGTCGCCACGGTGCCCTTCGTCTACCGCTACCACCCGGTGGTCCGCGAGGCGCGCGCCCGCATCGCCCAGGGCGAACTGGGGCCGCTGCGCCTGATCCACGGCAGCTATCTACAGGACTGGCTGCTGGATCCGGCCAGCAACAACTGGCGTGTGGACCCGGCGCTGGGCGGCGCGTCGCGCGTGTTCGCCGACATCGGCTCGCACTGGTGCGACCTGGTGGAATGGGTGAGCGGCGAGCGCTTCGCCGAGGTCAGCGCGGCGTTCGCGACGGTGATCGCCGAGCGCGGCACCAACACCGGGCAGAGCTTCACCACGCCGGCGGCGGGCGGCGCGATGCAGGCGGTCTCCAGCGAGGACGTGGCCATGGCGATGCTCCGAACCGGCGCGGGCACGCTGGCCTCGTTGACGGTCAGCCAGGTCTCGGCGGGGCGCCGCAATCGGCTCTGGTTCGAGATCGATGGCGCCCAGGCCAGCGTGGCGTTCGACCAGGAGGACGCCGAACGCCTGTGGATCGGCCGGCCCGACCAGCGCGAGGAAGTCTTCGTGCGCGGACCGGGTGCCGGCAGCGCCGAACAGCGCCGGCTGGCGACGCTGCCGGCCGGGCACGCGCAGGGCTACGGCGATTGCTTCGAGGCGTTCGTCGCCGACACCTACCGCGCCATCGACGGCGAGCGGCCGGACGGCCTGCCCACCTTCGACGACGGGCTGCGCTCGGCGCTGATCGTCGATCGCGTCATCGCATCGGCCAGGACACGCGGCTGGACATCCATCGACTGACTCCCGGGAGGACTTCTTGATGAACACAGCGACACGCAGAACCGCAACCCTCGCACTGCTGCTCTTCGCGGCCCTGCCCGCCTTCGCACGCGACGCCGCCGGCCAGGAGGCCCCCATCGCAGTGCAGATGTACTCGCTGCGCAACGCCGGCACGCTCGACCAACAGTTGAAGATCGTCCATGACGCCGGCGTGGGCGCGGTGGAAACGGTCGGCACGCAGAACATGAGCGCGGTGGAACTCAAGCAGTTGCTGGACAAGTATTCGATCAAGGCGATCTCCTCGCACGTGCAGCTGGCCGACCTGCGCAAGGACCTGGACGGCGCGGTGGCCTTCAACCGCTCGATCGGCAACACGACGCTGGTGGTGCCTTACCTGGACCAGAAGGAGCGGCCCACCGATGCCGCAGGCTGGACCGCACTGGGCAAGGAACTGGGCCAACTCGCGACGCGGGCACGCGCCAAGGGCATGCGCCTGGCCTATCACAACCACGATTTCGAGCTGGTCGATTTCGATGGCAAGACCGGCCTGGAACTGCTGTTCGCCGCGGCCGGCCCCGATCTCAAGACCGAGCTGGACCTGGCGTGGGTCGCGCGCGCGGGCTACGACCCGGCGACGATGCTGGGCAAGTTCAAGGGCCGCATGTTCGCGGTCCACGCCAAGGACAACGCACCGAAAGGCCAGGCCCAAGACGAAGGCGGCTTCGCCGCGGTCGGCAAGGGCGTGCTGAACTGGAACGCGATCCTGCCTGCCGCGGCGGCGAGCGGCGTGCAGTGGTACATCATCGAGCACGACCAGCCGCGCGACCCGGCCAGCGTCGTCCGGACCAGTGCGGAGTACCTGCGCGAACATCTGCCCGCCAGCACACAGCGCTAGCACGCAAAGGAGTTCCGCTTGAAAACGATCACGACGATGGCCGTGGTGCTGCTGGGGGCGACGCTTGCGCCCAAGGCCTGGTCCAAGGACGACCCGGCGGCCGGCGCGCAGCTCTACGCGAACCATTGCACGGCCTGCCATGGCGCGAATCGCGCGGGCGTCCCGCCCACCTTCCCCGCGCTGACCGACGTGGGCAAGCGCCTGCAGCCCGCGCAGATCAAGGAGAAGATCCGCAACGGCGGCGGGCTGATGCCGCCGTTTTCGCAGCTGTCGCAACAGGAGGTCGACGACCTCGCCAGCTTTCTGGCGCAGTAGGGCGCGCCCTCCATTCCCGGGTATGCCGCGTTGAGCACGGCATACCCGGGATCGCCGACACACCCCAGGCGATCGGCGCCGACGGCGCCGGCGCTACAGCTCGCGCACCCAGATGTTGCGGTAGCTGACCTTGGAATCGTGCTCCTGCAGGAAGATCGGCGCGCATCCATGCGGCGCGTACGACGGCGCGCCGATGTATTCGGTCTTGCCCGCCAGCACGGTGTCGTTCTGCACCAGCACGCCGTTGTGCAGGACGGTGATGCGGGCGGGTGACGTGAGCCCGCCGCCCTGCGAGAAACGCGGCGCCTTCCAGATGATGTCGTACACCTGCCACTGGCCCGGCGCACGCGAGGCATTCACCAGCGGAATGGCCTGCTTGTAGATCGCACCGGCCTGGCCATTGGCATAGGTCGGGTTGTTGTAGCTGTCGAGCACCTGCAACTCATACAGCTCCTGCAGGAAGATGCCGCTGTTCCCCCGCTGCTGGCCGTCGAAGCCACCGGTCGCGGTGGGCGTGCGCCACTCGACATGCAACTGGATGTCGCAGAAGCGCTGCTTGGTGCGGATGCCCTTGCTGCCCGGCACCACGGTCAGCGCGCCGTCGGCGACGCTCCAGGGCACGCGTCCGCCCTGCTCCGACTCCCAGGCCGACAGATCCTTGCCATCGAACAGCACGATCGCGTCGGAGGGCGCGCCGCCCGGGGGCGTGGCCACGGTCGCGGGCACGGGCTTCCACACTTCGGTCTTGGCAGGATCGCGTGCGGGGTCGCCGTCGGCCTGCGCGACCGCAGGCGCCACGGCCAGCAGGCAGGCCGCCATCAGCAGGGATCTGGTCATCGTGTTTCCAGGAGAAGGAGGAAGGGCGAAGCGTGGCGCTCCATCAGCCGGTGGCCCAGGCGGGCGTGCCGGGAACGTAGGTGATGTCTTCATAGCGGCCCGGCACGGCGACGTAGCGCAGCACTTCGGTCGCGCCGACCTCGGAGGTGAAGAAGCCGAAGATGGTCAGCTGCTTGATCATGGTGAAGGGATGCGGCATCGCGTCCGCCGCGTCGGCGGTGCCGGTGTCGGTCACGTCGACGGCCTTTGCCCTGGCCTCCGCATCCAAGGCGCGCAGCAGTTCGGCGCGCGCCTGCGGGGTGAGCGACACGAATCGGCCGCCGGCACGTTTGTCGATCTCGGCCAGGCCGGCGCGGAACGTCGCCTGCTGCCGCGGGGTGTAGCAGTCGGTGACGAATTTCGCCATGAACGCGCCGGCACCGGCGTCCTTCGCCCCCGGCGTCTTGGTCCGCGGCAGGATGGTCTCGGCGATCTCGTCCAGCGTGCCGATCTCGGCGGCGGAGAACAGCACCTTCGTCCCCGCGGCCGACGCCTGTGCCGGGGCGAGCGCGGGCAGGCCGACCATCGCCGCGCCGGTGGCGGCGAAGATCATCTTCAGCAGTTCGCGACGTTCCATCACAGGTTCCCCGCTTTCAGTTCGCGCACGGCATGATCGGCGGCACGTGCGGTCAGCGCCATGTAGGTCAGCGAAGGATTCACGCAGCCGCTGGAGGTCATGCAGGCGCCATCGGTCACGTAGACGTTCGGTGCGTCCCACACCTGGTTGTACTGGTTCAGCACGGAGTGCTTGCGATCCCGGCCCATGCGCGCGGTGCCCATCTCATGGATGCCCTTGCCCGGCGCGTAATCGCCATCGTGCATCTTCACGTCCTTGACGCCGGCCGCCTCCAGCATCTCGGCGGCATCGGCGGCCATGTCCTTGCGCATGGCCTTTTCGTTCTCGCGCATGGCAACGTCCATCGCCAGCACCGGCAGCCCCCATTTGTCCTTGCGCTGCGGGTCCAGGCGAATCGTGTTGTCGTGGTGCGGCAGCATTTCGCCGAATCCGGTCATGCCGATGCTCCAGTCGCCTGGCACGGTCAGCGCCTCCTTCAGGTCGGCACCGATGTTCAGCTCGGCGATCTCGCGCGACCAGCCGGTGCGGCTCGCACCGCCCTGGTAGCCGAAGCCGCGCAGGTAGCCGCGCTTGTCCATGGCGACATTGCGGAACCGGGGGATGTAGAAGCCGCAGGGACGGCGGCCGAAGTAGTACTTGTCCTCGTAGCCCTCGACCCGGCCGGAGGCACCGGCGCCGAAATGATGGTCCATCACGTTGTGCCCGAGCTCGCCGGACGACGACCCCAGGCCGCCGTCCCAGACATCGGTGGCCGAGTTCATCAGCAGCCAGGTCGAATTGAACGAGGACGCGTTGAGGAAGATGACATTGGCCGTGTACTGGTAGGTCTGTCCGCTCTCGGCGTCGATGATCTCCACGCCGCGCGCACGCTTGCGGTCCTTGTCGTAGAGCACCTCCTTGACGATCGAGAACGGACGCAAGGTCAGGTTGCCCGTCTTCATGGCCGCCGGCAGCGTGGCCGCCTGGGTCGAGAAGTAGGCGCCGAAGGGACAGCCCAGGATGCACTTGTTGCGATACTGGCAGTTGACGCGGCCCTGCTCGACCTTGGGCTGGGTGATGTTGGCGGTACGCGAGTGGATCAGGTGCCGGGTGCCGCCAAAGGCCTTCTTGATCCGCGCCGCGACGTCCTTCTCGACGATGTTCAACGGGATCGGCGGCAGGAACTCGCCGTCCGGCAACACGTCCAGTCCCTCGCGCGTGCCGGCGATGCCGGCGAACTTCTCCACGTGGTCGTACCAGGGTGCGAGGTCGGCGTAACGGATCGGCCAATCGGTGGCGATGCCGTCCTTCAGGTTCGCCTCGAAATCCAGGTCCGACAGGCGATAGCTCTGCCGTCCCCACATCAGCGAGCGGCCGCCCACGTGATAGCCGCGGAACCAGTCGAATCGCTTGATCTCGGTGTAGGGCGATTCCTTTTCGTTGGCCCACATTCCCTGCAGGTTCTCGACCAGGGCGTAGTCGCGCATCAGCACCGGATAATCGGCCTTCATCGCCTGGGTCGGGCGGTTGCGATGCGGGAAATCCCACGCCTCCTTCATCGCGTTGACGTAGTCCTTGACGTGCTCGATGTTGCGTCCGCGTTCCAGCATCAGGACCTTGAGTCCCTTCTCGGTCAGCTCCTTCGCCGCCCAACCGCCACTGATGCCCGAGCCAACGACGATGGCGTCGTAATGATTGTCTGCCATGGGTTCTACTTCACCTCGGTGGATAGCGTTTCAGACATCGCAGAGGCGGATCGCCTCGCGCAGCGAGCCGACGGGATCCGGCGCGGCAGGAACGAATTCCTGCGCCAGATAGCCATCGAAACCGGTATCGCGGATCGCGCGACAGATGGCGGGATAGTGGAGCTCCTGATCGTCCCCGATCTCGTGCCGTCCCGGGACGCCGGCGGTGTGGTAATGCTTGAAGCACGCGTGATGCTTGCCGATGGTGGCGATGATGTCGCCCTCCATGATCTGCATGTGGTAGATGTCGTACAGCAGGCCGAAATGGTCCGAGCCGATCCGCTGGCACAGCTCCACGCCCCAGGCGGAGTGGTCGCACAGATAGTCGTGATGATCGACCTTGGAGTTCAGCAGCTCCATCACCAGCACGACCCCGCGCTTCTCGGCATGCCCGAGGATGCGCTTGAGTCCGACTTCGGCGTGGGCCATGCCCTCCTGGGGATCCATGCCATTCCGGTTGCCGGAAAAACAGATGAGGTTGCGATAGCCGGCGTCGGCCACCAGGTCGATGTGCCGCGTGTAGCGCTCGACCAGCGCATCGTGGAACTGGCTGCCGGCAAAGCCCTTGTCCAGGCCGAGTTCCGCGCCATTGCACATCGCGCTGCACACGCCATGCGCCTTCAGCGTGGGCCAATCCGCCGGGCCCACCAGATCGATGGCGGCGAACCCCAGGCCCTTCACCACCTGGCAAAGCTGTGCGGTCGACAGCTGCGGAAACGTCCAGCGGGCGACAGACTGCTTCAGGTTGCCCTTGAGCGGCGTGGCCGCCGCAAGCGCTGGCAGCATGCCCATCGCACCAAGGCCAAGGCTCCCGGCGACCGCCATGCGCAGCGCGTCGCGCCTCGTGAAGCCCGAGGCCGGCGCCGGTCCGATCGAATGGATAGACATCCACCTTCCGGCCTCCCAACCGGTCTCAAACGCTGACGATTCGCCGCGATTCAATCGATTGAACCATAGAGCAGTGAATTGCGCTTTTGCAAGACGCACTGCACGAAAACACATGCTGCAGGGCACAACGCCTGTGGCGTCAGTCGTCATGACGGCGATGGAATTTCGGGTGACGTACGGAGTTGTGCAGCGAGACGTAGAGCGACAAACAAACGGGTATTTGGTGAACCTGCTCGAGCAGGCGACGCATGGCGAGATACCGACGGACCCGTGGTTCCTCCCTGGGACTAAGGCGCTAAATCGCCTGCAAGGCGGCGGGGATGGGAGGTCGGACCTGGAGCTTCAGGACACCTCCGCCGCGTTGCCATGCGCATTCATGTGGTGAGGATCGTGGTGTGGCGGCGAGCGACGCCAATGTGCTTTTCGCAGAAGCGGCTTTAGCCGCGATGGCTTTCATCGGAAAGCCTGTCGCCGCTAAAGCAGCCCCTACGACACCTTCCCCGTTGCAGCCGGGTCGGCCGGCGTTGAGCGATAGCATGGACTCGGCACGAAAGCCGCGCCAAGGCGTTGCTGAGGCGACTGGGCACGACGCGACGCTGGCAACCGACCCCGTTTTGAAGGCAAGAACAGCAGGGCACTCGCCGCTTGCACGCACGCTCCGCCCCCAATCGCCAGCGGTGAAAAGCACGGTACGTGTGACCACTCCAGTCGACCGATACCGTCTGGCTTCATATCGCCTGCCTTGGAGGACCGGACAGACTCGCGCTAGAAAGGAAAACACCTCGCCAAAACAGAAAAAACCCCGCCAAGCACAATGGCTTGCCGGGGTCTGTTTGCATCGCAGGAACGACGAAAGATCAGAACGGAATATCGTCGTCCGCGAAGTCGTCCATCGGTGCGGACTGCTGCGGGGCCGGCTGCTGCCGGCGCGGCGCGTAATCCTGCCCGCCGCCACCACCGCCACCACCGCCCATGCCGGAGCGTTCCTGGCGCGGCGGCGCCGAGCGCTGCGGACGGTCGCCGCCGCCCATGCCGCCGCCACCGCCCTCGCCGCGGCCGCCGAGCATCTGCATCTCGTCGGCGACGATGTCGGTGGAGTACTTCTCCACGCCGTCCTGGCCGGTGTACTTGTCGTAGCGGATCGAGCCTTCGACGTAGACCGAGCTGCCCTTGCGCAGGTACTCGCCGGCGATCTCACCGAGCTTTCCGAAAAACACCACGCGATGCCACTCGGTGCGTTCCTGCTGGTTGCCGTCGCGGTCCTTGCGCACGCTGGTGGTGGCCAGGCTGATGCGGGTGATGGCCATGCCGGCCTGGGTGTACTTGATGTCGGGATCGTTGCCGAGGTTGCCGACGAGGATGACTTTGTTGATGCCGCGGGCCATGAGCTGCTTCCGTCTGGGGTCTCCGCGGCCAGGGGGCACGCAGAGCGGTAAAGAAGATTTCGGGGAGCAATCCTAACATCGCCGGGCCGGACCGGCCTGCGCCAGGCGCCCGCGGGCGCCCCGGAAAACGCCGCATTGGGCTGTCGGAATCCTGCCGGCACGCCTCCCGCCGGGCGCTGCAAACCCAGGCACGGCAAGCTCTCCGCCCCCTGCCCCGGCCCACAACGGGACGGATGTGGCCGCGCAGCCTATACTTTGCGCACGTTTCCAGTCCTGTCCGCATGAGCATCGCCGAATCCCCCAGCTCCGCCCTGGGCCTGCCCCAGATCCAGATGCTCGCCGCGCCGGACATGGCCGAGGTGGACGCCCTGATCCGCCGCCGCCTGTCCTCGGACGTCGTGCTGATCAACCAGATCGCCGACCACATCGTCTCCGCCGGCGGCAAGCGCCTGCGGCCGATGCTGGTGGTGCTGGCCGGCCGCGCCTGCGGCGCCGGCGGGCCGATGCAGCACCAGTTGGCGGCGATCATCGAATTCATCCACACCTCGACCCTGCTGCACGACGACGTGGTGGACGAGTCGGACCTGCGCCGCGGCCGCAGCACCGCCAATGCGCTGTGGGGCAACGCGCCCAGCGTGCTGGTCGGCGACTTCCTGTATTCGCGCAGTTTCCAGCTGATGGTGGAGCTGGACAGCATGGCGGTGATGCGCCTGCTGGCCGACACCACCAACCGCATCGCCGAGGGCGAGGTGCTGCAACTGCTGCACGTGCACAACCCCGACACCGACGAAGCCGCCTACCTGCGCGTGATCGAGCGCAAGACCGCGGTGCTGTTCGCCGCCGGCACCCGGCTTGGCGCGCTGGCCTCCGGTGCCAGCGAGGCGGTACAGGAGCGCCTGTACGACTACGGCATGCAGCTGGGCTATGCGTTCCAGATCGCCGACGACGTGCTCGACTACACCGCCGACGCCGCCGACCTGGGCAAGAACCTGGGCGACGACCTGGCCGAGGGCAAGGCCACGCTGCCGCTGATCCACGCCATGGCGCATGCCGACGACGTCACCCGCGCGCGCCTGCGCCAGATCGTCGAACAGGGCGACGCCAGCGCGATGCCCGAGGTGCTGGCCGCGATCGAAGCCAGCGGCGGCATCGACTACAGCCGCCGCCGCGCGGCCGACTACGCCGCCGCCGCCGAACGCGCCCTGGACGGCCTGCCCGAGAACGAGGCCGTGGCCGCCCTGCGCGGCCTGGCTCGCTACGCGGTCGAGCGCAGACACTGAGCGCTGCCCGGGCATGATCGCCTTTGACGCCGAGGACCGCGCCGTACTGCTGGCGGTGAAAGGCGTCGGTCCCACCGTGGTCGCGCGCCTGGAACAATTGGGCGTGCATTCGCTGCAGGCGCTAGCCGCCTGCGATGCACGGCAACTCACCGAACAGGCCGCGGCGCTGCTCGGCTCCACCTGCTGGCGCAACAGCCCGCAAGCGCGCGCGGCCATGAGCGGCGCCATCGCCGCGGCGCAGGCGCACTTGCTCAAGCACTCCGCCAAGACACCTTAAGGGCCTATTGGGCCCATTTAGCCGCCATCGGCGCGCAGCCGCGCGCCGGAGGGGTTTGGTGATTCGGGATTGGGAATTCGCAACGGCGGCTTGGTTGACGCCTGAAGCGCTACGGGCTCGCCACACCAACCGATCAGTTGGGCAGCACCGACGGTCCGCTTTTACCAATCCCCAATCCCGCCAAGCGCGCAGCGCGAGGCACCTCCCTACTCCCGCCCGAAGCGCTCCTCGAAGAAATCCTCGAGCATCCGGTAGGCACGCTTGGCCGCACGCGGGTTGTACTGGCAGCCTGGCGGGCTGTTGGCGTCGGCTTCGGCGAAGCAGTGCACGGCACCGCTGAAGTTGACGAACTGCCAGTCGGCGCCAGCGCCGTTCATTTCCTGCTCGAAGGCGGCGATATCGTCGCGGCTCACGCTCTTGTCGTCGGCACCATTGAGCACCAGCACCGGTGCCTTGGCACTGCCTGCGGCCGCCGGGGCCGCCGTGGCCAGGCCGCCATGCAGGCTGACCACGCCGGCCAGCGGCGCACCGGCGCGGACCAGTTCCAGCACCGTGGTGCCGCCGAAGCAGAAGCCGACCGCACCGATCCGGGCCGGATCCAGCGGCGCCTTGCCGGCCTGCGCCTTCAGCGCCGCCAACGCCGCCAACGCCCGCGCGCGCAGCGTGGCCGGATCCTTCTTCAGCGCACCGGCGAACTGCCCGGCCTCGGTATCGTTGGCCGGTCGCTTGCCCTTGCCGTAGACGTCGGCCACGAGCACCACGTAGTCGTCGCCGGCCAGG
This sequence comes from Xanthomonas sp. LF07-6, assembly GCF_034105445.1. Classification (NCBI taxonomy): domain Bacteria; kingdom Pseudomonadati; phylum Pseudomonadota; class Gammaproteobacteria; order Lysobacterales; family Lysobacteraceae; genus Xanthomonas; species Xanthomonas sp. LF07-6. The sequence continues at coordinate 203,264 of NZ_JAXGGI010000001.1, forward strand.
CGCTTGGCCTTCTCCACCGCGGAGTCGTTGACGCCGCGCCAGTTCGGCACCATCACCAGGCCGGGGCGCTTGTCGTGGTCGGCATCGTCGTAGACCAGCACGCCGCTGAAGGTGTCCTTGCCGACCTGCCACTCCACCGGCTTGGCCTGCATCGCCGCCCAGGCCGGCAGCGGCAGCGCCAAGGCCAGCCCGAGCAGACCGGTCCACCGCAGCATCGATCGTATGCGCATCGCCCTTCTCCCGTGGAAACCAGGCGGCAGTCTAGAACGTGCCATGCACGTCGAGGTGAGGGCGACGGCGGCCGGCGATGGCGATGGGACAAGGCGCACAGCGCCGTCGCATGGCGGCCCGGCGAATGCTTCCGGGCATGCTCTTTCCGCAGCACCCACGACGGACAGCGACATCAGCGCACCGCGTGCGCCGACGCCGCGCCGAGGCTCAGGCGATGCCCAGCCCCGGAATGGCGCTGATCGCATCCGGGTCGAACCCGGCCAGCGCGGCGAAATGGCGGCCGCGCGCCACGTAGTCGCGGTAGGCGCCGAAGCTGGGCGCACCGGGCGACAGCAGCACCACGCCGCCCTGCTCGCCCAGCGCCGCGCGTGCCAGCGCCACCGCTTCCGCCAGGTCGGCCGCGGCATGCAGGCCGAAGCCGGCGTCGGCGGCCAGCGGCGCCAGCAGCGCGTGGATGCGCGGGCCGTTGGCACCCAGGGTGACGATCTCCAGCGGTGCGCCACCGTCGCGCATGTGGCCGGCGAAGTCCTGCCAGTCCAGGCCGCGGTCGTGACCGCCCACCAGCAGCGCGATGCGCCGCCCGCGGAAGCACTCCAGCGCCGCGAGGCTGGCATGCGGGGTGGTGCTGATCGAGTCGTTCACATAGGTCACGCCGTCGCGCGTGCCCAGGATCTGCAGCCGGTTCGGCAGCGGCCGGAAACGATCGGCCGCCGGCGCCAGCGCCGCCGCATCCAGGCCCAGCGCCTCGATCGCGGCCAGCACCGCGCACAGGTTGCCGCGGTTGTGCCGGCCCGGCAGCGGTGCTTGCGCGCTGTCGTACACCGCGCTGTCGCCGCAGTAGACCACCTCGCCGCGCATGTGCCAGCCGTCCTCGCGGTTGAACCAGCGCACCTCGCTGTCGGGCAGTTGCAGGGCCGCCAGTTGCGGATCGGCGGCATTGAGCAGGGCGATGCGCGGCTGCGCATGGGTGACCAGCTCGAGCTTGTCGGCGATGTAACGCGCCTGGCTGCCGTGCCAGTCCAGATGCTCGGGGAACAGGTTCAGCACCAGCGCCAGCTGCGGCCGTGCGCCGCTGCGGGCCACGTCGCCGGTCTGGTAGCTGGACAGTTCGATCGCCCAGTACTGCGGCGCTGGCATCGGCGCCAGCACCTCCAGCAGCGGCACGCCGATATTGCCGACCAGGCCGGTGCGATGGCCGCCGGCGCGCAGCAGGTGCGCCAGCAGCGCGGTGGTGGTGCTCTTGCCCTTGGTGCCGGTGACGCAGACGCTGCCGGGCACCACGCCGTCCGTGCCAGCGTGTTCGGCGAACCACAGCGCGGTGCCGCCGATGAAGCGCGTGCCGCGCGCCGCGGCGGCCTGTGCCTCGGGCCGGTAAGGACTGATCCCGGGCGACTTGATCACCACATCGAACGCGGCCAGGCGCTCGGCGGTGGCCTCGGTCTCGACGTGCAGCGCCGGATCGCCAAGCGTTGCGACCTCCTCGGCTTCGGCCGTCGTGCAGAACAGGGTCAGCGGCGTGGACGCCGGGTCCCGGGTCCCGGGCCCCGGGCCCCGGCTATTGCGCAGCGCGCGGTAGGCCGCGCGGCCTTCCCGCCCCCACCCCCACAGCGCGACGCGCTGCGCCTCAAGCTGCGAAATTCGCACGCACGCGTTCCCACAGGTCGGCCGGGATGCGGTGCTGCGCGTCCAGTTCCAGCAGCGGCTCCACCCGCAGGTCGGCGGGGTCGAGCTGCGGCTGGATCTCGCGGATGAAGCGCGCCACCAGCGCGTCCTCCTTCCATTCCGCGCGTGCCGCCAACGCCGCCATCGCCGCGCGCGACTCGCGGCCTTCGCCGACGCACTCGAACGGCTTGTGGTCCTGAAACTCCAGCAGCGCATCGAAGCCGCCGGCCTGGCCGGCGTCGTCGAGCAGGTTGCGGCCGAAGATCCGCACCAGCCGCGTCTTCGGCATGAACGGCGCCAGCGCCAGGAACACGAAATGGCACTTCGGGCAGACCCCGCACCAGCGGTGCGCCGGGCGCTCGCCGAGGATGTGGAAATTGCGGTTGCAACTGGAGAAATGCGCGTCGTAGTGATCGGTCTTGGCGAACTGCCGCGCCACCGCCAGTTCCGACAGCGGACGCAGCAGCGAGTAGTAGCGCAGGTCCGCGGCCACATAGCGCTGCACCTGCTCACCGAACGCCTGCTCGAAGGCCCAGCCCTTGGACCACTGATGGTTGACCTCGCCGGTGCCGGCGATCTGGCTGCCGTAGCTGGCCGAGTGCTCGTTGGAGAACACCACCTGGCCGGCGTCGTGCAGCACCGCGGCGAACACCAGGATCGCCGAGTTCACCGCCGTCACCGGAATATGGCCGTTCCACGCGCCCTGACGGTTCAGCTCGAACAGTTCCGGCGCCAGCGTGCGGCCGATGTTCAAGGTCGGCAGCCCGGTGCGCTCGGCGCAGGCGCGGATCAACTGCGAGCCGCCGATCCAGGTCACCGTCTGCGCCACGCCGGCCGCGCGCAACGCCTCGATGCTGACCAGCGAATCCTTGCCGCCGCCGATCGCCACCAGCGCCTGATCGCGCAGCCCCAGCGCCGTGGCGTCGGCCGCCTCGGCGTCCGCGGCCGGGAAGCGGATGCGCCCGCGCAGGTCCAGGCCGTTGCGATAGGCGAACTCGCCCAGGCCATGCAGGTACACGCTGTCCAGCAGCGCGGCGGTCTCGGCATCGATGGCGTAGTCGTCGATGACGATGCGCGGCGGCACCGCCGCCTTGTAGTAGCTGACGCCGGCGATCAGGTGCAGCAGGCGCAGGGCGCGCTGCGCCGCCTGCGCGCGCGCCGGGTCGAGCGCGAACGGCGCGCCGGGCACGGTGATGGTCTCCACCAGCTCCGGGCCGTCGTCGAACGCATAGACCAGGCGCGCCACGCCGCTGTCGGCGTCGAAGCCGCAGCGCACGAAGCGGAAGGTGGCGATCTGCTGTTTGTCGAAAGCGGTCATGGACGTCCTGCAAGCACACGGGTGTGCCGCAAGTAGCGGCGGCACAGAAGAAATTCGAGCATCGAAAACGGCAAGGCGGCCCACAGCAGCGGCAGGCAGCCGAAGACGAACGCCATCAGCAGCAGTTGCCAGTGCTCTCCGGCCGGCACCGACGCGGCGGAGGCCAGCACGGCGACCAGCACATACAGCGCCAGTGCCGGCACGTAGGCCAACGCGGCCAGGAGCGAGGTGCGCAGGGCCAGCGCGCCAGTGCTCGCCGCGGGCCCGCGGCGCTGCCAGCGCACCGCCAGCCATGCGCCGATGGCAGCGGCGGCCAACGCCGGCAACGCCCACTTCAGGCTGTCGGTCCACGGCAGCGACGTACCCGACTGATCCACCGCGGTGGCAGCCACCATCGCAAGCGCGCCGGCCGCGGCGCTGCCCGCGACGAATTCAGTCTGCGTGCCCATCGATCGCCTCCTCGCGGGGCAATTCGCGCTGGTTGTAGGTGCTGGCCATGCTGTAGCCGTAGGCGCCGGTATCGGCGATCAGCATCACGTCGTCGGGCGCGGTGCCCGCCGGCAGGCGCCGGCGCTTGCCGAACACGTCGCTGGATTCGCAGATCGGCCCGACCACGTCGAACACGGTCTCGGCCGGCTGTTCCAGGCGGCTCAGGTTCGCCACGTCGTGCCAGGCGTCGTACAGCGCCGGGCGGATCAGCGTGTTCATGCCGGCATCCAGACCGACCCGACGGATGCCGTCCTTCTCGATCACCTGGGTGGCGCGGGCCAGCAGCACGCCGCACTCGGCGACCAGGTAGCGGCCCGGTTCGATCGCCAGGCGGAACGCCGGATGCACGGCCTTGGCCTCGGCCAGGCCTTGGGCGAAGGTGTCCAGGTCGAACGGTTCGTCGTCGGCACTGTACGGGATCGGCAGGCCGCCGCCGATGTCGATGACCTCGACGCTGCCGATGCGGCGGGCAAAGCCGGCCAGTTCGTCGCACATGCGCCGCCAGTGCTGCGCGGTCTCCACGCCGCTGCCCAGGTGCGCGTGCAGGCCGACGATGCGGATGTCCAGCGCGCGCGCGGCCTCGACGAACTCGTCGACGCGGGTCGCCGACAGGCCGAACTTGGAGGCCTTGCCGCCAGTGTTGACCTTCTCGTGGTGGCCGTCGCCATGGCCCAGGTCGATGCGCAGCCACAGGCTGCGGCCGCGGAACAGCTCCGGCCAGCGCTGCAGCGCCTCGACGTTGTCCACGGTGACGGTCACGCCCAGCGCGAACGCGGCTTCGTACTCGGCGCGGGGCGCGAAGCTGGGGGTGAACAGCACGCGGCGCGGCGACAGCTCCGGCACGATCTCGAACACCCGGCGCAGCTCGCCGTGCGAAACGCACTCCAGGCCAAAACCCTCCTCGACCAGGGTCTGCAGGATCGCCGGATGCGCGTTGGCCTTGATCGCGTAGTAGCGCTGGTCCACCGCGGCGATCGCCTTGAGCGCGCGCGCGCGCTCGCGCAGGGTCGGCAGGTGATAGACGTAGCGCGGCGTGCCGGCCTCGGCCAGACGCAGCAGATGCGCGCGCTCGCCCTGCCACCACGGCACCGGCCGCGGCCGCACCGTGCCGGCGATCTCGCGCCAGCGCGGGCCGAACACCTCGGTCTCTTCCACCGGCATCGCGCCACTGTCGATCAGCTCGGCGTGCAGGATCGGCAGCAATCCGTCGGCGTCGGTCTCGTCGATGACGAAGGTCAGGTTCAGGTCGTTGGACGACTGCGAGATCATGTGCACGCGCTCCTTGCCGAACGTGGCCCACACGTCCGAGAGCTTGTGCAGCAGCGAGCGCATGCCGCGCCCGACCAGGGTGATCGCCGCGCACGGCACGATGATCTTGACCCGGCAGATCTCCGCCAGGTCAGCCGACAGCGCGGCCAGCACGTCGGTATTGACCAAATTCTCGCTCGGGTCCAGCGACACGGTGACGTTGGTCTCGGCCGAGCCGATCAGGTCCACCGACAGCCCGTGCTTCTTGAACAGCGCGAACACGTCGGCCAGGAAGCCGACCTGCTGCCACATGCCGATGCCTTCCATCGACACCAGCACGATGCCGTTGCGGCGGCTGATCGCCTTGACCCCGGGCACGGTGCGGGCGTTGCCGTCGATGCTGGTGCCGGGCAGCTCCGGGCGCTCGGTGTCCAGGATCGCCATCGGCACGCCGCCGTCGCGGCACGGCTTGATCGAGCGCGGGTGCAGCACCTTGGCGCCGGTGGTGGCGATTTCCTGCGCCTCGTAGTAGTCCAGGCGGGTCAGCAGGCGCGCGTCCGGCACCTCGCGCGGATTGGCGCTGAACATGCCCGGCACGTCGGTCCAGATCTCGACCCGGCTGGCGCCGAGCAGCGCGCCGAAATACGCCGCCGAGGTATCCGAGCCGCCGCGGCCGAGGATGGCGGTGCCGCCGTCCTCATGCCGGGCGATGAAGCCCTGGGTGATCAGCATGCGCGAGGGCTGGGCGACGAAGCGCGCGCGCCACTGCGGATCGGACTGCCACTGGCACGATACCGACAGGCGCCGCGACCAGGCGCTCTGGTTCGGCTGCGGCGGCAGCGCGTCCAGCCATTGCCGCGCGTCCATCCAGCCCATGTCCAGGCCGTTGGCACGCAGGTAGGCCGCGCCCAGGGTCGAGGACAGCAACTCGCCCTGCCCCAGCACCTCGGCCTGCCAGTCCAGCGTGCGCTCGGCGGCGCGCGGATCGGCGAGCAGGCCGCGCAGCGCCGCCAGGCGTTCGCCCAGCACCGCCTCGGCATCCAGCTCCAGTTCGGCCAGGAACTCGCGGTGGCGCTGCTCCAGCGCGGCCACGCGCTGCGCGCTGTCGGCGCTGCCGTCGGCGATCGCGGTCAGTTCGTTGGTGACCCCGGACAAGGCCGACACCACCACCAGCACCCGCGCGCCGGTCTCCTCCGCGCGTTTTTTCGCCAGCGTCCCAATCGTGTCCCAGCGATGACGACGCGACACCGAAGTGCCGCCGAACTTGAGGACGATCCAGCGATCGACAGGAGAGGAAGCTGACATGGAGTGGGGGTGTCTGGAATGTGGGGAAAACGCCTGCATGCGCGGGCGGAACCCCCGATTCTACTGCCAACCGAGCGCCGATGAGCGAGCGCCGCTACCTGCACCTGGACGTCTTTTCCGCCAGCCCGGGGCCTGGCGTGGCGCTCGATGCCGCCGACCTGGACGCACCGCGCATGCAGCGCCTGGCGGCGTGGCTGAACCTCTCGGAGACGGTGTTGCTCCTGCCGCCGGAGGCGGGCGCGGACTACCGCATCCGCATCTTCACCCCCAAGGGAGAACTGCCGTTCGCAGGCCACCACAGCGTCGGCGCGGCCTGCGCGGCGGGCGCTACGTGCCAGCCAGGGACGCGAACTCGGGCGCGACGGCCGCGTCGAACTCCAGGTCGATGGCGAAGAGCTGTGGAGCGGCGGTCTGGTGCAAGCGGTGATCGCTGGCAAGATCGCTTGGTAAGCTCCGGCCTCCCCCACCGCAGTCCGGAGTTCCCCCTCATGGCCGCACGCCGCTTCTTCCAGGTCGATGTCTTCTCCGCCCGCGCCGGCAACGGCAATCCGTTGGCCGTCGTGCTCGATGCCGATGGATTGGACGCCGCCACGATGCAGGCCATCGCGCGCTGGACGCGCCTGCCGGAAACCACCTTCGTGTTCGCGCCGACGCGGCCGGATGCCAGCTACGGCCTGCGCATGTTCAGCCCGCAGAAGGAAGTGCCGTTCGCCGGCCATCCCAGCGTCGGCACCGCGCACGTCGCGCTGGAAGCGGGCATCGCCAGCCCGCGCGACGGCGTCCTGACCCAGGACGGCATCGCCGGCCTGCTGCCGCTGCGGGTCGACGTGGATGCCGGAGTGCGCAGCATCGCCATCCGCACCCCGCGCGCGCAGGTGGCCGAGATCGCCGATGCCGCGGATCCACGCCTGCAGGCGGCGCTGCGCGGCTGGACGCTGGGCGCGCTGCCGCCGGTGCGCATGGACGGCGGCCGCTGCTGGTGGCTGGTCGAAGTGGCCGACGAAGCCGCGCTGCGCGCGCTGGCGCCGGACTGGGATGCGATCGCCGCCCTGGCCGAAAGCACCGCCAGCATGGGCGTGTTCGCCTACGCGCGCGCCAGCGGCCAGGCCTATGCAGTGGCCGTGCGCGCCTTCGTCGGCAACGGCCGGCGCTTCGAGGATGCGGCCTCCGGCGCGGCCAATGCGGTGCTGGCGGCATGGCTGGATCACAGCAAGGCCCTGCCCGGCCAGGGTGGCCGCTACGTCGCCAGCCAGGGCCGCGAGGTCGGCCACGATGCGCTGCTGACGCTGTGCGTCGACGAGGCCGGCGAGGTGTGGTCCGGCGGACAGGTGCAGACGGTGATCGAAGGCCACATCGACTGGCCCTGATCGCCGGCCGCCGCCCCGCACCGCGGGCGCGAACGCACGCGCAAAAACAAAGGGCGCCTCGCAAGGAGGCGCCCTTTGTTTTAGTCGGGCAATACGTCAGTCGGGCAGGACGTCGACACGGACGCGGATGCGATCGCCCGGAGGCGAGGCGGTGCGGGTGTGGTAGTAGCGGCCGCCGTATTCGTAGGTCACGTCGTAGCCGTCGACGCGGTCGTAGCGTTCGGTCCGATACGACACCGGGTCGCATTCGCGGACCACGCCGCCGCCGTAGCCGCCGCCGTAGCCGCGGGTATTGGAGTCGTAGATCGAGCGGCCTGCCAGGCTGCCGAGCATGGTGCCGACGGCGGTGCCGACGAAGCGGCCATTGCCGCCGCCGACGCGGCTGCCCAGCACGGCGCCGGCGATGCCGCCGACCACCGACGAGGCGGTGCGGCCGCCATCGGTACCGCGGTAGCCGTAGTCGCTGGCGTAGCTGCCCGAGGCCGGGCGGTCGTAACAGCGCTCGGTGGTCTCGCGCGGACCGTTGACCTGCACCATGATCGGATCGGCGCGCACCACGCGCGCATATTCGTAGGTGCCGGACGCGTAGCCACGGTCGCGGTAGTCGTCGTAGCGGGTGTAACCGTAATCCTGCGCGGCGGCGGAGCCGATGACGCCGACAGCGAGCGCAGCGGTCAACAGACGGGTCGAGAGCTTGTTCATGGCGATGGTTCCAAGCGCGTGGATCGCGCGACTGCATGCTCGATCCGATGCGGTGAAACCAGACTGAATAGGGACGGCTGTGGCGCGCACATTTAGTGGCGCGACAGCTAGCGATCGATCGAGCCACGCGGGACGGTGCAGAGGCGCAACGCGTCTGGCCTGCCATCGGTAGCGCCGCAGGTGCGCCGCACGCGCGCGGCCCGGCATGCCGCCGGGCCGCGCCGGGGATTCCTCAGCCCAGTTCCGCTTCCAGGCTGATCGGCACCGCGCTCAGCGCCTTGGACACCGGGCAATTCTGCTTGGCGTCGTCGGCCACTTCGCGGAAGCGCGCGGCGTCGATGTTGGGCACCACGGCCTTGACCTTCAACCGGATCTGCGAAAGCTGGGGGCCGCCTTCCATCGACAGGTCGACATCGGCGCGGGTGTCCAGCGCGGTCGGCGGGAAGCCGGCTTCGGTCAGCTTGGCCGACAGCGCCATGGTGAAGCAGCCGGCGTGCGCGGCGGCGATCAGTTCTTCCGGATTGGTGCCCTTCTCGTCGCCGAAGCGGCTGTTGAACGCATAGCGGGTGTTCTCCAGCAGGCCGCTCTGCGGCGTGTTCAACCGGCCCTGGCCGGTCTTGAGATCGCCTTCCCAATGCGCGGTGGCGTGACGCGAAATGCCCATGCGAGGCTCCTGTCGGTGAGTGGAGCGCGGACCATAGGGGAGGCGGCGTTACGGGCTTGTGCTTCCGCGCGAAGGCGGCGGCGGCGCGCGGCAGCGAAAATGCCCTGGCGCATCGCCGCGGATGCGCCGGCATCGGCGCCGTCCTCGGCAAAAAAGGCGTCGGTCGCGGCGAATATTCGCGTTTTTTGCTTCCGGCCTATTGGCGCGGCGTAGCACATGCCCTACATTTCGCCATGCCGACGGGGTCGGCGCGACCCAAACCACCAAATACGGAATCAGGACATCATGGCAAAGACCGCAAAAAAGGCTGCCCCGAAGAAGGCAGTGAAGAAGGTAGCGACCAAGGCTGCCGCCAAGCCGGCCGCTCCCAAGCCGATCAAGGACGTGCTGAGCAAGTCCGCGCTCGTCGCCCACATCGCCGAAACCAGCGGCGTGATCGCCAAGGACGTGCGCGCCGTGATGGCCTCGCTGGAGCACGCCGTGGCCGGTTCGGTCAGCAAGAAGGGCGCTGGCTCGTTCACCCTGCCGGGCCTGCTGAAGATCACCGCCGTCAGCGTGCCGGCCAAGCCGAAGCGCAAGGGCATCAACCCGTTCACCAAGGAAGAGCAGTGGTTCGCCGCCAAGCCGGCCACCACCAAGCTCAAGGTGCGCCCGCTGAAGAAGCTCAAGGACGCCGCGCTCTGAGCAGCGTCGCCTGATCCAGGCAAGCACACCGACGAGACGGCCCCGGCCGTCTCGTTTTTTTTTGTGTCTGCTGCGCATTTGGGTTGACGGCCCGCTAAGGCGACGGCCGCTATACCGGTGATTCCCTTCGACAGGATCACCTGCATGAAACTACAGGGCTTTCTCGACCAACTGCTGCAATCGGCGCAGGGTGCCGCCGGCCAGGCCATGGGCAAGACCGGCACCGCCGCTCCTGCCGCACCGGCGCACGCCGGCGCCGGCGGCCTGGGCGGCCTGCTCAACGCCGACTTCGGCAAGGGAGCCCTCAGCGGCGGCGCACTCGGCCTGCTGCTCGGCAAACACCGCACCACCCGCAAGCTGGCGACCTACGGCGGCCTGGCCGCGTTGGGGCTGATGGCCTATCGCGCCTACGGCGACTACCGCCGTCAGCAACTCGGTGCCGCCGCGCCCGAACCGCAGACCCTGGACCGGCTGCCGCCGCTGGACGTCGAGCAGCACAGCCAGGCGGTGCTGCGCGCGCTGGTCGGCGCGGCCAAGGCCGACGGCCATCTGGACGAGCACGAGCGCCGCCTGATCGAAGGCGAGTTCGCCCGCCTCCACGGCAACGATGCCGACGTGCAGCAGTGGCTGCATGCGGAACTGGAAAAGCCGCTGGATCCGGCCGAGGTGGCGCGCGCGTCGACCAGTCCCGAGATGGCCGCGGAAATGTACCTGGCCAGCCTGCTCGCCGCCGACGAACAGGGCTTCATGGAGCGCAGCTACCTGGACGAACTGGCGCGGCAGCTCGGCATCGACGACGCCCTGAAGCAGCGCCTGCAGCAACAGGCGGCCGCCCTGCACGCGGACTGAGCAGATGGCCGCGACGCCCACGCTTTCGCCAGCGCAGCGCCTGCGCCGCGACGTGCTGCGTGCGGCGTTGCTGGCTGCGCTGGCGCTCGCCGCCGCCTGGGCCTGGCGGCATCCGTGGGCGCAGCGCCTGCGCGTCGGCTGGGAGTTGGCGCGCGCGCCGGCGCCGACGGCCCTGCACATGCCGGTCGAAGGCGTGGATCCCCGTCGCATCGCGGCCACCTTTGGCGCGCCGCGTGGGCGCGACCGCCAGCACGCCGGCGTGGACATCTTCGCCAGACGCGGCACGCCGGTGGTGTCGGCGACGCGCGGCATCGTCGTGGCCATCGCCGACCGCGGCCTCGGCGGCCGCCAGGTCTGGGTGCTGGGCCCAGCCCGGCAGCGGCACTACTACGCGCACCTGCAGGCGTGGGCACCGGGGCTGCAGGTGGGCGACCTGGTGCAGCCCGGCGACCCGCTGGGCGCGGTGGGCGACAGCGGCAACGCGCGCGGCACGCCGCCGCACCTGCACTATGGCGTCTACGCCGAGGGCGGCGCCTACGATCCGCTGCCGCTGCTGCGCGCGGCACGCTGAACGGACGCACTGGAACAGAGCGTCGCGAGCGACAGGCTCGTGGTGCCGCTCGCGCGCGCCTATCTTGGAGGCACACCCCGCGTGCGCCACTGCCATGACTGCCTCCCAACGCTATCGCGTCACCGTCACCCCGATCCAGGACGACGGCCTGCCCTGCCAGGGCCGCTGCACCATCGAACTGGAGGCGCGCTGTCGGCAGGACTGGATGCGCCTGCTCGAGGCGGCACAGCGCCAGCCCGGACTGCGCGGCGACGAGCGCGCCGCGCTGATCGTCGGCACGCAGTTGCTGCGCGGCCTCGGCGAGCGCAGCGAGGGAGAGGCGCGTGAACTGCTGGCGCCGCTGCAGCCGGCGCTGGACGCGCTGCTGGCACGGCTGGCGCTGCCGGCCGCCTGAGCGATGACCCCGCGCCGCCGGTTCCGCTAATCGCGCATTCACCGGCCACCGTTATGGTGAATTCCTCTCGTTCGCCCAGGGCTTCCCGATGATCTTCCGCAAGTTCACCCTGCGCGCGGCGGCGCTGCTGGCGCTCGCCGTCGCCACCCAGGCCCAGGCCGAGCCGACCATCCAGGGCCATCAGGTCAGCGTCGGCGCCGCCGACGTGCAGCATTACCTGGACAGCAGCTTCCCGCAGACGCACAAGGCGTTGGGCGGGCTGCTCAAGATGACCGTCCGCGACCCGAAGCTGAGCCTGCCGCCGGGTGATCGCCTGAAGATGCAGTTCGACCTGAGCATGGCCACCGGCGGCGGCGCGCCGACGCCACTGGGCCAGGTCCTGCTGACCAGCGCGCTGCGTTACGACCAGCAGAGCCAGAGCTTCCACCTGCAGTCCCCGACCATCGATGATTTCCGCCCGGCTGCCAATGGCGGCAAGCTCGACGCCAATACGCGTGAGCTGCTCAATGCCTGGCTGGAGGACTACGCGCGCAAGGAGCCGATCTACAAGCTCGATCCGCGCCTGACCGCGATGCTGGGCGATGTGCAGATCCAGTCGGCCGGCGTGGAAAACGGTTCGCTGGTGGTGCGTTTCAACCAGGACATCGGCAAGCTGGTGCCGGCGGGCATGCTTCCCGCGCAGTAACCCACGCGACGTCCGGGGTGCGGCGGCAGCCGCCACCAGCAGCGCACGTAGAAACGGCGGCCTCGGCCGCCGTTGCTGTTTCTGGTGGGCTCCCGCATCCGCCACCATCGCGGCGGCGAAGGCGAATCGCCAGGCCTCAGCCCAGCGCCTTGGCCACCGCCTGCGCGAACGCCGGGATGTCGTCCGGCTTGCGGCTGGTGATCAGGTTGCCGTCCACCACCACTTCCTGATCCTCCCAGCGCCCGCCGGCATTGGACAGGTCGGTCTTCAGCGACGGCCACGAGGTCACCTGGCGGTCGCGCACCAGCCCGCTCTCGGCCAGCAGCCACGGGCCATGGCAGATCGCCGCCACCGGCTTGCCGGCGCTGGCGAAGGACTGGATAAAGGCGATCGCCGTCGGCTCGGTGCGCAGGCTGTCCGGGTTGATGACGCCGCCCGGCAACACCAGCGCGTCGTAGTCGCCGGCCTGGGCCTGCTGCAGGCGCTTGTCCACCGGCACGCTGTCGCCCCAATCCTTCTTGTTCCAGCCGCGAATGCTGCTGGCGTCGCCCGGCGCGATCACGTCGACCTGGGCGCCCCAGGATTCGAGCAGGCGCTTGGGTTCCTGCAGTTCCGACTGTTCGAAACCGTCGGTGGCCAGGACAGCCACCTGCTTGCCGGCAAGGGAAGGCATTGCGCTCATGGGACACTCCTCGAGTAGGGGAGCCCCACCGTAGAAACGCGCCGGTGGCAGTGCCGTGAACCGCGCGTCGGCGCGGCGTGCACGGCTGGACGCGACCTCAGCGCTTGGGCTGCAGCATGGTGCCGGTGCAGTTCTTGGCGCCGCAGCGGCATTCCCAGATCTTCTTCAGCCGCGGCGTGTGCCGCTCGGCCAGGGTGATGCCGTAGTTGTAGGTGAGTTCTTCGCCGGGCTTGATGTCGCGCAGCGCCTCGATCACCACCTTGTCCTTGCGGCGGTCCTCGCCCTCGGCCTCGACGATCACCGCCTCGCAGTTCGGCGCGCAGCTGTGGTTGATCCAGCGCGCGTCGTTGCCCTCGTAGTTGGCGTCGATCACGTAGTCGTCGCTGAGGGTGAACAGGAAGGTGTGCCCGGTCTCGACGTCGCCGGCCTCGTCGCGATCGACTTCGGCGTGGCTGCGGCGGCGGCCCTTGTACTCGATGACCCGCTCGCCTTTCTTGAGCGGCAGCACGGCGAACACGCCGTTGCCATGGATGCGGGACTTGCGGGCGGCGATCTTGCGGGGCATGCGGCGATCCGGACAGGAAAGCCTAGATTCTGGCGCACATCGCCCGCGATCCCAAGCCCGCGCCTCCCGGTCCGGCGACCGCGGCCGCCGCGATCCCCGAATCGCCGCGATCGAAAGAAAAGATGAATGGCCCGGTTGGACGCTGCGGCGCAAAAGAGTACAATTTCGGTCCGCATTGAAAAACCACCGCGTCGCCATGCTCCGCGTCACCAAGCTCACCGATTACGCCACCGTCGTGCTGACCGTGCTCGCCGCGCGTCCGAACGAAGTGTTGAGCGCGACCGAACTGGCCGAACAGGCCGGGCTAGAGCCGCCCACGGTCAGCAAGCTGCTCAAGCCGCTGGCCCAGGCCGGCCTGGTCGAGGGCCTGCGCGGCGTGCGCGGCGGCTACCGGCTGGCGCGTCCGGCCGACGCCATCACCCTGATCCAGATCGTCGAGGCGATGGAAGGCCCGCTGGCGATCACCGAATGCAGCCACCACGGCAGCCAGTGCAGCATCGCCCAGACCTGTGGCGTGCGTTCCAACTGGCGGTTGATCAACGACGTGGTCGCCGACGCGCTGCGCGGCGTGACCCTGGCGCAGATGCTCCACCCCCTCCCCCCCTCCGGCGATCCGAAACGGCGTTCCATTGCCGTGCGGTTCGCGACCACCTGACCTGTAGGCAGCCCCATGGCCACCGAAAACGCTGAAATCCTGGAACGGCTGGGACGTCGCTACGACGCCGGCTTCGTCACCGACATCGAATCCGATTCGTTCCTGCCCGGCCTGAACGAGGACGTCGTGCGCGCCCTGTCCGTGAAGAAGGACGAGCCGGAATGGATGACCGAGTGGCGCCTGGCCGCCTACCGGCACTGGCTGAAGATGCCGATGCCGCACTGGGCCAAGCTGGACATCGCGCCGATCGACTTCCAGGCGCTGAGCTACTACTCCGCGCCCAAGGGCCCGAAGTACGCCTCGCTGGACGAGGTGCCGAAGGAGCTGCTGGACACCTACGACAAGCTGGGCGTGCCGCTGCACGAGCGCGCCAAGCTGGCCGGCGTGGCGGTGGACGCGGTGTTCGACTCGGTCTCGGTCGGCACCACCTTCCGCAAGGAACTGGCCGAGAAGGGCGTGATCTTCTGCTCGATGTCCGAGGCGATCAAGGAACACCCGGAGCTGGTCAGGCAGTACCTGGGCAGCGTGGTGCCGGTCGGCGACAACTTCTTCGCCGCGCTCAACTCGGCGGTGTTCTCCGACGGCAGCTTCGTGTTCATCCCCAAGGGCGTGCGCTGCCCGATGGAGCTGAGCACCTATTTCCGCATCAACGCCGGCCACACCGGCCAGTTCGAGCGCACCCTGATCGTGTGCGAGGACAAGGCCTACGTGTCCTACCTGGAAGGCTGCACCGCGCCGATGCGCGACGAGAACCAGCTGCACGCGGCGGTGGTCGAGCTGGTGGCGCTGGAAGACGCGGAGATCAAGTACTCCACCGTGCAGAACTGGTACCCGGGCGACGAGGAAGGCCGCGGCGGCATCTACAACTTCGTGACCAAGCGCGGCGAATGCCGCGGTGCGCGCAGCAAGATCACCTGGACCCAGGTCGAGACCGGCTCGGCGATCACCTGGAAGTACCCGTCGTGCGTGCTGCTGGGCGACGACTCGGTGGGCGAGTTCCACTCGGTGGCGCTGACCCATCACCGTCAGCAGGCCGACACCGGCACCAAGATGATCCACGTCGGCAAGCGCACCAAGAGCAAGATCGTCAGCAAGGGCATCAGCGCCGGCCGCGGGCAGAACACCTATCGCGGCCTGGTCAAGGTGGAGCGCAGTGCCGAGGGCGCGCGCAACTACACCCAGTGCGACTCGCTGCTGATCGGCAAGCAGTGCGGCGCGCATACCTTCCCGTACATCGAGGTCAAGCATCCGACCGCGACCGTCGAGCACGAGGCCACCACCTCCAAGATCAGCGACGACCAACTGTTCTACTGTCGTGCCCGCGGCATCGACCAGGAGAACGCGGTGTCGATGATCGTCGACGGCTTCTGCAAGCAGGTGTTCCGCGAACTGCCGATGGAGTTTGCGGTGGAAGCCAAGAAGCTGCTGGAAGTCTCGCTCGAAGGCTCGGTCGGCTGACGCCTTTCCTTCTCCCTCTGGGAGAAGGTGGCGCGAAGCGCCGGATGAGGGTACGTGCGCAGCCTCGCACACCCAAACCCGCGAGATGCTTCGCACCGCTCCCTCACCCCAACCCCTCTCCCGGTGGGAGAGGGGCTACATCAAAGAATTCTGACGGACCATCCCATGCTCACCATAGAAAACCTCCACGCCTCCGTCGCCGGCAAGGACATCCTCAAGGGCCTGTCGCTGCAGGTGAAGCCCGGCGAAGTGCACGCCATCATGGGGCCCAACGGCGCCGGCAAGTCCACCCTGGGCAACGTGCTGGCCGGCCGCGACGGCTATGAAGTCACCAACGGCAGCGTGCGCTTCGACGATGCCGACCTGCTCGAACTGGAACCGGAGGAGCGCGCCGCTGCCGGCCTGTTCCTGGCCTTCCAGTACCCGGTGGAAATCCCCGGCGTGAACAACACCTACTTCCTGCGCGCCGCGCTCAACGCGCAGCGCAAGGCGCGTGGCGAGGCCGAGCTGGATTCGATGCAGTTCCTCAAGCTGGTCCGGCAGAAGCTGGCGGTGCTGCACCTGAAGGACGAACTGCTGCACCGCGGCGTCAACGAGGGCTTCTCCGGCGGCGAGAAGAAGCGCAACGAGATCTTCCAGCTGGCGGTGCTGGAACCGAAGCTGGCGATCCTCGACGAGACCGACAGCGGCCTGGACATCGACGCGCTCAAGACCGTGGCCGAAGGCGTCAACGCGCTGCGCTCGCCGGAGCGCGCGTTCGTGGTGATCACCCACTACCAGCGTCTGCTCGACTACATCAAGCCGGACGTGGTGCATGTGCTGGCCGACGGCCGCATCGTGCAGACCGGCGGCCCCGAGCTGGCGCTGGAGCTGGAAGCGCACGGCTATGCCTGGCTGAAGGAGCGCGTGGCGCCCGAGGCGGCAGTGCAATGAGCGCCCTGCTCGACTCGCTGGCCGCCGCGTTCCACGGCGATGCCGCACGCCGCGCGCCGCTGGAGCAGGCGCTGCGCGACGGCCTGCCCGGCATGCGCAGCGAAGCCTGGAAGTACACCTCGCTGCGCGCACTGGAACGGCGCAGCTTCGCGCCTGCACCGCAGAACGCGCCGGCGGTGGACGCGGCCTTGCTCGACGGTATCCCGGCGCCGCGCCTGGTGTTCGTCAACGGCCGCGCCAGCGATGCGCTGTCGGATCTGAGCGGCCTGCCGGCCGGGGTGGAGCTGCAGCGGCTGTCGACCATCCTGCGCAGCGGCGACGCTGCCATGCGCTTCCTCGGCCGCCGCTTCGAACGCAGCGACGAGGTGTTCGCCCAGCTCAACGCCGCCCTCGCCGACGAAGGCTGCGTGCTGCGGGTGGACGCCGGCGTGCGCGTGGAGCAGCCGCTGCACCTGGTCTTCGTCTCCACCACCGCCGAGGCCGACCTGGCCTGGCACCACCGCCACCTGATCGAACTGCGCCAGGACGCGACGCTGGCGCTGGTCGAGCATCATCTGCATGCCGGCGATGCCGCGCACCTGAGCAACAGCCTGGCGCACGTGCATCTGGCCGCCGGCGCGCAACTGAGCCACGCCCGCGTCCAGGACGAGGCGGCCGGCGTCACCGCGCTGCTGCGTACCGATGCGGTGCTGGCGCGCGACGCGCAGTACCGGCGTGTGGACCTCGAACTGGGCGGCGCGCTGGCCCGGCACGAACTCAACGTGCGCCTGGAGGGCGACAACGCCCGACTGGTCGCCAACGGCGTGCTGCTCGGCAACGGCCGGCGCCAGCTCGACACCCGCCTGGGCATCGAGCACATCGCCCGCGACACCGCCTGCGAACTGCTGTGGCGCGGTGTCGCCACCGGGCGCAGCCGCGTGGCCTTCCATGGCGGCATCCGCATTCGCCGCGGCGCCGACGGCACCGACGCGGCGCTGTCGAACAAGAACCTGCTGCTGTCCGCCGACGCCGAAATCGACACCCAGCCGGTGCTGGTGATCGATGCCGACGAGGTCAAGGCCGCGCACGGCGCCACCGTCGGCCAGCTCGATGCCAATGCGCTGTTCTACCTGCGCTCGCGCGGGCTGCCGCAGGAACGCGCGCAGCAACTGCTGACCGCCGCGTTCTGCCGCGAACCGCTGCGCGCATTGGAGCCGGCGCTGAGCGAAGGCCTGCTGGCGCGGCTGGAGCGGGCGCTGAGCGACGCGGGCGTGGCATGAACGGGCCCGCCGCGCACAGCGCCGCGCCGCAGGCGCCGGACTGGGATACGGTCCGCCGCGACTTCCCGCTGCTGATGCGGGAAGTGCACGGCAAGCCGCTGGTGTACTTCGACAACGCCAACACCGGGCAGAAGCCGCTGCAGGTGATCGCGGCGACCGACGCGTTCTATCGCCGCCACAACGCCAACGTCAGCCGTGCGGTGCACGCGCTCGGCAGCGAGGCGACCGAGGCGTACGAAGGCGCACGGACCCGGCTGGCCCGCTTCCTCAACGTGCGCGCCGACGAGCTGGTGCTGTGCAGCGGCGCCACCTTCGCGCTGAACCTGGTGGCGTACTCGTGGGCACTGCCGCGGCTGCGCGCCGGCGACACCATCCTGGTGTCGCGCATGGAACACCACGCCAACATCGTGCCCTGGCAACTGGTCGCGCAGCGCACCGGCGCCACGGTCAAGGTCGCCGAGATCACCGCCGACGGCGCGCTGGACCTGGACGCGCTGCGCGCGGCAATGACCGCCGACGTCAAGCTGCTGGCCCTGGCGCACGTCTCCAACGTGCTGGGCACGGTCAACCCGGTGCGCGAGATCTGCCGCGAGGCGCGCAAGCGCGGCATCGTCAGCGTCATCGACGGCTCGCAGGCCGCGCCGCACCGGCCGCTGGACGTGGCCGCGATCGGCTGCGACTTCTACGCCATCACCGGCCACAAGATGTGCGGCCCGACCGGCACCGGCGCGTTGTGGGCGCGGCGCGAGCACCTGCAGGCGATGCCGCCGTTCCTGGGCGGCGGCGAGATGATCAAGGAAGTCAGCTTCGACGGCACCGTGTTCAACGACCCGCCGCACAAGTTCGAGGCCGGCACCCCCAACATCGCCGGTTTCGTCGGCCTCGGCGCGGCGGTGGACTATCTGCAGACGCTCGGGCTGCAGCACGTGGAAGCGCGCGAGAGCGAACTGCTCGCGCACCTCACCGAGGAACTGCAGCGGATCGACGGCCTGCGCCTGTTCGGCACCGCGCCGGGCAAGGCCGCGGTGGTTTCGTTCCTGATCGAGGGCGCCCACGCCCACGACCTGGCCACCCTGCTCGACCTGGAAGGCGTGGCCGTGCGGTCCGGCCAGCACTGCGCGCACCCGCTGCTGCAGTTCTACGGCGTCGCCGCCATCTGCCGCGCCTCGCTGGCGTTCTACAACACGCACGCCGAGATCGAGCGTTTCGTGGCGGCGTTGCGGAAGGTGCGGGCGCTGTTGGGGTGATTGAAGCTGAGAATCGGGAGCAGGGAATCGGGAATCGGCAAAGCGCTCCACGTACGGACTGTGCCTAGCGGGCAAAACGTGTCCTCGCCTCCTTGAGAGCGCGAATTTCGATTCCCGATTCACCATTCCCCATTCCCGGCGGCACGCCCTAGAATCGGCCCATGCACACCCTCACCTTCCGCACCGCCACCGTCGACGATCTCGACGCCATCGCCGCCCTGGTCACCTCGGCCTATCGCGGCGACAGCAGCCGCGTCGGCTGGACCACCGAAGCCGACCTGCTCGACGGCAACCGCATCGACCGCGAGGTGCTGCGCGCCGACATCCTGCGTCCGCGCAGCCTGGTGCTGCTGGCCGAACGCGACGGCGAGCTGATCGCCTGCGCGCACGTCGCCGACGAGGACGGCGCCGGCTATTTCGGCATGTTCTCGGTGCAGCCGCAGGCGCAGGGCGGCGGCCTGGGCAAGACCGTGCTGGCCGAGGCCGAGCGCATCGCCTGGCAGGAGTGGCGGTTGCCGCTGATGCGGATGACGGTGATCGACCTGCGCGAGGAACTCATCGCCTTCTACGAGCGCCGCGGCTATCGCCGTACCGGCATCAAGAAGCCGTTTCCGTACGGCGATGCGCGCTTCGGCCTGCCCAAGCGCGAAGACCTGCGTTTCGAGGTGCTGGAAAAGCCGCTGGGCGGTGCCGCATGAGCGAGACCTGGACGTTCGTCTGCGCCGACGGCGAACTGGCGCCCGGCGAAATGAAGACGGTGTGGGACGAAGTAACCGACACGCCGATCGTGGTGTTCAACTTCGATGGCCAGTTCTATGCGCTGGAAGACCGCTGCAGCCACGAGGACTACGAGCTGTCGCCGGGCACCTTCGATGCCGCCGCCGGCAGCATCGAGTGCGTGCTGCATGGCGCCCGCTTCGACGTGCGCGACGGTCGCGCCCTGTGCGCGCCGGCCTACGGCCCGGTGCCGAAGTTTCCGGTGAAGTCCGAACACGGCGGGCTGTGGACCCGCGACGACCGCGGTTGAGGCCACGCGTTTTCGTCGCGAACCGGCGCTGACCGCGTCCTTCGTCATCTCTGCAGCGCCGCTCACGGCGGTCGCCACATCAAGCTCCCTTACCTGCAGCAAGCGCAACGCTTGCTGGCACGTTGTGCGTGCGCGCCGGCAAGGGGGCAACCGGGATGGAAAGGCCATCTTGATCGATCCGATTCAAGATCCCGATCCCTCGGCCGATAAGGGGAGGCGATGTAGACGGATATGCAACTTCGTCACGATTACGTGAAATATCCGTTGCATTTCGTATCGGTTATTTATGCGACCACCCCTGGTACTCCCATCCCCCTTGCTAGGACCAGAGCATGACCGCTCTTCTGCACCGCTTTAACGTCTCCAGACGCCTCTCCATCGCGTTCGGCCTGCTCATCCTGCTGTCCTGCGGGCTGGTGGTCGGCGGCCTGGTCACCCTGTCGCAGGCGCGCAGCCAGTTGGACACCGTCGCCCGCCGCACCGTGTCCAGCATCGTCTATACCAACGAAATGCTCGATGCCAGCTCGGACATCGGCATCCAGTTGCGCAACATCGTGCTGCCGACCACGCAGGAAGAGAACATCGCCTTCGCCAAGATCATGGTGACGGAACTGCGCCGTTATCGCGAATACTGCACCAAGCTGTTCGCCATCCCCGCCACCAGCGCGCGCGATCGCGCCTTGCGCGAGCAGATGAACCGGACCTACGCGCAGGCGAGCGAGGTCAACCAGCAAGTGCTGGAACTGGGCCTGACCTACAAGTCCGACGACGCGATGAAGGTGCTGCTGCAGCAGGCCGCGCCGGCGACTCAACGTTGGCGCGAGGCGATTAGCGCCTACGCCAGCTGGCAACGCAACAACGGTGAACAGGCCTACGCCGATGCGACCGCGGTGATGGCGCGCGGCCGCTTCCTGCTGATCGCCGGCGGCCTGGCCGTGGTGTTGGTCAGCAGCCTGCTGGCCTGGCTGATCACCCGCAGCCTGACCGTGCCGCTGGCCCGCGCCACCCGCGCCGCCGAAGCCATCGCCGAGGGCCGCCTGGACAACGACGTGGCCACCGACGCGCGCGACGAGCCCGGCCGCCTTTTGGTCGCGATGGGCCGCATGCAGACCCAGTTGCAGCGCTTCTCCCGCGAAACCGCCTTGATGATTGAGCTGCATGCCGACAAGGACATCAGCCACCGCATGCCGCAGGACTTCCCCGGCGTGTACGGAGAACTGAGCAAGGGCATCAACACCATGATGTTCGAGCACCTGGACGCCATCGTCGAGGCGGTCGAGATCCTCAACGAATACGCCAACGGCGATCTGCGCCGCGATGCGCGCCGCCTGCCCGGCAGCCGTGCGGTGCTGCACGAGTCGATGGATGCGGCCAAGGCCAGCCTGCTGGCGATCAATACCGAGATCAAGCGCCTGGCCGCCGCAGCGGCGGCCGGCGACTTCAGCGCTCGCGGCGATGACGCGCGCTTTCAGCACGACTTCCGCCTGATGGTGCAGGACCTCAACGCGATGATGAAGGTCAGCGACGTCAATCTGGGCAAGCTGTCGGCATTGCTGCAGTCCATCGCCGCCGGCGACCTCACCGCGCGCATGGAAGGCGAGTTCCACGGCGTGTTCGCACGGATGCGCGAGGACGCCAACGCCACCACCGACCAGTTGACCGGCATCGTCGCGCGCATCCAGACCGCGGCCAGCAGCATCAGCGCGGCCGCCGGCGAGATCGCCAGCGGCAACGACGACCTGTCGCGCCGCACCGAGCAGCAGGCGGCCAGCCTGGAGGAAACCGCGGCCTCGATGGAAGAGTTGACCTCGACCGTGCGCCAGAACGCCGAACACGCCCGCCAGGCCAACCAGTTGGCGGTCGGTGCGGCCTCGGTGGCCTCGCAGGGCGGCGACGTGGTCGGTCAGGTCGTGCAGACCATGAGCGGCATCGAGGCGTCCTCCAAGAAGATCGGCGACATCATCTCGGTGATCGACGGCATCGCCTTCCAGACCAACATCCTGGCGCTCAACGCCGCGGTGGAAGCGGCGCGCGCCGGCGAGCAGGGCCGCGGCTTCGCAGTGGTCGCCAGCGAAGTGCGCACGCTGGCGCAACGCTCGGCCAACGCCGCCAAGGAGATCAAGGACCTCATCGATGACTCGGTCACCCGCGTCGCCGAGGGCTCGGCCCTGGTCGACCAGGCCGGCAAGACCATGCACGAGATCGTGTCGTCGGTGCAGCGCGTCACCGACATCATGGGCGAGATTTCCGCGGCCTCGCAGGAACAGTCGGCGGGCATCGAGCAGGTCAACCAGACCGTCACCCAGATGGACGAGGCCACCCAGCAGAATGCGGCGCTGGTGGAGGAAGCCACGGCGGCGGCGCGCTCGATGGAAGATCAGGCCGGCCAACTCACCCAGGCGGTGGCGCTGTTCAAGATCGACACCCGCAGTACCGCGATGCGCAGCGCAACAGCGCCACGCACGCGTGCGGCCGAGATGCTCGACCCCGCGGCCTGAGTCGCCTCGGCACGGCGGGTGATGCGCCTTCCCGACGCGTCACCCGCCGCGCGCTGGCGCCCACACCTGGCGGCGCCGGAGCCGGCTGCGGCACACTGTGCGCCTCCCCCTTGCGAGCGCGCCCATGAAGATCGTCGAAGTCCGTCACCCGCTGGTACAGCACAAGATCGGCCTGTTGCGCGACGCGGCGCTGAGCACCAAGGGCTTCCGCGAACTGGTCACCGAGCTGGGCACCCTGCTCGGCTACGAGGCCACCGCCGACCTGGAGACCGAGACCCACACCATGGACGGCTGGGCCGGCCCGACCCAGGTGCAGCGCATCGCCGGCGCCAAGATCACCCTGGTGCCGATCCTGCGTGCCGGGCTGGGCATGCTGCCGGGCGTGCTGGCGCTGATTCCCGCGGCGCGGGTCAGCGTGGTCGGCCTGCAGCGCGACGAGGAGACGCTGCAGCCGGTGCCCTATTTCGAACGTCTCACCGGACGACTGGAGGAGCGCGACGCGCTGATCCTGGATCCGATGCTGGCCACCGGCGGCACCCTCATCGCCACCGTGGACATGCTCAAGCGCGCCGGTGCGCGGCGGATCAAGGGCATCTTCCTGGTCGCCGCGCCGGAAGGCCTGCAGGCGCTGGAAGCGGCGCATCCGGACGTGGAGGTGTACACCGCCGCCATCGACGACCATCTCAACGAGAAGGGCTACATCCTGCCAGGTCTGGGCGACGCCGGCGACCGCATCTTCGGCACCCGTCTGGGCTAGGGCGTGTCATCAATCCCCGAGCATGCCGCGCCGCGATTGCGCATGCCTGTGGCAAGGAAGAACGAGGAAGTGGATGTGCGTCCACGCCCGAGCGATAACGCGGCCATGGGCGCGCGCAATCGCGGCCCTTCGGGTTGGGCCTGGCAGGCGCGCTGCCGGCGCCGCGCGGCTTGACCTGACGGCCAACGCCGGCAGCGCGCCTGCCAGACCCAACGCGGCATACTCGGGAATCGGTGACACGCCCTGAGCGGCGCCATCCGCGCCGTCCAGCATCAGCGCTGCAGCACCTGCAGCGCGGCGCTCACGTACACCAGCGGCGCATTCCAGTTGATCGCCACTTCGTTGGTGGCGTAGCTGCATTCCTTGTCCAGGTACGACAGCGCCGGCAGCGACGACGTGTAGGCGTGCTTGCACGCGTCGGCGTCCTGCTGCCCCGGCTGCGGACCGCCCACCAGCCATCCCGGCACCGGCGTGGCGACGCCGTCGGCGATGGAGATGCGATGGTGGATGTGCATCGGCGAGCGCGCGCCGATGCCGGTGACGAAGGACATGCCCAGCGGGTTGCGGCCGAGCACGTAGTCCAGCTGCGACTGCGCGGCCTGCAGGTATTCGGGCTTGTGCTGCAACTGGTAGGCCTGCAGCAGCATCATCGCCTGGTTCAGCGCGGTGGCGTTGCTGCCCCAGTGGAAGTCGGCGTCGCGCATGGTCACGCGCCAGGCCGAGCCCTGCCACACCTGCACCAGGTGATCGGCCAGGCCCTCGATCTCGTCGGCGATGCGCGCCTGGTCGGCACGCGGGGTCAGCCGCGCGCGGTGCTGCGCCAGCGACATCCACGCCAGCCCGCCGACCTGGCGCCAGTCGGGCACGCTGGCCGGCACCTTGCGCGCCATCGCCGCCTCGTAGAACGCGTCGTCGGCGGTGGCCAGATACAACTCGGTCGCGGCCCAGGCGAACTCGTCGTCGAACTCGGTGTCGTCGTAGGCGCCGGTGTGCACGTCGTCCGGCTGCCGGTAGGCCACGTCCGGATGCGCCTGCGCCCAGGCCCACGCGCGCCGCGAGGCCTCCAGCATGCGCGTGGAGATGCCGCCGAACTGCGCGTCGTACGGTGCGTAGATGCGGCTGGCCTGGGCCATTACCGCAGCGAAGTCGAGCGTGGCCGCGGTGCTCTTCTGCACCACGTAGCGCGGCGCGCGCGCCTGGTCCGGCATCTGCATGCCGGCGAAGTCCAGGTTGGTCAGCTTGTGGTACACGCCGCCGTCGTGCGGATCCTGCATCGCCAGCAGCCACTGCAGGTTCCAGTCGACCTCGCGCAGGATGTCCGGCACGTCGCCACCGCTGTCGGGAATGCCTTCGGGGTGCGTGCTGAAGTAGGTGGGGAACTGCTCGTAGGCGGCCAGCAGGGTATAGACGGTGATGCCGGAGCTGACCACGTACTTGTTGTAGTCGCCGGCGTCGTACCAGCCCTTGGGCGCGGCGATCACGGTGCCGGCCGGGCGCTCCGGCGAGGCCGCCGAGGCATGCACCAGCACGTGGTCGTCGGGATGGCCGGCAGCGCGCGCGTGGCGGCCGGCGTAAGTGCCGTCCAGCGCGGTGCTGGCGCGGTTGTAGTAGTAGGCCTTGAGCGCGGCGCGCGACAGCGCGTTGTAGGCGTCTTCGCCGATGGCGAAGCTGTCCGAGGGCGGCAGGCCGTCGACCTGCAGGCGGTAGCGGCCCGGCGTGCGCAACGCGGAGAAATCGGCGATGCGCACGGTCTGCTGCGCCGGCGGCCATGCCGCGGCGGCGCCGAGGGTGCCGCGCAGCACCACCTCGTCGCTGTCGGCGCGCACAATTGAGAACGCGTCGCCATGCCCATCCGGCACCACCGCCAGCTTGCTCGCGGCAGGCAGGAAACCGACCTGGTTCAGGCGGATCGGCGACGGCACGGTGGTGTCGGCATGCGAGGTGCAGCCGCCCAGCAACAGGCAGGCGAGGAACAGGCAGGACAGGGCATGGGGCAGCTTCATGCGCCGATACTGGCCGGCCATGATGACGGCTGCAAGCGCCACGTTGCGGACGCGCTGGCAGCGGTTCAAGACGCGGCGTTGGACGGCCGCATGCTGCGTTTCTGACAGCGCCGTCAGTGAGGCGTCAGCGTGGGGTCGCCATGCGGCGCCTACGGTGAAGGCCTGTCCCCGCTGCCGGCGCCGCCCCGTGACCGCCCTGCCCCCACCGCCCGTTTCCCGCCGCCTGGTACCGCTCGTGCCGCTGCTGAGTGTGCTGCTGCTCGGCGGCTGCATGGCCGGCCCGGACTACGTGCGCCCGGCGCCGCCGGCCGCCGCGCAGCAGCCGTTCGAAGAGGCCGACGGCCGCTGGACGCCCGCCGCGCCGGCCGCCGCCGACCCGGCGGTGGCGTGGTGGACCCGCTATGGCGATCCGCAGCTGGATGTCCTGGTCGAACAGGCCGACCGCGCCAACCAGACCCTGCGCCAGGCCGAGGCGCGCTATCGGCAGGCGCAGGCGCTGGTCGGCAGCGCGCGGGCGGCCGAGGCGCCGACGCTGGGCGTGCAGGCCGCGGCCACGCGCGAGCGCAGCGTCACCCCCAAGCCGGGGCTGCGCGACGCCGATACGCTGGGGCTCAGCGCCAGTTGGGAGCCTGACTTCTGGGGCAAGGTCCGGCGCAGCGTCGAACAGGCCGGCGACAACGCCCAGGCCAGCGCCGCCGATCTGGCGCAGGCGCGGCTGTCGCTGCAGGCCGCGGTGGTCGCCGATTACCTGCAGTTGCGCTTCGACGACCAGACCCTGGCGCTGTACCAGCGCACCCTCGCCGGCTACCGCGACGCCCTGCGGCTGACCCAGGCGCGGGTGCGCGCCGGCGTTGCCAGCGACGCCGATGTGGCGGCGGCCGAGGCCACCCTGCACAGCACCGAAGCCGCATCGACCGATCTGGCGCTGTCGCGCCGGCAACTGGACCACGCGCTGGCGGTGCTGCTCGGCCGACCCCCTTCCGAGTTCTCGCTGGCGGCCAGCGACGCACCGCTGCCGGCGCTGCCGCCAACGCCGGAGGCCCTGCCCTCGGTGCTGCTGCAGCGGCGCCCGGACATCGCCGGCGCCGAACGGCGCATGGCCGCGGCCAACGCCGGCATCGGCATGGCCGTGGCGGCCTGGTTCCCGACCCTGTCGCTGAGCGCCAGCGGTGGCTACGACGGTGCCGGGCTGGCCTCGCTGCTGAGCGTGCCGAACCGGGTCTGGGCGGTGGGCGCAGCGCTGGCCGGCACGCTGTTCGACGGCGGCGCCCGCCGCGCGCAGCGCGCGCAGGCGCAAGCCACCTTCGACGCGGCCGCGGCGACCTACCGGCAGACCGTATTGAGCGCGTTCCAAGGCGTGGAGGACCAGCTCGCCGCCGCACGCGAACTGGCGCGCGAACAGCAGCAACAGCGCAGCGCCGCCGACGCCGCGCAACAGGCCGAACGCGTGCTGATGGACCAGTATCGCGCCGGCACCGCGCTGTACAGCGCCGTCATCACCGCGCAGGCCAACGCGCTGGACGCGCAACGCAGCTTGCTGCAGGTGCAAGCGCGCCAGTTCGGCGCCCAGGTCGCGCTGCTGGTCGCGCTGGGCGGCGACTGGGACAGCGCCAATCTCCCCGCCATGCGTGGCGCCTCGCCGGGCGCCACGCCGGCTCCTGTCGTCCCGGAGTAGCCCATGTCCACCGCCGCGCCCATCCGCCCCGCCGATCCGCCACCGCGCCATGCCATGCCGCGGCGGCGCTGGCCATTCGTCGCCGCCGCAGTGCTGGTCGCGCTGCTGCTGGCGGTGTGGTTGCGCCCGCGCCACGCACCGACCAAGGCCACGCCGCCGGTGCCGGTGACCAGCGCGCCGGTGCTGCGCAAGGACGTGCCGATCCGCCAGACCGGGATCGGCACGGTGCTGCCGATCGCCTCGGTGACCGTGCACTCGCGCATCGACGGGCAACTGATCGCCGTGGGCTTCAGCGAAGGCCAGGACGTCAAGGCCGGGCAGGTGCTGGCGCGACTGGATCCGCGCATCGACCAGGCGCAACTGGCCGCGGCCACCGCGCAACTGGCCAAGGACAAGGCGCAGTTGGGCAATGCGCAGGCCGACCTGCAGCGCTACCAGCAACTGCTGCAGGACAACGCCACCACCCGCCAGACCCTGGACACGCAGAAGGCGCTGGTGACGCAACTGCGCGCCACCCTGCAGAGCGATGCGGCGGCGATCGACAACGCACGGGTGCAACTGGACTTCACCACCATCCGCGCGCCGATCGACGGCCGCGCCGGCGCGCGCCTGGTGGATCCGGGCAACATCGTCCACGCCAGCGATGCCGGCGGCCTGGTGGTGCTGAACCAGATCGACCCGATCGCCGTGCAGTTCACCCTGCCGGAAAGCACGTTCCAGCAGATCAACCGCGCACTGCAGGCCGCGCCGGCCAGCGTGGGCGTGGACGCGGTCGAGCACGGCAGCGGACAGGTGCTGGCGCACGGCACGCTGGCCCTGCTCAACAACCAGATCGACACCAGCACCGGCACCATCGCGATGAAGGCGCACTTCCCCAATTCCGGGCACACGCTGTGGCCGGGGCAGACGGTGGATGCGCGCATCACCCTGGGCATGCGCAGCGGCGCGCTGGTGGTGCCGAGCGCGGCCGTGCAGCGCAGCCAGGACGGCGAGTTCGTGTACGTGGTCGGCAGCGACGGCAGCGTGCGCGACCAACCGGTGCAGGTGCTGGACGAGGCCGATGGCGAGAGCGTGATCGGCCAGGGCCTGCAGGCCGGCCAGCGTGTGGTGGTGGATGGGCAGTACCGGCTGCATCCGGGGGCGAAGGTGGTGGAGGCCAAGCCGGCCAGGCACGCCAAACCGGCCGCGGCGGGAGCGCACGCGTGAGCGTCTCGGCGGCCTTCATCAAACGCCCGATCGGCACCTCGCTGCTGGCCATGGCGCTGCTGTTGCTGGGCCTGGTGGCCTGGCCGCTGCTGCCGGTGGCGCCGTTGCCGCAGGTCGATTTCCCCACCATCCAGGTTTCGGCCAGCCTGCCCGGCGCCAGCCCGCAGACCATGGCCTCGAACGTGGCGCAGCCACTGGAGCGGCAGCTGTCGCTGATCCCAGGCCTGAGCCAGATGACCTCGACCAGCGCGCTCGGCTCGACCCAGGTGACGCTGCAGTTCGACCTGGACCGCAACATCGACGCCGCCGCGCTCGATGTGCAGACCGCGATCAACGCCGCGTCCGGGCAGTTGCCGAGCGGGCTGCCGAGCGCACCGAGCTTCCGCAAGATCAACCCGGCCGAATCGGCGTCGCTGATCCTGGCGGTGCAGTCGCGGGTGTTGCCGCTGACCCAGGTCAACGACTACGCCGACAACGTGCTCGCGCAGCAGATCTCGCGCATCTCCGGGGTCGGCCTGGTCAACCTGTACGGTGCGCAGAAGCCGGCGGTGCGCGTGCAGGTGGATCCGGCCAAGCTGGCGGCGCTTGGCCTGAGCCTGGAGGACATCCGCTCGGTGATCGCCACCACCACGGTGAACGCGGCCACCGGCTCGATCGATGGCGCGCGCCAGGCCTTCACTGTCTCCACCAACGATCAACTGCTGCAGAGCCAGGCCTGGAACGACGCGGTGCTGGCCTGGCGCAACGGCGCGCCGATCCGCGTGCGCGACGTCGGCACCGCGGTGGACGGGCCGGAGAACGCCAAGATCGCCGCGTGGGGCTTCGCCGGCGCCGCCGCGCCGGCCGACAGCGGCATCGTCGATGGCCGCGCGATCATGATCGCCATCACCAAGCAGCCCGGCGCCAACGTCATCGACACGGTGGACCAGGTCAAGGCCGCGCTGCCCAGGCTGATGGCCTCGATCCCGCCCAGCGTCAGCGTCAAGATCCTCGCCGACCGCACGCAGAACATCCGCGCCTCGGTCAAGGACGTGGAGTTCACCCTGCTGCTGTCCATCGTGCTGGTGGTGGCGGTGATCTTCGTGTTCCTGCGCAGCGCGGTGGTCACCCTGATCCCGAGCCTGACCGTGCCGCTGGCGATCCTCGGTACCGCCGCGCTGATGTACGTGCTCGGCTACAGCCTGGACAATCTGTCGCTGATGGGCCTGACCATCGCGGTCGGCTTCGTGGTGGACGACGCCATCGTGATGCTGGAGAACATCTACCGGCACATCGAGGACGGCATGGCGCCGTTGCAGGCGGCGCTGCAGGGTGCGGCCGAGATCGGCTTCACCCTGGTCTCGATCTCGGTGTCGCTGGTGGCGGTGTTCATCCCGCTGCTGCTGATGGGCGGCATCGTCGGCCGCCTGTTCCGCGAGTTCGCGGTGACCGTGAGCCTGACCATCCTGGTGTCGTTGCTGGTGTCGCTGACCCTGACCCCGATGCTGTGCGCGCGCCTGCTCAAGCCGCACGCCGAGCAGGCGCAGGGACGCCTGGCGCGCGCGTTCGAGCGCGGCTTCGATGCGATGCTGGCGGCCTACCGGCGCGGCCTGGAGACGGTGCTGCGGCATCCGCGGCTGACCCTGGCCAGCTTCCTGCTGACCGTGGCCACCAGCGTGGCGCTGTTCGTGGTGATGCCCAAGGGCTTCTTCCCGCAGCAGGACACCGGCTTCATCTCCGGCACCGCCGATTCGGCGCAGGATTCGTCCTCGGCGGCGATGCGCACGCGCATGCTGCAACTGGCCGACATCATCCGCCGCGACCCGGACGTGCTGTCCTTCGGCATGCAGACCGGCGCCAGCACCTTCAACTCCGGCACCTTCTCGATCGCGCTCAAGCCCAAGGACGCGGGCCGCACCGCCAGCGCCGACCAGGTGATCGCGCGGCTGCGCAAACGCCTGGCGCACGTGCAGGGCGTCACCCTGTTCATGCAGGCCGGGCAGGACATCAATGTCGGCGGCCGCCTGGCCCGCACCCAGTACCAATACACCCTGACCGACGCCAACCTGGATGAACTCAACACCTGGGCGCCGCAGCTGCTGAAGGCGTTCCGGGCGCTGCCGCAACTGACCGACGTCGCCTCGGACCAGCAGAACGCCGCGCCGATCGCCAGCCTGACCATCGACCGCCAGCGCGCGGCCAGCTTCGGCATCACCCCGCAGCAGATCGACGCGACCATCAACGACGCCATCGGCCAGCGCCAGGTCGCGCAGTACTTCACCCAGCTCAACAGCTACCACGTGGTGCTGGAAGTGACGCCGGCGCTGCAGGGCGATCCGTCGCTGTTCCAGCGGCTGTACCTGACCTCGCCGCTGACCGGCAAGCAGGTGCCGCTGTCCACCTTCGCCACGCTCGACACCAGCAAGACCGGCTACCTGTCGGTGAGCCACCAGGGCCAGTTCCCGGCGGTGACCATCTCCTTCAACCTGACGCCGGGCGCGGCACTGGGCGATGCGGTGGACGCGATCCAGCAGGCCCAGGCGCAGCTGCGGGTGCCGGCCACGCTCAGCGGCAGCTTCCAGGGCACGGCGCAGGCGTTCAGCGCCTCGCTGCGCACCCAGCCGTACCTGATCCTGGCGGCGTTGATCGCGGTCTACATCGTGCTCGGCCTGCTCTACGAGAGCTACATCCACCCGCTGACCATCCTCTCCACCCTGCCCTCGGCCGGCGTCGGCGCGCTGCTGATCCTGATGGCCGGCGGCTACGACTTGAGCGTGATTGCGATGATCGGCATCATCCTGCTGATCGGCATCGTCAAGAAGAACGGGATCATGATGGTGGACTTCGCCCTGCATGCCGAACGCGAACGCGGGCTGTCCTCGCGCGATGCGATCTTCGAGGCCTGCCTGATGCGCTTCCGGCCGATCATGATGACCACCCTGTGCGCACTGCTCGGCGGCCTGCCGCTGATGCTCAGCCACGGCGCCGGGTCGGAACTGCGGCGGCCGCTGGGCTATGCGATGGTCGGCGGACTGCTGCTGTCGCAACTGCTGACTCTGTTCAGTACGCCGATCGTGTACCTGTACCTGGACCGCCTGCACGGCTGGTACATGCAGCGGCGCCAGGCACGTCGCGCACGCACTGCCGCGCCGGAGGCGCTGCAGCCATGAAGGTGCTGATCGTCGAGGACGAGCGCAAGACCGCCGACTACCTGCAGCAGGGACTGAGCGAACAGGGCTGCACGGTCGACGTGGCCTACGACGGCATCGACGGCCAGCACCTGGCCCTGCACTACGACTTCGACGTGATCGTGCTCGACGCG
This sequence comes from Xanthomonas sp. LF07-6, assembly GCF_034105445.1. Lineage (NCBI taxonomy): Bacteria > Pseudomonadati > Pseudomonadota > Gammaproteobacteria > Lysobacterales > Lysobacteraceae > Xanthomonas > Xanthomonas sp. LF07-6. Next base: position 234,699 of record NZ_JAXGGI010000001.1, read on the forward strand.
ATGCTGCCGGGCCTGGACGGCTTCGCCATCCTGCGCTCGCTGCGTTCGGTGAAGAGCACGCCGGTGATCATGCTCACCGCGCGCGACAGCGTCGAGGACCGGGTCAAGGGCCTGCGCGAGGGCGCCGACGACTACCTGATCAAGCCGTTCTCCTTCATCGAACTGCTGGCGCGGCTGCAGGTGCTGGCGCGGCGCGGCCGTGCCCAGGAGAGCACGCTGCTGCGCGTGGGCGAGCTGCAGATCGACATGATCAGCCGCAAAGCCATGCGCGGGCGGCAGCGGCTGGACCTGACCGCCAAGGAATTCGCGCTGCTGGCGGTGCTGGCCCGGCACCAGGGCGAGATCCTGTCCAAAACCGCGATCGCCGAGATGGTCTGGGACATGAACTTCGACAGCAACACCAACGTGGTGGAAGTGGCGATCAAGCGCCTGCGCGCCAAGATCGACGTGCCGTTCGACGCCCCGCTGCTGCACACCGTGCGCGGCATGGGCTACGTGCTGGAAGAACGCGAGGACGCGGCCGGGTGAGCGCGCCGGCGCGGCCCTCGATCGCGCTGCGCCTGGCCGGCCTGTTCGCGGCCACCGCGCTGCTCGGCTTCGCCCTGATCGGGCTGGTGCTGCACCAGGTGCTGGAGCACGAACTGCGCCGCCACCAGCGCGAGGAACTGCGCTCACGCATGGACGCGGTGCAGTACATGCTGATCAACAGCCGCTCGCCGGAGCTGGCCGCACATGCGCGCACGCGCCTGGCAAGCGTCTCCAGCGCGCCGGACCTGCGCTTCTGGCTGTGGAGCGAGGATCCGGCGTTCCGCTACGGGCGCGGCGCCGAGGCGATGGCGGCGGCCACGCGCGGCCGCAGCGGCCTGGTGCGCATCGGCGATCCGCAGGCGCTGGGCATCGCCGACGCGCAGCCGCTATCGTGGCAGGCCATCGGCCAAACACTGCCGGCCACGCCGGTACGCCCGCCGGTGCAGCTGATCGCGGCGATGGACAGCGCACCGTTCGCGCTGACCCGGCGCCGCTTCGACATCGCCCTGGCGCTGGTCACGCTGGCCGGCACTGCGCTGGTCGGCGCGCTGGGCTACTGGACCGCCAAGCTCGGCCTGCGCCCGGTGCAGCGGCTGTCGGCCGATGCGCAGCGCATCGGCCCGCACGACCGGCGGCGCCTGGACCTGCCGCGGCTGCCGCGCGAACTGGAAGACCTGGGCGCCTCGTTGAACGCGGCCTTCGACCGGCTCGATGCCGCCTATGCGCAGCAGGAAAGCTTCAATGCCGACGTCGCCCACGAACTGCGCACGCCGCTGGCCAGCCTGATCGGCCAGACCCAGGTGGCGCTGACCCGCCACCGCGACGCGCAACAGTTGCGCCAGGTACTGCAGTCGAACCTGGAGGAACTGGAGCGGCTGCGCGCGATCGTCGCCGACATGCTGTTCCTGGCCCGCGCCGAACAGGGCCAGCGCGCGCGCCAGTGCGAGGACGCGTCGCTGGCCGAGGAAGTCGGCAAGACCGTGGAGTTCTTCGAGGTGCTGCTGGACGAGGCCGGCTTGCAGGTGGAGATGCGCGGCGACGTGGTGGTGCCGGTCGAGAAGTCGCTGCTGCGGCGCGCGCTGTCCAACCTGCTGCACAACGCGATCCAGCATTCGACGCATTCGGCCGGCGCCGCGCCGATCGTGGTGGAGATCGCACAGCGCGGCGGCGAGGCACTGATCGCCTTCTCCAATCCCAGCGTGGCGCTGGCGCCGGAACATCTGCAGCGCCTGTTCGATCGCTTCTACCGCGGCGACGCCGCCCGCGCCAACAGCCGCGAGAGCCACGGCCTGGGATTGGCGATCGTCAAGGCGGTGGCGAGCATGCACGGCGGGCGCGTGTTCGCGCAGCACCGCGACGGCATCACCACCATCGGGTTTTCGGTGGCGCTGGACGGCGCCGCGGCCGCAGTGCCGGCGCACGCCGCCCTGCGCTGGTAAACCGCAAGGCCGGACTCAGGCGGCCAGTGCGCGGGCCTGCAGCGCCGGCACTTCGTGCGCAGTGACGAAACGGCCCTTGGCATCGCGCTGGAGCTGCGCCAGCGCGCAGTCCGGATCGTGGGTGAAGAACAGGCGCACGTTGCGCGCCAGCGCGTCTTCCAGGAATGCGCGCTTCTCGTCGATCAGCAGCTCGGCGTTGCGGTCGTAACCCATGGTGATCGGCACGTGTACCCACGAGCGGCCCGGGATCAGGTCGGCGCAGAACGCCACCCCGCCGTGTGCCTGGCCATCCTCGCCGTGGCCGGGGCCGACGATCTCGGCCAGCATCAGCCCCGGCGTGTGGCCGTCGCTGAAACGGAATCGCACCGCCTCGCCGAGCGCGCGGGAATATTCGCCGTCGACCAGCTCCAGCCGGCCGCTGGCCTCGAGCAGGCCGGGCAGTTCCGGGATGAAGCTGGCGCGGTCGCGCGGATGCGGGTGCAGCGCGCGTTGCCAGTGCGCCGCGCCGACCAGGAACTGCGCGTTGGGGAACAGCAGCTCCGGCGCCGCGCCCTCGCGGTAGGCGGCCAGCAGGCCGCCGGCGTGATCGAAGTGCAGGTGGCTCAACACCACCACGTCGATGTCGGTATGGGCGAAGCCGGCGTCCTGCAGCGAATCCAGCAGCACGTGCCGCGCCTCCTGCACGCCGTAGCGCTCGCGCAGCGCCGGCGGGAAGAACGCGCCGATCCCGGTCTCGAACAGCACGGTCTTGCCGGCCAGCGGGCTGGCCAGCAGCGCGCGGCAGGCCAGCGCGATGCGGTTGCCGTCGTCGGGCGCGGCCCACTGCTGCCACATCGCCTTGGGCGCGTTGCCGAACATCGCGCCGCCGTCGAGTTTTTGCGAGTTGCCTTGGATGGACCAGAGTTTCATGGCGGGGATTCGGGATTGGGGATTGGGGATTCGCAAAAGCGGGCGACGCGCTGCTCAGCGCGCCGGCGCTGTCAGTTGCAGCACTTCGGCACTGCCGACTTCGTTGCGCGGGTCGCTGCCGCCGCTGAGCACGTTGCGGCGCTTGTCCCATTCCACGGTCTGCAGGTTGCCCCAGACGTGGCTGGAGCCGTGGCCGTCCTCGGCCGTGTCGCCAGGCAGCTTGAGCGTGTGCCCCATCGCTTCCAGGCCCTTCGCGGTGTCCGCGTCGAATGTGCCGGTCTCGGCCTCGATCACGTCCGGCAGCCACTGGTGGTGGTAGCGCGGCAGCGCGGCGACCTGCTGCGCCGTGAGGCCGTCGTCGTAGCCGAGGATGCCGAGCAGCACCATGGTGATGATGCGGCTGCCGCCCGGGGTGCCGAGCACGATCGCCTTGTCCGCGTTCTCCATGAAGGTGGGCGACATCGAGCTGAGCGGGCGCTTGCCCGGCTTGGGCGCGTTGGCCGCGTAGCCCATCACCCCGAAGGCGTTGGGCGTGCCCGGACGCAGCGCGAAATCGTCCATCTCGTTGTTGAGCAGCACGCCGGTGCCCTTGGGGATCAGCCCAGAGCCGTACAGCAGGTTGACCGTCTGGGTGGCGCCGACGCGGTTGCCTTCGCCGTCGATGATCGAGAAATGCGTGGTCTCGTCGTCTTCCAGCGGGGTCGGCTGGCCCGACAGCAGGTCGCTGGGCGTGGCCTTGTCCGGGTTGATCGTCGAGCGCAGGCCCACCGCATAGTCCTTGCTGAGCAGGATGCGCTGCGGCACGTGGGTGAAATCCGGATCGCCCAGGAAGAAGGTGCGGTCGCGGTAGGCGCGGCGCATCGCCTCCACGGTCAGGTGTACGCGGTGCACCGAGTCCATGGTCTTGAGGTCGTAGCCCTCCAGGATCTGCAGCATGCTGGCCAGGGCGATGCCGCCGGAGGACGGCGGCGGCGCGGTGGTGATGGTCCAGCCCTTGTAGTCGAAGCGGATCGGGGTGCGTTCCTTGACCGTGTAGCCGGCCAGTTCCTCCGCGGTCCAGCGCCCGCCGGCCTGCTTCACGCCGGCCAGCAGCTTCTTGGCGGTGGCGCCGCGGTAGAAACCGTCGAAGCCCTTGTCGGCCAGCAGTTGCAGCGTGTTGGCCAGTTCCGGCTGCTTGAACACGTCGCCCACCGCGATCGGCCGGCCGTTGCGCAGGTAGACCTCGCGGGTGCCGGGATAGCGCTCCATCACCTTGCGCCGCGACTGGTAGCCCTCGGCCATGCGCGCGTAGACCGGGAAGCCATCGCGGGCGATGCGGATCGCCGGCGCCAGCGACTGCCGCAGCGGCAGCCGGCCGTGCTTGGTCGCCAGTTCCACCAGCGCCGCCGGCAGCCCGGGGATGCCGGCCGACCATGGGCCGTTGATCGAGCGATCGCGGTCCAGCTCGCCCTTGGCGTCCAGGAACGCGGCCGGCGTCGCCGACTCCGGCGCGGTCTCGCGCGCGTCCAACATCACGTCCTTGCCGGTTTTGGCGTCGTGCAGCAGGAAGAAGCCGCCACCGCCGAGGCCGGAACTGATCGGTTCGACCACCGACAGCGTCGAGGACACCGCCACCGCGGCGTCGAAGGCATTGCCGCCCTCGCGCAGGATCTGCAGGCCGGCCTCGGTGGCCAGGCGATGGCCGCTGGCGATCGCGGCGCCGGGCGGGTGCGCGGCCGGGGCGGTGGCGGTCGCTTCGGCGACCGGCGCCTCGGCCCACGCCGACGGCGTCAGGACCAGGGCGAGCAGCAGGACACGGCGGACGAGGCTTCTCATGCGGCGGGGGGCTCCTGTGGGTACAACTCGGGGTGGTCGCGCTGCAGGCGCTGCAGCTTGGCCAGCAACTGGGCGTGGGTCTCCGGGATGGCCGGGTCGGGGTCGATGCACTCCACCGGGCACACCACCACGCACTGCGGCTCGTCGAAATGGCCGACGCATTCGGTACAGCGGGCGGGGTCGATCACGTAGATCGTCTCGCCCATGGCGATGGCCTGATTCGGGCAGGCCGGCTCGCAGACGTCGCAGTTGACGCAGAGCTCGTTGATCTTGAGGGACATGTGGCGCACTTCGGCACTGACCCGGGCAGTTTACCGGATCGGGACGGGACGGCCCTGCGAAGGCGGCGCCGGGGCGCGGAACGCTGCAATGCAGCGCAAGGCGGCTTGGGCAACTACCTCGATGTGGCACGGCACGCAGCAGAACTGCGCAGCGCAACCGCCCGTTGCGGGCGGCGCGGGATGGCGGAACCGGCGCGCATCGGCGCGCCGGTCCGCACGGGGCTTACTTGGCTTCGACGAAGATGTAGTCGGCGCCGGTCGGCTTGACCACGGCTTCGACGCGGGCGTTGTCGGCCGGGGCGCCGATGTAGACCACGCGCACGCCCTTCATGCTGTTCGCCTCGACCTTGGCGAAGGCGGCGGCGATCAGGTCGGCCATCTTGGCCGAGGCCGAGGAACCGAACGCCAGCATGTTGCCCGGCTGGATGCCGCGGCCGATGGCGGTGGTGGCGCTTTCGACCTGGCGCTCGTACTTGGCCTGGAACTCCGGATCCGATTCCGGCGGCAGGTAGTACAGGAACGGGCTGTTGGTGACGTTGCCCATGTTCTGGATCGCCACTTCCTGCAGGTACTTCTTCCAGCCGGCGTCGTCGTCCTTGGCCGGGGCGGTCAGCGCGGGCTGCGCGTCGGCGGCCGGCTTGGCGGCTTCTTCCTTCTTGCAGGCGGTGAAGCCCAGGGCCAGCGAAGCGATCAGCAACGCGCGTGCGGTGGTGTTCATGGAACGGCTCCCTCTGTGTCGTCAGTGAATGGTGGACGGCTCAGCGCTGCGCGGCGGCCTGGCGGGCCTGGACCAGCGCCTGCACCACCGACGGCGGCACGAAGCCGGAGACGTCCCCGCCCAGGCGCGCGATCTCGCGCACCAACGAGGACGAAATGAAACTGTGTTGCTCGGCCGGGGTGAGGAACAGGGTCTCCACCTCCGGGATCAGATGCCGGTTCATGCTCGCCATCTGGAACTCGTATTCGAAGTCCGACACCGCGCGCAGGCCGCGCAGCAGCACGCCGCCGCCGACCGAGCGCACGAAATGAGCCAGCAGGGTGTCGAAGCCCAGCACTTCCACGTTGCGGTGCCCGGCCAGCGCTTCGCGGGCCAGCGACACGCGCAGGTCCAGCGGCAGGGTCGGCCCCTTGGACGGGCTCTGCGCCACGCCCACGATCACCTGCTCGAACAGCGGTGCGGCACGGTTGACCAGATCGATATGGCCGTTGGTGATCGGATCGAAGGTGCCGGGATAGACGGCGATGCGGCTATGGGCCACGGTCATGCGTCGGGTACCGCGTGAAGGTCGCCGGGAAGTGTAGCAGCGGTGCGCCGGTACAGGGCAGCGCGCACCTCGCGGCTGCCGCCCTCACGGTACAGCGCCCAGGACGCCGGCACTGCGGGCGCCTGCCCGGCCGGCGACTCGAGGTACAGCCAGGCATCGGCCGCCAGCCGCGCCGGCAGGCGCTGCAGCACCGCGTCCCACAGCCCGGCGGCGAACGGCGGGTCGACGAAGGCGATGTCCGCCAGTGCCTCGGCCGGCGCCTCGGCCAGCCAGCGCAGAGCATCGCCCTGCACCACCTGCACCTGGTCCTGCGCCTGCAGCCGCGCGACCGTGGCGCGTAACTGCGCCGCCTGGCCTAAATCGCGCTCGACCAGCACCGCAGCGGCCGCGCCGCGCGACACCGCCTCCAGCCCCAGCGCGCCGCTGCCGGCGAACAGGTCCAGCACCCGCGCCCCGGGCAGCACCGGCTGCAGCCAGTTGAACAGGGTCTCGCGGACCCGGTCGGAGGTCGGGCGCAGCCCGGCCAGGTCCGGCACCGGCAGCCGGGTGTTGCGCCAGCGCCCACCGTTGATCCGCACCTGGCCGCCGCCGGGACGGCTCATCGGCGGCCTCGCAGGGGCCGGGACAGGCGGGACGGGGAATGCAGGAACGGCATGGGCGGCGGGCGCGGAAACAGGGTCCGGATCATAGACCAGCGCGGTGTCGCGCGTATGCGCGGCGAGGCGCTTGAAGCCGGCCGCGGTCGCCACCATGTCGGCCGGCAGAGTCGCGCCCTCCTCCGCGCGGCCGCCCATCCTTCATGGAGCACCTACCGATGAGCGTGGAAACCCAAAAAGAAACCCTGGGCTTTCAGACCGAGGTCAAGCAGCTGCTGCAGCTGATGATCCATTCGCTGTATTCCAACAAGGAGATCTTCCTGCGCGAACTGATCTCCAATGCCTCCGACGCCGCCGACAAGCTGCGCTTCGAGGCGCTGGTCAAGCCGGAGCTGCTGGACGGCGACGCGCAACTGCGTATCCGCATCGGCTTCGACAAGGAGGCCGGCACCGTCACCATCGACGACAACGGCATCGGCATGAGCCGCGAGGAGATCGTCGCGCACCTGGGCACCATCGCCAAGTCCGGCACCTCCGAATTCCTCAAGCACCTGTCCGGCGACCAGAAGAAGGACTCGCACCTGATCGGCCAGTTCGGCGTCGGCTTCTACAGCGCCTTCATCGTTGCCGACCAAGTCGACGTGTACAGCCGCCGCGCCGGTCTGCCGGCCAGCGAAGGCGTGCACTGGTCCTCGCGCGGCGAAGGCGAGTTCGAGGTCGCCACCATCGAGAAGGCCGAGCGCGGCACCCGCATCGTGCTGCACCTGAAGGACGACGAGAAGGACTTCGCCGACGGCTGGAAGCTGCGCGGCATCGTGCGCAAGTATTCCGACCACATCGCCCTGCCGATCGAGTTTCATAAGGAACACTACGGCGAGGACAAGGACAAGCCCGAGGCTCCGGAATGGGAAACCGTCAACCGCGCCAGCGCGCTGTGGACGCGTCCGCGCACCGAGATCAAGGACGAGGAATACCAGGAGCTGTACAAGCACATCGCCCACGACCACGAGAACCCGGTGGCGTGGAGCCACAACAAGGTCGAGGGCAAGCTGGAGTACACCTCGCTGCTTTACGTGCCCGGCCGCGCCCCGTTCGACCTGTACCAGCGCGACGCCTCGCGCGGGCTCAAGCTGTACGTGCAGCGCGTCTTCATCATGGACCAGGCCGAGCAGTTCCTGCCGCTGTACCTGCGCTTCATCAAGGGCATCGTCGATTCCAGCGACCTGCCGCTGAACGTCTCGCGCGAAATCCTGCAGTCCGGCCCGGTGATCGACTCGATGAAGTCGGCGCTGACCAAGCGCGCCCTGGACATGCTGGAGAAGCTGGCCAAGGACGACGCCGAGCGCTACCAGGGCGTGTGGAAGAACTTCGGCCAGGTGCTGAAGGAAGGCCCGGCCGAGGACTTCGGCAACCGCGAGAAGATCGCCGGCCTGCTGCGCTTCGCCTCCACCCACGGCAGCGACGGCGCGCAGAACGTCTCGCTGGCCGACTACGTGGCGCGGATGCAGGAAGGCCAGGACAAGCTGTACTACCTGACCGGCGAGAGCTACGCGCAGATCAAGGACAGCCCGCACCTGGAAGTGTTCCGCAAGAAGGGCATCGAAGTGCTGCTGCTCACCGACCGCATCGACGAGTGGCTGATGAGCTACCTCACCGAGTTCGACGGCAAGTCCTTCGTCGACGTGGCGCGCGGCGACCTGGACCTGGGCAAGCTCGACAGCGAAGAAGAGAAGCAGGCCAAGGAAGAAGCCGCCAAGGCCAAGCAGGGCCTGGTCGAGCGCATCCAGAACGTGCTCAAGGACGACGTCTCCGAAGTCCGCGTCTCGCACCGCCTGACCGACTCCCCGGCGATCCTGGCCATCGGCCAGGGCGACCTGGGCCTGCAGATGCGGCAGATCCTCGAAGCCAGTGGCCAGAAGCTGCCGGAGAGCAAGCCGGTGTTCGAGTTCAACCCGGCGCACCCGCTGATCGAGAAGCTGGATGCGGAAGCCGATGGCGAGCGCTTCGGCGATCTGGCGAAGGTGCTGTTCGACCAGGCGGCGTTGGCGGCTGGCGACAGCCTGAAGGACCCGGCGGCGTATGTGCGGCGGCTCAATAAGTTGTTGTTGGAGTTGTCGGTGTAAGCCTGAGACAGATGGTCGCGAAAAGAACGAAGCCGGCATGCGCCGGCTTTGTTTTTTTGAAAAATCCTGAGTGATCGATCATTACAGTGCCTCGGAGCGAGGTGACGCTATGCACGGCACCGGCCGACGTAGATAGAACTTCGAGGTTGCATGACGCTCCCAGGCTTCTCACGAAGCGCCGTGAGCGCGAGAATCCATGACATTCCCGGACCGTCCTCTTCGATGAACGCCAGCGACACCATCACCCTGTCCCTGGACCAGGCCACCACCCTGGTCGAACGCATCCTGACCCACGCCGGCTTCAGCCCGGCGCACGTGCAGGCGCTCACCCACACCATCGTCGCCGGCGAACGCGACGGCTGCGCCTCGCACGGGTTGTACCGGACGCTCGGCTGCGTGGCGACGCTGCGCAACGGCAAGGTGGTGGGCGATGCCGAGCCTGCCGTGCACGATCATGCGCCCGGTATCGTGCGGGTCGATGCGCGCGGCGGGTTCTCGCTGCTGGCGTTCGAGCGCGGCCTGCCGTTGTTGATCGAGAAGGCCCGTGGCAATGGGCTGGCGGCGCTGGCGATCAACCATTGCGTGCATTTCTCTGCGCTGTGGCCGGAAGTCGAGCGCATCACCGAGACCGGGCTGGTCGCGCTGATCTGCAATCCCAGCCATGCCTGGGTGACCCCGGCCGGCGGGCGCACGCCGCTGCTGGGCACCAACCCGCTGGCGTTCGGCTGGCCGCGCGTGGACGCGCCGCCGTTCGTGTTCGACTTCGCCACCAGTGCGGTAGCGCGCGGCGAGATCGAGCTGCGCCGGCGCGCCGGCCAGCCGATTCCCGAAGGCTGGGGTGTGGACGCGGCGGGCGCGCCGACCACCGATCCGGCCGCAGTCGCCGACGGCGGCGCGATGCTGACCTTCGGCGGGCACAAGGGGTCCGCGCTGTCAGCGATGATCGAACTGATCGCCGGGCCGCTGATCGGCGACCTCACCAGCGCCGAATCGCTGGCCCACGATGCTGGCGCCGGTGCTTCGCCCTACCATGGCGAACTGATTCTGGCCATGGATCCGGCGCGCTTTCTTGGCGCCGACCGCGCCGCACACCTGGCCCGTGCGGAAGCCTTTTTTGCGGCCTACGAGGCCACCGGGGCACGCTTGCCGTCGCAACGCCGTTACCAGGCGCGGGAACGCAGCCGCAGCGAAGGCGTGCGGATTCCGCAGGCCCTGCATCAGGATCTGCTGGCCTTGCTCGACTGAAGAAGACTATTGGTAACGCGCTTCAACGCGACTCAGCGGGACATGCCGTTGTCGCATAGAGGCGGCGTCAGCCGCGACCGGCATTACTGGTGAGGCGTCGCGGCTGAAGTCGCTTCTACAATTGAGCTTCAGCGCATCGTGTGCTCGTGTCATGCGCGCGCCAGATGCGGGTGAGCAAGCGCCCCGCCCGCACGATCCGCGGGCAGGAACGGCATTACCGCCGACCTGGAATCTCGCTAGCAGGTGGAATCGCGCCTGGCCGAGCATACCGCGGCGGGCTCCACCCGCCACGGCACTGTCACCTACTCGCCTGCGCAAGCAGGCTCCGCCTCAGAACTTCACCGTCGCCCGCGCCCAGTAGTAGCGGCCGAGCAGATCGTAGGTGGCCACGTCGGTGTTGGCGTTGGTGACGTTGTTGGCGTAGTACAGCGGCGGCTGCCGGTCGGCCAGGTTGTCCACGCCGACTTCGAAACGCGTCTTCCACGGCTTGACCTGATAGCCCACCTGCACGCTGTGGTAGACGTAGGCGCCGATGTCGCGGACCACGGCGGGCTGGTCGGCATCGGCCGACAGGCTCTGGCGGGTATCGGCGCTGCCGATCTCGGTGCGGCCGATGTAGCGGACACGCCACGACGCGCTCCAGTCGCCCAGGTTCCAGTTCAGCGTGCCCAGTGCGCGCCAGCGCGGGAAGTTGCCGTAGGCGTAGGTGTACTTGCCGGCGTTGTGGATGGTGACGGTGCTGGCGTCGGTGGTGTCGGGGTTGATGTCGTAGCGGATCACGTAGGTGCCATTGAGGCCGGCGCTGAAGTTGCCCCAGGCGGTGTCCGGCAGGCGGTAGGTGAGGCTGAAGTCCGCGCCGCTGGCCCACAGCTTGCCGAGGTTCACGGTGGGCTCGGCGATGTAGTTGACGGTGCCGTTGTCGTTGCGGTGGATCAGCGCGCAGAACGCACTGGCGTCGTTGGCATAGCACTGGTTGAGCACGGTCTGTGCCGAGACCTGGGTGATGGTGTCCTTGAGGTTGATCTTCCACAGGTCCGCGCTCATCGACAGGCCCTCGACCCAGCCCGGGTCGTAGACCACGCCGAAGTCGTAGGACATGCCGGTCTCCGGCTTGAGCTGGTAGCCCGCCACTGCCGCGCCGGAGGCCTTGGCGCCGACCTGGTTGTCGGCCTGCTGGTAGCTGCCATCGGTGGGCACGTTGGCGCAGGCCGCGGCATGGCCGCCGGTATAGCCATTGCACGGGTCGGTGACCGACGGCGAGTCGCCGGCCACGCCGGCATACAGCTCGCCGATGTTGGGCGCGCGGAACACCTGCGAGGCGGTGCCGCGCAGCAGCAGGTTCTCGATCGGGCGATACTCCAGCGAGACCTTGCTGTTGGTCTTGCTGCCGACAGTGTCGTAGTCGGAGAAGCGGCTGCCCACGGTCAGGTTGAGCGAGTGCACGCCGGGCAGGCCGGCCAGCAGCGGGAACAACGCTTCGGCATAGGCTTCCTTGACGCTGAAGCTGCCGCCGAGCACCGAGGCGCAGTACTCGAGCACGCCGCACATGCCGTTCTCGTCGCCGGTCCACAGCGGATCGGCGGCGGTACTGGTGCTTTCCTTGCGATAGGAGACACCGACGGCCAGGCTCGCGGTGCCGGCCGGCAGTGCGAACAGCTCGCCGTTGGCGTTGGCCTCGAACTGCTTGACCGTATAGACGTTGGTGACGATCGGATTGACCACCAGCGCTTCCAGCGCGGCCTTGTTGCTGGCGGCGTTGAGGTTGAACACGTCGATCGGGGTGCAGCCGGCGATCGGCGCGCCGGCGCTGCCGCACTTGACCGTGCCGTCGGCGGCCAGGAACGACGGCCCCACCGCGGCATTGAAGCCGGCGTAGTCGAGGAAGCCGTAGTTGATCGACTTCTGCTTGACCTTGCCGTAGTTGAGGCTGGCATCCCACTGCCAGGAACTGTCGCCAAAGCTGCCGCGCAGGCCCGGATTGATCTGGAAATTGTAGGTGTTGTACTCGTAGCGCCGGTTGCCCAGCACCGTGGCGCGGGTGTTGAAGTTGTTGTACGAGGTGCCGGTGCTGCGGTCGGTGCCGAAGTTGACCCCGAACGGGTTGTAGTAGCTGGCGGAGGAGACCAGGAAGTTGTCGCCGTTGGCGAAGATCGGGATCGGCGCGATGATCGAGGACGAGGTGGTCTTGCTGAAATAGGTGTTGACGTAGCCTTCCAGGTGATCGTTGAAGCGATAGCTGCCGAGCACGAAGGCGTTGGTGCGTTCCTGCGGGGTCTGCAGCAGGTTGTACGGCTGGTAGTTGTAGGAATCGGTGGAAGCGACGTAGCAGTGGTACTGGCTGGCGTTGGTGGGGCTGCTGCTGCCGCCGTTGAAGGTGACCCGCGAACAGCCGTTGCTGGCCGCCAGCGCCTTGGCCGCGGCAGAGCCGTCGTTGAAGCTGATGCTGCCGGTCGGCGTGGCCGAGGAGCCCTGCTTCACCCCGACGCCGTCGATCAGCGACAGCGCGTCCTTGGAGTAGGCGCGCGCGCCCGCCGAGACAGGATCGATGTCGTGGTAGGACAGGCCGGCGACGATGCTGCCGCGCTCGCCGGTCTTGCCGGCGGTGAGCGAGAAGTTGCGGCGGTTGCCGTCGCTGCGCGAACTGGTGCCGAAGTCGGCGCTGGCCTCGACGCCGTCGAAGCCCTTGCGCAGGATGAAGTTGACCACGCCGCCGATCGCGTCCGAGCCGTACACCGCCGAGGCGCCGTCGCTGAGCACTTCCACCCGCTCGATCATGGTCGCCGGGATCGCGTTGACGTCGTTGCTGGCCAGGCGCGTGCCGTTGACCAGGACCAGGGTGCGCTTGTCGCCGAGGCCGCGCAGCGAGATCACCGAGGCGCCGGTGCCGCCGCCGTTGTTGGTGTTGGGATTGGTGGCGTTGCCGGCGATCGACGGCAGTTCCTGCACCAGGTCGCCGAGCGTCGCCTTGCCGGTGGCTTCGATCTGCGCGCGGCTGATGGTCACCACCGGGTTGGCGGTTTCGGTATCGACGCGGCGCAGGCGCGAGCCGGTGACCACGATGCTGTCCAGGGTCTGGGTGGCGCTGTCGGCACTCGCCTCCTGCGCCTGCGCCGCTGCCGCGCTGCCCAGCGACAAGGCGGTGGCGACCGCCAGCGCCAGCGGCGTTGCGGCATGGCGGAAGGAAGGACGTGGCTGCGAAAACGACATGGGCGAACTCCTGGACGATGGCGAGACGGGAACGATGCAGAAACGCAGGCCGAACGACGCCATGCCGGCGCCATGCCGACGGACGGACCTGCTGGACGGTGGCGCCTGCGCGGCGCCTGCGGTGGCGTGCCTGCACCGGACCACGACGGCCTGGCGCACAACGGGGAGGCCGATCTCCTGCGCGCACGGCCGTGCGCGGCTCCCCGCTGCTACGATGACGTCCGACGACGATGGCGGCGCTCCGGTGGCGCACGCCGGCGCCACGGCCGGTACGACGATGCGATCAGATTTTCATCACGCGGTCACACTGTGCCGTGGATGCATGGCCGCGTCTTGTCGCGATTCGCGGTTTCGCATGCGGAATCACGCATGGTCGTGCGTGGCTGCGCGCCTGCATGAGGCGCTCGTGACGAGGCATGGCGTGGTGTCGCGCAGACACCGACACGGCAGGCACACACTGCCATCGCTGCGCACGGCGATGCCGCTGGTTGCGGTCACGCCGGGATCAGCCAGCCACCGAACAGCGGGCCGGCGGTGTCGCCGTGCTGCGGCTCGATGCGCACGATCAACGGCTGCGCATCGCGGGTGAGCGCCGGCGGCAACGGGTAATCGCGGTCGACGAAATCGATCACCTGGCCGCGCTCCACCGCCACTTCCACGGCCAGCTTGCCATTGATCAGGATGTTGAAACGGCCCTTGTCGCTGCCCCAGAAGCGCAGGCGCAGCGCCAGCGGCTGCGCGCTGCCGCGCATGCGGAACTCGACGAAGCCCTTGCCGCGCACGTCGCGGCACTGCTGCCGACGGTAGGCGCCACCGAAGGAGGTGTCGCTGCGCAACTGGTGCGCCTGCTCGGAGGCCTCGTCGCCGAACTGGATCATGTCCACCGCGATCGCACGCAGCTTGTCCTGCTCGGCCTGGCGCCGCGCCCGCCGCTGCGCTTCCTGCGCCCACTGCGCAGGATCCATACGCTTGAAATACAGCGCGCTGCGGCGCTCGTACTGTGCGTAGAACGGGACGAAGGTCAGGCCCGTCGGTTGCGTGCTGCTGGCCAGGAAATGGCCGGGCTGCGGCAGCTCGACGAAGCCGCGCAGCGGATCGGCCGCGGCCACAAGCGCCGGGTCCGGCGCGTCGTACGGCGTACTCACCGGCCCCAGGTCGGCGGCCAGCGCCAGCGGACCGCGCATCACCACCACCGTGTCCGCATCGCCGGCGGCGTGTTCCAGCCGCAGCGGCGTGGCCAGGTCCAGGTCGATCACGTCGCCGGCGCGCCAGTCGCGCTCCAGCGCCAGATAGCCATCGGCCAATGCCGCACGCGCGGGCTTGCCGTTCACGCGCAGGGTGTAGCGGCCCTGGCACCAAGCCGGCACCCGCAACAGCAGCCGCCGCGGCGCGCGTGCGCCGGCACGCAGTACCTGCAGGCGCACCTTGCCGTTGTCGGGCACGCCACTGTCCAGTTCCAGCGCCAGGTCGCGCTCGCTCCAGTCCAGCCGCGAGGGAATATAGAGATTCACGTACAGCGAGGTGGCGTCCTGCCAGTAGATCGCATCGCCGAACTGCGCGTGCGCTTCCATGCCGCTGCCGACGCAGCACCAGAACGAATCGAACTTGTCGGAGAAACCGCGCTCGCCGCCGCTGATCATCGGCGTCATGTAGGTGAACATGCCGGTGGCCGGATGCTGCGCGGCCATGGTGTGGTTGTGCAGCGTGCGCTCGTAGTAGTCGAAGTAGCGCGCCTGCGGCGTCCACTGGTACAGGTGCCGGGTCAGCTTGAGCATGTTGTAGCTGTTGCAATGCTCGCAGGTCTGCTCGGTCAGGAACGCGGCGATGGTGTCCGGCTCCTGGAAATACTCGCGGTCGGCATTGCCGCCGATCACGTAGCTGTAGTGCGCGGTCACCGTCTCCCAGAAGAAGCGCGCCGCCGCGGCCGCATCGGCATCGCCGGCGACTTCGAACTGGCGCGCCTCGCCGATGAACTTGGGCACCTGGGTGTTGGCGTGGATGTGCGGCAGTTCATCGCGCCCGGCCACGGCCGGGTCGATCACCTTCTCGTGGCGCAAACGCGTGCCGATGGCGACCCAGCGCGCATCGCCGGTGCGCGCGCCCAGTTCGATGTAGGACTCGTTGAGCCCGCCGAACTCGGTGTCCAGCAGGGTCTGCATCTGCGCATGGTCGAGCGCGTCGAACACACCGGCGAGATAGCCGGCCAGCGGCAACAGCACCTGCAGCGCTTGTGCGTTGCCGGCCAGTTCTTGCGCGTCGAGCAAGCCGGCGAACAGTTTGTGCACCGTGTACAGCGGCGACCAGCTACCGTTGAGATTGAACTTGCTGCCCTTGATGACGCCGCGGCGCACTTCCTCGAACACCACCTTGCCGCTGTCGATGGCGCCGTTGTCGTTCTTGCGGGTGAGCCCGCCGACGTAGCCGTCCGCGTCCTTTGCCTGCGCGCGCGCCAGTTCGGCGACGATGTAGTCGATGCGCTCGCGTAGTGCGGGATCGCGGGTCTGCGCGTGCATCTTCGCCAGTGCGCTGAGGTAGTGGCCCAGCGTGTGGCCGGCGATGGTGTCGCCCTCCCAGCCGCCGTACACCGCGCCCTTCGGCGGCAGGCCGGCGTACTGCAGGAAGTTGTGCAGCAGGCGGTCCGGCTCCAGTTCCAGCAGGTAGCGGCGGTTGGTCTGCAACGAGTCCAGGAACAGCGACGGCTTCAGCGTGACCTGCTGCAAGGGCAGCGCCTGCACCCGGCCCGGCGTGGACGCGGCGGCGTCCAGCGGGAAGCGCAGCAGCCCGGCGGCCACCGCCAGTGCGCTCCATTGCAGGAAGCGGCGCCGCGAAGGATCCAGCGCAGCGCCGGCCGCGTCGGCAGCTGCGTGCGCGCAGGCGGCGCCATGCCGATGCATGCCCTGCCCGCTCATCGCCGGCCTCCCGCGTGCGAGGCGGCATGCGGGAAAGAAACGCATCGAGGCATGGACTGCTCCTGTGTGAGATGTCGGGACGCCGACGCCGCAGGGCAACGACCGGCGGATCCATGGTCACTGTGTCATCCGGGTGACAGCGCGTCTTGTCCCCACTGATGCGTGCAGATGCGGATTTCTGCCGAATCACCGTGCCGACCCGGCGCTGGCGACCAGGCCCCTGCGGACAGCGTGGGCGAACGCGGCCGACACGCCAATGCGCTGCAGCTCATGCGCCACCTGCACGACGCGTCGTGTCATGCCGGGATCGCGACACCGCGGTGGTGTCGCAGCGAATGCACCGTGCATCCGCCACGACACCGCCTGGCAGTCATTGCCGGTCGATCATTGCGGCTTCGCCGTGACCTCTGGCACCGCGTCGGTCAGGTCGGCGCCATAATCGGGGTTGGTCACCGTATTCGCATCGACGTAGCCGTAGAACACGCCCTTGCTGGCCGACGCGCCGCGTTGTTCGACGTCGCCACGCAACTGCGCGGAACCGGACAGCGTGAACCCGCCGAACGCCCCCGCCGGCTTGAACACCGTATGCAACCGGGCGCGATCCTTCACCGTCACCCCGTCCTGCAGCAAACTCAACCCGCCAACCACGGCGCCGTCCTGCACCTGCCCGCCCAGGATCGTCGCATGATCCTCGATGCGCGCATCGCCCAGCACCTTGCCACCCAGCACCCGCGCATGCGGGCCGACATAGGCGGTCGACGCGACATACGCGTTCTGGGCGACCCAGCCACCGCCGTTGGGGTGACGGCCGCCCACGCGCGTCGGCGTCGGCGCCCCGGGCTGCTGGCCCGACGGATACGCGTTCTGCAGCGTGACGCTCCACGGGTAGCGGTAGACCGAATAGTAGGACTGATCCCACTTGATCTTCTGCATCTTGCTCGGCGTCCCCATCACCACCAGATACAGGTCGCTGTCATCGCTGCGCACCTGGAACGACAGCGCGGCATCGGCGCCTCGCTGCAACGCGCTGTAGCGCGGCTTGCCGTTCGCCTCGATCGCGACCAGGCCCCAGCGCCAATCCGAATCCGGCGTACCGATCGTCTCGGGATCGTTGACCAGGCCCGGCAACGTGTCGACCGCCGACTTCTGCTGCACGTTGCCATGGAACTTCACCACGACCGCATTCGCACCCACGGTGGGAATCAGCCGGACCAGGTTGTAGCCCCAACGCTGCGGCGCCCAGTCGAACGGCACTTGGTAGACGCCTGTCTGCCCCTGCACCGGATCCAGCTGGGTCAGGCGCAGCGCGCGATCGCGGTTGGTCTCATCGGCCGGGTTTTCCGGATCGAACGCGGTATTGCTGCCGTATTGCTGGCGCATCACGGCGCCATGGTCGCGACCGTCCGGGTCGGTGTAGTCCCACTGCACGTTGTGCATGGCCCAGTCGCCGAGCACGTCGTTGAGCTGCGACTGGCTCCAGCCCATGTTGTCGCGGATGATCGAGAACGGATCGGCATCGGCCTGGCGGGAATCGCCGGGCTTGGGCGCCTTGGCCCACAGATCGTTGATGATCGCGTAACCGAAGCGATCCTTGAGGTACTCCATGAACTGCCAGTTGCAGTAGCGGTCGCGAGTCGAGCCAAGATAGAGATGCGGGTAGTTCACCAACATCTCAGAGCACTGCACGTCGTCGTGGAAATACTGATGCGCCATCCAGTTGGCATGCGATTCCCAGATCCAGCCGACGTACGGCGAGTCGCGCAAGCCGCCGGTACTGCCCTGCAAGCCATGGGTCAATTCATGCGCCAGGCCCCAGTGATACCCCAACTGGTCCGGATTGATCCACATGCCCATGCCGCCGCTGGCGGAAGTACCGCCGTTCAGGCCGAAGCTGTGGTCCAGGTAGACGCTGACCTTGTACTTCGTTTGCGTGTTGCAGTAAGGCTCGGGAAACCCGACGCGCTCCATGTAGGCAGCCCAAATCAGCTCCAGTTCCTTGGCTGCCGAGGCGACGTCGTTCTGCGACACGGCTTGTCCGTCCTTCCAGCGGAACGCGAAGTGTTGCGTTTCGTAGCGAACGGCCGGCATGTCGGTATCGCCGGGATTGGCGATCCATTGGCCGGCGGTGCAGGCCGCCGCCTGCGCATGCTGCGCAGCCAAGGCCAGAACGGCCGACAGGCACATCGTGGAGACCAGACGCACGTATCGAGAAGCAGCAAGTTTCACGGCTCCACACTCCTCTTGTTCGATGACAGTGGATGGATTGGGCGAGCGACGCGCAATGCGCTGCAACAGCGTGCCGTGATGGATGATCCGCCATCACCCCGATGGCGTGCCGGTAGAGGAATGCGGCCGGCAGAACGCCGACAACAGGCGGAGTCAGCCACGCGCATATCGCTAGCCCGTTTGCAGACTAATGCAGTGAAACGCAATCCACCTTACGGTTATCCCCACGGAATCGGGCTAATTCCGCACACATTCCGGAAATCAAACTAGCGTCACGACAGGAACATGATGCGACCGGCAACTGCGGCCGATGTCTGCAGTGGGCTCGCCACTGGAACGCACGCAAAGGTCGGCGACGTTGGCGCAATCGGCACCCCCGCCTCGCCTCAAGGCATGTCGCACCGCTGCACATCCGCCGCGGTCGCCTGCGGCAGGCGCTGCGCCTGCGGCGCCAACATCTCCCACTCCTGCACCGCCAGTGCGGCGTAGCGCTCACCGCCGCCGGATGCGTCCAGCACCGCGCGCGCGCAGCGCGTGGTCACTGGCGCGAAGCGCAGCGTCTGCCAGCGGCCGGCGACGGGCGCGCGTGCACTCTCTGCCAGCGGCCACCAACGGCCGTCGCGACGGTACTCGAGCCGCCAGCGCGCCGGCGGCGCCACGCCACTGTCCGCGCCCGGCGGATGATCGGCCCAGAACAGGATGCGACTGCCCTGCAGCGTCACCGGTTGCGCCCAGCTGTACTGCAGCCATTGCTGCGGTGGGTTGTGCGGTGTCCAACTGCCCCATAGCTGCGGCGGCAACGGATTGCGCTTGACCCGGCCGTCGTTGAGCGCGGCGATCCAGTACTGGTGCGGGATGTCCGGGCCGTTGGACGCGCTGGCCCGCGCATAGCGGGCGAGGTTGCGCTGCGGCGGCAACGGAGGCTGCGGCCGCCGCGTGGGCACCACCGGCAGGATCCGCGCCGGCTGCCGGGTGTCGTCCCACTGCAGCCGGTCGATCGCCACGCTGCGACGGAAATGCCCGCCGCCCTTGGCGTCGGCGGTGTGGTAGACCAGGTACCACTGGCCCTTGAATTGCACGATGCCCGGATGCGAGGTGGTCGAGGACACCGGCGGCAGAATCACGCCGCGGTAGGTCCATGGCCCCAACGGCGAGGGCGCGCTGCCGTAGGCGATGCACGCGTGGTACAGCGTCGGCGTGCAGTCCGACTCCGGCCCGGCATGGTTGTCGGCGTAGGCCATGTAGTAGGTGCCATTGCGCTTGAACAGCCACGGCGCCTCGAAGTAGCCGTCCAGCGTGGTCACCGCCACCGCCTGCCCCTTCGGCGTGACCATGTCGCGTTCCAGTTCGATGCCGAACAGCTTGCCGAAGGTGCCCCAGTACAGATACACGCGGCCGTCGTCGTCGACCAGGACGGTCGGGTCGATGTTCTGGATCGCGTTGGGCACCGGCAGCGACTGCGACAGGATCGGTCCCTGCGGATGCGCGTCGCGCCACGGCCCCAGCGGGCTGTCGGCCACCGCCACGCCGATCGCGAACGGATCGGCATTGCGCGAGTGTGCTTCCTGCACCGGCGCATACAGGTAATAGCGTTTATCCGGGCCCTGCACGATCTGCGCCGCGTAGGCGTGGCCGGGCGCCGCCCAGGCGAATACCTGCTGCGGGCGCAGCAACGTCGGGTAATGGGTCCAGTCGCCGCGGCCGACATCGTCGGTGACCAGCAGTTGCCAGCGGTCGATCACGAAGTCGTTGACCTCGGGTGCCGCCTCGTCGCGGCCGGCGATGATGTAGAGCTTGCCGTCGGCGACCAGCGGCGCGGGGTCGGCCGAATAGGCGCGGCCGTCGGCCAGGATCGGATTGCCCGGCGCATGTACCTGCCGCGACCAGGGCACCGCCGGTGTCGCGGCGATGGCCGCGGCAACGCCGATGCAGGCAGTGCAGGCCACCAACAGGCAGGCGACGGCACGGCGCACGGGATGGCGGTTCATGGTGTCGTCTCCGCCTCGATCACCAGCTCCAGCCGCACCGGCAGCGTCCCGGTGCCATCGCGGCCCCGCGCCTGTCCGACCACGCTCAGGCGTGCGGGCTTGGCATAGGCGGCCGGCGCCAGCGGCGCCCAACGCACCGGCACGCGCTCGCGCGAGCCGTCGTTGTACTGCACGGAGACCAGTTCCGGCAGCCCCGGCGCCTGCCCCGCAGGCACGTGCAGCGGCGGCGGCGCCTGCACGGTGGCGAGCTGGCCCGGCGCGGTCGCGCGGACCCAGATGCTGGCCGTCACCGGCACGCCGCCGTCGGCCAGGCCCTGCACCTGCACGCGGCCCTCGCCGGCCAGCGCCGCCGCATCGACTTGCGACCAGCGCACGCCCAGCCAGGCCCAGCTGCCGTCGGCGAAGTAGCCGGCGATGCGTGCCGGCAGCGTCGGCGCCTGCCCGGGCGCGATGCGCACGTCCACCGCTTCGGTCGCCACCGCGCGCTCGGCGAACACCTGCCATTCGTCCAGCCCGACCGCGTAGTGGCCCTCGCCCTGCGTCGCGGTCTGCAGCACCGCGCGCAAGGCCGTGGTAACCACCGGCGCGAACGTCACCCGGCTCGGCGCGCCATCGCCGTGCACCGGATAACCGCCGCGCACGGCGATGTCGCGCCACTGCGTGCCGTCTCGGTATTGCAACGTCCACGCGCGCGGCAACGCCACCCCGCCCTGCGGCTGGTCGTCCCAAAAATACAGCGCCGTGGCGCTCAGCCGTTGCGGTTGCGGCCACTCGTACTGCACCCACACCGAGGCCGGCTGCGCGCGTCCCCAACTGCCCCAGCGGCGGTCGGCGGCCGGCACCTGGTCCGGCGCCGGCAGCAGCCCATCGTTGAGCGCCTGCAGGCGGTGATGGCCAGCGGTGAACTGCGCGCTCGGCGTGGCCTCGCCCTGTACTTGCAGCGTCTGCCCGGCCGGAGCCGCCGCCGCGATCACCTTGACCTCGGCGTGCCCTTGCAACGCGCCATCGTCGGCCTGCAACTGCAGGGTGTAGGTACCGGGCGCGGTGAAACGCACCTGCGTGGTGGCCGCCTGCGGCTGCTCGAACAGGGCAGCGCCGCCGGGCGGTGCCTGCAGCGTGCGCCACTGCAGCGCCAGCGTGCCGTTCGGCAACGCGTCGTCGCCGACCCGGCCGACCAGGCGCATCACGCCACCCGCCGCGCTGCCGTCTTCCTGCCAGGCCTCGACCTCCGGCGCCTGGTTGCCGTGCACCGCCGGCGCCGCGGCGCCGCTGGCATAGGCCTGGATCTCCTTGATCCCGGTGCGCAGCGCGCCGGCATGCGTGACCTGCAGACGCCAGCGCTGCGCGCGCAGCGGCGGGAAACGGATGCGGTTGCGGTTGCCCTGCGCGATCTGTGCATCGCGCACCTGGCCCGGCACGGTCTTCCACACGCCGGCGTCGAAGTACTGCAGCACGTACAGCCACGGCGGCGTGTAGCCGGCGCGCGTGCCCGACGGGAAGCCGTGCTGTTCACCCGGAGGCGAGGAACTGCGATAGAAGTACACGCGTACATCGTCCAGGGTCTGCGGGCGCTGCAGATCCAGTTCCAGCCAATCGCTGGCGGCAGGCGAACCGGCGGTGCCCCAGAACGGTTCATTGGCGGTGCTGCCGTCGACCGCCGCCGTGGCCGGAAACCCGTCGGCCGCATAGCTGGCGCTGACTGCCGCGGCCTGCGCCAGGTTGCGCGCGCCGGGCGGCAACGCGATGTCGAGCCCCGCGTCGGCGAGGACCGCACCGATTCGCGCCGTGCCGGGAAACCGCACCTGCTGCGGCGCCTGCAGCGCCAGCCGATGCGCGGCCAGCACCTGCATCTGCGCGGCACCGGCATTGACCACATCCGGCAAGGCCTGCACGTGACCGCTGGCCGGGTCGTACAGCACGTGCGCCAGGCGATCGACGGTGAAGGCCAGATGCCCGTCCAGGTACAGCGAATAGCCCTTTGGCGCGGCCCCGCCGTAGCGGCGCCCGTCGCGGTCCCAGACGATGCTCAGGTCGCGGTCGCGGTAGCGCAGGCGGTCGGCGGCGAAATGGTCCCAACCGATGTCGATGGGATACAGCTCGATCAGGGCATCGCTGCGCGGGCGCAGGCCCATCGCATCCTCGATCAAAGTGAAGTTGGTGGCGCCGAGCTGGGTGTGGTGGATCCACGAGCGATAGCCGATGCGGCCGCCATCGGCGGCGCTGCCCTGCGCCCAGAACTCGTTCTGGTCCGGGTAGCGGTTGTCGCCGTCGATGTAGTGCGCCCACGCGTTCCAGTACAGCAGCTTGCGGTAGCTGGACGCATCGAGGTACGGGCTCGGGTAATCACGCAACACGCTGCCGAGCAGGCGGAACGCCACGGTGGAATTGATCACCGAGAAATTGTTGCTGCCGCCGGCGCCGCGCGCCTGCGCGTCGGCCTGATTGGCGGTGTAGAACGGGAACAGCGGGAACTGCCGCGCATCGGCGAACAGACGCAGCGCGCGCACGTACTTGGGGTCGTCGTCGGCATCGCCGTGCCTGGGCATCAGGCCGACGCTGAAAGGGTAGTAGTTGTTGGTTTCCTTCCAGTCCACCGGCAGGCGCGGCTCATCGGCCTGGCGCTGCTTGAGCAGGTCGCCGTGCAGACCCATGCCGTCGGCCTGTGCACTGTGGTCCTGCCACAGCACATCGAGCACGGCGCGGCGGATCTTCGCCGCCAGCGCCTGCATGCGCACCGCGGTGGCGGCGTCGCCGGCCAGTTGCGCGGCCTGTGCAGCGGCCAGCGCATTGGCGTACACGTACGCGCTCTCGCTGCGGTCCATGCGCGGCGCGCCATGCCGCTTGGCCCAGTCGAAGGACACCGCATCGGCGTCGTTGCCGGTCATCGCCGCCCAGTCGTATTCGATCAGGCCGTTGCCGTTGCGGTCATAGGCGCGCAGCAGCGCGTCCACGTCGTCGCTGGCGTAGCGCGCCAGTTGCCCGGCGATCGCCGGCGGGCCGCCATGCACCTGGTAGGCACGCCAGGCGGCAGCACTGAGGTACTGGGCGTAGGAATTGGACCAGTTCTCCGGCGCGCCGGGGTTGTCCACGTACTTGCCGCCGCCGGCGGTCTCGCCCGCGCCGAGCCAGGAGCCGTAGGCGTAGAGCGGATCGCGCAGGTACTTGAGGTCGTCGATGAACATGCCGGTGGTGAGCACGATGGCGTTGTCGTAGCCGAGCACGCCTTCGATCGCCACCGGGAACTGGTAGTCGTTGCCGGGCACCGCTGCGTCGAGGAAATTGAAGCGCAGCAGCCACCAGCGGTAGAACAGGGTCTTGTCGAGATTGTCCTCGGGCGTGTCCAGGTACGGCAGGTTGTCGGCCCACCAGCGGTTGTAGGCGACGACGTGGTCGCGGTAGGCCTGCTGCTGCGACTGCGCGGCGATGCGCCGGTATTCCTGCAGCGAGGCAGGCAGCTCGCGCGCGATCAGCCCCAGTTGCACCTTCAGCGTCGGCGCGGCGCCGTGCGCCGGCACCGCCAGCGGCCGCGCGATGCTTGCGCCATCGACCGCGAAGCCGTCGCCGGAGAGCCGCGGGAACAGCGTGGTGATGGCGTTGTGGGTGACGAAGGCGCCGGTCAACTCGGCACTGACGGGATGCGTGGCCATCGGCGAGACCGCACGCAGGGTCAGGCTGTGCGCCACGCCGTCGACACTGGACACGGTGACTTCGGCCACCGCAACGTTCTGTTCGCTGATGAACTTGACCAGTTGCAGGCGCACGCCTCCACCGGCATACACGCTGCTGAAATAGCTCGGCGTCTGCCGCCGCTGCGCGCTGTCCTCGACCAGCGCGATCGGCACGCCGTCGCGCTCCAGTTGCAGGCGGAACAGCGCGTCGTGGCCGGTCTTGTGCACGTAGGCCGCGTCGCCGACGAAGCCAGGCTCCTCCGGCTTGTGCGTGTACAGGTAGGCGGCGCGGCCGCGGGTGAACAGCCAGTTGTTGCTGTCGCCGAAACCGCCGCCGGTGCCCTGCCGCGCCAGCAGGCGGTCGATCCAGAAATCGCGGCCGGGCGCGCGGCCGGCACCCGCCGCCAGGTCGGCGGCGAACGCCCGCTGCAACTGGCCCTGCCCCTGCCCCGGCGCGAACGCCACGCCGCTATCCGGCAAGGGATGCGCATCGCCCTTGAAGTGAGGCATGCCGATCGCGGCATTGCTGGGCTGCAGGCCTTCGCCTTCGCCGTCGCGGTCGCTGACGGCGGCTGACGCCGCCACCGCACTCGCAGCGAACGACAGTCCAACCAGGAGAGCGATGGCGCCGCGCCGCACGCGCGATGCGGCGCCACCGGGTGCAGACGTGCGACTCAAAACTCGGTCCTGATCCGCGCCCAGAAGTAACGCCCCAGCGTGTCGTAGGTGAACGCATCGGTGTTGGCCGCGCTGGCATAGCCGTAGTAGCGCGGCGGCGTGCGATTGCCGAGGTTGTTCACGCCCAGCGCCAGGGTGGTATGCAGGCTCTCGAACTTCCGGCTCACGCTGGCGTCGTGATAGGTCACCGTGCCGACCGGGAAGTACACGCAACTGCCGTCGGCGGCGGTGTTGACGCAGAAGTCCTCGTAGGCACTGCCGACGGTGGTGCGCCCGATCAGCCGCGTGTTCCAGCTCGCGTGCCAGGGGCCGTTGTCCCAGTCGAGGGTGAAGTTGGCGCGCCAGCGCGGCATGTTGCCGTAGCTGGATTGTTCGCCCACGTAGTTGTGCGGATCGCCGCTGAACTTGTAGCTGGACAGGTAGGTGGCATCGACGCCGGCACGGAAGCGACCCCACGCCGTCTCCGGCAAGGCGTACTTGATGCCGACGTCGTCGCCGCGGATGTCGACCTTGCCGCTGTTGATCGCGAACGGCACGGTGACGCTGACCAGCTGCCCGGTGGGACCGCGCTTGATCAGCGGGCAATAGGCGCTCTGGCCGTCGTAGCAGTTCTGCAGCACCTGATCCAGGCCGGTGCCGTTGATCATGTCGTCCAGGGTGACGCGCCAGCTGTCCAGATTCAGCGACAGACCCTCGGCCCAGCCCGGGTCGTACACCGCGCCGATGTTGTAGGAGCGGCCCTGCTCGGGCTTGATCGCAAAGCCGGCGTTGGCCGAGCCGGTGGTGAGCACGGTGAAGGACGAGCTGTTGACGAAGCTGCCGTTGGTCGGCACGTTGGCGCAGGCTGCGGGATTGCCGCCGCCGGTGTAGCCGTTGCACGGATCGGTGTAGGTGCCGGCGTCGTCGACCACGCCGTTGAACGGGGAGCCGTACAGATCGCCCAGCGCCGGCGCGCGGAACACCTGCGAGCCGGTGGCGCGGATCAGCAGGTTGTCGATCGGCCGCCATTCCAGCGCCACCTTGCTGTTGGTGGTGCTGCCCCAGTAGTCGTAGCGCGAGTAGCGCGTGCCCAGGTTGAGGTTCAGCGCCTGCGCGCCGGTCACGCCCTTGAGCAGCGGTACCAGCACTTCGGCATACGCCTCCTTGATGGTCTCGTCGTGGCCCTGGTTCATGATGCAACCGTCGTTGTAGTCGCAGTTGCCTTCCGCATCGGCCGCCGCCACCGGATTGCTGGTGCCCTGCGAGAAGCCGTTCTTGCGGAACGACAGGCCGAACGCGGCCTGCACCGCTCCGGCCGGCATCGCGAACAGGTCGCCGTTGACGCTGGCCTCGGCGAACTTCATCGTGCTCTCGTCGATCAGGTCGACCGCGCTCTGGGTGGCCTTGATGCCGGCGATGGTGGCCGGATCGTCCGGGTTGAACACGTTGATGGGGGTGCAGCCGGCGATGACGTTGCCGGGCGTACCGCACTTGATGGTGCCGTCGGTGTCGCGGAACGAAGCACCCACCGCGTTGTTGAGCGCCGAGGTGATGGAGAAGCCGTTGCGCACCAGGGTGTCCTTGTAGTGCGCGTAGCCGGCCGCCGCATCCCACTGCCAACTGCTGTCGCCGAACTTGCCGCGCAAGCCGGCGACGATGTTGGTCTGGTACATCGTCGAGGTGTAGACGCGGGTGTTGGCCGGCACCGAACGCAGCAGGTAGCGGCTGAGCTGGGCGCCGAAGGGGTTGTAGTAGTTCTGCGCGGCGTTGGGCAGTTCCAGGCCGTAGGCGGTGAGCTGCGAGGTGGTCTCGCTGCGGGTCCAGAACATGTCCAGGTAGCCCTGCACGTTCGGGGTGAAATCGAACGTGGCGTGTGCAGAGGCGTTGGTGCGCTGCACCGGGGTGATCAGGTACTGCCCGGTGTAGGAGTTGTAGCCTTCCACCGCCTGGATGTAGGTATGGAAGTCGCTGGCGGTGACCTGGCCCGGCGCCAGGTTGGCGTTGGGCGTCAGCACGCTGCCATTGCGCAGGAAGGCGCGGGTGCCGTTGCCGCGGCGCTCCACCACCTGGCCGTTGAGATAGTTCTGCGCGGTGCGCGCGTAGTCGCGATCGCTGTCGTACAGCGCGTTCATCGAGCTGCGGCTCACGCCCAGGATCAGCCCGCCGCGGTCCCAGGTCTTGCCCCACTCCAGGCCGAGCGAGCGCCGGTTGCCGTCGCCGTGGGTGCTCAGGCCGTAGTCGGCGGTGGCGGCGAAGCCGTCGTACTTGTCCTTGAGGATGATGTTGACCACGCCGGCGATGGCGTCGGAGCCGTACACCGACGAAGCGCCGTCGGTGAGCACCTCGATGCGCTCGACCATGGCCGCCGGAATCGCGTTGACGTCCACGCCGGGCGCGGCGGCGACGCTGCTGGCCGGCCCGGCCATGCGATGGCCGTTGACCAGCACCAGGGTGCGCTCGGGGCCGAGGTTGCGCAGCGACACCAGCGCGCGACCGTGGCTGAAGCCGGAGTTGAGCGCGACGTTGGGCATGTTGCCGGCCATCGCCGGCAGTTGCTGCAGCAACTGGCCGAGGGTGTCCTGGCCGCTGTCCTCGATGCGCTGGCGGTCGATGGTGATGACCGGGCTGGCGGTTTCCGCATCGACCCGGCGCAGATGGCTGCCGGTGACGCTGATGCGTTCCAGCGTGGTCGCCTGGCTATCCTGCGTCGGCGCATCCTGCGCCTGCGCCGCCGGCGCGAGCAGGGCCAGGGCGGTGCAGATCGCCGCGGCCAGCGGACCGGGCTGCGGCGCGGCGCGCCAGGAACACGGGAGCAGCGGCGCAACGCGTTCGAGCAAAGACGACATCGGAAATCTCCTGAGCGGCAGCCTGGCGTTCGCCGGAACGCCGCCCTTCCCCAGGCGGCCGCCCCGTCGCCAGCGCGTGTGGCGGAAACGAAAACGGACGTGTCCACGCATGCGCCGTCGGATGGGACGATCCCGACGCCGCCTGCACGGCGACGCGCACGACCCATGCGCTGCGTCCCCGGTGACGTGCAACGAATCTCCCCCTGGACATTCACTGCACGGTCACAATGTGCGCGTAGGACGCGCGCGGCGTCTTGTCGTATTTATCGGGAAAACGTGCGGAATACCGCACTGCCCCGCAGGCAGGCGGGACGTTTCCGACTTTTTCGCCACTCAGCCGTAGACGCCGGAAATCGCCACCGTCGCCGCGCTGCCGGCCGGCATCAGCACGCGCTCGTTGCGCGGCCCGGACAGCGCCGCCGGCTGCCCGTCCAGTTGCACCTCCTGCAGGCGGGTGCCGGCCGGCACGCGCAGGGTCAGCCAGGTCCGTGCCGGCCGCTGCGCCGGCAGCGTCACGCGGCCGTCGATGCGCTTGCGCGCCGGATCCCCGCGCAGCGCCAGCGACACCCTGCCCCAGCGCGTCGGCGCGGCGTCGATCGCGATCGTCTCGCCGCTGCCCAGCCAGTCGCGCGGCACCGCCCGCGCCAGGAACAGCTCCTCGCCGGCGCTGTCCTCGAACACCAGCATCCAGCGCATCAGCAGTGGAATGGTCAACTGCGCGGGGATGCAGAACAGCGGCATGCCGCCGGTGATGCCGGTGACCTCGCCCGCGGTCCAACTGCCGCGGGTATGCACGTGGAAGCGATGCGCGTACAGGAACAGCAGGTATTCCTCGATCCGGTCCAGGCGCAGCAACTGCTGCGCGTAGCCGTAGGAGATGAAACCAAGCAGGTCGCGCGCCTCCGGGGTCGGCGCGGTGATGTTGCCGACCACACCGAGGCTGGTGCCGCCGTGGCCGCGCACGCAGTCGATGACCAGGTGCGCCAGGTCGTCGGGCAGCACGTCGGCCTGCAGCAGTTCGGCATAGGCGCGGTGCGGCCAGCCCTGCTCGCTGGGATGCTCCTGCTGCAGCGACTGGCGGAACGTCAGCTTCACCCCCGGCAGCGGGCCGATGTAAGGCGGCTGCAGATCGCGGCGGATGTTGCCACGCAGCGTGCGCAACAATTGCGCGGACAACTGCTGCGCGCGCCGCTGCCATTGCGCCGCAGCGGCCTGCCCGCCGGGCCCGGCGATGCCGCTCCACACCGCCGCCAGGTCCTGCCAGCCACGCACCGTCAGCGCGCTGTTGGCGTAGTACGGCTTCCACCACACCTGCGGATCGGGGAACAGGCAGGCGTCGGATTCGTTCCAGCCGTGGAGCAGGCCATGCCCCGCTGCCGATGCCGGCAGGCGCAGGCTGGCGTCGTGCAGCTCGACCAGCACCTGCGCGGTGGCGGCGATCTTGTCGCGGTGCTTGCGCAGCAGCGCGGCATCGCCGGTGTAGCGCAGGTAGCGCGCCAGCAGCGACAGGGTCAGCCCGAACTGGCCGGTCTCCGGGCCGCGCATGTTGACCATGCCGTCGGCCTGCACGAAGTCGCTGAAATAGCCGTCCAGCACCGCCGCCGCCTGACTGAAACGCCCCCATTCCAGGTTGGCGTACAGCGAACTGGTGAAGGTGTCCTGGAAGCCGTCGTACTCGTTGCCGTAGTAGTCGCGGTCTACCGCGCCGTACTTGGGATAGGTGCCGCCCGGACGCACCACCAATTCGCGGGCGAAGGCGAAGCGCGCCATGTCGCGCCAACTCGCATCCGGGGTTTGCGCCTGCACGGTGTCGGCGAGCTGCGCCTGCCAGTAGCCGGCGAAGGCGAGCAGGCCGCGGTAGAAATCCTCGGCGCTGCGCGGGCCGCGCCGCGGCGGGTAGTCGGGATAGCTGTAGCCGTACACCACCTTGCTGACCTTGCCATGCTCGACCAGCGCACTGCGGTGCCAGGTCTGCACCACGAAGCGGTCCTCGGCCAGCACGTCGGCGAACAGCAGGATGTCGTAGTAGCGGCCCTCGCCGGCCGGCACTACCTTGCGCACCGCCGGCATCCAGCCGCCGAGCAGGCCTTCGCTGCGGCGCCGCACCAGCTCGTCCTTGCCCAGCTCCGGGAACGCCTGGATGGCGCGATAACAGCGGGTGCGCCCGTCCGGGTACACCGGCATGGTGTCGGCGCACTCGCGGGTACCGACGAAGGTGGTCCACGGCAGGCGCCCGTTGTAGTCCTTGGGATCCAGTTGCGAGGCCGGCGGCGGCGCCACGTCGCGCACCTCGTCGGCGCGGGGGTCGCCGTCGCGCAGCAGGCGATCGGCGAGCAGGTCGGCATCGGCCATCGCCACTTCGGCCAGGGCCATGCCGAAGTACGGGGCCTGCGCCGCAGGGAACACCGCTTCGGTGCGCTTGCCCAGCACCAGCGCCCCGCCCGGCCCGCGCAGGGTCAGATCGCCGTCGGGCTGGCGCAGGTCTTCGTACACCTCCCAGGTCGCGCCGGCCTCGACGAAACGGCATTGCAAGGTGTGCCCGGCCAGCGCGTCGGCCGCCAGCGGCTGCAGTTGCGGCGGTGCGGGCGCACGCGCGGCGCTGGCCGCTGTGGGTGCCGCGGCGGCACGCCCGGCCAGCGCTTCCACGCCGGCAACCGCGCCGACGGCCAGGCCCTGCCGCAGGAAATCTCTCCGATCCATCTACCGTCCCCGATGCAATGCGATCGTCGCATCGTGCGCTGCGCGCGCCGCAGCGTCTTGTGCGCTGTGCCGAGGATCGGTGCGGAAAATCGCATAGCCGCGTGATCGCGGCGATGTTGCGCTGCGGGAACGCAACGCGTCGGCGACGGCTTACGCGAGCACGTCGAGCAGGCTGCCGATGCTGTCGTCAGCCGCGCGCAGCACGCGCGCATTGGCCTGGAACGCGGTGCGCTCGGTCAGCGTGCCGACCATGTCGTCGACCAGATCGCTGCCCGGCCCACCGGCCTGCTGCACCTGGCTGACCACGCCACCGCCGGCGCTCGCCTGGTTCACCGGGACCGAACGCTGGAACCCGTCGGTGGCGAGATTGGCGATGTTGTTGGCGCGCACCTGCAGCCCGGACGTGGCAGCGCGCATGCCGGACAGCGCGAGCGAGGAACTGGGAGCGATGGCGGTCATGGCAGGCCGTGGCACAAGGAGACTTGCCGGGATATCGGCCGAGTTCGCCGCATCTTTAGGGGCGGGAGTCGGGATTGGGGATTCGCAGGAGCGAACGCATCGGCGCCGAGAGCAAAGGCCCCTCTCCCGCCGGGAGAGGGTGGGGCTGAGGGTACGGAAGCGCCGCGATGCCTGCGAAACCCCAATGCCTCCTCCGCCCCCTCATCCGCCCCTGCGGGGCTCCTTCTGCCGAAAGGTCAAGGAAACACGTCGAAGTATTGGCGATCGCGATCCACCCATCCATCAATTGTGCGATCGAAGTCAGATGATATTGCTGCCCTGTTCGCAGCGGACCGCGGATGGATCGCCACGTCATTCGGCCAAATTAATGTGTCATAAATATGAAATTATCTTGACGCCTCTTGAATGAACTGTTAATTTTATTTTCCTTAAAAATTCAGGGTATATATTCCGAAATACAAAATTCATTAAATAAAATTATATTTCTTATCGAATTCCACTTGATTCACTTGACTCACTTGCAAGAGAGAAGAATGAAGATTTATAAAAAATCAGTCGTGGCATGCGCGTTGTTTTCCATTGCCGGAGCAGGCAATTGCGGAATAGGCGAGAACTCGTGGTTCTTCATGCCCTTGGAAAAAGTAACCTATGACTTCACCGCTGGCGAAGAACACATGGGCCTTGAAACAGGATGCGATTTCTTCGCCCCCGGCAATATCTTTTTTGCGATCACATACTCTGGCACGCCTGCAGCCGAAAAAAGAGTCTATGTCGAAACCGACGACCCCAGAAACGTCACGTACGACAAAGCCGCAAAGACGTTCTACGTCACAAATCCAAAGCGCATGGCAATAGGACTACCCTATGGCGGAACCTATACCATTAAAAATCGCTCATTAGCGACGATCAAAGGCGCCAACTGTGACGCCGGATTCTATTAAATCCACGATTTCCGAATGATCCGATGCCGCCACCGGAAGGCGGCATCTCTGACATTCATGCAGGCGCGCTCTACTTATCGCGCAACGCGTCCGTCCACGCCATTCCAACGCGGCGTCGGCTCCCCCAACAGATGCCGCACGAAGAAGTCGTACTGGCGCCGTTGCACGTAATCGATGGGACCGGTGGAGCGGCCGACGGTGTGTTCGCCGCCGGGCACGACCAGCAGGTCGAAGTCCTTGTTGGCCTTGATCAGCGCGTCCACCACCTGCGCGGTCGAGGCCGGGTCGACGTTGCTGTCCTGCTCGCCGACGATCAGCAGCAGGTCGCCACGCAGCTTGGCCGCATTGTCCACACCGGAGGCGCGGGCATAGCTGGCGTCCACCGGCCAGCCCATCCACTGCTCGTTCCAGCTGATCTTGTCCATGCGGTTGTCGTAGCACCCGGCATAGGCCACGCCGACCTTGTAGAAGTCCGGATGCCGCTCCAGCGCACCCAGCGTGCTCTGCCCGCCGGCCGACGCGCCGTAGATGCCGACGCGGCCGATGTCGTAGGACGGATCCTGCGCGGCCAGCGCCTTGTGCCAGGCGATGCGGTCGGGGAAGCCGGAATCGCCGAGGTTCTTCCAGGCCACGTCGTGGAAGGCCTTGGAGCGGTTGGCGGTGCCCATGCCGTCGATCATCACCACGATGAAGCCCAGGTCCGCCTGCGCCTGCATGCCGATCTGCTTGTCGCCGCCGGAGTGATAGCCGAACGGCCAGAAGGTCTTGGGCACGAAGGAATCGTGCGGGCCGGCATAGATGTTCTCGATCACCGGGTACTTCTTGTGCGGGTCGTAGTCGCGCGGCCGCACCACCATGCCCCAGATGTCGGTCTTGCCGTCGCGGCCCTTGGCGACGAAGGTCTGCGGTGCGCGCCAGCCGGCGGCCTGCAGCTTGCGGATGTCGCCGCGCTCCACCACCTGCAGCAGGCGCCCGTCGATGGCATGCAGTTCCATCACCGGCGCCATGTCCGGACGCGAATACACGTCCACGTAATGACGGCCGTCGTCGGCGATGGCCACGTCGTGGTCGGCATCGGCCTGGGTCAGCCGGGTCAGGTGGCCGCCGTCGAAATCCACCGCGAACAATTGCCGGTAGTACGGATCCTTGCCCGCGTCCATGCCGCTGGCGGTGAACCAGATGCGCCGCTGCGCATCGTCCACCCGCAGCACGTCGCGCACGATCCAGTCGCCTTTAGTGATCTGCGCCTTGATCCGGCCGCTGGCACCGTCGAACAGGTACAGGTGGCGCCAACCATCGCGCTCGGAGATCCACAGGATTTCCTGGCCCAGGCCGTCGACATCGTGGTGGTAGCTGCGGTCGGCGTACACGAAGGTCTTGGCGTCCTCGCCCACCGCCACGTGCGCCTTGCCCGTGGCCGCGTCCACCGCGATCGCGCGCATGCGCTGGAAGCCGCGCTGCACGTAATCGAACACGAAGCTGGCGCTGTCGCGTCGCCACTGGATCGGCGAGAGCTGGTACGGGTTGGCGAACAGCGCGTCGTCGATGGGCAGGCGCTTGGGCGCACCGCCGCGCGCCAGCGCGCCGAGGTCGAACAGCACCGGCCGCTCGATGTCCACCGCATCGCCGGGCTTGGGATACAGCTGCGTGCGCACGATCGGCTGGCCGCCGCCGGGCGGCGCCGCCTCGACCCGGGTGACGCGGCGGGGGAAGCCGGGCTTCACCCGGTACAGCGCCAGCCGCTGCGAATCCGGCGACCAGGCAATCGTTTCCGGATCGTAGAAATCGTCGCTGCGGCCATCGTCGGCCAGGCGCAGCGTGTGGCCGTCCGCCACTGCGCGCAGCATCACCGCATTGCCGTCGACATAGGCGTCCCAGCGTCCGTCCGGCGAGCGCCGCGGGGTGGCGTCGGCCGGCACGCTGAGATCGCGCACCACGCCGAAGCCGCGCGGCCGCGGCTGCGGGCCGCTGTCGGCACGCGCGCAGACGTAAGTGGTGAGCGTGCAGCGCCACGGCGTCTCATCGAGCTCGAAGGCGATCGCCGCCTGCGACTTGCCGCCCTCGGCGACGTAGGCGAAGCGCGCGAACGGCAGCCGCAGCGCCGGATACGTGGTGCCGGTCGCCGCACTCAACGCGCGCGCCAACTGCTGCTGGTCGAACGCCGGCTGCTTGCGCTGGCTGGCCACGTCCTCGACCACGAAGGCGAAGCCGCCCGGTACGGTCTTGCGGTAGTAGAACGCGCCGTCGTCGCGCCACTGCGCCGGCCAGGTCACGTTCTCGGTCAGGCCGATCCAGGCCTCGCGCAGGCCCAGCGAGCGCTGGTAGTCGGCGACGCTGGGCGCGGCCTGGGCGGCGCCGGCGCAGCAGGCCAGTGCCATGACGATCGATACGACGAACTTGTTCATTCGGTTTCCAAAAATCTCATGACGCGCTGTTCCCCGTAGAGCGGCTTTAGCCGCGACGGGCTTTCCCGTTGACGTCTGCCGCAGCCAATCCCACAAAAAGGGACAAGAACCGTCCTACGCCTCTCCACACACGCAACGGCTACTCCCCGTCATCCTCTTCCAACGCCAGTTCCTCCGGACGCAGGCCGCTGCGCGCACCCCAGTGGTAGCAACCCAAGGCGATCGCGGCCACGCACAGCGTGTCCCAGGGATGGGCGATCCAGCCGCTGCCGCCGAAGGTGCCCAGGCGCGACACCACCAACACCAGCGCGAAGAACACGATCAGCCACAGCACACCGCGCACCTGCCGCCACAGCCGTGCGCGGCCGGCCGCGTTGGGCAGGCGGTACAGCACGTACAGCGCGAACATGGCGATCTGCAGGCCGAGTAACCACGACAGCGTGTTCCAGGTCGACCAATACACGATCAGGCCTGCGACGATGAACGACAGCGGCCCGAGCAGCGCCATGCCGCGCAACCGGAACGGCCGCGGCAGTTCCGGCGCGCTGCGCCGCAACGCGGCCACGGTCACCGGCGCCACCGCATAGCTCAGCACCAGCGCCGCCGACACCACGTTGATCAGCGCCTCCCACGAGGGGAACGGCAGGGTCCAGAACACCGACAGGCCCAGGCTCAGCCACAGCGCCGGGCGCGGGATGCCGGAGGCGGCGTCCACCTTGGTCAGCACCGGCATAAAGCCGCCGCTTCGCGCCCAGCCGTAGACCACCCGCGGCGTGGCGTTCATGTAGATGTTGCCGGTGCCGCTGGGCGAGATCATCGCGTCGCAGATCACCAATGCCGCCAACCAGCCCATGCCCAGCGCCAATGCGATATCGTGGTACGGCAGCGAGAACGCCTTGTCGATGCCGCCCCAGCCGTTGGCCAGATGTTGCGCCGGCACCCCGCCGAGGAAGGCGAGCTGCAGCAGCACGTAGATCACCGTGGACAGCGCCACCGACAGGATCAGCGCGATCGGGATATTGCGCTGCGGATCGCGCACCTCGCTGGCCACCGACACGATCGGCGTGAGCCCCAGGTAGGCGAAGATGATGCCGCCGGCGGAAATCGCCGCCTCCACCCCGGCCGCGCCGAACGGCGCGAAGCCCTGCACGTGCAGGTTGCGCACATCGAAGTGCGCCATCAGCAGCACGATCACCAGCACCGGCACCAGGAACTTGAACACGCTGACGATGTTGTTGGCGGTGGCGAAGGTCTTGACGCTGTAGTAGTTGAGCAGGAAGAACGCGACCAGCAGCGCCAGTTGCAGCAGCCAGCCGGCGACGCTGGGATGGGTACTGCCTGCCTGGTTGAGCCAGGGGAACCACGCCGCGGCGTATTGCCGTGCCGCTTCCACCTCGATCGCGATCAGGCTGGAGAAGGCGATCAGGGTGATGAAGCCCATCAGCCAGCCGAGCAGCACGCCGTGCGAGTACTCCGGGTAGCGCACCACGCCGCCGGCGCGCGGCAACGCCGCGCCGAGTTCGCAGTACACCAGGCCCAGCAGCAGCACCGCCACGCCGCCGGCGATCCACGAGACGATGCCGGCCGGCCCGGCGATCGCCGAGACGTGGCTGGCCGAGAACAGCCAACCGGACCCGAAGATCGAGCCCAAGCCGATGAAGGTCAGATCGGTGAGGCTCAAGCGCTTGTGGAACTTGCCTTGTGCGGCCATGGCGTCTCCCGCTGGATTGGTGTCACTGGCGATTCGATGATCTGCGGCGTTCCCTACCCTCACCCCAACCCCTCTCCCGGAGGGAGAGGGGCTTTTAAGCCCCCTTCTCCCCCCGGGAGAAGGTGCCCCGCAGGGGCGGATGAGGGTACGGGCGAAGCCTCGTGCAGCCGAACTACCGCATGCGCTTCGCGCCCCGACCCTCACCCCAACCCCTATTCCAGAGAGGGGCTATTACTTCGCCGCCTCCTTCGACCAAGGCGACTTCCCACCCTCGGCAATGAACCGGTCGATGCGCTGCTCCAGCACCGGCAGCGGCACCGAGCCCGTCTCCAGCACCGCGTCGTGGAACGCGCGGATGTCGAACTTCTCGCCCAGCGCCTGCTCCGCCTTGCGCCGCAGCTCCAGGATCTTCAACTCACCCAGGTAGTAGGACAGCGCCTGGCCGGGCCAGGCGATGTAGCGGTCGACCTCGGTGGTCACCTCGTGCTCGCTGAGCGCGGTGTTGTCGCGCAGGAACGCCTGCGCCTGCTCCCGCGTCCAGCCGTCGTGGTGGATGCCGGTGTCGATCACCAGCCGGCACGCACGCCACATCTGGTAGGTCAGGTAGCCGAAGCGGTCGTACGGGGTGTCGTACATCCCCATCTCCTGCCCCAAGTATTCCGAGTACACCGCCCAACCCTCGCCATACGCGGAAATGAAGGTGTAGCGGCGGAAATCCGGCAGGTTGTCCTGCTCGGCCGCCAACGGCATCTGCAGCGCATGACCAGGCGAGGACTCGTGCAAGGTCAGCGCAGCGAGGTTGTACAGCGGACGCGACGGCAGGTCGTAGGTGTTGACCAGGTAGATACCCGGGCCACCGCGGCCGCCGGTGTAGAACGGCGCCAGGTCCGCCGGCACCGGCTCGATCGCGAAGCGTTGCCGCGGCAGCCGGCCGATGTAGTCGCCGATCTTGCCGTCCACGCGCTTGGCGATCCACGCCGCGTCCTTGAGCAGTTCTTCCGGGGTCTTGGCGTAAAACTTGGGATCGGTGCGCAAATAGTGCAGAAACGCCGGGAAGGTCTGCTGCCCCGGCGGGGTCTTGAAACCGCTGTCGACGATCGCCTGGTCCATCTCCTTGCGCAGCCGCGCCACTTCCTTCAGCCCCACCGCGTGGATCTGCTCGGGGCTGAGGTCGAGCGTGGTGTATTCGCGGATCTGCGCGCGGTAGTACGCCGCGCCGTCGGGCAGCGATTCGGCGGCCAGCGCCGGGCGTGCCTTGGGCAGGTATTCCTCGCGCATGAAACGCAGCAGCTTGGCGTAGGCCGGGACCACCTGCTGGGCGATCGCCGTGCGCGCCTGCGCGCGCAACTGCGCCTGCAACGGCGCCGGGATCGTCGCCGGCATCTGCTTGAACGGGGTGTAGAACAGATTGGTCTCGCCCGCCGCCTGCGCGACCTCGGCGATCGACTGGTCGCGGCCCTGCAGGGTCACTTTGGGCTGGGCGAAACCGCGCGCCAGGCCGGCGCGCATGTTGGCGATCTGCTCGTCGAAGTAGCGCGGGATGTCGGCGAGCTGTCCGAGATAGCGCTGGTAGTCCTCGCGATTGCGCAGGGTGGCGCGCGCAGTGAACCCCAGGTCGCTCCAGAACGCGGAGTCGCTGTTGAACGGCATTTCCCAGGCGCGGAACCGCTGCTGGTCGAGCAGCACCTGCAGTTGCTGGCGATAGACCTGGTAGTTCACCTGGTCCTGCGCCGACAACTGCGCCGGGTCGATCGCATCCAGATCATGCAGCGTCTGCTGCCAGTAGGCGGTGCGCTGCGCCTGGGTGGCCGGATCGACCTTGGGCAGGTGGTCGGCGGCCTGTCCCTGCGCGTCCTCGTCGTCGGCGCCGGCGAATTGCTCCTGGCGCCATTTCCACTCGCGCTGGTACAGCGCCTTGAAGCGCGCGCCGGCATCGCCGGCGGGGGCAGCGGCCGCCGGCGCGGCGGTCTTTGCGGGCGCGGCGGCGGCAGCGTCCTGCCAGGCCAGGGTGCACGCGATGGCCAGGGCCAGCGCCGTGCGCAGTCGGGAACGGGAGGTCATCGCGAAGTCTCCTGAGTAGAGGGAGCGCCGGCCTGGACCTGGGCGATCCAGGCGTCGATGCGCGCGTCCAGCAGGTCCAGCGGCATCGCGCCGCCGCCGAGGATGGCATCGTGGAAGGCGCGGATGTCGAAGCGCTCGCCCAGCGCGCGCCTGGCCTTCTCGCGCAGCGCCAGGATGTCCAGTTCGCCGAGCTTGTAGCCCAGTGCCTGGCCCGGCCAGACGATGTAGCGGTCGGTCTCGGACTGGATGCTGGGCTCGTCGTCGGACGGATGCGCGTGGAAGAAGTCGATCATCTGCTGCCGCGTCCAGCGCTTGTAGTGCACGCCGGTATCCAGCACCAGTCGATTCGCGCGCAGCAGCTCGCCGGCCAGGCGGCCGTAGTCGCTGTACGGATCGCGGTAGAAGCCCACTTCCTTGCCCAGCCGCTCGGCGTACAGCGCCCAGCCTTCCACGTAGGCGTTGTAGCTGGATTGCTGGCGGAACGGCGGCAGCGGCAGGGTCTGCGCCAGCGAGATCTGCAGGTGATGACCGGGCACGCCCTCGTGGTAGGCGGTGGCCTCGATGTTGACCAGGGTACGGTGCGCGTAGTCGCTGGTGTTGACCATCACCAGCCCCGGCTTACTGCCCTGCGCATCGCTCTGCCAGTACTCGGCACCGGGCGCGGTGGCGCGGAACGCGGGCATCGCGCGGACCTCCAGCGGCGTCTTCGGCAGCGTACCGAACAACGTCGGCAGCCTCGGCTGCATCTGCGCGATGTCGTCGCGGTAGCGCTGCAGGATCTGCTCGGGCGAGGTGGCGAAGAACTTGCGATCATGGGCCACCGCCTTGCGTAGCGCAGCCAGATCGGCATAGCCGAGCTGCTTGGCGATGACGCCCATCTCGCCCTCGATGCGCGCGACCTCGGCCAGGCCGGTCTGGTGGATCTGCTCGGGCGACTGATCGGTGGCGGTCTGGGTGTGGATCGCGAAGCGGTAGCGGCGCGCACCATCGGGCAGCGACCACAGGCCTTCGTGGACGCGGCCCTGCGGCGCGTACTCGTCGGCGACGAAGTCGGCGAGCTTGCGATAGGCCGGCCGCACCTGCTGGTCGATCGCCGCGATCATCGCCGCGCGCAGGTGCGGCCGCTCGGCCTCCGGCACTGCCGCAGGAAACTGCTGCAGCGGCTGCGCGAACGGACTGTCGGCCCCGGCCGGTGCGGCGATCTCGCGTACCTGCGCGGGAATGCGCTCGAGCAGGTACTTCGGCTGCACCAGCCCGTCCCTGGCGCCGGCGCGCGACAGCGCCACCACCTGGTCGAGCAGCGCCGGGATCGCCTGCAGGCGCTTGATGTAGTCCTCGTAGTCCTTGACGCTGGCGAATGGGAACGCCTGCGCGTAGCCCGGCAACGCCACCTGGATGCCGCCGACCGGTTCCAGCGGCATCTCGTCGTTCTTCAGCGCGATCGCCTCCAGCCGGTCGCGCAACTGCCGCTGCATCATCTGCAGGCTCAACTGCTCCTGCGCCGACAGCGCCTTGGCATCGATCGCATCGAAGCGCGCCAGGAACGCAGCGATGGCCTGGCGTTCGGCCTCCAGCGCGGCGAGCGAATAGTCGCTCCAGCGATCGTTGTAGCGGCTGTCGCCGATGATGCTGGCGAACTCCGGATAGTGTTCGAGCTGGTACTGCCACTGCGCATCGAGCAGCGCGGCGAAGGCCTGCGACGGCGAGGTGCTTGCCTTGGCCGGCGCCGTTGCCGCCGGCGTGGAAGGCGCCGACGGTGCCGACGGCTGACAGGCACTCAGCAGGGCCAGTGCCAGCATGCCGACGACGGGCAGACGTATGTGCTTCATCGAGGAACTCCGCAGGGCGGCACGCGCCCGTGACACACCGCGGCGGCCGCCGCGCAAACGTGGCAGGCGGCCGCCCTGCGCATCAGGCGAACGGCCGGTCGATCGCCGGCGACGGGGGCGTGAACCACTGCGCGCCGTCCTCGGTGACGTAGAAATGATC
Source organism: Xanthomonas sp. LF07-6 (assembly GCF_034105445.1). Lineage (NCBI taxonomy): Bacteria > Pseudomonadati > Pseudomonadota > Gammaproteobacteria > Lysobacterales > Lysobacteraceae > Xanthomonas > Xanthomonas sp. LF07-6. Next base: position 274,667 of record NZ_JAXGGI010000001.1, read on the forward strand.
CTCCAGGCGCACGCCGAACTCGCCCGGCACCACGATCATCGGCTCGTTGCTGCAGCACATGCCCGGCGCCAGCGCCAGCGCATTGCCGCGCACCAGGTACGGTGCCTCGTGGATGCTCATGCCGCAGCCGTGGCCGGTGCGATGCGGCAGCCCCGGCAGCTGATAGTCCGGGCCGAGCCCGGCACGCTGCAGCACCTTGCGCGCGGCCTCGTCCACCACCGCGCAGGCCACGCCCGGCCGCACCGCGGCGAAGGCCGCCGCCTGCGCGTCGTGCTCCAGTTGCCAGATGCGTCGCTGCTTCTCGCTGGGCTCGCCGAAGATGTAGGTGCGGGTGATGTCGGAGTGGTAGCCCTGCACCGTGCAGCCGGTATCGATCAGCACCAGTTCGCCCGGGCGCAGCGCCTGCACGCCGGGAATGCCGTGCGGATACGCGGTGGCATGGCCGAACTGCACGATGCAGAAGGTCGAGCCGTTGTCGGCGCCGAGCGCGCGGTGCGCCTGGTCGATGAAGCGGGTCAGTTCCGCGGTGGTGATGCCTTCGTGGATCAGCCCGGCGGCCAGCCGCTGCACCTGCAGGGTCATGTCGCAGGCCTGCTGCATCAGCGCCAGTTCCGCCGGCGACTTGCGCATGCGGCAACCGTCGACGATGGCCGCCGCATCGCGGATGGCGATCCGCCCCAGCACCGCCGTCAGCCCGGTGTGCACCGCAAAGGCCACGCCCGGGTCAAGCGCCAGGCTCTGCGCGTCCAGTTCCAGCAAGGCCTCGGCGACCAGCGCGTGCGGATCCTCGTGTTCCTGCCACAGGCGCTTGCGCACCGGCACCGACAGCACCGCGTCCAGCGAGCCTTCCTCGAACGCCGGGCAGATCAGCAGCGGATCGCCTTCGGCGGTGAGCAACATCGCCACCAGGCGCTCGCTGGCGCCCCACGGCACGCCGGTGAAGTAGCGCAACGAAGCGCCGGCACCGATCAGCAACGCGTCGGCGCCGTGCGCGCGCATCAGCGCGCGCGCGTTGGCCAGACGCTGCCGGTACTCCTGCTGCTGGATCGCCGGCGCGCGGTGTGGCCACGGCGCCAGTTGCGCGTGCGCCTGCTCCAGGGTCAACCCGCCGATCTGGGCCTGCTCGCTCATGCGCGCGGCTCCACGTCGGCGGTACTCCAGCAGCCGTCGATCAAGCGCTGCACGCCGCCGGGATTGCGATCGCGCAGCAACGGCGGCAGCAGTGCGTCGGGCACGCCGTCGTAGCTGTGCAGCGCGGCGAAGCGGCGGATCGCCGCGGGCATGCCGACGGCAGTGAAGCCCGGATGGCCGGTGCTCGGATACGGGCCGCCATGGTTCATCGCCGGGCTCACCGCCACGCCGGTCGGCATCTTGTTGCAGATCAGGCGACCGACCCGCGGACGCAGCGCCGCGGCCAGCGCGGCGAAGGCCATGTCGTCGCTGCCATCGGCGGCGCGATAGAGCGTGCCGGTGAGATTGCCCTCGAAGCTGCGCGCCAGGGCGGTCAACTGCCCCAACCCGCCGCCGCGCACGATCAGGCTGACCGGGCCGAACGCCTCGGTCTGCAGCGCCTCGGGCTGCTGCAGGAAGGCCTCGGCCGACACTTGCAGCAGGGTCGGCGCATGCCGATAGCCGGGGCCGGCATCGGCCTCGCCACCGGCCAGCACCGTGGCGCCGGCATCGCGCAGCATGCCCACGCTCCGCTGCAGGTGCTCCAGCACGCCGCGCGAGAACAGCAGCGCCGGCGCAGCCGCGGCGAAATGCGCGGTGGCCGCGGCGACGAAGGCATCGCCGGCCTCGCCCTCGGGCACCACCACGATGCCCGGGTTGGTGCAGAACTGGCCGCTGCCCATGGTGCAGGAGGCGAAGAACTCCTGCGCCAGCGCCGCACCGCGTTCGGCCAGCGCGCCCGGCAGCAGGAACACCGGATTGACGCTGGACAACTCGACGTAGGCCGGCACGCCGGCGCGGTCGGCGGCGGCCTTCAGCGCCAGCCCGCCGGCACGGCTGCCGGTGAAGCCGATCGCACCCAGCCGCGGATCGCCGGCCAGCTCCAGGCCCAGCGTGCTGTCGAAGTGGTAGAGCAACTGCACCGTCGCCGCCGGCAGGTCATGCGCCAGCAGCGCCTGGTGCGCGAGCTGGGCCAGGCGCTGGCTGGTGGCCGGATGCGAGGGATGCGCCTTGGCGATGACCGGATTGCGTGCGGCGATGGCCGAGGCGAAATCGCTGCCGGCCACCGCGTTGAACGCGAACGGGAAATTGTTCGGACCGAACACCAGCACCGGCTTGTGCAGCGGCCCCAGCTGCGCGCGCAGGCCGGCCGCGGTGTCGATCACCGGCTGCGCCCAGCTGTGGCTGCGCACTGCCTGTGCGGCCTGGCGCAACTGCCCGCTGGCGCGCGGCAGTTCCACCTTGGCCAAGCGCGGCTCCACCGGCAGGCCGGTTTCGGCATGGGCCAGCGCCACCAGGCGCTCGACGTCGGCGTCGATCGCGTCCGCGTACGCATCCAGGAACCCGGCGATGCGTTCCGGCGCAGCCGCGGCCAGCGCATCGGCGCTCAGCGCCGCCGCGCTCAGCGCCGCTTCCAGGTCGGCGGCGCCGCTGATCGGGAACGACGGGCCGAACTCGCTCCCGTCGCGCGGGTCCTCGGCGCGGAAACTGCCGCGCTCTTCCAGCGAGGCCTGCCAATGGCCGGCCAGCAACAGCGGTTGCGTGCTCATCTCAGTGCCCGGGATGGGTGGCGATGGCGTGGTCGATGACCTTCAGCGCGGCCTCGCGCTCGGCGCCTTCCAGCACCAGCCGCGGCGCGCGCACGCGCTCGCTGCCCAGGCCGACCTTCTCCTGCACCAGCTTGATCAGCTGGACGAACTTGGGCACGGTGTCCAGGCGCAGCAGCGGCAGGAACCAGTCGTACAGCGCCTTGGCCGCCGGGTAGCCGCCGTCGCGGGCCAGCTCGAACAGCTTCACCGACTCCTTCGGATACGCGTTGACCAGGCCGGCGATCCAGCCCTTGGCGCCCATGCTCAGGCCTTCGACGATCGCATCGTCCATGCCCACCAGCAGCACCAGGCGGTCGCCGAGCAGTTCGCCCAGCGCGGCGAAGCGGCGCACGTCGCCGGAGGATTCCTTGACCGCCTGCAGGTTCGGGAACTCGGCGGCCAGCTCGGCGATCTGCGCCGGGCTGAAATCGGTCTTGTAGGCGATCGGGTTGTTGTACAGGATCGCCGGCAGGTCGGTGGCGGCGATCACCGCGCGCATGTGCGCGCCCATCTCGCGCCAGTCGGTGGAATACACGTACGGCGGCAGCACCATGAGGCCGCCGCAGCCGACCTGCTTGGCCGCCTGCGCCAGGCGCACGGCCTCGTCGGTGGACAGCGCGGCGATGCCCGGCACCACCGGGATGCGGCCGTCGACCGCCTGCACCAGGGTCTTCAGGATCGCCAGCTTGTCGTCGAAGCTCAGCGTGGCCGCCTCGCCCAGCGAGCCCAGCGGCACGATCGCGGTGCAGCCGGCGTCGATCATGAGCTGCGCATGCTTGGCCAGGAACGCGTGGTCGATGCTGCCGTCGGCGTTGAACGGGGTGGTGATGGCCGGCAGCACGCCGTACCAGAAGGAAGCCTTGCTCATGGATGTACACCTTGTGGAGAGTTGCGAAGGGATGCCGCGCGCGACGGCGCGGCGCAAGCGGTGTCCGGAGCGGGGTCCGGACAGGGATGGGCCAGCGCGTCCAGCCGCGCCGGGAACAGCGGCGGCCGGCGGCCGTCGTCGGAGAAATCGGCGGCGCGCGTGGCCAGGCCAAGTTCGGTCAGCGCACTGCCGCAGATGCGGCCCTGGCAGGCGCCCATGCCGCAGCGCGAGGCCAGCTTGGCGTCGCGCAGGTCGGCATGGCCCTGCAGCGCGGACAGCGGCACGTCTTCGCAGCGGCACACCAGCGTGTCCGGCGCGGCCAGCGCGTGGATGCGTGGATCCAGCGCGAACTGGCGCTGCAGCAGTTCAGCGAAGGCGCGCGCACGTCGCCGCTGCGGCTGCAGCGCCTGCGCAGCGGCGTCCTGGCCGGCGGCCAGGTGGCCGGCGATGGCGCCTTCCACCCGCGCGCAATCGCGCCCGCCGATGCCCAGCGCCTCGCCCGCGGCGTACACGCCGTCGACGCTGGTGCGCAGTTGCGCATCCACCGCCACGCACGGATGCGCGCCGCTGCGGCCCAGCCGGCAGCCCAGCAGTTGCGCCAATTCCACGTTCGGCACCAGGCCGTAGCCCACCGACAGTTGATCGCAGGCGAGACGGCGGCGGCCGCGCGGGCCGTCGATCTCCGCCTCTTGCACGCGGCCCTCGCCGTACGCGGCCAGCACCACGCTGCCGGCGTGGTAGCCGACCCCGGCCAGTTGCGTGCGCAGCGCCAGCGCCTGCAGCGCCTTGTCCGGCCAACGCAGCGGCAGCTGCGCGGCGAACGCGGCCAGCGCGCGCCACGGCGCCTGTTCGACGATGCCCAGCACCTGCGCGCCGTGGCGATGCAGCGTCGCCGCCGAGGCCAGCAGCAGCGGCCCGCTGCCGGCGACCAGCACGCGCCGCCCGCGCAGCGGCCAGCCCTGCTTGGCCAGCGCCTGGGCGCCGCCGGCGCCGGTCACCCCGGGCAGGGTCCAGCCCGGGAACGGCAACAGCAATTCGCGCGCGCCGGTGGCCAGCACCAGCGCGTCGTAGCCCAGCCAGCGCGGGCCATCGGGTCCATCGGTGAGCAGTTGCCGGTCCTGCGCCAGCAGCACCTGGGTCTGCGGCAGGAAGGTCACGGCGCTGGCCGCCAGTTGCGCCAGCGTGCGCGCGGCCAGGCGCGGCGGCGCCTGGGCCACGTCGTGCCGCCAGATCTGCCCGCCGGCACGCGCCTGCAGATCGACCAGGCCGACGCGGCGGCCATGCCCGGCCGCGGCCAGCGCCGCCGCCAGCCCGGCCGGCCCGGCGCCGATCACCAAGACCTCGAAGTGGGTGCGCGGCTCAGCCATCGGTCCACACCTGCATGCCGTCGCGCGCCGGGGTGATGCAGGCGCGCAACTGGCCGACGCGGTCGATGCGCACCCGGCACTCGGCGCACACGCCCATGCCGCACAGCGGCGCGCGCGGTTGCCCGCTGCGCGAGCGGCGGAAATGCGTGGCCACCTGCGCCACCGCCGCGGCCACGCTGCTGCCATCAGGCACTTCGACGTCGCGGCCGTCGACCTGCAGGCGCAATATGCGCGCGCTCATGCCAACGCCCGCGCCGGCGCGTACGGCGCCGCGTCGATGGCCGTGGGCCGCTGCAGCAATTGGTCCAGCAGCAGGCGCGCACTGCCCAGCGCCGTCGTCACGCCCAGGCCCTCGTGGCCGGCCGCGACCCACACGTCGCGCCGCTCCGGCACCGCGCCCAGGTACGGGCGCCCGTCCGGCGTGGCCGGACGCAGGCCGGTCCACACCCGGATCGCCTGCAGTTGCCGCAGGCCCGGCAAGAACGCGAAGGCGCGCTCCAGCATCCGCTGCAGCATCGGCATCGACACCGCGCGGTCGGTCGCATCGAATTCGCGCGAGGAGCCGATCAGGAGTTGCCCGGTCGGCCGCGGCTGCACGTTGAACGCCACGCTGCTGCCGTCGCTGCCGTGCGCGCTGTCGGCGTAGCCCAGTTCCAGCAATTGATGGGCGACGAAGCCCGGATAGCGGTCGGTGATCACCAGTTGCCCTTTGCGCGCGCGCATCGGCAGTTCCGGCAACAGCTCCGGCACGGCGCAGCCGGTGGCGACCAGCACTGGGCCATGCAGCGCGCTGCCGTCGTCCAGACGCACGCCGGCATCGGCCAGCGCAGTGGCGCGACGCCCGGCGTACAGCTGCGCACCGGCGGCGCAGGCACGCTCGACCAGGTAGCGCGCCATCCGCGGCGGATACACCACCGCCTCGGCGGCCACGCGCATGCCGCCGGCCAGGCCCGGCACCAGCGCCGGCTCCAGTTGGTACAAGCGCTGCGCATCGAGCGCCTCGGCGTGCACGCCGGCCGCGGCCAGCCGCTGGATCTTGGCCGGAATCGCCTCCAGTTCGCGTGCCTCGCGCGCCACCCACAGCGTGCCGCAGCGGCTGAACTCGGCCTCCGGCAGCGGCGCAAATTCTTCCCACAGACGCAGCGAGTACGCCGACAGCGCCAGTTCCGCCGGATCGTCGTCCATGGCCACCAAATGCCCCATCGCCGCGGCGGTGGAACCGCCGCCGATACTGCCCGACTCGACGATCGCCACGCGCAGACCGGCGGCCGCCGCCGCATCGGCGCAGGCCGCGCCGACGATGCCGGCGCCGACGACGATCAGGTCGAAACCGCTCATGCGGCGCCAATGCCCCAGGCGAACGGATCCTGCGGATCGATCGACAACTGCGCGCGCGCAGTGATGTAGGCCTGCCCGGTGATGCGCGGCAGTACCCCGCGCGCACCGGCCGTGTAGCTGCCCTCGAACACGCTGCCGAGGATGCCCTGCTGCCGCCACACCTGGCCCGGCGCCAGCTTGCCGTCGGCGGCCAGGCACGCCAGCTTGGCGCTGGTGCCGGTCCCGCACGGCGACCGATCGTAGGCCAGGCCCGGGCACAGCACGAAGTTGCGCGCGTCGGCGCTGGCGTCCGGCGCCGGCCCGTTGATCTCGATGTGATCGATCTCGCCACCGTCGGCGCCGCGGATGCCGGCCGCCTCCAGCGCCAGCCGCACCGCCTCGGTGTAGGCGGTCAGCGCGCGCTGGTGGCGCAGCTCCAGCGCGCATGGCGTCTGTTCGGTGATGAAGAACCAGTTGCCGCCCCAGGCCACGTCGCCGCGCACGCGCCCATACTCGGGCACCTGCACTTCGACGCCGGTGGCATGGCGGTAGCTCTCGACGTTGTCGACCGAGACGCGACCGTCGGCGTGCAGTTCCACGCCGACCGTGCCCACCGGCGTCTCGATGCGGTGCGTGCCCGCGCTCAGCCGGCCCAGTTCGGCCAGCGTGCGCACCAAGCCGATGGTGCCGTGGCCGCACATGCCCAGGTAGCCGACGTTGTTGAAGAAGATCACCGCCGCGCAGGCATCGGCGGCCACCGGCTGCAGCAGCAGCGCGCCGACCATGGTGTCCGAGCCGCGCGGTTCGCATGCGATGGCGCTGCGCCAGCGGTCGAAGCGCGTGCGGAACAGCTCACGGCGCTCGGCCAGGGAACCGGTTCCCAGATCGGGGAAGCCGGAGACGACGACACGGGTCGGTTCGCCGGCGCTGTGCGAGTCGATGACATCGAGTGTATGCATGGGGCCATGCTCACATTCGGCACCGTCGCCGGCTAGCAGCGTTTGCCTGTCGCCAATGCGGAAGTTCGCACAACCCGGCGACGCCCGCCGGTGCCGACTTAGGCTAGCATCGGCATTCGGGGGACGCGCGGCGGCGCGCCCGCACCGCCGCCCACTTCCGCAGGTGAACGCCATGGACACTCTGATTTCGGCACTGGAACTGCAGACGCTGTTCGACGCCCTGCCGGACGTGGTGTTCTTCGTGAAGGACCGCGACGGCCGCTACACCCACGTCAACCTGACCCTGGTGCGGCGGCTGGGCAAGAAATACCGCGCCGACCTGATCGGCAAGTCGGCCGCGGACGTGTTCCCGCTGCCGCTGGGCGGCAGCTACCTGATGCAGGACCGGCGCGTGCTGTGCGGCGAGGTGATCGAGAACCAGCTCGAAGTGCACTTGTTCCCCAACCGCACCCCCGGCTGGTGCCTGACCTTCAAGCGCCCGCTGTGCGAGGGCGAGGAGGTGATCGGCGTGGTCGGCATCTCCCGCGACCTGGGCCAGCCGGACAGCCGCCATTCCGCCTACGAGCGCATCAGCCGCGCCATGGAACACATGCAGGCGCACTACGGCGACAACCTGCGCGTGCAGACCCTGGCCGACCTGGCCGAGCTGTCGGTGGCGCAACTGGAGCGGCACTTCCGCCGCGTGTTCCAGCTGACCCCGCAGCAGTTGCTGACCAAGATGCGCATCGAAGCGGCGATGCGCCTGCTGCACGGCGACGACAGCATCGCCAGCATCGGCCAGTTGTGCGGCTTCGCCGACCAGAGCGCCTTCGCCCGCCAGTTCAAGGCCACCGTGGGCATGACCCCGCGCGACTACCGGTCGATGAAGGGCAAGCTGTGAAGAGCTGGGAATGGGGAATGGGGAATCGGGATTGGTTTTTTGGCTGAATGCGGGCGTTGGGATCGCGACGCTGTTGAGGCTGTCGCAGGAGCAGTTTCGACTCCCCAGGAACACCCGCGCCCACAGTGACAAGCCCCTCTCCCTCCGGGAGAGGGGTTGGGGTGAGGGTGCGGCGGAGCCATTACGTCGAAAAACCATGGCAATTCCGCAACTGCACCCTGCGACTGTGCTTCAGTGGGCACCCGCCTGTCGCGGCTGATCCCGCAAAGGGCCAGGAACCGCGCCTGGCGCGACACACGCAGTCGCGACGCCCGAAGCCCACCCCGCCAACCATCCCGGTCCGCCCCGCTGCACCGGCCGCTCAGGTCGCAAGTGGTAGCATTCTTCGTTTCCGGTCCACGCGTCATCCATGGTCAGCCTATTCCGCCGCAACAAGCCCCAGGACAACGCCGGCGAGAGCCGCACGCAGCGCTACAGCATCGAGGAACTGGCCGCCGCCTTCCCCAAGCCGGCAAGCGCCGAGCCCGCTGCGCCTGCGCCGCCGGCGCCGCCTGCCGCTGAAGCAGCGCCCGCCGCTCCCGCGCCCGCCGCCACCCCGCAGCCGACGTCCGCGCCGGTCGCCGAACATCCCGTGCAGGCGCCGGCCCCGGTCGCGGTGCCGCAGCCGCAACCGACCCCGCTGCCGCACGCAGCGCCCACGCCGCCACCGCAGGCCCATGTGCCGGCCCCGGCCGCCGCGCCGGCACCGAGCGTGCCGACGCCAACGCCCGCCCCCGCGGCTCCAGCGCCGGCCACCGCGTCCGTGCCCGCAGCCGACGCCAACCTCGTCCGCAGCGACGCGCCGCCCGCCGCCCCGGCCGGCAAGCCCGGCTGGCGCGAGCGTCTGCGCAACAGCAGCTTCGCGCGCAGCGTCGGCAGCCTGTTCTCGCGCAACCCCAAGCTCGACGACGACCTGCTCGACGAGATCGAGACCGCGCTGATCACCGCCGACGTCGGCATTCCCGCCACCACCGCGCTGATCGAGAGCCTGCGCAAGCGCATGAAGGCGCGCGAGTTCGCCGACGCCAGGGCGCTGCAGCAGGCGCTGCGCGCCGACCTGCTGGCGATCCTGCAGCCGGTGGCCAGGCCGCTGCAGATCGACCGCAATGCAAAGCCCTTCGTGGTGCTGACCGTCGGCGTCAACGGCGTCGGCAAGACCACCACCATCGGCAAGCTGGCCAAGCGCTTCAAGGACGAGGGCCACAGCCTGATGCTGGCCGCCGGCGACACCTTCCGCGCCGCCGCGGTAGCGCAGTTGCAGGCCTGGGGCGAGCGCAACGGTGTGACCGTGATCGCGCAGGGCCAGAACGCCGACGCCGCCTCGGTGGCCTTCGATGCGCTGCAGGCCGGCAAGGCGCGCGGCACCGAGGTGCTGATCGCCGACACCGCCGGCCGCCTGCACACCCAGACCGGGCTGATGAACGAGTTGGGCAAGATCCGCCGCGTGCTCGGCAAGCTCGACCCCAGCGCCCCGCACGAGGTGCTGATGGTCATCGACGGCACCACCGGCCAGAACGCGCTGTCGCAACTGCGCCAGTTCCACGCCGCGGTCGGCGTCACCGGCCTGGTGGTGACCAAGCTCGACGGCACCGCCAAGGGCGGCGTGGTGTTCGCCCTGGCCCGCGAATTCGGCATCCCGATCCGCTTTGCCGGCATCGGCGAGCGCCCCGAAGACCTGCGCGTGTTCGACGCCGAAGCCTTCGTCGACGCGTTGCTGCCCGACGCCTTGGGCGGCTGATGCAAAGCCCCTCTCCCCCCGGGAGAGGGGTTGGGGTGAGGGTACGGCGGAGCCCGCCATGCCGGCATGCGCACTACCCAAACCGCACCAGGCTTCGCCCGTACCCTCATCCGCCCCTTCGGGGCACCTTCTCCCGAGGGGAGAAGGAACTCAGATGCCAGCATGCGCCAGCCCGACACCTTCCCCACCCGCCTGCTCGCCTGGTTCGACCGCAACGGGCGGCATGACCTGCCCTGGCAGCATCCGCGCAGTCCGTACCGGGTGTGGCTGTCGGAGATCATGCTGCAGCAGACCCAGGTGGCGGTGGTCATCCCCTACTTCCTGCGCTTCCTGCAGCACTTCCCGACCCTGCCGGCACTGGCCGCCGCCGACAACGACGCGGTGATGGCGCAATGGGCCGGTCTCGGCTACTACGCCCGTGCGCGCAACCTGCATGCTGCCGCCAAGCGCTGCGTGGAACTGCACGGCGGCGAGCTGCCGCGCGATTTCGAGGCCCTGCATGCGCTGCCCGGCATCGGCCGCAGCACCGCCGGCGCGATCCTCAGCCAGGCCTGGAACGACCGCTTCCCGATCCTCGACGGCAACGTCAAGCGCGTGCTGACCCGCTACCACGGCATCGCCGGCTACCCCGGCCTGCCGGCGGTGGAAAAGCCGCTGTGGGCGCTCGCGCACGACCACGTGGCCGCCGTGCCGGACGGGCGCATGGCCGACTACACCCAGGCGCAGATGGATTTCGGCGCCACCCTGTGCACCCGCGCCAACCCGGCCTGCGTGCTGTGCCCGCTGCAGGACGACTGCGTGGCGCGCCGCGACGGCCTGGTCGAAGCGCTGCCCACGCCCAAGCCGGGCAAGACCCTGCCCGAGCGCGAGGCGCTGGCGCTGTTGCTGGAGAACGCCGCCGGCGAATTGCTGCTGCAGCGGCGGCCGCCGACCGGCATCTGGGCCTCGCTGTGGACCCTGCCGCAGGCCGACACCGACAGCGAGCTGCGCGCCTGGTACGCGCGCTGGATGCGCGGGCGCGCCTACGACGACGCCGAAGCGCTGCCGCCGATCGTGCACACCTTCAGCCATTACCGCCTGCACCTGCAGCCACTGCGCCTGCGCAAGGTCGCCATGGGCGATGCGCTGGGCGACAATGACGACCTGCGCTGGGTGGCGCGCGCCGACCTGTCGACGCTGGGCCTGCCCGCACCGATCCGCAAACTGCTCGACGGTCTCTAGCGCGCCAGCGCGCGCCGCCGCACGCACCGCCAGGAATTGTTGCCATGTCCCGCACCGTCTTCTGCCAGTACCAGCAACGCGACGCCGAAGGGCTCGATTACGTGCCCTATCCCGGCGAGCTCGGCAAGCGCGTGTTCGCGCACATCGGCAAGGCCGGCTGGCAGGCCTGGCTGGCGCACCAGACCATGCTGATCAACGAGAACCGGCTGTCGCCGCGCGATCCCAAGCACCGCGCGTTCCTGGAAGCGGAACTGGAAAAGTTCCTGTTCCAGGGCGGCGCCGACAAACCCGACGGCTACGTGGCGCCCGACCAGGCCTCCTGAGCACCACCGCGTCGTCGCGTCACTCCCACGTACCGACGCTCAGACACCGCCAAGCGCCTGCGTTCGTCGCACCTCACCCGACCTCCAGGAGCGTCTTCAGCCGCGACACGGCCTTACCGGTAATACCCGTCGCGGCTGAAGCGTGCACCCCGGAGCCATAAGGGCGTGCCGCACAGCACCTTGCAGTGCACATGACGCAACAGGCTGCACCAGCAAGCGACGGCGCGACATCACACTAGCCGCACCACCGCGCGCGCCGCCTCGCGAATCCCGAATCCCGGCACTGCGTCAGCTCCCAGGCGCCTGCTGCGCCCGCTCCTGCACCTTGGCCTCGCGCAGTTCCTTCTCCGAGGTGCGCAGCGCCTTGACGTCGAGCGGGCGGATGCTGTCGATGCGGCACGGCAGGCGAATCGCGGCGGGGCCGCCGCCGAGCACCAGCACATCGTCGAACTTCGCCGAGACCTGGCTGCCGAAATGGGTGATGGCGATGCTGGGGGCGAAATCCAGGTCCTGGCAGGTGCCGGCGAATTCCAGCAGATAGGCCTGGTTCGGGCGCGTCCACACCGCCAGCGCGCTGTCGCCGAGTGCGGTCCAGCCGCTGAGCCGGTTGAAGTACTGGAAGTCGCGCACCGGCGCACCGGCGTGGGCGCGGTACAGGGTCAGACGCTCGTCGTCGCTGAGCCGGTTGGTGGCGCAGCCGGCCAGCACGGCCATGGCGACGAGGGAGGACAGCAGCAGGCGTTTCATGGCAGTGCTCCTGATGGTGTGGAGCGCATCATGCCCCCGCCGCCGTGCACGCGAGCGTGGATAAGCGCGCGGCGTTCAGCGACAAGGCAGCCAACGCGTGCGGCGACGGCAGCGCTTACTGCGAAGCACCACGCGCGGACTCGCAGAAGCGCTGCCGGTACTCCAGCGCCTTGGGCATCAGCGCCTGCAGGTTCTGGATGCGGGTGCCCGGATTGGGATGGGTGGAGGCGAACTCCGGCGGCGCCTGGCCGCCGCTGCTGGCGCTCATCCGCTCCCACAGCGGCACCGCCTCGCGCGGATCGAAACAGGCCGCCGCGGCCAGCATCAGGCCCACTTCGTCGGCCTGGGTCTCGTGGCTGCGCGCGTAAGGCAGCAGGTAGCCATAGCCCATCGCCGCCATCGCCATCTGCTGCTGTTGCGGATCCAGGCCGCCGGCGGCGCCGGCCATCTGCCCGATCTGGGTCAGCTTCTGCTGGGCCATGCGCTGCGCGCCATGCCGCAGCAGCGCATGCGCGATCTCGTGGCCCATCACCACCGCCATCGCGTCGGCGTTCTTGGCCACCGGCAGCAGCCCGGTGTAGACCGCCATCTTGCCGCCGGGGAGGCAGAACGCATTGGCCTGGTCGGACTCGATCACGTTGACGTCCCAGTCGAAGCCGCGCGCGTAATGCTTGGCCTGCATGCCGTGCTCGGCGGCCAGCGCGTCCTCGACCACGTCGACCTTGGCGATCAGCCGCTGCGCGATCGCACGCACCTGCTGCGCCACCTGCGACTGCGGATCGACCGGATGTTCCTGCGCCAGAATCTCCTGGTACGCCTGCAGACCCAGCGCCTTCTCGTCCTCCACATTCAACGAGCGGTCGATCAGCACCTGTTCGCCGGTGTACGGATCCTCGCTGCGGTTGGAGAACCAGTAGAACCCGGCATACACGGCAAACCCCAGCAGTACCAGCCAGCGCACCCCGCCCAGCGGTCCACGGCGGCCGCCGCCCGGTTCGCCGCCCTGGCGGCCGAAGACTTGGTTCATCGCACTCCCCCTCGCTGACTGGTGAGGCAATCTAGCGCCGGCCCTGGCGCGGCGGCGTCAAATGCCGCGCACCAGGCGGAAGCCGACGCGTGCGCTGGTGCTGTCCGAATCCTGCATCAGCCGCCAGGCCGCGCGCGTCTGCTCCGGCGCATTGGCCCAGTTGCCGCCGCGCACCACCCGCGAGCGGCAGCCCGGGTTGTACCAGGCCGCGCCGTCGGCCGGCGCGCGGCGATAACTGGCGTGCCAGCAGTCGGCGACCCACTCGCTGAGGTTGCCGGCCATGTCGTGCAGGCCCCAGGCGTTGGCGGAAAAACTGGCCACCGGGGCCGGGCCCCAGAAGCCGTCGGTGTAGCCGACGAAGGCATTGCGCCAGTGCCGCCCGCTGGGCGAGACGTCGCCGCCGCCGGTGAAGTTGCCGCTGCCGCGCGGCGGCGTGCCGGCGTTGCCCCAGGGATAGCGGCCGCGGCCGCCGGCGCGCAGGGCGTATTCGAACTCGGCCTCGCTGGGCAGCCGGTAATGCCGCCCGGTCTGCTGCGACAGCCAGGCCGCATAGGCCTCGGCGTCGCGCACGCTGACGTGCATCACCGGGCTGTTCGGCGCCGCCCGGGCGCCCTGGTAATCGGACTGCCAGTCCACGCCGTTGCGGCGCACGAAGTTGCCGCTGCGTTCGTCGTAGACGGTGGAATGGCCGCGGCGGGTGGCGCGCGGACGCGCATTGGTCGCCTCCACGAAACGGCGGAACTCGGCCACGGTGACCTCGGTGATCGACATGGCGAAACCGCGGTCGAAGCGCACGTAGTGCTGCGGCATCTCCGCCGGCGAGGCGCCGGGTTCGGTCTCGGCCGCGCCCATGCGGAAGCCGCCGTGCGGCACCACGATCATCTGCGGACCGCGCCCGCCGTCGTGCATGCCGTCGGTGAACACCTGGCCGGGGCGGAAGCTGCCGTAGTGGGTGGCCAGGTCGATGCGTTCGCGCAGCATCGCCGCCACCGGGTCGCCGGGATCGGCGATGCGCAGCACGTCGCCCAGGCGCTCGCGCGCCGACTTCAATCCGGCCGGGGTGGCCAGATCGCGCAGGCCCGCATCGCGCAAGGCGGCGATGCGCGCCACCCGCACCTGCTCCACGCGCTCGCGCGCGTCGTGCACCGTGGGCGCGTCCTCGCGCACCCGCGCCGCGCGCGCCAGCCAACTGCCGGCGGCGGCGAAATCCGAGGCCGCCGCGGCCGTCTCGGCGCGACGGATCAGCGCGCTTTCCACCGCCGCCACGCCCTGCCGCGCGCGCGCATCGTCCGCATCCAGCAGCAACGCCTCACGGAAATTGGCCAGGGCGCCATTGCCGTCCTCGCCCAGGCGGCCGCCGCGCAGGTCGTCCTCGCCGGCGCGGTTGTAGGCCAGCACCCGCGAGGCGGTCTCCACCCGCTGCTGCAGGCGCCGCACCGCCGGGTCATCGGCATCCAGCCACAGCGCCACCATCGCGATGCGCGCGGCCTGCTCGAGCGTGCGTTCGGAAAGATCCGGATCGCCCAGCGCCTGCGCGCCGAGTTGCAACAGGCGCCGCCGCGCCTTGCGCAGGCCGTCCTGGGCAACGCGATCGTTCGGCGCCAGGCTGCGGATCGCCAGGTACAGCGGAATCGCCGACTGCGCATCCTCGAACAGGCGATCTTCGGCCAGCGCGCGCGCCGCCTGGCGCCGCGCCTGCGGCAGGCCGCTGCGCGTCAGGGTCGGCAACGGCGGCTGCCAGCGCGCCACGGTCTCGGCCGCATCCTCGCCGCCGATGGTCACGCTGGGCGCCTGCACCGGCTTGACCGGCGCCGACTGCGCCGTAGCGGTGGCGGTGGCAGCGGCGGTCGCAGGCGCGGTCTCGGCGGCCGGCGCCGACGGCTGCCGCGCACAGCCGACCAGCGCCGCCGCAAGCATGCTCCAGACCATCACAACGCCGCTGCTGCGCACTTTCCCTCCGAACCATGGACCTTGCGACGCCATCCC
The DNA here is from genome assembly GCF_034105445.1 of Xanthomonas sp. LF07-6. Classification (NCBI taxonomy): domain Bacteria; kingdom Pseudomonadati; phylum Pseudomonadota; class Gammaproteobacteria; order Lysobacterales; family Lysobacteraceae; genus Xanthomonas; species Xanthomonas sp. LF07-6. The sequence continues at coordinate 289,898 of NZ_JAXGGI010000001.1, forward strand.
GTCCGGCGCGCCGTGCGGCCGGCGGAGCGACGTTAGGCTATTCTCGCCTGCCTGAGCAAACCCTGCAGTCAACGGAAATCACGTGCCTTACTGGATCAAGCAACCTGCCGAGCTGAGCGAACGGCTGGCGCAGCGACCGGCCCGCATCGGCCTGGATACCGAATTCGTCCGCGAACGGACCTACTGGCCGCAACTGGCGCTGGTGCAGATGGTCGTAGGCGACGAAATCCTGCTGATCGACCCGCTGATCCCGGGCATGCCGCAGACGCTGGCGCCGTGGCTGAGCGACCCGGACATCCTCAAGATCATGCACAGCGCCAGCGAAGACCTGGTCGCCTTCAAGTGCGCCTGCGGCACCCTGCCGCGGCCGCTGTTCGACACCCAGATCGCCGCCGGCCTGGCCGGGCTCGGCGCCGGCATGGGCTACCAGAAGCTGGTGCTGGAGATCACCGGCGTGCACCTGGCCAAGGGCGAGACCCGCTCGGACTGGCTGCGCCGCCCGCTGTCGCCGGCGCAGCTGGAGTACGCCGCCGACGACGTGCGCCATCTGTTCGCGCTGCACGACAACCTGCAGGCGCGGTTGCAGACCCTGGAGCGCGGCGACTGGCTGCACGAGGACGGCGAACGCCTGCTCGGCACCGTCGAGCACGACGACGGCGAACGCTGGCCGCACCTGGGCATGCGCTCGGCGCAGTTCATGGACCGCCCCGCGCAATTGCGCCTGCTGCGCCTGCTGCGCTGGCGCGACGCGCAGGCCCGGCACAACGACAAACCGCGCAGCTGGATCCTGGACAACGAACTGGCCGCCACCCTGGCGCGCTTCCCGCCGCAGGACCAACCGGCCATGCTGGCGCTGTTCGACAAACACCCCAAGGCGCCGCGCAAGCTCAGCGATGCGGTGTGGCAGGCGCTGACCACCCCACTGGCCGACGAAACCGACGCCCCGCAGGCGCTGGCCGCCAGCGACGACAACAAGGCCGCGCTGAAGCGGCTGCAGGACGCGGTGGCCGCGCGCAGCGCCGAACTCGGCCTGCCCGACGGCCTGCTCGCCTCGCGCAAGCACCTGGAAGCCCTGCTGGAAAGCGCGCAATGGCCGGCACCGCTGGCGGGCTGGCGCCGGCGCGAACTGGAACCACGGCTGCAGCCGCTGCTGGCGGCCACGCGCTGAGCGGGCGCGGCCGGGCCGATCGCGCCGCCCCGTCCGCGCAGCGCGATCGGGTCAACGATCGGGCATAAAAAAAGGCCAGGAATTCCTGGCCTTTCTTCGTTCGCTCAATACTTGAAGAGCGGGAACTTCAGATCCGGGTGGCGCGCCTTCCATTCGTTGTAGGCGGCGGTGCCTTCCCAGGCGGCGAATGCCTTCGGCGTGCGACCGCGGCCGGACCAGGTCTCGCCGGTGTGCGGCAACTGGTACTTCGGCTTGACCTCGCTGCGGCCGCCGGCGGACTTGCTGCTGGCCGGCTTGGGCGCTGCGCTGGTCACGTAGGCGGCGATCTCGTTGCGCTGCTTGGCGCTGAAGAACTCGGCGAACTGCTCCAGCAGCGACAGCACGTTGGCATGCGCCGCATTGGTTTCGCCCTCGCGCGCCTGCCGCTCCTGCTCTTCCAGCTTGCGCATTTCTTCCTGCAGCTTGGCCTTGGCTTCGGCGATCTGTTGCAAGTTGCGAACTTCCGTCATGTGTAAAAGACCTGTCTTTAGTAAAAAGGTGTGAAGCGGACGGTATATTTCGTCCGGAACGAAATCACCGCGGGGGATTTCGGCCGTCGAGTATATCGACTCCATGCGCGCGCTGTAGACAAAAGGCGAACACGTTTTCCGGCCCGACCGGTCCCCTGCCCCGGCGCCGCCGATGTTGCACTGCCCCCTTGGCACGCGGCCCCGTGCCCAGTTACACTACGCGTCTGATGTGGGGCGGTAGCTCAGCTGGGAGAGCGTCGCGTTCGCAATGCGAAGGTCGAGGGTTCGATCCCCTTCCGCTCCACCATCTTGCCGTCTTCGACGGTGCAAACGAGGTCAGACAGCCACCAGGCTCTCTGGCCTTTTTTGTTGGCCAAGCTTGGGCCTGGCCGCGCTTGATCGCGCGGGGTGCGCCGTCCGCTGGCGCGCCAGGCAGTCCTTGGCCGTCGTCCTGACAGAACGGGAAGCGGGATGCACTCCGCTCCTTCCCGCCGCATCGCTCAGTCGTGCCCGTCCTGCGCCGCCTCGCCCTGGCCGGAGCGCGGGCCGCGCTCGTGCGCTTCGCGCAGCTTCTGGTCTTCCAGGCCCGGCCGCTGCTTGGCGGTGTCGTCCTGGGCACGGTCCTGCCGGCCCTCGTGGATGCCCTGCTGCTTGCCGGACTGGGTGGTCTCGTCTTTTGCCATGGTCTGCACCTCGCTGGGGCGGATGCCCGTTCGCCGCCACCCTAGCGGGGCCGCCGTGATGCATGGATCACGGCCTACCTGACGTCACGCCGCCAGCGCCGCTGCGCCGGCCTCGGCGATGTCGTCGCTGCGCAGCAGCCGCGCGCGGTCCAGCAGGATCACCAGCCGATCCTCCAGCTTGCCCATGCCCTGCAGCAGGTCGCGGCGGATATCGCTGCCGAAGGCCGGCGGCGCCTCGATCTGCTGCGGCGGCAGTTCCAGCACCTCGTTGACCGCATCCACCAGCAGGCCGAAGGACTGCGCGCCGCCGCCCTCGTCGGTGGCGGCGCTGGCGATGACGATGCAGCTGCGCCGGGTGACCTGGCTGGGCGCGCGGCCGAGCCGCGACTGCAGGTCCACCACCGGCACCACCGCGCCGCGCAGGTTGATCACCCCGCGCACGCAGGCCGGCATGGTCGGCACCGGGGTGGGCGGACGGTACTCGATGATCTCGTGGATGCCGGCGATGTTGAGCCCGAACAGTTCGCGGTCCAGCTGAAAGGTCAGGAACTGCCAGCCACCCTGCGGCGCGTGCTCGGCCGCGCTCTCGTAGCGATCGTTGTGCATGTTCTTCCCCTTCAGAAGTTGACGAACTGGCCTTCGTCCGGCGCATCCGCCAGCGCGTAGGCCGGCACCGGGCGCGCACGCGGGCGCAGCGCCTTGCCGGCGTTGCGCAGCGGCCGGGTGGCGGCCGGCCTCGGCGCCACCGGCGCGGCACGGCGCGGCGCGGCCAGGTCCTGTTCGCGGCTGAGGCGGAAGAATCCCATCGCCTGCTGCAGCGATTCGGCCTGGGTGCTCATCTGTTCGGCGGTCGCCGCCAGTTGCTCGGAGGCCGCCGCGTTCTGCTGCGTGGCCTGGCTGAGCTGGGACACCGCCAGGTTGATCTGGGTGACGCCGGAGGACTGCTCCTGCGAGGCCGAGGCGATCTCCTGCACCAGATCCGACGTCTTCTTGATGCTGGGCACGATGGTGCCGAGCAGGCTGCCGGCGCGATCGGCCAGGCCGACGCTGTTGGCGGCGACTTCGCCAATTTCCTGCGCGGCCACCTGGCTGCGCTCGGCCAGCTTGCGCACTTCGGCGGCGACCACCGCAAAGCCCTTGCCGTGCTCGCCGGCGCGCGCGGCCTCGATCGCCGCGTTCAGCGCCAGCAGGTTGGTCTGATAGGCGATGTCGTCGATGATGCCGATCTTCTGCGCGATCTGCTTCATCGCCTGGGTGGACGCCAGCACCGCGTCGCCGCCCTCCACCGCTTCCTTGGCCGCCTGCGCCGACATGCCCTCGGTGACCTTGGCGTTGTCGGTGTTCTGCGCGATGGACGCGGTCATCTGCTCCAGCGAGGCGCTGGTCTCCTCCACGCCGGCGGCCTGCTCGGTGGCAGCCTGGCTCAGCGACTGCGCGGTGGCGCTGACTTCCTCGGAGGAACCGGCCAGCGACTGCGCGCTGGCATTGACCTCGCCCACCACCTCCGCCAGTCGCTCGACCATCGCCTGCAGCGCCACCATCGCGCTGGTGCTGTCGTTGGGGCGGGTCGGCACCTGCACGGTGAGATCGCCGCGCGCGATTCGCGAGGCCACTTCCATCACCGTGCTCGGCTCACCGCCAAGTTCGCTCATCAGCGACCGCGCGATCAGGAAACCGATCAACGAGGCACACAGTGCCGCGACCAGACTGCCGACGATCAGGGTCAGGTTGGTGCGCTGCTGCAACTGCTCGGCCTCGGTGGCGCGCGCAGCGAGCAACTCGCTCTCGGCGCGACGCACTTCGGCCATGCGATCGCGCATCGCGTCCATGTAGGCCTTGCCCTTGGAAGCACGCACCGCAGCGCTCAGCGCCTCCATCGTCGCCTGGCCATCGTTGACGTTCTTGCGCAGCGCGATCTGCGGATGCACCGCCTGGCTGAGCCATTGCGCCTGGGTCTGCTTCAGCGCGTTCAGGCGCTCCTGCTGCTTGGGGTTGTCGGCGGTCAGCTCCTGCGCCGTGCGCAGGTGGCTGTCGAAGCTGGCGACGCCGTCGCGGTAGGGCTGCAGGAACGCGTCCTCGCCGGTCAGCGAGAAGCCGCGCGTACCGGTCTCGATGTTGATCAGGCTGCTGAGCGCGGCATCGACTTCGGCGATCACCTTGTAGGTGTGGGTGTTCCAGTAATTGGCCTGCGACAACGCGGACACGTTGAAGTACGCCACGCCGGCCAGGGCCAGCAGGATGCACAGGACCACGGCGAAGCCGCCGTAGAGCTTGGTTGCGATTTTGAGATTCTTCAGCACGGCACTCTCCCGACAATGGGCAGTTGTGACAACGACAGCGACACGGAACTGGCGGCGCGGCAGGCCCCGCCAGGGAATGGATCAGGCGCGGCCCAGCAGCGCTTCGCTGCGGTCGCGATTGCCTGCAACGGAACGCCGCGCGGCGACGGATGGCGCACGCGGCGCCCAGCGCGAGCCAGCCGCACGCAGCGGCGCCACCGCCTCGCCGTCGTCCAGCGCGTGCGTGGCGCGGCGCGTGCCGGCGGACAACTGGAAGAACGCCATGCTGTCCTGCAACTGCACGGCCTGCGTGCTCATCGATTCGGCGGTGGCCGCCAGCTCTTCGGAGGCGGTCGCGTTCTGCTGGGTGATCTGACTCAGCTGCACCACCGCCGCATTGATCTGGGTGACGCCGGACGACTGCTCCTGCGAGGCGGCAGCGATCTCCTGCACCAGATCCGAGGTCTTCTTGATGCTGGGCACGATGGTCTCCAGCAGCTGACCGGCCTTCTCCGCCAGTTCCACGCTGGAACCGGCGACCTCGCCGATCTCCTGCGCGGCCACCTGGCTGCGCTCGGCCAGCTTGCGCACTTCCGCGGCGACGACCGCAAAGCCCTTGCCGTGCTCGCCGGCGCGCGCAGCCTCGATCGCCGCGTTCAATGCCAGCAGGTTAGTCTGGTAGGCGATGTCGTCGATGATGCCGATCTTCTGCGCGATCTGCTTCATCGCCGCGACCGTGGCCACCACCGCCTCGCCGCCCTCCAGGGTTTCCCGCGCCGCCTGCGCGGCCATGCCGTCGGTGATCCTGGCGTTGTCGGTGTTCTGCGCGATCGAGGCGGTCATCTGTTCCAGCGAGGCGCTGGTCTCTTCCACGCCGGCGGCCTGTTCGGTCGAGGCCTGGCTCAGCGACTGCGCGGTGGCGCTGACTTCTTCCGACGCGCCGGCCAGGCTCTGCGCACTGGCGTTGACCTCGCCGACCACCTGCTGCAGCTTCTCGACCATGCGCTGCATCGCCAGCAGCAGCTGTGCGGTCTCGTCGCGGCCGCGCACCTCGATCGACATGCTCAGGTCGCCCTCGGACAGCGCATTGGCCACGCTGACCGCCTTGCCGATCGGCCGGGTCACGCTGCGGCTGATGAACACGCCCAGGCCCACGCCGAGCAACACGCCGCCGATCACGATGGCCAGCATGGTGCGGGTGCTGCTGGCATAGATCGCGTCGGTGGCGTCGTTGGCACGCGCCGCGTTGGCTTCCTTGGTTTCGCTGAGTTCGGACATCAGCGCATCCAGTTCGTCGGAGCTGCTGCGCACGCCCTTCGACAGGTCCGCCAGCTGCGCATTGCCCTGCGGCAGCGGCTCGCGCATCACCGAGTCGACGAACTGGCCGCGCCGCTCCAGGTAGGTCTTCCACACCTGGTCGAAGCGGGCCAGCTTGGCCAGCGTGGCCGGGTCGTCGAACGAGGTCCTGGCCTTGTCCATGTGCTCGACCACCTTGGCGGTGTACTTGTCGAGACTGGCGATGTGCTTGGCGCGATCCTCCGCCGTACTGGCCAACTGCAGGTTGGCGCGCGAGCGGCCGGCGTTGATCAGATTGATGTTGGCCTCTTTCAGGTGCGACAGGCCGAGCAGCTCGCGCTCGTACAGCACCGTGGCGTAGTCGTTGATCCGGCCCGAGTTGCGGATGCCGACCCAGCCGATGCACGCGCCGATCGCCGCCACGATCAGGAACGCCGCCGTCAGCCTGACTCCGATTTTCATATTGCCCAACATGGTGTACCCCGATTCTTTGTGTGCGTCCGGTTGCGCAAGTGAGCGCCTCCAGCCGTCTTCCGCAGCGCCTCGCGGAGTGGACACACTCGCTCTGAGGAGAGCGAGGACGCTGCGCCGCAACGTCTGTGCGTGAGGGCTATCGGCGCCATCGACAGCGCCTTTAAATCGCGTGAAAACTGCGGAATTCCGCATAGCGCAAGCGCTGCGGCGACGTTGCATGAATGCGCAACGGGCATTGCGGCGCAGCACTCGACGCGTGTGAAGAAAGCGCCTGGGCGTCTGCGGCGCGGATGCCGCAGTTGTTCTGCAATGGCAGATGACCCCGGTTTTGCACCGAAGGCGAAGTGGGATACCAACCCCTTTAATTTGTAGACAGAATGTGAAAGCGGCGCCGATATGCCCGCCCTCGCAATGCGCGAGCGCATGCATGGCGCCGCGTCTTCACACCATCGGCAGCGCCGCGACCGTACGTCGTTCCGCCGCGGTGGCTCCGCGCAACAAGCGCTGCGCGCGCACGCGTTCCTCGGCATCGAGCTGCTGCAGCGCCTCGAAACGCTCGCCGACCCAGCTCGCCATCGGCACGCCGTCGCGGTACAGCACGCGCGCGCCCGCCACGCGTGGCAGCCGCGTGCCCGGGAGCACGCTGCCGAGCAGATTGGCCGGATCGGCGGCGGCCACGCACACCCAGGTGCCGTCGCCAGGCTGGCGGCGCAGTTGCCGCAGCAGACCGATCGCCTCCGGCAGGGCGAACTGTTCGCCGGACAGGCCATCGATGAAGCGCCCGCCGCGGATCTCGCCACGCGCCTCCAGGCGCTGGTAGACCCGCAACAGCTCGCGCCACGGCGGCAGCCATGCCGCCTCGCGCTCGAGCAGGCGCCAGCAGACCACGCCGTAGCGGCGCAGCAGCGTCAGCGCGACGTGCTCGACCGCCTCGCTGCGCGCGGCCGGGTCGTCGGCCTCGGCGCCGGCCCGCAACAGCGCCCAGCGCCCGGCATCCTGGATGCCGCCGTACAGCGCCATGCGCGGCCGCCGCCGCGACAGCGCCGACGGGCGCTTCGATGTCGGCACCAGCAAGGCGCGCAGGCCGGCGTAGCTGTCGCAATGGACCCGGCCGGCGGCGACCAGCTCGGTCAGCGCCGCCTCCAATTCGGTGGAGAGCAGGCGGGTGGCCGCGGCGATCTCGTCGAAGAACGAGGCGCCATGCGCCGCGAGATGGTCGGCGACCTTGCGCGCGCGCGAGCCGAGCGCATCGGCCTCCGGCACTGGCGACAGCCGCGACCATTGCCCGGCGCTGCGCCGCGGCAGCAACAGGATCGGCGTGCTGCGCAGCGTCGGCGCGGCGCCGCCGGCGCCGGGGCGCAACCGCGTCCACAGCGTGCGGCCGGCACTGCAGGCCTCGTCCAGCCAGGCCGGGCGGTAGTCGCGCACCCGCGCCGGCAACAGTTCCGCCTCCCACAGCGGCGCCGCGGCCTCCACGCCCTCCAGTTGCGCCAGCACCGCGGCCAGCGCTTCGGCGCCCTCCACCTGCCCCTGTGCGTCCAGATGCTGCCAACGGAACAGGAAGCGCGCGTAGTCGCGCGGCGCCACCGGCTCGATCTCGCGGCGCAGGCGGCCAAGGGTGTAGCGGTGGATGCGTGCCAGCAGGTGCCGCTCGCACCACTCCTCGGCATCGGCGTCGGCACTGAACCGACCACCGAGCACATAGCCGTCCTGCTGCAGCGCAAGCAGCCCGGCCTGCACCTCGCGCAGCGGCAGGTGCAGCGGCGCGGCCAGCGTGGCCGCAGTCACCGGCCCCAGGCCTGCCAGCCGCCAGCGCAGCAACTCGCGCAGCGCGCTGTCGCGGTCCCAGTCGGCCACCGCGTAGCCCTCGGGACTGGCGATGGCCGGCCGCGCGCTGGCCTGCGGGTACAGCGGCGCCACCGCCGCCTGCGCTTCGGCCGTCACCCACAACGCCGCCGCGGCGCCGTCGACGCCGTGCAGGCAGGTGGCGCGCGCGTCGGCAGCCAGTTCATCCAACCACTGCCGCCACTGCGGCTGCGCGGCGGCCTCGTCCACGCTCACCACCCCGAGCGTGAGCAGCGCCTCGTGCATCTCGTCGCGGCTGCGCGGCTGCGGCCAGGCCTCCTCGCGCACCGCAGCGATCGCCTGCGGGTCCAACTGGCCGAGATCGTCGGCGCTGTGCGGATCCTGGTAGCGGCGACTGTGCACCGCCTGGGTGCGCCGCTCTTCCAGCGGCGCGTCGTCGAGAAAGGCATAGGGCCGCGCGTCGAGCGCCTCGGCCGCCAGCGGCGAGGGCGCGGTCAGCTCGCGCGCCAGCACGCGCACCTCGCCGGCCTCGATGCCGCGCAGCAGCTGCAGCCAGCCGTCGCTGTCCATCGCCTCGTCCAGGCAGTCGCGCAGGGTCTGCGCCACCAGCGGGTGCTCGGGAATCTCGCGCTCGCCGACCAGGTTCTCCGCGCAGGCCACCTGGTCGGGAAACACCGTGGCCAGCAGATCCTCGGACTTCATCCGCTGCAGTTGCGGCGCGACCTTGCGCCCGCCCGTGAAGCGCGGCAGCGCCAGCGCATTGGTGGCGTTCCAGCGCCAGCGCACGCCGAACAGCGGCGCGTCCAGCAGCGCCTGTACCAGCACGTCCAGCGCAGACGCGGCGCGCAGATAGCGTGCCACCTCGTCCAGGGCGAAGCTGTGCCGGGTCGACAGCGACAGCACGATCGCGTCCTCGGTCGCGGCCGCCTGCAGCTCGAAATTGAAGGTGCGGCAGAAGCGCTTGCGCAGGGCCAGGCCCCAGGCGCGGTTGATGCGGCTGCCGTAGACGCTGTGGATCACCAGCTGGGTGCCGCCGGTGGCATCGAAGAAGCGTTCCAGCACGATGCACTGCTGGGTCGGCAAGGCGCCCAGCGCCGCATGCGCGCGGCCCAGGTAATCGACGATCTGCTGCGCGGCGGCGGCGTCCAGCGCCAGCGGGCCGCACAGCCACTGCAGCGCCTGCGCCGCGCCGCCCTGCTCCAGCGCCTGCGCGACTTCGGCCCGCAGCCGCGACACGCCCAGCGACAACGCGTCGCTGCGCCCGGGCGCCTCGCCGATCCAGAACGGGATGTTGGGCGGTGCGCCGCGCGCGTCCTCCACCCGCACCCGCCCCGCTTCCACGCGCAGGATGCGGTAGCTGGCGTTGCCGAGCTGGAACACGTCGCCACCCAGGCTCTCCACCGCGAAATCCTCGTTGACCGTGCCGATGGTCTGCGCCTGCGGCTCCAGCACCACGCTGTAGTCGCCGGTCTCGGGGATGGTGCCGCCGGAGGTGAGCGCCGCCATCCGCGCGCCGCGGCGCTGGCGCACGCGGCGATGCACCGCATCGCGATGCAGGTAACCGGTGCGCGGCCCCAGCCGCGTGCTGAAGCCTTCGCTGAGCATGCGCAGCACCGCGTCGAACTGCGCGCGCGGCAACGCCGCATACGGCCAGGCGCCACGCACCAGCGCGTACAGCGCGTCTTCCTCCCACTCCTGGCAGGCCACCTCGGCGACGAGCTGCTGGGCGAGCACGTCCAGCGGCGCATCGAGCATGCGCAGCGCATCCAGTTCGCCGCGGCGCACGCAATCCAGCAAGGCCGCGCACTCGACCAGGTCGTCGCGCGACTGCGGAAACAAGCGCGCCTTCGGCGTGCCGCCCACCGCGTGGCCGGAGCGGCCGGCGCGCTGCAGGAACGCGGCGATCGAACGCGGCGAGCCGAGCTGGCAGACCAGGTCGACGTCGCCGATGTCCAGGCCCAGTTCCAGCGAGGCGGTGGCCACCAGCACCTGCAGCTCGCCGGCCTTGAGCCGGCGCTCGGCGAGCAGCCGGGTCTCGCGCGCCAGGCTGCCGTGATGCGCCGCCACCGCCTGCGTGCCGAGCAGTTCGCCCAGGTGCCGCGCGGTGCGCTCGGCCATGCGCCGGGTGTTGACGAACACCAGGGTGGTGCGGTGCGCGCGCACCAACTCGGCCAGGCGCGTATACGCCTGCTGCCACTGGTCGGCGGACATGGTCACGCTGAGCGGCGTCGGCGGCACCTCCAGCGCCAGGTCGCGGGCACGCGCATAGCCGATGTCGACGATGGCGCAGTCGGCAACGCCGTCGTGCACCGCGGCGCTGCCGACCAGGAAACGCGCGACCGCCTCGATCGGCTTCTGCGTCGCCGACAGGCCGATGCGCAGCGGCGGCACCTCGCACAGCTGCTGCAGGCGCTGCAGCGACAGCGCCAGATGGCTGCCGCGCTTGTTCGCCGCCAGCGCGTGGATCTCGTCGACGATCACCGTGCGCACGTGGCGCAGCGTCTCGCGCCCGGACACCGAGCCGAGCAGCACGTACAGCGACTCCGGCGTGGTCACCAGCACATGCGGCGGGCGCCGCCGCGCCTGCGCGCGCTCGCGCTGTGGGGTGTCGCCGGTGCGTACCGCGGTGCGAATGGACACATCCGGCAAACCCAGCGCCGCCAGTTCGGCGCGAATGCCCTGCAGCGGCGCCTCGAGATTGAGCTGGATGTCGTTTGAAAGCGCTTTCAGTGGCGACACGTACAACACCTGAGTACGGTCCTGCAGGCCGCCTTCACGCAGGCCTTCGCGGACCAGCGCATCCAGCGCGGCCAAAAATGCCGTCAGGGTCTTGCCCGAGCCGGTCGGCGCGGCGACCAGCGTATGCCGTCCGGCCTGGATCGCCGGCCACGCCGCCGCCTGCGCCGGCGTGGGCGCCGCGAAACGCTGCTCGAACCAGCGTGCAACGGCGGGATGGAAGCGCGCCTGCGCCAACGACATGCGATCTCCTGGTGTCAGCGTCGCAACCAACCTGGGGCGCGCCGACGATGCCGCCTGTGCGGATTGTCCAGCTGGATGTCTTGCGCCATTTTCTCGGCAATGAAAATGGTGACGTTATCCAGGCAATCAAGCGCAACCTCGCGCGAGCCCTGTTTTTAGGGGTTTTTCCATTAAGCGTTCATCGAACGACATAATGTCTACCACTCGCTCCGCGTAGCGCGGTTATGTTGTCGACGGCGTCACGTATCCCGGCCTAGCGTTTGCGCATCACGCACAAGCTTCGCTTCTGGGAACGGAATGCGGCACGGCAACACCAGCGAACAACGGCATCGCCCATCACGCGCGCGGGACGCTCCACGACCCGCACACGCGATCGCGGCGGCGCGCGTTCGCGCCGCGTCCGCCTTCCTCTCCCTTCGACGTCGAACTGCCGTCGCCTCGCGGCGTGCGGCAGCGATGGCGGCGGCATCCGCCATCGGGTCCTGCACTGTGGGACTGCGCATGCGTTGTACCTCTCCACCGCCATCGCCAAGGAGCATCACCAATGGCACAGAGCAGCCCGTCACTCTCCAGCACCGACCTCAACCAGCGCCGCGGCAGCGACGCGCAACAGTCGCTCGGCATCGCGCCGAACGTGTTCGAAGGCAACGATCCGGCCGCGATCGCGCGCGCGCTCAAGCAGTCGGCCGACCTGCACGCCCGCCGCCGCACCGGTCCGTATCGCTCGGCCATGTCGATGCTGACCTTCTACATCAATCGCGCCGGCGACCAGTTGCCGGCGCAGCGCCGCCAGATCCTGGAGCAGGCCAAGGACGAGTTGCGCAGCCTGTACGGCAAGCCGCGCAAGGGTGGCGCTGGCGACTGAGCACGCGCACGCGCACGCGCGCAGCGTGATGGAGCGATCAGTTCCGCACGCTGCCTGGGCGAAGCGCGCGCCGCGCGATTGCCGTCCTCCGACGCACTGCCACATGATGCGGACATGGCCAAGGCATCCGACATTTCGGACCTCATCCAGCACGCCGCCGCCGCGACCCAGGACGACGCGGCGCTGCTGTCGCGCATCATCCTGGCGCAGGGCGAAATCGCCGCGGCCGGCGGCGATCCGCTGCAGGTGGTCGACGTGGTCACCCGCCGCGCGCAGGAGCTGACCCGCTCCAACGGCGCCGTGGTGGAGATGTGCGACGGCAAGGACATGCTGTACTGGTCGGCCAGCGGCGTCGCCGAGCGCCACCTCGGCCTGCGCCTGCCCAGCAACGGCAGCCTGTCGGGGCTGTGCATGCGGACCGGCGAGGTCTTGCGCTGCGACGATTCGGAAGTCGATCCGCGCGTGGACCGCGCGGCCTGCCGGCGCATCGGTTTGCGCTCGATGCTGGTGGTGCCGCTGCGCTACGGCGACCGCAGCATCGGCGTGCTCAAGGTCCTCGCGCCGCACCCCAACGCCTACAGCGCACAGGACGTGCGCACGCTGGAATTGCTGGCGACCCTGGTCGGCGCGACGCTGGCGCTGGCGATGGACCGCGCCGCACTGCAGACCGACATCGCGCGCCGCCAGGACATGGAGAAACACGCATTTCGCGAGAAGGCGGCGATCGCCACCCGCATCCGCGAAACCATCGCCGAGACGCGCCTGCAGATCGTGACCCAGCCAGTGCTGGCGCTGGCATCGCAACGCATCGTCGGGGTGGAGGCACTGTCGCGCTTTCCGGCCAATCCGGCGCTGCCGCCGCTGCGCTGGTTCGACGATGCCAGCCGGGTCGGGCTGGGCCTGGACCTGGAACTGGCCGCCGCGCGCCAGGCGCTGGAGCTGCTGGAGCAGTTGCCGGCGCCGCTGTATCTGGCGATCAACGTGTCCGCACCGACGCTGCTGCATCCGCAGTTGCAGGCGCTGCTGCACGGCCACGACCTGTCGCGGATCGTGCTGGAAATCACCGAGCAATTGCAGGCGCCGGATTACCCACGCCTTTCCGAGCACATCGGCCTGCTGCAGCGGCAGGGCCTGCGCATCGCCCTGGACGACGCCGGTACCGGCTTCGCCAGCCTGCGCCATCTGCTGCACCTGGCGCCGGACATCATCAAGCTGGACCTGACCCTGACCCGCGGCATCGACGCCGAACCGCGCCGGCAGCGGCTGGCGATGGCCATCCTCTCCTTCGCCGCGGAAACCAATGCCGACGTGGTCGTCGAAGGCATCGAGACCGAGAGCGAACTGGCGACACTGCAGGCGCTGGGCGCGCGCTACGGCCAGGGCTACCAGCTAGCCCACCCCGGACCGCTATCGGCGCATCTGGCGCGCTATCCGGCGATCGAAGACGACAGCAGCGGCTGAGAACGCCCACCGCAGGCGCGGCGCTGGTCCCCAGTTCGGGATCACCCCCCCAGCATTCCCAAGATCGCCATGCCGGCCTGGTCGCGGCTGAAGCCGCTCCTGCGAAAGCGTGCGCTACGGGCGCGCGCCCCACCCTCGCCGACCCTGGGCCGCTGTCAGCGCATCTGCAGATGCTCTCCAGCGATCGCTGGCAGCCTCGGCCAAGTCGCGGGCCAAATGCTCCGTCTTCCTGTGCAGGAGCGGCGCCAGCCGCGACAGGACGTCACCGTTGGCGCCCCGTCGCGCCTGCGCAAACGCCAGGCAAGAAAAAAGCGGGCCGAAGCCCGCTTTTTCCTGGAGAACGACGCTGGCAGCGTGCGGCTTATTCGGCCGACGCGCCCTCGCCTTCTTCCACGGCCTTCATCGACAGGCGGATGCGGCCCTGCTTGTCGACCTCCAGCACCTTGACCTTGACCACGTCGCCTTCCTTCAGCTTGTCGCCGACCTTCTCCACGCGCTCGCTGGAGATCTGCGAGACGTGCACCAGGCCGTCCTTGCCCGGCAGGATGGTCACGAACGCGCCGAAGTCCATGATCTTGGCGACCTTGCCTTCGTAGATGCGGCCCGGCTCGACGTCCGAGGTGATCTGCTCGATGCGCGACTTGGCCGCCTGCGCGGCGATCGCATTGACCGAGGCGATGACGATGGTGCCGTCGTCCTGGATGTCGATCTGGGTGCCGGTTTCCTTGGTGATCGCCTGGATGGTCGAACCGCCCTTGCCGATCACTTCGCGGATCTTGTCCGGGTGGATCTTGATCGTCAGCAGGCGCGGCGCGTAGTCGCTCAGCTCCGCACGCGGGGTGGTCAGCGCGCTGGCCATCTCGCCGAGGATGTGCAGGCGGCCGGCCTTGGCCTGCGCCAGGGCCTGCTTCATGATCTCTTCGGTGATGCCTTCGATCTTGATGTCCATCTGCAGCGCGGACACGCCGTCGGCGGTACCGGCGACCTTGAAGTCCATGTCGCCCAGGTGATCTTCATCGCCCAGGATGTCCGACAGCACCACGAAGTCGTTGCCTTCCTTCACCAGGCCCATGGCGATACCGGCCACCGGCGCCTTCACCGGCACGCCGGCGTCCATCAGCGCCAGCGACGAACCGCAGACCGAAGCCATCGACGAGGAACCGTTGGATTCGGTGATTTCCGAGACCACGCGGATGGTGTACGGGAACTCTTCCATGGTCGGCATCACCGCCAGCACGCCGCGCTTGGCGAGGCGGCCGTGGCCGATTTCGCGACGCTTGGGCGCGCCGAAGCGGCCGCACTCGCCCACCGAGTAGGGGGGGAAGTTGTAATGGAACAGGAAGTTTTCCTTGTACTCGCCGGAAACCGCGTCGATCACCTGGCCGTCGCGGGCGGTGCCCAGCGTGGTGACCACGATCGCCTGGGTCTCGCCGCGGGTGAACAGCGCCGAGCCGTGGGTACGCGGCAGCACGCCGGCCTGCACGCTGATCGGGCGCACGGTGTCCAGCGCACGGCCGTCGATGCGCACCTTGGTGCTCAGCACCGAACCGCGCATGGTCTGGTATTCCAGCTCGCCGAATTCCTTGGCCAGGTCGGCAGCGACCCAGTTCTCGGCGGTGGCGCGCGGCGCCAGCTGCGCCAGCACGTCCTTCTTGATCGCGGCGATGGCGTCGCGGCGCTGCAGCTTGTCGCGCACCTGGAACGCGGCGGCCAGCTGCTCGCCGACGGCTTCCTTCAGCGCGGCGATCATGGCCTCGTTCTTGGCCGGGGCGACCCAGTCGGACGGCTTGGTGCCGGCTTCGACGGTCAGCTCGTTGATCGCGTTGATGACCTTCTGCATCTCGCGGTGGCCGAAGGTGACCGCGCCCAGCATCACTTCTTCCGACAGCAGCGCGGCTTCGGACTCGACCATCAGCACCGCGTTGGCGGTACCGGCGACGACCAGCTCCAGCTGCGAATCCTTCAGATCCGACACGGTCGGGTTGAGGATGTACTCGCCGTTCTTGTAGCCGACCTTGGCGGCGCCGATCGGGCCCTTGAACGGGGTGCCGGCCAGCGACAGGGCGGCCGAGGCGCCGATCAGCGCGGCGATGTCGCCGTCGATGTCCGGGTTCATCGACATCACCGTGGCGATGATCTGCACTTCGTTCTTGTAATCCTCCGGGAACAGCGGACGGATCGGACGGTCGATCAGACGCGAAATCAGCGTCTCCTTCTCGGTCGCACGGCCCTCGCGCTTGAAGAAGCCGCCGGGGATGCGGCCGCCGGCGTAGAACTTCTCCTGATAGTCGACCGTCAGCGGGAAGAAGTCCTGACCTTCGCGCGCGCTCTTGGCAGCGACGGCGGTGACCAGCAGTACGGTGTCGTCCATCTTGACGATGACGGCACCGCCGGCCTGGCGGGCGATCTCGCCGGTTTCGAGGGTGACGGTGTGCTTGCCGTACTGGAAGGTTTTGGTGATTTTTGCCACGGGGTTTCCTTGGATGATGCTGTCTGCAAATGGACCGCTGACGGCCCATGCCGCTGGCGGGTGGCCGGGAGGATCCGGCCGGTGGCGCGGAGCGATCCCCGGGCCACGGTACTACCCAAAACAAAACCGCGGCGCATCGCTGCGCCGCGGTGGGGTTCGTTGACTCAGCGACGCAGGCCGAGCTTCTCGATCAGCGCCTTGTAGCGCTCGCCATCCTTCTTCTTCAGATAGTCGAGCAGGCTGCGGCGGCGGTTGACCATCTGCAGCAGGCCGCGGCGGCTGTGGTGATCCTTCTTGTGGGTCTTGAAGTGGCCGGTCAGCAGTTCGATGCGGGCGGTCAGCAGGGCGACCTGGACTTCCGGCGAACCGGTGTCGGCAGCGCCGCGCTTGTTTTCTTCGATGACTTTCTGGGTGTCGATGGACATGGGATTTTTCTCTGAGATGCGGGGCCGGCAGGAACGTGCAGAGGACGCACCGCCTGGCTCGCCGATTGCGAAGGATTGCGCCGGAGCGCAGCGTGCCGGAAAGGCCGCGAAATTGTACCGGCCTCGGCCCGGAGGAACAAGGTGTTAAGACCGCGTCATGACTGAACGACAGTCAGGTAACACCCGGCGCGACCGCTGTGCGGTCACGGATTGAACATGCGCTGCGGCGCCAGCAGCCCGCTCGCATCGACCTGGCCCAGGCCCAGCGGGACGCCGTCGGCGTCGAACACCGCCGCCACGCCGGGCGCCCAGGCCGGATCGCGCAGGCGCTGGCCCATGCGGAAGCGCTGCGCCGCAGCATGTTCCAGGCGCAGCGGCGGGAAATCGGCCAGGCCGGCGGCCAGCGGCAGCACCAGCGCCTCCAGGGCCGCCGGATCCTGCGCGGCCAGGTGTTGCAGGTGCTCCAGGGTGACCATCTGCGGTGTCCGGAACGGCTCCACCCACAGCCGCCGCAACGCGGCGATATGCGCGCCGCAACCCAGCGCCTCGCCCAGGTCGCGGGCCAGGCTGCGGATATAGGTGCCGGACCCGCAGGCCACATGCAGGCGCAGGCGGTCGCCGGCATGCGCGAGCACGTCAATCGCATGCACCTCGACCTCGCGCTCCGGCGCTTCGATCGCCTCGCCGCGGCGCGCCTTGACGTACAGCGGTTCGCCGCCCTGTTTGAGCGCGGAATAGATCGGCGCACGCTGGCGGATGCGCCCGCGCAGCGGCGCCAGCGCCGCCTCCAGGGTCGGTGCGTCCAGCGGCGGCACCGGTCGGGTGCGCAGCACCGCGCCCTCGGCATCGTCGCTGTCGGTGGTGACGCCGAGCACGACCTCCGCTTCGTAGGCCTTGGCCGAGCCGAGCAGCAGGCCGGCCAGCTTGGTCGCCTCGCCGAAGCACAGCGGCAGCAGGCCGGTGGCGAGCGGATCCAGGCTGCCGGTGTGACCGCCCTTCTCCGCACGGAACAGCCGCCGCGCCGCCTGCAGCGCCGCGTTGGAACTCATGCCGATCGGCTTGTCGAGCAGCACGATGCCGTCGAGGCGACGGAAGACGATACGAGGCAGGCGCGGGCCGAAGACGGGCATGGGGGGTTGGGCGGGGATTCGGGATTGGGGATTCGGGATTGGCGGATCCTACCCCGGCATGGCGCGGGCGAACGGCACGCATGGAACAGCGTGACGCCAGACGGATGAAAGAGCGCCGCGATCGCGACTGCGAAACGGACGCTCGCGTTGGGCGCCCGCACTCGAACACTGGACGCCGACGCCGCGGCGTCGGCAGCGGACTCAGTCCTTGCGCGGCGCCGTGTCGGCGTCGTCGGCGGCAGGGCCGCCGTCGTCCTGCTCCTGCTGCAGTTCCGGCATGTCGCGCAGCAGATTGTCGATGCGCTCGCCGCGATCGACCGAATCGTCGTAGTGGAAATGCAGTTCGGGCACGTGGCGCAGCTTCATCGCCCGCGCCAGCTCGCTGCGCAGTTGCGGCGCCAGCTCCTTAAGGCCCTTGACCGCCTCGGCCGAGCGTTCCTGCATCAACGCGGTGACGAACACCTTGGCATGGGCCAGATCGCGGGTGACCTCGACGTCGGACACGCTGACCGACGGCAGGCCGTGATCGCGCACGGCCGCATGCACGATCGTGCCGAGGTCGCGCCGGATCTGCGCGGACACGCGATCGGTACGGTGAAAGGATTTGGTGGGCATAGCGAAAATCTCTCTGTTCGGAATAAAGAAATCGGGAAGGGTCTGGGACGAGCGACGCACCTGCAGCGCCCCGCTCCTCCCATTCCCCAATCCCGATTCCCGAATCCCAGCTCTTACAGCGTACGCTGCACTTCGATGCGCTCGAAGCACTCGATCTGGTCGCCGGCCTTGACGTCGTTGTAGGCCTTCACGCCGATACCGCACTCGGTGCCGTTGCGCACTTCGTCGACGTTCTCCTTGAAGCGACGCAGCGATTCCAGCTCGCCCTCGAACACCACGGTGTTGTCGCGCAGCACGCGGATCGGCTTGTTGCGCTTGACCACGCCCTCCACGACCATGCAGCCGGCGACGGCGCCGAACTTGGAGCTGCGGAACACGTCGCGCACCTGGGCGATACCGATGATCTCTTCGCGGATCTCCACGCCCAGCAGGCCGGACGCCACCTGCTTCACCTGGTCGATCACGTCGTAGATGATCGAGAAGTACCGCAGGTCGATGCCGTTGGTCTCGATGATGCGCCGCGCCGAGGCGTCGGCACGCACGTTGAAGCCGATCACCGTGGCCTTGGAGGCCAGCGCCGAATTCGCGTCGGACTCGGTGATGCCGCCCACGCCGGAGTGGATCACGTTGATGCGGATCTGCTCATTGGACAGCGCGGTCAGCGATTGCTTCAGCGCTTCCACCGAACCCTGCACGTCAGCCTTGATCACCAGGTTCAGCGACAGCTGGCCTTCGCCCTTGCCGAGCTGCGACATGATGTCTTCCATGCGGCTGCCCGCCGAGGACACCAGGCGCGACTCGCGGCGCTTGGTCTCGCGCTGCTGCGCCACGTCCTTGGCCAGGCGCTCGTCGTCGACGACCACGAAGTCGTCGCCGGCATCCGGCACGCCGGACAGGCCCAGCACCTGCACCGGAATCGACGGGCCGGCCGATTCCGGCTGCTTGCCAGTCTCGTCGAACAGCGCACGCACGCGGCCGTACTGGATGCCGCACACCAGGTAGTCGCCCTTCTTCAGCGCGCCCTGCTGCACCAGCACCGTCGCCACCGGGCCGCGGCCCTTGTCCAGCGAGGACTCGATCACCACGCCGCTGGCGCGGCCTTCGGCCACCGCCCGCAGTTCCAGCACTTCGGCCTGCAGCGAGATCGCGTCCAGCAGCACGTCGATGCCCTGGCCGGTCTTGGCCGAGAGTTCGACGAACTGGGTGTCGCCACCGAATTCTTCGGCGACCACGTCCTGCGCCAGCAGCTCGTTCTTGACCCGCAGCGGATCGGCGCCGGACTTGTCGATCTTGTTGACCGCCACGATCAGCGGCACGCCGGCCGCCTTCGCATGCTTGACCGCCTCGACCGTCTGCGGCATCACGCCGTCGTCGGCCGCGACCACCAGCACCACGATGTCGGTGAGCTTGGCGCCGCGCGCGCGCATCGAGGTGAACGCGGCATGGCCCGGGGTGTCCAGGAAGCTGATGACGCCACGGTCGGTCTCGACGTGGTACGCGCCGATGTGCTGGGTGATGCCGCCGGCTTCGCCGGAGGCGACCTTGGTGCGGCGGATGTAATCCAGCAGCGAGGTCTTGCCGTGGTCGACGTGGCCCATGATGGTGACCACCGGCGGCCGCGGCAGCTTCTCGCCCTGCGCGTCCTCGGTGTGCGCCAGCAGCGCGTCCTCGGCGTCGGCACTGCCGGCGCGGGTCGGCTTGTGGCCGAGTTCCTCGGTGACCAGCGCGGCGGTGTCGTGGTCGATGGTCTGGGTGATGGTGGCCATCACGCCCATCTTGAACAGCGCCTTCACCACGTCACCGCCCTTCAGCGCGAGCTTCTGCGCCAGGTCGGCCACGGTGATGGTGTCGCCGATCGCCACTTCGCGCACCACCGGTGCGGTCGGACGCTCGAAGCCGTGCGCGCCGCCGCCGCTGCGCGACGGTTCGGCCTGGCGACGACCGCCGCTGTGGCTGCCGCCGCGCGGCTTGCCGCGCACGTTGGAACGGCGCGCGCGGTCGGCCGCGGACAGATGCAGCTGGCCGGCGAAACGGCTGGTGCTGTCGTCGTCCTCGACCCCGGCGACCATCACGTGCGAGCCGCGGGTCTTATGCTTGTTGTTGGCATTGTTGCGGTCGTCGCTGCGCGGCGCGGCCGGCTTGGCCGGATGCGCGGCACCGGCCGGACGCGGCGCCATCGGCGGACGCGGCGGACGCGGCGCGGCGGCGGCGGCGTTGCGGTCGGCGGCAGGCGCGGACGGCGCCGCAGCCGGCGGCGCCGACTCGGCGTCCAGCGCGGCCTGGGCCGCGCGCTGCTCGGCCTCGGCACGCTCGCGCGCTTCCTGCTCGGCCTTGCGCTTGCGCTCGATTTCCTCGGCGCGCGCGCGATCCTGCTCGGCGAGCTTCTGCTGTTCGGCCAGATTGCGCTGCTTGGATTCCTCCAGCTTGCGCAGGATCTCGGCGCGCTCGTCGTCCACCCGTCCGCCCGCGGACGGCGCCGCACGCTCGGCGGCCAGGTCCTCGGCCGACTTCACGTAGGTGCGCTTCTGCCGGACCTCGACGTTGACCGTGGTCTTGCTGCGCCCGGCGCTGACCGTCACTTCCTGCAGCTTGCGCCGGTTCAGGGTGATCTTCTTCGGCGCGGCCTGGGCCTCTTCCTCGACCGGCTTGTCGGTCTTGCCGTGGGTACGGCGCAGGAAGCCCAGCAGCTTCATCTTTTCGGTGCTGGTGACGACCTGGTCGGGACCGCTGAACTTCATCCCGGCGTCGGCCAGTTGAACCAGCAGTTTCTCGACCGGCGTGTTCACCAGTTCGGCCAGCTTGCGGATGGTGGTTTGCTGCGACATTCGGATCCTATGATCTGGTTGGCGCCCCCTCGCCGCGTGCGAAGGTAGCGCGGATTCTAAGCCCTGATCGGGTCAGGGCGGCATTCATCGCTGACTCATTCGCCGCGCTCCAGGCGGGCGATCTCCTCGGCGCGGGCGGCCAGGATCAGGGCCGCGGCGCGGTCCTTGTCCAGGTCCTCGATGCCGAACTCGAGGATTTCGTCGGCAGCCAGATCCGACAGGTCCTCGCTGGTACGTACGCCATGGCCGGCCAGCGCGTAGGCGGTGGCTTCGTCCATGCCCGGCAGCGACAGCAGGTCCGCCGCCGGCACACCGTCGTCGTCGCTCTCCTCGGCGGCCAGCGCCTCGTTGAGCAGCGCGTCGCGGGCACGCGCGCGCAGTTCCTCGACGATGTCCTCGTCGAAGCCTTCCACCGCCAGCAACTCGCCGACCGGCACGTAGGCGATTTCCTCGACCGAGTTGAAGCCCTCGGCGACCAGGATCGCGGCGATCTCCTCGTCCACTTCCAGCTTGTCCATGAACAGCTGGCGGGCCACGGCCTGCTCGGCCTCGGACTTGGCCGCGACCTGCTCGGCGGTCATCACGTTGAGCTGCCAGCCGGTCAGGCGGCTGGCCAGGCGCACGTTCTGGCCGCCCTTGCCGATCGCCTGGGCCAGGCGGTCTTCCGCCACCGCCAGGTCCATCGAGTGCTTTTCTTCATCGACGATGATCGACTGCACCTCGGCCGGCGCCATCGCGTTGATGACGAAGTTGGCCGGGTTGTCGTTCCACAGCACGATGTCCACGCGCTCGCCGTTGAGCTCGTTGGACACCGCCTGCACGCGCGACCCGCGCATGCCGATGCAGGCGCCGATCGGATCGGTGCGGGTGTCGTGCGCCAGCACCGCGATCTTGGCGCGATCGCCCGGATCGCGTGCGCAGGCCTTGATCTCGACCAGGCCCTGGCCCACTTCCGGCACTTCCAGCTTGAACAGCTCGATCATGAATTCCGGCGCGGCGCGGCTGATGAACAGCTGCGGGCCGCGCGGCTCCGAACGCACTTCGGCCAGGTAGCCGCGGACGCGGTCGCCGGCGCGCAGCACGTCGCGCGGGATGCCCTTGTCCTTGGGAATGAAGGCCTCGGCGTTGCCGCCCAGGTCCACGTAGATGTTGCCGCGCTCGGCGCGCTTGACCACACCGGTGACCAGTTCGCCGACGCGATCCTTCCACGCGTCCACCACCTGCTGGCGCTCGGCCTCGCGCACGCGCTGCACGATCACCTGCTTGGCGGCCTGCGCGGCGATGCGGCCGAAGTCCGGATTCTCGATCTGCTCTTCGATGTAGTCGCCGACGTCCACGCCCTCGGCCTCGTCGACCGCGTCCATCAGGCGGATCTGCCGGTCGGGCGATTCCATCACCACATCGTCGGCCACCACTTCCCAGCGCCGGAAGGTTTCGTAGGTGCCGTCCTTGTGGTCGATGGTGACGCGCGTCAGCACGTCCTGGTCGGGGTAGCGCTTCTTGGCCGCCGACGCCAATGCGGCCTCGATCGCGTCGAAGATCACTTCGCGCGGCACGCCCTTTTCGTTGGCCACCGCGTCGACTACCAGCAACAGTTCCTTGCTCATTCTTTCGCTCCGCGCGCAGCCTCGTCGGCCGCCGGTTCGTTGGATGGTTTCTTATTGGATTTTGCGTTCTTGCCGGCCGGCTTCGGGCCCTTGCCCGGCTTGGTCGGCGCCAGACCCAGCGCCGCCCAGTCGGGCATGATCCGCGCCTTGTCGATGTTGTCGAAGTCCACCGCCAGTTCGGCGCCGTCGACCTCGAAAGTGATGCGGCCGGTAGCGGCGTCGGCCTGCACGATGCGCCCCTGCAGGCGCCGACGGCCCTGCTGCGGCAACTTCAGCACCACCTTGGCCGATTCGCCCACATGGCGGGAAAACTGTTCGGCGCTGAACAACGGCCGGTCCACGCCCGGCGAGGACACTTCCAGCGTGTAGTTGCCGCTGATCGGGTCTTCCACGTCCAGTTGCGCCGACACCTCGCGGCTGACCCGCTCGCAATCGTCGATGTTGACGATGCGCTCGGGCTGCTCTGCCAGCGGCACGTCGATGTACAGGCGCAGCGTGGCGCCGCCGGGGGCCGGCAGGTATTCCGCGCCCAGCAGTTCCAGGCCCAACGCGTCCACGGTCGGGCCCAGCAGAGTCGCGATTTCGTTTGCCTTGTCGCTCACAGCCTGCCTTGCATCTGAAAAGGTTGAAAAGTCGATTGCGTGCATTTCCCGGACCCCGGAAACGACAAAGGGCCCTCTGGGCCCCTTGTCCGGTAAAACTCCGGTCACGCTGGATTCCGGTTGCGACGACGGGAACATGCGTCATCGCGAAGCCCAAACTTCCCTGCCGCAGACAACCGATGCACTGGTTGCCGCTGCAGACAAAGATGGTAGCGGGGGCAGGATTTGAACCTGCGACCTTCGGGTTATGAGCCCGACGAGCTGCCAGACTGCTCCACCCCGCAGCAGAAGCGGAATTATGAAGAATCAGTGCGTCGATTGCAAGCCCTGATTTTCATCTCGATGCGGTAGCGACGCTGCCGTTCGAAGGACGCCATGATAACCGCACACGATGGAAAACGAAACAACAATCGCATCGCCGAATGCAAAAACGCCAACGCCGCCTTGCGGCGGCGTTGGCGGAAAACAGCGGGAAAACCGCCCTTTCGCGATCAGGCCAGGTGCGCGAAGGCGCGCTGGCACCACGCCATCAGCGGGCTCCAGGCCAGGCCGAAGGCCAGCAGGCCCAGCGCGTTGACGCCCAGCGCCACGCCCAGCACGCGGTCGTCGTTGGCCGGCAGCGGCGTGCCGACCGGCTCGTCGAAATACATCACCTTGATCACGCGCAGGTAGTAGAACGCGCCGATCACCGCGCACAGCACCGACAGCACCGCCAGGCCGGTCCACCACAGGTTCTGGTCGGGCACCGCGACGACCGCGCCCAGCACCGCCAGCTTGGCCCAGAAGCCCAGGAACGGCGGCACGCCGGCCAGCGAGGCCATGATGCACAGCACCAGCAGCGCCATCCACGGGTTGCGCGCGTTCAGGCCCTTGAAGTCGTCGATGTTCTCGGCCTCGAAGCCCTTGCGCGACAACGCGATGATCGCGCCGAACGAGGCGGTGGACATCACCGCATAGCAGATCGCGTAGAACAGTGCCGCCGCATAGCCGCGCTCGCCGCCGCCGGCCACGCCCAGCAGCAGGAAGCCGATGTGCGAGACCGTGGAATACGCCAGCATGCGCTTGAGATTGCTCTGCGCCACCGCCATCAGGTTGCCGACCACCAGCGACAGCGCCGCCAGGCCGCCGATCACCCAGTGCCACTGCGCCGCCAGCGGGCCCACGCCCACTTCCAGCAGGCGGTAGGCCATGCCGAACGCGGCCAGCTTGGACGCCGAACTGATGAACAGCGCGATCGGCGCCGGGGCGCCCTGGTAGACGTCCGGCAGCCACATGTGGAACGGCGCGGCGCCGAGCTTGAAGGCGACGCCGGCGATCATGAACACGGTGCCGGTGAGCAGCAGCATGTGCTCGCGGCCGTTGCCGATCGCCTCGTGGATGCCGCTCAGGCTCAGCGTGCCGGTGGCGCCGTAGATCAGCGACATGCCGTACAGCAGTAGGCCGGAGGCCAGCGAACCGAGCACGATGTACTTCATCGCCGCTTCGGTGGCCATGCCGTTGTCGCGGTTGGAAGCGACCAGCGCGTAGGAGCACAGCGCCAGCAGTTCCAGGCCCAGGTAGACCATCAGCAGGCTGCCGGCCGAGACCAGGATCATCATGCCGACCGTGGCGAACAGCACCAGCACCGGGATCTCGCCCTGGTACAGCTTGCGCTCGCGCAGGTAGCTCCAGCCATAGATCAGGGTCAGCGCGCTGAGGCCCACGATCACCGTCTTCATCACGTCGGCGGCGGCATCGCGCACGAACATGCCGTTGAACACCTCGCCCTGCCCGCCCACGCCGGCCAGCAGCATCGCGAACACCGCGACCAGGATCGCCACCGAGACGATGTGGGTCCAGGCCTTGTTGCGCTCGCTGATGAACAGATCGAGCATCAGCAGGAAGAAGGCACCGGCGGTCAGCACCAGCTCGGGCAGCAGGGGCGGCAGGTCGACGGTGGTCAGAGGCAGCAGCGCAGGGGTGGTCATCATCAAATCTCTGGAATCAATACGCTCGACGGCCGCTTACAGCTTGCTGGTGGCGATCTGCGCCGCCAGCTTCGCGATCGAGGGCTCCATCAGGTCGGTCAACGGCTTCGGATACAGGCCCAGGGCCAGCACGCCGAGCGCGAACACGCCCAGCACCAGCGCCTCGCGGCCGTTGATGTCCTTCAGCTCGGCCACGTGCGCATTGGCGACCTCGCCGAAGAACACGCGCTTGTAAAGCCACAGGGTGTAGGCGGCGGTGATCACCAGGGTGGTCGCCGCGCCGAAGGCCAGCAGCGGGTGCGCCTGGAAGCTGGCCATGATGACCATGAACTCGCCGACGAAGCCGCTGGTGCCCGGCAGGCCCGCATTGGCCATGAAGAACAGCATCGCGAAGGTCGCGAACCACGGCATCACGTTGACCACGCCGCCGTAGTCGGCGATGCGGCGGGTGTGCATGCGGTCGTACAGCACGCCGACGCAGGAGAACATCGCGCCGGACACGAAACCGTGCGAGATCATCTGCACCATCGCGCCCTGCAGGCCCAACCGGGCCGCATCGGTACTGCCGAAGCCGACCAGGGCGAAGGCGACGAAGGTGCCGAGGGTGACGAAGCCCATGTGCGCGATCGACGAGTAGGCGATCAGCTTCTTCATGTCGTCCTGGACCAGGGCGACCAGGCCGACGTAGATCACCGCGATCAGCGACAGCGCGATCACCAGCCACGCCCACTCGTTGCTGGCATCGGGCAGGATCGGCAGGTTGAAGCGCAGGAAGCCGTAACCACCGATCTTCAACGCGATCGCCGCCAGGATCACCGAACCGGCGGTCGGTGCTTCCACGTGCGCGTCCGGCAGCCAGGTGTGCACCGGGAACATCGGCACCTTGACCGCGAAGGCGATCAGGAAGGCGAAGAACAGCCAGGTCTGTTCCTTCGAGGTCAGCGACAGCTGGTACAGGTCGGCGAGCTGGAAGCTGCCGCCCTTCAGGTACAGGTAGATCAACCCGACCAGCATCAACACCGAGCCGAGGAAGGTGTACAGGAAGAACTTGACCGCGGCGTAGATGCGGCGCGGGCCGCCCCAGATGCCGATGATCAGGAACATCGGGATCAGCATCGCCTCGAAGAACACGTAGAACAGCATCGCGTCGGTGGCGGAGAAGATGCCGACGGTGACGCCTTCCAGGATCAGGAACGCGGCCACATACTGGTTGACGCGCTTGTCGATCGAGGTCCACGCGCCGATCAGCGCCAGCACCGTGACCAGCGTGGTCAGCACGATCAGCGCCACCGCGATGCCGTCGGCGCCGAGGTTGTAGCCGATGTCGTATGCCGGGATCCAGGCATGGGTCTCGACGAACTGCAGCGCGTCGCTGGCGTAGTCGAAACCGGTGAGCAGCGGCAGGCTGAGCGCGAAGGTCAGCAACGCCACCAGCAGCGACGCCCAGCGCGCCGCACGCGCGTCACTCAGGGCGAGCACCAGGGCGCCGCCGATGATCGGCAGCCAGATCAGGATGGAGAGTAGAGGCCAGTTCGACACGTGTTCTTATTCCGTACAGGTCAACGCCAGAAATGCATCAGCACGCCCAGCAGGGCAATGAGACCGACGATCATCGCGAAGGCGTAGTGATAGAGGAAACCGGATTGCGTGCGACGCAGCAGATTGGCCGCCAGGTCGATCACGCGTGCGGTGCCGTTGACCATGACGCCGTCCACGACATGCGTATCCACCGCGCGCGACACCTTGCCCAGGCGCACGCCACCGCCGGCGAAACCGCCGATCCAGAGCTTGTCGAAACCGTACTTGTTCTCGAGGATCCACACCGGCACCGAGAAGGTCTTGCGCGCCTTCGCCGCCAATTCCGGCTTCCACAGGTACAGGATCCAGGCCAGGGCGAAGCCGGCCAGGGTCAGGAAGAACGGCGGCTGGGTCAGGCCGTGCAGGGCGAACGCGACCGGGCCGTGGAACTCCTCGGCCAGCGCGCCGACGGTGTCGCGCGCCGGATCGTAGAAGTCGACGATGCCGGTGAAGAAGCTGACCGCCTGGCCCTTGATCGCCGCCGCGGCATGGTGCCCCGCCCAGTCGGTGCCGAACAGCATCGGGCCGATGGTGAAGAAGCCGATCGCGATCGACGGAATCGCCAGCAGGATCAGCGGCACCGTCACCACCCACGGCGACTCGTGCGGTTCGTGCGCGCCGTGGTGGCCGTGGCCGTGATCGTGATCGTCGTGTGCGTGATCGTCGTGGGCATGCGCACCGTGGGCGTCGGCATGATGCGCATCGTGGTGCGCATGCGCATCGCGGAAGCGCTCCTGACCATGGAAGGTCAGGAACAGCAGGCGGAAGCTGTAGAAGCTGGTGATCAGCACGCCGCCGAGCACGGCCCAGTAGCCGTAGGTCGCGATCCAGCCATGCGAGGTGTGCGCGTGGTGCTGCGCCGCCTCGATGATGGTGTCCTTGGAGTAGAAGCCGGCGAAGAACGGGGTGCCGACCAGCGCCAGGGTACCGATGACGCTGGTCCAGTAGGTGATCGGCATGTACTTGCGCAGGCCGCCCATCTTGCGCATGTCCTGCTCGTGGTGCATGCCGATGATCACCGAGCCGGCCGCCAGGAACAGCAGCGCCTTGAAGAAGGCGTGGGTCATCAGGTGGAACACCGCGGCCGAGTACGCCGACACGCCCAACGCCACGGTCATGTAGCCCAGCTGCGACAGCGTCGAGTAGGCGACCACGCGCTTGATGTCGTTCTGCACGATGCCGATCAGGCCGGTGAAGAACGCGGTGGTGGCGCCGACGACCAGCACGAAGTTCAGCGCGGTCTGCGACAGTTCGAACAGCGGCGACATGCGCGCCACCATGAAGATGCCGGCGGTGACCATGGTCGCGGCGTGGATCAGTGCCGAGATCGGGGTCGGGCCTTCCATCGAGTCCGGCAGCCACACGTGCAGCGGCACCTGCGCCGACTTGCCCATGGCGCCGATGAACAGGCACACGCAGATGATGGTGGAGACGTTCCAGGCATGACCCTGGAACAGCTGCACCTGGGCCAGACCGCCGGCGGCATCGCTGCCCAGCACCGCGGTGGCGTTGGCGAACACGCTGGCGTAGTCCAGCGTGCCGAACCACAGCAGCACGCCGGCGATGCCGAGGATGAAACCGAAGTCGCCGACGCGGTTGACCAGGAACGCCTTCATGTTGGCGAACACCGCGGTCGGGCGCTTGAACCAGAAGCCGATCAGCAGGTACGACACCAGGCCCACCGCTTCCCAGCCGAAGAACAGCTGCAGGAAGTTGTTGCTCATCACCAGGCTCAGCATCGAGAAGGTGAACAGCGAGATGTAGCTGAAGAAGCGCTGGTAGCCCGGATCGTCGGCCATGTAGCCGATGGTGTAGATGTGCACCAGCAGCGACACGAAGGTCACCACCACCATCATCATCGCGGTCAGGCGGTCGACCATGAAGCCGACGTGGGCCGAATAGTGGCCGACCTCGAAGAAGGTGTAGAGGTTCTGGTTGAACGGCGAGGCGCCCTGCCCCACCAACTGGTACAGGGTCCAGCACGACAGTGCACAGCTGACCGCGACGCCGAGGATGGTGGCGAACTGCGCGCCCTTGCGGCCGACCTGACGGCCGAACAGGCCGGCGATGATGCTGCCGACCAGCGGGGCCAGCACCACCGCGATCAGCAGACTCTTAGAGAGCGTAATTTCCATCTGCAGGTCAGCCCTTCAGCGAATCGACTTCGGCCACGTTGATCGTGTGGCGGGTACGGAACAGCGTCACCAGGATCGCGAGGCCGATGGCGGCTTCGGCCGCGGCCACGGTCAGGATGAAGAACACGAACAACTGGCCGGCGGCGTCGCCGAGCTCGCGCGAGAAGGCGACGAAGTTGATGTTGACCGACAGCAGCATCAGCTCGATCGACATCAGCAGCACGATGACGTTCTTGCGGTTGAGGAAGATGCCGGCCAGGGCGATGCAGAACAGCACCGCGCCGAGCGCCAGCAGATGGCCTAGGGAGATCATGGCTGGCCCTCCTGCGATGCCGGCGGAGTGTGGAGCGTGGGCTTTTCGGCGGCCATCTTGACCATGCGCAGACGGTCGCCGGCCTTGACCCGCGACTGGTCGCCCGGGTTCTGGGTCTTGATGCCGGTGCGCTTGCGCAGGGTCAGCATCACGGCGGCCACGACCGCCACGGTCAGGATGATCGCGGCGAACTCGAACGGCAGCAGGAACTGGGTGAACAGGGTCTTGGCCAGCCAGGTGATGTTGGAGGTGTCGGCGGCCTGCGCCGCGGCGTTGTCGGCCGGGAACGGCGCCGCGCTGCGCGCCTTCACGCCGATCAGGGTGACCATCTGCACCAGCATCGCCACTGCCACCACCAGGCCCACCGGCAGGTAGCGCACCCAGCCTTCGCGCATGCGGGCGGTGTCGATGTCCAGCATCATCACCACGAACAGGAACAGCACCATCACCGCGCCGACGTAGACCAGCACCAGGGTCACGCCGAGGAACTCGGCGCCCACCAGCAGCCACACGCAGGCGATGGAAAAGAACGTCAGGATCAGGCACAGCACCGCGTACACGGGGTTGCGCACGCTGATCACCGCGCCGGCGGCGACCGCGGCGATGGTGGCGAAGATCCAGAAAGCGATATTGACCCAATCCATTTCGGAACCTCAGCGGAAGGGAGCGTCGGCAGCGCGGCGCTCGGCGATCTCGGCCTCGAGCCGGTCTCCGATCGCCAGCAACTGCGGCTTGGTGACGATGTTCTCGCCGCGCTTTTCGAAGTGGTACTCCAGCACCTGGGTCTCCACGATCGAATCCACCGGGCAGCTTTCCTCGCAGAAGCCGCAGTAGATGCACTTGAACAGGTCGATGTCGTAGCGGGTGGTGCGGCGGGTGCCGTCCTCGCGCTTGGTCGAGTCGATGGTGATCGCCAGCGCCGGGCACACCGCCTCGCACAGCTTGCAGGCGATGCAGCGCTCTTCGCCGTTGGGATAGCGGCGCAGCGCGTGCAGACCGCGGAAGCGCGGCGACTGCGGGAACTTCTCCATCGGGTACAGCACGGTGTACTTGGGACGGAACGTGTACTTCAAGGTCAGCCACAGGCCGCCGAGCAGCTCGAGCAGCAGCAGGCTCTTGAAGTAATGGGTGATTTTATTCATCGCTTACACGCCCTTCTGGATCACGCCGTAGAACACCATCAATGCCGTCACCGCGATCCACACGATCGTCAGCGGGATGAACACCTTCCAGCCCAGGCGCATGATCTGGTCGTAGCGGTAGCGCGGGAAGCTGGCGCGGAACCAGATGTACGCGCTGGCGAAGAACAGCACCTTCATCAGCAGCCACGGCCAGCCGCCGGTCCAGATCCAGTTGACCCACGGCGAGATGTCCGCGGTGACCCAGCCCTGGATCGGGCTCAGCCAGCCGCCCAGGAAGAAGATCGAGACCAGGAAGCTGACCAGGATCATGTTGGCGTATTCGGCCAAGAAGAACAGCGCGAACGCACCGCCCGAATACTCGACCATGTGGCCGGCGACGATTTCCGACTCGCCTTCGACCACGTCGAACGGCGCGCGGTTGGTCTCGGCCACGCCGGACACCCAGTACACGATGAACAGCGGGAACAGCGGAATCAGGAACCAGTCGAAGAACCCGGAGCTGCCGGCCTGCGCCTGCACGATCGTGCTCAGGTTCAGGCTGCCGGCCGCGATCATCACGCCGACCAGGGCGAAGCCCATCGCGATCTCGTAGCTGACCACCTGCGCCGCCGAGCGCATCGCCCCCAGGAAGGCGTACTTGGAGTTGGACGCCCAGCCGGCCAGGATGATGCCGTACACGCCCAGCGAGGTCATCGCCAGCAGGTACAGCAGGCCGGCGTTGGCGTTGGACAGCACCAGCTTGGCGTCGAACGGCACCACCGCCCAGGCGGCGAAGGCCGGCGCCAGGGTGATCAGCGGCGCGATCACGAACATCGCCTTGTGCGAGCTGCTGGGCTGGATGATTTCCTTGAACAGCAGTTTGAAGACGTCGGCGAAGGCCTGGAAGATGCCCATGCCCACGTACATCGGCCCGTGGCGCACATGCATCCAGCCGATCAGCTTGCGCTCCCAGACCACGTAGAACGCCACCGCGATGATCACCGGCATGGCGATCAGCAGGATCTTCAGCACGATCCACAGAACCACGCCGAGGGCGCCCAGGCCGAGGAACCACTGGTGCAGCGGGTCGACCACGTTCAACAGCATCTCGTTCATGCAGCCACCACCGTCACCCGACCGGCGCCCAGCGGCGCGGTCGCGCCGTGGCCCGTTTCGATCCAGGCCGCGCCCGGCGCGACCCGCTTGTCCGTCGCCAGCGGCAACGTGGCGCTACCCGCCGCGGTGCCGACCTTGACCATCTGCCCGTCGCTCAGGCCCAGGCGCGCCGCCTCGTCCGGATGCAGCGCAATGCCCGGCGCGCGGTTCAGCGGATGCTGCTGCAGCGCCTGCGCGCGGCGCACCACCGCATCGGTGCGGTAGATCGCCGGACTGGCGGCCAGTTCCAGGCCCTCGTCCTGGCGTGCCGGCTGCGCCGAGCTCGCCGCGGCGACCTCGCGCGGCTGCAGGCCGTCGCGCAGCCCGGCCAGGTCGATGAACTCGAAGCCAGGCAGGCCCAGCTCGCCGCCGAGCGCGCGCAGCACGCGCCAGCCCTCGCGGGCCTCGCCCGGCAGCTTGCCGCCGGCGCGGGTGCGCTGGTCGCTGCCGTTGAGGTTGGTCAGCGTCGCCTCGATTTCCGGCAGCGCGCCGATCGGCAGGATCACATCGGCCACGTCGCGGGTGGAGGCGCAGGCGAAGTGGCTGAACGCCACCACCTTGGCGCCGGCCAGCGCGCTGCGCGCGGCGGCGGCGTCGGCGAAGTCCAGGCCCGGCTCCAGGCCGTACAGCACGTAGGCGCTGCGCGGCTCGGCCAGCATCGCGGCGACGTTGCGACCGCGCGGCAGCACGCCGTAGCGCGACAGGCCCAGCGCGTTGGCGCCCTGCGGGATGCGGCACAGCGCCGCGCCGGTGGCGGCGGCGAAGTCGCGCGCGGCGGCACGCAGGGCGGCGGCCTGCGGATGGTTCTCGGCCAGCGCGCCGACGATCAGCACCGCACGGCCGGCGCCCTGCACCGCCTCGCGCAGCGCGGCGTCGGCCAGCGCCTCGGCGAACTTCGACGGCGCCACGATCTGGCGGCCGGCCTGGTCGAAGGCCACGTCGAAATCGACCGGGTTGATCGAGTACACCTTGGTCTGGTGCTGCATCCGCGCCTTGCGCAGGCGTGCATGCAGCAGCGGCAGTTCATGGCGCAGGTTGCTGCCCAGGATCACCACCACGTCGGCCTGCTCGATCTCCGCCAGCGGCAGCGCGAACGGTTCGGCCAGCGCGGCATCGGAGAAGTCGCGGTTGTACACGCGGTGATCGAGGTTGCCGCTGTCCAGACCGTCGGCCAGGCGCGCCAGCAGCGCGCCCTCCTCGTTGGAGGTGGACGGATGCGCGAGCACGCCCAGCGCGTCGCCGCGGTTGGCCTTGAGGATCTCGCTCGCGGCGGACAGCCCTTCGGCCCACGACACCTCGCGCCACTGCCCGTCGACCTTGCGCATCGGCCGCAGCGCGCGGTCCTCGGCGTACAGGCCCTGGTGCGAGTAGCGGTCGCGGTCGGACAGCCAGCACTCGTTGACCGCTTCGTTGTCGCGCGGCACGGTGCGCAGCACTTCGCCGCGGCGCACGTGCAGGAACAGGTTGGAGCCCATCGCGTCGTGGTAGCCCAGCGACTCGCGCGCCACCAGTTCCCAGGGCCGCGCGCGGAACTGGAACACCTTGTTGGTCAGCGCGCCGACCGGGCACACGTCGACCACGTTGCCGGACAGCTCGGTGGTCAGCGGCTTGCCGTCGTAGGTGCCGATCTGCAGGTTCTCGCCGCGGTACATGCCGCCCAGCTCGTAGGTGCCGGCGATGTCCGCGGTGAAGCGCACGCAGCGGGTGCACTGGATGCAGCGGGTCATCTCGGTGGCGACCAGCGGCCCGATGTCCTCGTCCGGCACCACGCGCTTGCGCTCGTTGAAGCGGCTGACCGAACGGCCATAGCCCAGCGACACGTCCTGCAACTCGCACTCGCCGCCCTGATCGCAGATCGGGCAGTCCAGCGGATGGTTGATCAGCAGGAATTCCATGACGCTGCGCTGGTACTTCAGCGCCTTGTCGCTGCGCGTCTGCACCTTCATGCCGTCCATGACCGGCGTGGCGCAGGCCGGCGACGGCTTGGGCGACTTCTCGACATCGACCAGGCACATGCGGCAGTTGGCCGCGATCGGCAGCTTCTCGTGGTAGCAGAAGCGCGGGATCGGGATGCCGGCCTTGTCGGCGGCCTGGATGATCATCGAGCCCTTCGGCACGACCAGCGACTGGCCGTCGATCTCGACGGTCACATGGCCTTCCGGCACGACCGCGGGGGTCGCGCCGGGATTGTTGGGTTGCGCGCTCATGCGGCGGCTGCCTCCAGCTTCTTGCCGTCAACCATCGAATGACCGTTGACGATGTAGTACTCGAATTCGTCCCAGAACTGGCGCAGGAAGCCCTGGATCGGCCAGGCCGCCGCTTCGCCGAAGGCGCAGATGGTGTGGCCTTCGATCTGCCCGGCGACGGTGCGCAGCTGGTGCAGGTCTTCCATCGTGGCCTTGCCGGCCACGATGCGCTCCAGCACGCGATGCATCCAGCCGGTACCTTCGCGGCACGGGGTGCACTGGCCGCAGGACTCCTTGTGGAAGAACTGCGAGATGCGGCAGGCGAACTTCACGCAGCACACGCTGTCGTCCAGCACCACGATCGCACCCGAGCCCAGGCCGGTGCCCAGTGCGCGCAGGGTGTCGTAGTCCATCTGCAGGTCTTTGAGCTGCTCGGCCTTCAGCACCGGCATCGACACGCCGCCCGGGATCGCGCCCTTGAGGGTGCGACCCGGCTTCAGCCCGCCGGCCATTTCCAGCAGTTCGTCGAAGGTGGTGCCCAGCGGCACTTCGAAGTTGCCGCCCTTCTGCACGCAGCCGGACACCGAGAAGATCTTCGGGCCACCGTTCTTGGTCTTGCTCAAGCCCAGGAACCATTCCGGGCCGTTGCGGATGATCGCCGGCACCGACGCGTAGGTCTCGGTGTTGTTGATCGTCGACGGCTTGCCGTACAGGCCGAAGTTGGCCGGGAACGGCGGCTTGTAGCGCGGCTGGCCCTTCTTGCCTTCCAGCGACTCCATCAGCGCGGTCTCTTCGCCGCAGATGTAGGCGCCGGCACCGAGGGCGCCGTAGATGTCGATGTCGATGCCGCTGCCGAGGATGTCCTTGCCCAGCCAGCCATTGGCGTAGGCATCGGCCAGGGCCTGCTCGAAATGCTCGAACGGCTCGTGGTGGAATTCGCCGCGCAGGTAGTTGTAGCCCACGGTGGAGCCGGTGGCGTAGCAGGCGATGGCCATGCCCTCCACTACCGAATGCGGGTTGTAGCGCAGGATGTCGCGGTCCTTGCAGGTGCCCGGCTCGGACTCGTCCGAGTTGCACAGGATGTACTTCTGCGGCGCGCCCTTGGGCATGAACGACCACTTCAGGCCGGTCGGGAAGCCGGCGCCGCCACGGCCGCGCAGGTTCGACTGTTTGACCATCTCGATCACCTGCTCCGGCGGGATCTTCTCTTCGAGGATCTTGCGCAGCGCGGCGTAGCCACCGGTCTTCAGGTAGCTCTCGTAGGACCACGGGGTGTCGTAGTGCAGCGTGGTGTACACCACCTGGTGCGGCTGCGGCGCGGGGCCGACCGGACCGGTGGGGGCGTGGGGATGCTGTGCCATTGCCGTTACTCCAACCCGTCCAGCAATTCGTCGACCTTGTCCTTGGTCAGATGCTCATGGTAGTGGCCGTTGATGACCATCATCGGTGCGCCGGCGCAACCGGCCAGGCACTCTTCCTCGCGCTTGAGGTAGACGCGGCCGTCGGCGGTGGACTGGCCCAGCTTGCAGCCGAGCTTCTTCTCGGCGTGCGCGACCAGATCCTCGGCACCGTTGAGCCAGCAGCTGATGTTGGTGCAGAACGCGACGTTGTTGCGGCCGACCTTCTCGGTCTCGAACATCGAGTAGAAGCTGGCGACCTCGTAGGCCCACACCGGCGGCAGCTCCAGGTACTTGGCCACGCCGGCGATCAGTTCGTCGGTCAGCCAGCCCTGGTTCTGTTCCTGCGCGGCGTGCAGGCCCTGCAGCACCGCCGAACGCTTGCGGTCCGGCGGGAACTTGCTCAGCCAGTGATCGATGTGCGCGCGCGTCTTGTCGCTCAGCACCACCATCGGATCGACGTCGCGCGCCGCTTCGAAATTACCTGTCGCCTTCATCGGTCGACCTCACCAAACACCAGATCATAGGTACCAATCATCGCCACCAC
Organism: Xanthomonas sp. LF07-6; assembly: GCF_034105445.1. Taxonomy (NCBI): domain Bacteria; kingdom Pseudomonadati; phylum Pseudomonadota; class Gammaproteobacteria; order Lysobacterales; family Lysobacteraceae; genus Xanthomonas; species Xanthomonas sp. LF07-6. Next base: position 325,491 of record NZ_JAXGGI010000001.1, read on the forward strand.
GTCGGCCAGCATGTGGCCGCGCACGATCGCGTCCATCGACGACAGATGGGCGAAGCCCGGCGCACGCAGGTGCACGCGGAACGGCTTGTTGGCGCCGTCGGACATCAGGTAGCAGCCGAACTCGCCCTTCGGCGCCTCGACCGCGCAGTAGGTCTCGCCGGCCGGCACGCAGTAGCCTTCACTGAACAGCTTGAAGTGATGGATCAGCGCTTCCATGTCGTCCTTCATCTCGGCGCGCTTGGGCGGCGCCACCTTGAAGTTCTCGACCATGACCGGGCCCGGGTTGGCCTTCAGCCACTGCACGCACTGCTTGATGATGCGGTTGGACTCGCGCATCTCGGCCACGCGCACCAGGTAGCGGTCGTAGCAGTCGCCGTTGGTGCCGAGCGGAATGTCGAAATCGACGCTGTCGTACTTGGCGTACGGCTGCTTCTTGCGCAGGTCCCAGGCGATGCCCGAGCCGCGCAGCATGGCGCCGGTCATGCCCCAGGCATAGGCCTGCTCCGGGGTGACCACGCCGATGCCGACGGTGCGCTGCTTCCAGATGCGGTTGTCGGTGAGCAGGGTCTCGTACTCGTCCACGCGCGCCGGGAAGGTGTTGGTGAACTCCTCCAGGAAGTCCAGCATCGAGCCTTCGCGCGCGGCATTGAGCCGCTTCAGCGCATTGCCCTTGTGCCAGCGCGATTCCTGGTACTTGGGCATGCGGTCCGGCAGGTCGCGGTAGACGCCGCCCGGACGGTAGTAGGTCGCGTGCATGCGCGCGCCCGACACCGCCTCGTACACGTCCATCAGCTCTTCGCGCTCGCGGAACGCGTACAGCATCACCGCCATCGCGCCCAGATCCAGGCCGTTGGAGCCGACCCACATCAGGTGGTTCAGGATGCGGGTGATCTCGTCGAACATGGTGCGGATGTACTGCGCACGCTCCGGCGCCTCGATCCCCATCAGGGTCTCGATCGCGCGGACGTAGGCGTGCTCGTTGCACATCATCGACACGTAGTCCAGGCGATCCATGTAGCCGATCGACTGGTTGAACGGCTTGGACTCGGCCAGCTTCTCGGTGCCACGGTGCAGCAGGCCGATGTGCGGATCGGCGCGGACCACGGTCTCGCCGTCCATTTCCAGGATCAGGCGCAGCACGCCGTGCGCGGCCGGATGCTGCGGGCCGAAGTTCATCGTGTAGTTGCGGATTTCCTGCTTGGCTTCGGCAGGATTGCTGGCGAACCCGTCGTGCGCCTGGTGGTACTCGCTCACTTGGCGGACTCCTTCTGTGCTTCGCCCGCCGCGGTCTGGTAGCGCGCATCGTCGCGGATCACGCGCGGCACGCCCACGCGCGGCTCCACCGAGGTCACCGGCTCGTAGATCACGCGCTGCTTCTCTTCGTCGTAGCGCACTTCGACGTTGCCGATCAGCGGGAAATCCTTGCGGAACGGATGGCCGACGAAGCCGTAGTCGGTGAGGATGCGGCGCAGGTCCGGGTGCCCGGCGAAGACCACGCCGAACAGGTCGAACGCCTCGCGCTCGAACCAGTTGGCGCCCGGCCAGATGTCGGTGACCGAGGCCACCACCGGCAGGTCTTCGTTCGGCGCGTAGCAACGCACGCGCAGACGCTGGTTGTGGCGGTAGGAAATCAGCTGCGCCAGCACCGCGAAACGCTGCTGTGGGACCGGCAACGGCTGGGCGCCGCCGGCAGCCTCACCGCTGGGGAACTCACCCCAGGCGAAACGGCCCACGGCCTTGCCTTCGACGCCGCGGCTGAAGCCGTGCGAGGACACGTCGGAGGTATCCCACTCGTCGCTGCCGTAGCCGAGGTAATCGACGCCGCACAGGTCGGACAGCTGTTCGAAACCGAACTCGTCGCGCAGCGCCAGGCAGGTGGCGTGCCAGGCGTCGGCCGGCACTTCCAGGGTGACTTCGCCGCGCGGAAGGGCTACGAAGACCTGGCTGCCGGGAAAACGGGCGCCGAGTCGGTCGCTAAAGGAAGATGCTTGCTCTGCCATGGGGGCTTGGCGTGCTCTCGAGGAAAGAGGAATCAGCGCGCGATGGTCTGGGTTCGCCAGATCTTCTTCTGCAACTGCAGGATGCCGTAGACCAGGGCCTCGGCGGTCGGCGGGCAACCGGGGACGTAGACGTCCACCGGCACGATGCGGTCGCAGCCGCGTACCACCGAATACGAGTAATGGTAGTAGCCGCCGCCGTTGGCGCAGCTGCCCATCGAGATGACCCACTTCGGGTCCGGCATCTGGTCGTAAACCTTGCGCAGCGCCGGGGCCATCTTGTTGACCAGGGTGCCGGCGACGATCATCACGTCGGACTGGCGCGGCGACGGGCGGAACACCACGCCGTAGCGGTCCAGGTCCAGGCGCGCGGCGCCGGCGTGCATCATCTCGACTGCGCAGCAGGCCAGGCCGAAGGTCATCGGCCACATCGAGCCGGTGCGCGCCCAGTTCAGCAGCGCGTCGACGCTGGTGGTGACGTAGCCCTTTTCCAGCAGCGGGTTTTCGCCTTCGGGACGCAGGATGTCGTCCACCCGCCCTTCCGGGATCGGGTTGGTCATCAGGCGATCCAGGGTCTGAATCACTCCCATTCCAGCGCTCCCTTCTTCCACACGTAAACAAAACCGAGGAACAGCATGCCGACGAACAGGCCCATGGTGACCAGGGAGCGAGCGCCCAGGTCCATGAACACCTGCGTCCACGGCACGATGAAGATGATTTCCAGATCGAAGACGATGAACTGGATGGCGATCAGGTAGTAGCGCACGTCGAACTTCATGCGCGCGTCCTCGAAGGCCTCGAAGCCGCACTCGTACGGCGAGAGCTTCTTCAGGTCGGGACGCCGGGGACCGAGGAACCGCCCCACCAGCATCAGCGCGACGCCGATACCGGTGGCCACGATCAGAAACAGCAGGGTCGGCAAATATTCGGCCAGCACTCGCGATTCTCTCTTGCCTGTGCCCGCACGCGTGCCGCGCAGGCATGGGATAGACGATTCTCCGAGCGAGGGCGTGATGCCTTCGCGCAGAAACCGTAGCCAAACAATGGTGCCCAAGAGGGGACTCGAACCCCTACGACCTAAGTCGCTACCACCTCAAGGTAGTGCGTCTACCAATTCCGCCACCTGGGCTTGCGTAAAACCTGCGCGGCAATCCCGCCGCGCAGCATATTGTAACCGCCTTCAGTCTTTCTGCGACGGGGCAGGCGACTTTTCTTGCGCTTTTTCCGGCGCCTGCTGGGCGGCCGGGGCGGCGGCGGGGGCAGCCGGCGCCGCGGCGGCGGCCGACGGCGCCTGCGGGACCTGCAGTTCGCCGGCCGGCGCAGCCGGCGCCGGGGTGGCCGACTGCGACATCACGCCCAGATTGGCGTCGGCCGGACGCGCGCTGTGGCCGGCGTACCAGGCCATGAACAGGCTGATGGCGAAGAACACCACCGCCAGCCACTTGGTCGACTTGGACAGGAAGTTGGACGCGCCGCGCGATCCGAACACGGTGCCGGACGCGCCGGCGCCGAACCCGGAACCCGCCGCCGCACCGGCGCCGCGTTGCATCAGGATCAGCGCGATCATCGCGATCGCCACCAGCACGTAGACCACATTGAGGATGACCATCAGCATTTCGAAATCCGTCCGGACAGTACGACTTGGGGGACGAACGGCCGCCAGCGGCGGCCGTTCGCTCAACAGGTGGCCGCCGCTCGCACGATGGCCAGGAATTCCGCGGCGACCAGCGAGGCGCCGCCCACCAGCCCACCATCGACATCCGGCTGCGCGAACAGCTCGGCGGCGTTGTCGGGCTTGACGCTGCCGCCATACAGGATCGGCAACGAATCCGCGATTCTAGCATCGCGCGCCGCCACTTCGCCACGGATGAACGCGTGCACCGCCTGCGCCTGCGCCGGGCTGGCGGTGCGGCCGGTGCCGATCGCCCAGACCGGCTCGTAGGCCACCACCGCGCGGCCGAAGCCCTCGGCGCCGACCAGATCCAGCACCGGCGCCAGCTGCGCGGCGATGACCGCCTCGGTGCGCCCGGCCTCGCGCTGCTCCAGGGTCTCGCCCACGCACAGGATCGGGACCAGCCCGGCGTGCAGGGCGGCGGCGAACTTGCGCGCGACCAGCTCGCTGCTCTCCTGGTGGTACTGGCGCCGCTCCGAATGCCCGACCAGGCCATAGTCGGCGCCCACGTCCACCAGCATCGCCGCCGACACCTCGCCGGTGTAGGCGCCCTTCTCGTTGCTGCTGACGTCCTGCGCGCCGAAGCGCAGCAGCCGGTCCTCGAAATGCTCGATCAGGTCGCCCAGGTACGGCAGCGGCGGCAGGATCACGACCTCCACGCCGTGCTCGGCCTCGTGCAGCCCGGTGACGATCTCCCGTACCAGGTCGGCGGCGAAGTGGCGGGTGCCATGCAATTTCCAGTTTCCGGCTACGATCTTGCGTCGCATCGGCGCATCTCCGGCGAAAAAGTGCCGAGAGGATAGCCGATGCGCCGCCAAGGGCAGGCATCGCCCCTGCCCCGCCCTGCGCCACGCCGCCCGCTCCACGCCCAGAGACCGTCATGACCCAGCTTCCCGGCTACGCCCTGATCACCGGCGCCTCCAGCGGCATCGGCCGCGAGATCGCCCGCGAATACGCCCGCCGCGGCGTGCCGCTGATCCTGACCGCGCGCCGCGAGGCGCAGTTGCAGACGCTGGCCGCCGAACTGCGGCCGCAGGTGCCGGTGGAGGTACTGGTCGCGGACCTGGCCGATCCGGCCGCGCCAGCCGCGCTGGTGGCCGAGATCGAACGGCGCGGGCTGGCGGTGCGGATCCTGGTCAACAACGCCGGCTACGGCGTGCCCGGCCGCTACATCGCCCAGGACTGGGCGGTGCACGCGGCGTTCCTGCAGGTGATGGTCGGCGCGGTCTGCGAACTGACCTGGCGGCTGCTGCCGGCGCTGCGCGCCAGCGGCCACGGCCGCATCCTCAACGTCGCCTCGTTCGCCGCCCTGGTGCCCGGCGCGGACGGCCATACCCTGTATGCGGCGGCGAAGAGCTTCATGCTGCGCTTCAGCGAATCGCTGGCGCTGGAGAACGCCGACCGCGGCGTCGGTGTCTGCGCGCTGTGCCCCGGCTTCACCTGGTCCGAGTTCCACGACGTCACCGGCACCCGCGAACAGATGAACGCCCTGCCGCGCTGGATCTGGCTGCAGACCGCCGCCGTGGCCCGCGCCGGCATCGACGGCGCCGAACGCGGCAAGGTGCGGGTGGTCCCCGGCGCGGTCTACCGCGCCCTGCTCGGCCTCACGGCACTACTGCCCAATGCCCTGCTGCTGCGGATGATGGGCCGCGGCTCGCATCGGATCAGGAGTGTGGAATGAGGCTGGGAATGGAGAAACGGGAAAGGGGAATGGGAACAGCCGCGCCTCCAAGCCGACGAAGGCCTGTAGCAACACTGGGCACGGAAACCCGCTTTTACCGATTCCCCACTCCCTATTCCCGATTCCCAGCTACTTCAGCTTGATCTCGCGCAACCTCTCTTCCAGATACCCCTGCGCGGTGATCGGCTCGGGATAGCGGCTGGGGTTGTCGGCGCTGACGCAGGACGGCAGCACGTCGATCACGAAGTCCGGGTTCGGGTGCAGGAAGAACGGTACCGAGTAGCGCGGCTGGCGCGCCTGCTCGCCCGGGGGGTTGACCACGCGGTGGGTGGTCGAGGGGTACACGTGGTTGGTCAGGCGCTGCAGCATGTCGCCGATGTTGACCACGATGGTGTCGGCGTCGGAGGTGAACGGCACCCACTCGCCCTGCTTGGACTTCACTTCCAGGCCGGCGGCGCTGGCGCCGACCAGCAGGGTGATCAGGTTGATGTCCTCGTGGGCGCCGGCGCGCACGTTGGGGATGTCGTCGGCGGTGATCGGCGGGTAGTGGATCGGGCGCAGGATCGAGTTGCCCGAATCGGTCTTGTCGACGAAGTAGTGCTCGGGCAGGCCGATGTGCAGGGCCAGCGCCGACAGCACACGCGCGCCGAGCTGGTCCAGCGCCTGGTACAGGCCGTAGCCGTGGGCGCGGAAGCCGGGCACTTCGCTCGGCCACAGGTTCGGCGGCATCACCGCGCGGTACGGGGAGTCGTCGGCGATCTCGCGGCCGATGTGCCAGAACTCCTTCAGGTCGAAGTGCTTGGAGTCCTTGGCGGTCTCCACGCCGAAGGCGGTATAGCCGCGCGCGCCGCCGCTGCCGGGCAAGTGGTAGGTGCGCTTGGTCTCCTCGGGCAGGGCGAAGAACGCCTTGAACACGTCGTAGGCCGCGTCGATCTGCGCCTGCGCGATGCCGTGGTTGCGGATGCCGGCGAAGCCCCACTCGCGGTAGGCCGCGCCCAGCTCGGCGACGAAGGCCTCGCGGTCGGTGTCGAAACGGGTGATGTCGAGGGTGGGAATGCGCGCAGTCATGGCAGGAACCGTCATCTCGTGAGAGGAAGCAAACGCCGCGCTCAGCGCAGCAGGCGATACAGCAGGTAGAACGTGACCGCCTTGGCGACGATCACGAAGAGGGCAATGGCGATCGACTCACGCCGCGTCACGGACCGCCTCGGCCAGGGCGTCGAGGGTCTGCCGCATCAATGCGGCATCGTCGGCCTCGACCGTGACCCGCACCACCGGTTCGGTGCCGGAGGCGCGCAGAAAGGCGCGCCCGCGCCCCTGCACCGCCGCCTGCGCCGCGGCCAGCGCGGCCTTCACGGTCTCGGCCTCGAGCGGGCGCACGCCCGGCTGCAGGCGCACGTTGACCGTCTGCTGCGGCACCTTCTGCAGCCCGGCCAAGGCCTGGCGCAGGGTCTGCCGCGAGCGCTTGAGCACTTCCAGCACCTGCAGCGCGCTGACGATGGCATCGCCGGTGGTGGCGCGGTCCAGGCACAGCATGTGCCCGGAGGCCTCGCCGCCGAGCACCCCGCCCTGTTCCACCAGTGCCTGGTGCACGTAGCGGTCGCCGACCTTGGCGCGCAGGAACGGCACCTGCAACGCGGCCAGCGCCCGTTCCAGGCCATAGTTGGTCATCAGCGTGCCGACTACCGGGCCGTGCAGGCGGCCGCTGGCCTGCCAACCGCAGGCCAGCACGTACAGCAGACCGTCGCCGTCGACCGGGTTGCCCTGATCGTCGGTCATCAGCACGCGGTCGCCGTCGCCGTCGAAGGCGATGCCCAGGTGCGCGCCATGCTCGCGCACGTTGGCGGCGAGGTTGTCGATGTGCATCGAGCCGACGCCGGCGTTGATGTTGAGCCCGTCCGGCGCGGCGCCGATCGCGATCACCTCCGCGCCCAGTTCGCGGAACAGCAGCGGCGCGATGTGGTAGGTCGCGCCGTGCGCGCAGTCCAGCACCAGTTTCAGCCCGCGCAGGTCGAAGCCGCGCGGCACGCTCGCCTTGCAGAACTCGATGTAGCGGCCGATCGCCTCGCGCGCGCGCATCGCCTTGCCCAGCCGCTCGGACTCGACCGTGGCGAACGGCGCGTCCAGCGCGGCCTCGATCGCCTGCTCGGTGGCGTCATCGAGCTTCTCGCCGTGGGCGGAGAAGAACTTGATGCCGTTGTCGTAGTGCGGATTGTGCGAGGCGCTGATGACGATGCCGGCGTCGGCACCGAGAGTGCGCGTGAGGAACGCCACCGCCGGAGTCGGCATCGGCCCGAGCAACTGCACGTTGGCGCCTGCCGCGACCAGCCCGGCCTCCAGCGCCGACTCGAACATGTAGCCGGAGATGCGCGTGTCCTTGCCGATCACCACGGTCGGCCGCGCGGTGCCGCCGGCGACCAGCACGCGGCCCAGCGCATTGCCCAGGCGCATCACGAAATCGGCGGAAATCGCCCCCTGCCCGACCCGGCCGCGGATGCCGTCGGTGCCGAAGTATTTGCGTTGACTCATGCGCTGGGGAATCGGGAATGGAGAATCGGGAATCGGGAACAGCCGGAGACGTCCAGGGATCGCGACAAGCACGGGCTTGCCGCGCGATGCAACGCACGCGCGCGACCACGATTCCCTATTCCCGATTCGCGATTCCCGGCCGTCATGCCGCCTCGCTCTTCGCCGGGGCCGGCTGCCGCATCATCAGCGCCAGCAGTTCGGACAGGCGGTCGCGCAGTTCGCGGCGGTCGCAGATCTGGTCGATGGCGCCATGCTCGAGCAGGAATTCCGAGCGCTGGAAGCCTTCTGGCAGGGTCTCGCGCACGGTCTGCTCGATCACGCGCGGGCCGGCGAAGCCGATCAGCGCGTACGGCTCGGCGATGTTGATGTCGCCGAGCATGGCGAAGCTGGCCGAGACGCCGCCGGTGGTGGGATGGGTCAGCACCGACACGTACGGCAGGCCGGCCTCGCGCAGGCGACCGAGCGCGGCCGAGGTCTTGGCCATCTGCATCAGCGAAAACAGGCCTTCCTGCATGCGCGCGCCGCCGCTGGCGGAGAAGCACACGAACGGTGCGCCGATCTTCAGCGCGGTCTCCGCGGCCAGGGCGAAGCGCTCGCCGACCACCGAGCCCATCGAGCCGCCCATGAAGGCGAAATCGAACGAAGCGGCGACCAGCGGCTGGCCCTTGAGCAGGCCCTGCATCGCCACCAGCGCGTCGTATTCGCCGGTGCTCTTCTGTGAGGCCTTGATGCGCTCGCCGTACTTCTTCTGGTCCTTGAACTTGAGCGCGTCGGTCGGACCCAGGCGCGCACCGATCTCGGTCGGCGCGGTGTCGGCGTCGAACAGCGCGGCCAGGCGCGCGCGCGCGCGGATCGCCATGTGGTGGCCGCACTTCGGGCACACCTCCAGGTTATCCTCCAGTTCCGGCCGGTACAGCACGGCGCTGCAGTTGGGACATTTCTCCCACAAGCCTTCGGGAACGCTGCGCTTCTTGCTGGGCGTGCTGTCGGTGCGGATGCCCGAAGGCATCAATTTGCTGAGCCAACTCATGCGATGTGACGATCCATTGGGCGGCCGCGAGAGCCGCAGAGGGGCGACAGTCTAACTCGGTCCCCCGGTGGCCTGCAGACGGTGGCGCATGGAGCGGCCGGGCCGGCCGGTAGCGGCGCGGCCGCCGCCAGGACGCCTGCTGCGGCCGCGCAACGCGGGACGTGCGGTAGCGTCGCCGCCATCCCGCATCGTCGACACCTAAGCGGGGGCTAGCGACGGCGCGTGCCGTCCGACCAACGATGCATGTACCGCATGCTCCGCACGCACCACATTTGCGGCATTGCGGCAAAACGCGAACGCCCGCGCGCGGCGGGCGTTCGCGACGGACCAGGCGGGGCTCAGCCCGCGTCCAGCGCCTGCCGCAGCGGCGTCAGGAACGCCAGGGCGGCGTCGCGCGCGGCCTGCGGGCTGCCGGCCTCGGCCAGCGCCGCGACCAGCGCGCTGCCGACCACCACGCCGTCGGCATCGACCGCCATGGCCTTGGCGCTGGCGGCGTCCTTGATGCCGAAGCCGGCCACCACCGGCACCGGGCAGCGCGCGCGCAACTGGCGCAGGCGATCGCCGGCGGCACGGGTATCCAGCCGGTCGGCGCCGGTCACGCCGGCGAAGCTGACGTAGTACAGATAGCCGCGCGCCGCCTCGCACAACAGGGCGATGCGCGCGTCGCTGGTGGTCGGCGAGGCCAGCACGATCAGGTCCAGGCCGGCGTCGGCGAAGACCGTCAGGGTCTCGGCCGACTCCTCCGGCGGCAGGTCGACCAGCAGTACGCCGTCCACGCCGGCCGCCACCGCCTCCTCGGCGAAGCGCGCGGTGCCGTGGATCTCCACCGGGTTGAGGTAGCCCATCAGCACCACTGGCGTGGTGGCGTCGTCGCGACGGAACGCGCTGACCGTCTCCAGCACGTAACGCAGGCCGGCGCCGCGCGCCAGCGCGCGCTCGGAACTGCGCTGGATGGTCGGGCCGTCGGCCATCGGATCGGAGAACGGCACGCCCAGTTCGATCACGTCGGCACCGGCCTCGACCAGCGCATGCATCGCCGGCACGGTCGCCTCCAGCGACGGATCGCCGGCGGTGAGGAAGGGGATCAGGGCCTTGCGGCCTTGGGCATCGAGTCGGGCGAAGGTATCGGCGAGGCGGTTCATGGGGGACCTATGCACCCCTCTCCCACCGGGAGAGGGGTTGGAGTGAGGGGAATAGGCGAAGCGGTGCGGAATGTGAGTACGGGGCTGCGCCCGCACCCGCATCCGGCGCTCCGCGCCACCTTCTCCCGAAGGAGAAGGGCAAAGCGTTACAGCGTCAGCCCCTCGCGCGCGGCGATGGTGTGCACATCCTTGTCGCCGCGGCCGGACAGGTTGCACAGCACCAGCGCGTCCTTGGGCAATTCGCGCGCCAGCTTGATCGATTGCGCCACGGCGTGGCTGGACTCCAGCGCGGCGAGGATGCCCTCGGTATGCGCCAGCAGGTGGAACGCGGCCAGCGCCTCGTCGTCGGTGATGCCATGGTAGATGGCGCGGCCGCTGTCGGCCAGGAACGCGTGCTCCGGACCCACGCCCGGGTAGTCCAGGCCGGCGGACACCGAATGGGTCTCGACGATCTGCCCGTCGTCGTCGCAGATCACGTAGGTGCGGTTACCGTGCAGCACGCCGGGGCGACCGGCGGCGATCGAGGCGGCATGGCGGCCGCTGCCGATGCCGTCGCCGGCGGCCTCGGCACCGTAGATCTTCACCGAGGCGTCGTTGAGGAAGGCATGGAACAGGCCGATGGCGTTGCTGCCGCCGCCGACGCAGGCGCTGATCGCATCCGGCAGGCGGCCGTAGTCGCGCAGCATCTGCTCACGCGCCTCGCGGCCGACGATGGCGTTGAAGTCGCGCACCATGCGCGGGTAAGGATCGGGACCGGCGACGGTGCCGATGATGTAGAAGGTGTCCTGCACGTTGGTCACCCAATCGCGCATCGCCTCGTTGAGCGCGTCCTTGAGCGTGGCCGAGCCGGAATGCACCGGCACCACCGTGGCGCCGAGCAGCTTCATCCGGTAGACGTTGATCTTCTGCCGCTCGATGTCGGTGGCGCCCATGTACACCACGCACTCCAGGCCCAGCCGCGCGGCCACCGTGGCGCTGGCCACGCCGTGCTGGCCGGCGCCGGTCTCGGCGATGATGCGGGTCTTGCCCATGCGGCTGGCCAGCAGCGCCTGGCCGATGGTGTTGTTGATCTTGTGCGCGCCGGTGTGGTTCAGGTCCTCGCGCTTGAGCAGGATCTGCGCGCCGCCCACTTCGCGGCTGAGCCGCTCGGCGTGATAGATCGGGCTGGGCCGGCCGACGTAGTGGGTCAGGTCCTTGTCGTAGGCGGCGATGAAGGCCGGATCCTGGCGCGCGGCGTCGTAGGCCGCGGCCAACTCCTGCAGCGGGCCGATCAGGGTCTCGGCGACGAAACGGCCGCCGTAGCGGCCGAAATGGCCGGCGGCGTCGGGGTAGGCGTGGAAGTCGCTGACGGGGACAGAGGACATGGCGCAACCGGGGGCAACAGGACAGGCCTGCACTTTAGCGCACACGTTCCCACAGAAAAACCGATAAAGTCTGACGCAATCCGTCAGGAAAACTCACATGACCAGCACGCGCCGCCTGCCCTCGCTCAACGCCCTGCGTGCGTTCGAGGCCGCCGCGCGGCTGCGCAGCGTCGGCGAGGCGGCGGCGGAACTGCATGTCACCCATGGCGCGGTGAGCCGTCAGGTGCGGCTGCTGGAGCAGGAACTGGGGCTGCCGCTGCTGCAGCGCGACGGCCGCGGCATCCGCCCGACCGCCGCCGGCACGCGCCTGTGCGAGGCAGCCGGCGCGGCGTTCGCGCAACTGCACGAGGCGGTGGCGGAACTGCGCCGTCCCGCGCGGCCGACCGCGCTGGTGCTGGGCTGCCCCGGCAGCATCCTGGCCCGCTGGATGATTCCGCGGCTGCAGGCGCTGCAGCGCGACCTGCCGGCGCTGACCCTGCACCTGTCCGCGCACGAGGGCGACTTCGCCGCCGACCTGGACGGCCTGGATGCGGCGCTGCTGCTGGGTCAGGCGCCGTGGCCGGCGGACTGGCAGGTGCGCGTGCTGGCGCCGGAGCGGATCGGCCCGGTACTCAGCCCTGCCCTGCCGCAGGCACCGGCACTGGCCGCGGCTGCACCGGCGGCGCTGCAGGGGCTGCCGCTGCTGCATACGGTGTCGCGCCCGCAGGCCTGGCCGGCCTGGGCCGAGGCGCAGGGACTGGCGCCGGCGCAGTTGCGCTACGGCACCGGCTTCGAACACCTGTACTACCTGCTGGAGGCGGCGCTGGCCGGGATCGGCGTGGCGATCGCGCCGCAGCCGCTGGTCGCCGACGACCTGGCCAATGGCCGCCTGCTGGCGCCCTGGGGCTTCGTCGACACCGGCGGGCAGTGGGCGCTGTGCGCGCGGCGGGAGCAGCAGGATCCACGGGTGGAGGCGTTGGCCGGGTGGTTGGCCGGCGAGTTGCGGGAGGATCGCGGCTAGGCGTATTGCCTGGCCTGTTCGCCGGCAATTCGCGGCGCAACCGCGCTGTACAGGACGCTTGGCCGCGACGCTTGGCGTGCGCGGGAGTGGAGGTGTCTGTCGCGGCTGAAGCCGCTCTACATGGGTGGGTGGGGCGTCGAGCGCCCATCGGCGGGCGCGCGCGTCAGCCCGGCTGCGCCGGCGCGGCCAGGCGCCGCTGCAGGTCGTCGCGCAGCCGGCTCAGCTCGACCTCGGCGGCGCGCCGCTGCTGCATGCCGTCGCGGTGGATCTCGCGCACCTCCTCCACCGTGGCGATCAGTTGCTCGTGCACGTGGCGCAGCGTGTCCATATCGATCACCGCGCGTTGGTTGGCGCGCGCCGTGTCCACCGAGGCCTGCCGCAGCAGGTCGGCGTTGCGGCGCATGATGTCGTTGGTGGCATCGTCGATGGCGTTGGACAGCACCGCCGCGTTCTGCTGCTCGTGCAGCGACAGCTGGATCGCGAACTGGCGCTTCCACGACGGGATGGTGATGTCGCGGACGGTGTTGAACTTCTCGATCAGTTGCAGCGCGTTGGCCTGAATCAGCCGGATCATCGGCAGCGCCTGCTCGGCCGCGTGCTGCATCACCTGCAGGTCGCCGACGCGCTTGTCGAGCAGGCGCAGGGCGGTATCGATCTCGGCGCGCTGGCCGCGCGCCTGCGGATCGTCCTGGCCCGCCAGCGCCAGGTGCTGTTGCTGCAGTTCGGCCAGGCGCAGCTTGCCGGCAGCGACGTGCAGTCCCAGTTCGCGGCGCTCGGCCTGCACCATCTGGTGCATGCGGTCGAATTCGCCCACGCGCTGGCCGAGGTTGGCCTGCTGCGCGCCGACGTCGCGCAGCAGTTGTTCGATCTGCCGGTTGGTGTCGCTGAACTTCTGCACCAGTTCGTCCTTGGACGCGCGCAGGCGATCGATCAGGCCGCCGATCAGCGGCACCCGCGAGCGCTCGCCGAGCTGGTCCAGCTTGAGCGCGCGCGCGATCCGCACCACTTCGCCGAGCTTGTCGCCGCTGGCCTCCAGGTCGCGGTTGCGGACCTGGTCCAGCAACTGGCTGGAGAACGCGGCGGTCTGCGCGGCGACCTCGGTGCCGAACAGGTGCAGGCTGCCGGGCGTGAGTTCGCGCAGGCCCTGCGCCAGCGCCGCGATCTGCGCACGATCGTCCGGCACCAGGCCGAGCGCCTTGAGCTCGGCTTCGTCGGGTTGCAGCGGCAGGCTCTGCGGCGTCAGCGGGTGTTCCTGGGTCATCATGGTTCTCCTTCGATAGCGATTCGCGGCGGCGGCGCAGGCTCAGCGCAGTCTAGCCCGCATGGCCTGCAGTTCGGCCAGGATGTGTTGCTGCGCCTGTGCGGCGCGGGCCACGTGGTCCCTGCCCTGCGCTGCCTGCGGCGTGACGGCGGCCTGGCGCCAGGCCGGCAGCAGCACGTCGCGGATGTTCCTGTAGCGTTGCAGCAGGTGCTCGCCCTGCTGTTGCAGCAACCGCCATTGCGCCGCTTCCAGGCGCCAGGCGGCGGCGAGGCGGCGCAAGTGGTCGAGTCGCTGGTTCCAGGCCTGCGCCAACGCCGGGTCGGGCGTCGGCGCCGCGGCGATCCAGCGCTCGAGCGCGGCCACGCCGGCCTCGGCGACGCCGGCGCTTTCGGCATATGCCTGGCCCGCGTGCCGCAGCGCCTGGGCATGCGCATCGGCCCGCAGCAGGACCACGCCCAGTTGCGCCTGCAGGGTCTCGGCCTCGGCCTGGCGCTCCAGGTCGCGGCCGAGCAGACGGCCGAGCAGGCTGCTGTCGCGGCGGATCCGCCGCGGATCGCGCGCCTGCAGTGCGTGCTGGATGCGCTCCAGCTCCTGCACCAGTGCCGCGCCGGCGTCCGGCGCGGCGGCGCGCGCGGCCAGGGCCTGTGCGACCGCCTCGAGCAGCGGCGCCGCGTAGCCGGACGCGACCTGCGCGTCGTTCGCCGCGGGCGGCGACACCGGCGGCTTGGGCAGCGCAGGAGCGGCGCGCGCGCTCACGCAGGGCCGGGTTCGGGATCGTCGCTGCGCGCGGCGCCCGCGTCGCCATAGAAATGCCGCGCCAGCGCTTCGTCGAGCTGGCGTTCGGCCAGCGTGCGCGGCCGCCGCACGCGCGGCTCCGCTTCCGGCGCGGACGGCTCGCGCAACGACGCGCGCAGCGCCTCTGCCAGCGCGGTCAGCGCCTGCCCGGCCTGCGCCTGTCCCTCGTGCGAGCGCGCGAGTGCGTCCAGCAAGAGCTGCAGCGCGGGCGTGACCGATGCTTCCGTCTGCGCAGGCGCGGCCGGCGTGGCCGGCGGCGCTTCGCGCTCGCGTTCGGCCAACACCTGCCGCAGCAGCGCAAGAAGTTGCTCCCAGCGTGCCGGTTCCGGACTCGGCTCGGCACGCAGCCCCTGCAGGCCGCCTGCGATGTCCGCCAGCTGCGCCACCATGCGCCCGCCGACATCGGCCTCGTCGGCGCCCATCGCCTTGTTGCGCAGGAAGTCGCGCTTGATCTGGTCCCAGCGCGCCTGTTCCTCGGCGCCCATCGCGCCGCGCAACTCGGCCAGCTTGAGCAGGTTCTCCTCGGCGCCGCTGGTCAGCAGTTGCGCCTCGCCCAGGTAGTGGTCGGAGATCAGCTGCTGCAACTCGGCCTCGTTCATCACCGGCGAGACCTTCTCCGCCAGCTTGTTCATGTTGCGGTAGCTGCCCTGCAGCCGGAACGGCGGCTCGGTGCGGTAGCGATCGTCCTGCGCGGCGCTGGCGATGTACTGCTGGTTGACCTTGTACACCACCTCGCGCACGCGCAGCAGGCGCTGCAGCGTGGCCACGATCTCGTTGATCTCCGCGCCGCTGTAGGCATGGCTGAGCGCGTTGCTGGAGATCTCCTTGCCGCGCGCGCGATCCACCAGCAGGTACAGGTCCGCCAGCTCGCGCGTGGCCAGCGGCGCGAGCACCGGATTGGAGGTGAGCGCGTTCTCGATGTAGCTGAGCAGGAACGCCTCCTCCATGCCGCCGAGCACGTCACCCAGGTTGTAGATGTCGGCGCGGTTGGCGAGCATGTCCGGAATCTTGAACACTTCGCCGGACTCGGTGTACGGATTGCCGGCCATCACCACGCAGAACTTCTTGCCGCGCATGTCGTAGGTGCGCGTGCGCCCCTTCCACACGCCCTCGATGCGGCGCGTGCCGTCGCACAGCGAGATGAACTTCTGCAGGAATTCCGGGTGCGTGTGCTGGATGTCGTCGACGTACAGCATGGTGTTGTTGCCCATCTCCAGCGCGAGATTGAGCTTGAGCAATTCCTGTCGCGCGGTGGCGTCCGGCGCCTGCGCCGGATCCAGCGAGCGCACCGCGTGGCCCAGCGCGGGACCATTGATCTTCATGAAGACCAGGCCGAGCCGGCTGGCGACGTACTCCATCAGCGTGGTCTTGCCGTAGCCGGGCGGCGAGATCAGCATCAGCATGCCCATCAGGTCGCTGCGCTTGTTCTCGCCGACCGTACCCATCTGCTTGGCCAGGTTGTCGCCGATCACGCCCAGGTAGACCTCATTGATCAGCTTGTTGCGCACGAACGAGGACAGCGGCCGCGGCTTGAACTCGGACAGGCGCAACTGCTCGCGCTCGCGGGCGATGACCTGCTGGCGCAGTGCCTGGTACTGGCGGAAGCCGGGCACGAACACCTGCTCGTGGTGGCGCAGGCGCGCCAGGAAATCGTCGATGGCCAGGCGCAGGCGCCCGCCTTCGATGCGCGGATGTTCGCCGAGCAGGCCCTCCACCGTGGCCATCAACGCCACCTCGCTGGCGCGGCTGCGCAGCCGCGGCGCCAGCAGCGCGATCGCCACCGCCTCGGGCGCGTAGCCGGCGTGGACCGCGAAGCGCGGATCGTGGCACAGGCCCTGCACCCACTGGCTGGCCTGCGTCCAGGCAGCGCCGAGCTTGCCGCGCACGCGTTCCAGGCCTTGCTCGAACTGCTCGCGCAGCCCGGCCTCGGCCAGCCGCGCATGCAGCGCATCGAGCAGTTCCCGCGCATGCCGGCTGAACGGAAAAGTCGGTTCGCCCTGCGCCAGTTCGGCCGCCAGGTAGGCGGCGGCCGCCCGCGCCTGGGCGGCATCGAACGCAAGCCCTGCGTCCTCGGCGAAGCGCTGCATGGCCTGCGCCATCTCGGCCTGCAGCGCGTCGCGGCCGTCGCGCGCGCCGAACAGGCGCGCGATCGCATCGACGCCGGCCTGACGCGCGACCCACGCGGCCACCTCCTCCTCGCGCTGGCGTTCGGCCCAGAACGCCAGCGCCAGCGCGCGCGCGGCCGGGGCGTGCATCAGCGTGCCCGCGGCCTGCTGCAAGGGCAGCAGCGCCTGCAGGATGCGCGTGGCGTCGTGGTCGTGGATGCCGCGCTCGTAGCCCTCGCGGTAGCGCGGCGCGGCGAAGTCGCGCACGCTGCGCGCCAGCGCGTCGGGTGTGGCCGCCAGTTGCGCCAGCGCATCCAGGCTCAGCCCCTCCTCGCCCGCCAGCGCCGCTTCCAGCATGCGCCCGGCCAGGTATTCGCCGCGGTACAGCGTGGGCGATTCCGAATCCAGCGTCACCTGCCAGTAGGCGCGGGTGGCGTCCAGTGCGGCGTCCTGCAGCGGCTCCAGGTAGTCGGTGCCGGTCAGATGCAGCGCCAGTCCATCCTCGCGCGGCAGCAGGGTCAGGTCCAATGCTTGCGTGTTGACGCTGAAGCGGTGCCGCGGACCCAGCCGCACCACGTTGCCGCCGGCTTCGAACAGCTCGCTGCGGTCGCGCAGCGCGCGCACCGCCTGGTCGCGCACGCCCTTCAGCCGCGCCTCGACGTCGTCGGCCTTGACGCTGTCGCGGTAGCCGCGCAGCCGCTCGGCCAGCTCGCGCAGCTTGAGAATCAGCGGGTCGCCGGCGAAGAAGGCGTTGAGTTCGTCGGCATTGGCGAAGCGCTCGGTGCGCCGCGGCAGGCCGTCGAGGATGCGCGAGGCCGCGTCCAGCAAGGAGCGCGCCTTGCGCTGGCGGTCGTCGAGCAAGGCCTGCTTGTGCGTCTCGAACGCCTCGACCAGTTCCTCGCGCTTGCTGAGGATGTCGCCGAGGAACTGCTCGTGCTCGCCGAACTGGCTCTCCAGTTCCTCCAGTTGCACCATCAGCCGCGAAAGCTGCTCGTCGGCGCGCTCGGGATCGGTGGACAGCGCCAGCGCGCTGGTGATCGCCTGGCCGAACAGCGCGAACTGCGCACCGAACTGGGCCACGGTCTCGGCCGAACCCAGGCTCTTGCGGCGCTGCTCGGCACGCGCACGCGCCTGGTTGAGCCGCGCGTAGACTTCGGACAGGGCCTCGACCACGCGGGTGCGCTCGGTGGCGTCGTCGACCTTGAGCCCGGCCATCAGTTCCGACAGCAGGTCCAGGTCGGCCGACATCGCCTGCATCGCCTGCACCTGCTCGGACAGCGCGCGCGCGGTCGCCGCCACCTGCGCCGCCGCGTCCAGCTCGGCCAGGCGCGCGTGCAACGGCGCCAGCGCGCTTTCGCTGCCGAGGAAACGCCCGGTGGCGGCGCCGACGGTGTCGTGGGCCTGCTGCAGCGTCGCGCCCATCGCATCGATCGCATCGGTGTCGATGTAGCGGTACTCGCGGATGGTCAGCAGATGGCCGCGCTGCGCGGCGATGGCGTTGAGCGGTTCGACGAACTCCTGGATGCTGTTCCAGTTCTCCGGCTGCAGCCGCGCCAGCAGCGCCTTGTGCGCGGCCGTGGCCTCGGCCATCGCCTGGTCGGACTGCTGGCGGATCGACAGCACCTTTTCGTATTCGTCCAGCACCGCCTCGCCGGTGGCGCTGATGCCGCGCAGCACGCCGGCCAGGTCGCCGCAGTGCGCGTCCTCCAGCCAATGGTGCGCGTCGAACAGGCGCCGCGCGTCCTCCACCAGCAACTGGTAGCGCTGCACCGACACCTCGTCGCGGTCGATCGCGCGCGCCAGCCCGAACAGGCTGGAGATGCCGCGCACCAGTTCGGCATTGCCGATGCGACCGAGGAAGGTGTTGCTCGGCGGGCGCCTGGCAGCGAACTCGTCGCTGCTGAAGGGAGTCTGCCAGACCTGCATCGGATGGATCCGGGTCGGCTCGCTGCCCTCGGCATGGAACAGCACCATGCGCCCGTCCTGCAGCAACGCATAGCCATGGCCGAACACCGGGTTCTGCAGCGCGCGGCGGATGGTGTTGTAGACGAACAGCGCGGACTTGCCGCCCTCGCGCTCGTAGAAGATGTACAGCACGTCCTCGCCGTTGGGCGAGCGGATCGCGCGCTTGAACTGCATCCCGTCCATCGCCGCGTCGAACGCCTTGTGATCGCCGTTCTGCAGGTAATAGCCGCCGGGAAAAATGATGCCGTGGTCCTCGGGCAGCTGCACGCAGGCCTGCACGATGGCATCGTTGCGCACGATGCGGCCGCTGAGCGTGTTGTAGATCAGCCCGCGCAACTGCGTCTCGCGATACGGCAGCACCTTGAGCAGGACCAGGCTGCCGACCCGCGCGAAATCGAACTGCGCATCATCCAGCGACTGGGTCTTGTCCTCCACCGGTTCGCTGTAGATGCCCTGTCCGGTCTCGGTGTTGTTCTCGACCTTGATGGTCAGATCGCCGCCGATGGTCTCCACGAACAGGGTATCGAGGATGTTCAGATGCGAATGGCGCCCGTTCACCGCCATCTCGCGGGTGGCGCGGGTCCATTCGAAGTCGAACGGCGGCGGCAGCGCGATGTCGCGTTCGCCGCGCGCATCGATGTAGGTGAGCGCGCCGTCGCTGTCCTGCGCCCAGCGGAATACGCGCACGTCGCTGCTGCGCTCGCCGATCTGGAACGCCGCCAGCAGCTTGCCGCCGATGACGATCAGTTGCAGCAGCCGGGCGTGCTTGTAGTAGGCGTACAGCTCGCCGAAGTCGTGCACGAAGCCGGCCTGGCCGAGGAAGCTGCCGGCCAGGTCGATCGGGCTGACGTCGTAGCCGTCGGCGCCCTCGACCAGCCGGTACAGCCCGAACACGTCCTGCACGCGGGTCTGGTTCTTGAGCCCGAGGAACACGTTGTAGCCGAACAGCAGCAGGTCCGGCCCGACCTGCACGATGTCGCGGCCGACGCAATTGTGCTCGGTGCGGATGCGGAAGCGGCCGTCCACCTCGAGACGGCTGTCGCCGAACTCCTGCAGGCGCTGCCGGTTGAGCGCCTCGACCGCGTCCTGCAGCCGCGCGCCCTGCTCGACCAAGCGCTTGCGCAGCACGTCGTAGGCGCCGCCCTGGGCGACCGCCTGGTCGACCTGGCTGGGCGCGTCGCCCTCGGGCTGGGGATCGGTCTGGGGTTGGGGAGGTGTTGCCATCGTCGCGGCTCCTGCCGGCTTGCGGGGGATCGGCGCATCGCGCCGCGCGCCCGCCACGGGTTGCGACGACGCGCCACCGTCGCCGGCCGCGCGCCGCCTGCGCACTCAGTCCAGTGCCGCGCTCAAGGCTCGGCGACGGGCAGTTGGCCAGCCGCGTCCGGCGCCAGCCGCGACGGCGCCGCCGCGCCGCGCTGCACGCCGAGATAGCGCTGCATCAGGTCCTGCACGATCGGGCTCTTGTCGGCCAGGCCTTCGATCGACTTGCCGAGCGAGACCGCCTTGATGAGGTTGTCGAACATGCCGCCGTCGCCGCCGACCAGGTCGATGTCGGCATTGCGCAGGGCGCTGGCGATGACCTCGGCGTTCTCCTTGGACACTTCCTTGCCGGCCTCGATCGACGCCAGCGCCTGCTTGAGGCTGTTGTCGAGCAGCATCCGGAATTCCTCGTGGCCGCGCGCGCTGTCGCTGAGCGCGCCGATCGCCTCGAACTTGCGGGTCAGGCCGTCGGCCTCGGCCAACAGGCGCTTCTCCACCACCACCGCCTCGGCCATGCCGATCGACTCGGCGGCGCTGGCCTTGGCCTTGCCCATCTGCTCTTCGCCCTGCGCCTTGGCCTGCAGCGTCTCGGCCAGCACGCGCGCCTCGTTGCTGCCCTGCTTGAGGCTGGCATCGGCCTTGGCCTCGATCACCCGCGCCTCGGCGATACCGACCTTCTCGATCGCCAGTGCCGAGGCCTCCTTGACCTGCGCGTCGGCCAGACCGGGCGCGGCCTTCTCGGCGCGGATGCCGTCGGCGAGCAGCTTCTTGGCTTCGGCCTGCTTGCCGGCGGCCTCGTGTTCGGCCTGCGCCAGGGTGGTCAGTTCGACCGCGCGGTGCTTGGCCGCGGTCTCGCGCGCCTGCGCGTCCTTGACCTGGCGCACCAGCAGTTCCTGCGCCTTGGCCTCCGCTTCCAGGATCGTGACCTGCTTGAGCCGGTCGGCCTCGGCGACCTGGCGCACTTCCTTGATCCGCTCCTCTTCCTGCGCCACGGTCTTGTCGATGGCGATGCGCTCGCGGGTGATGTTGGCCACGTCCATCTTGCCGTTCTCGACCACCTTGTCGCGCTCCACGCCCTGCAGCTGCACCTCGCGATCGGTGGTGACCTGCTCCAGCTGGCGCGCGCGCGCGACCCGCTCGACCTCGATGGCCACCGCGCGCTGGCGGTTCTGTTCGGCCACCTCGACCTCGCGCAGGCGGTTCTGCTCGCGGATGTCGATCAACTGCTGCGCCTCGATGCGCGCGTTCTCCGCCAACTGGCGCTGCTCCTCCTGCACCTTCAGCGTCTCGGCCTGCTCGCGCGCGCGGATCGTGTCGACCTCGCGCTTCTGCCGCGCCTCGGCCTCGGCCTGCTGCCGCTCCAGCGCCAGCATCGCCTCGCGCGCCTCCACGTTCTTCTTGGTGATCGCCAGCTTCGCGTTCTGCTCCAGCTCGTTGGTGACCACGTTCTGGGTGCCGGTGAGCTCGGTGATCTTGCGGATGCCCTCGGCGTCGAGGATGTTGTGCGGATCCAGCAGCGCCTTGGGCGTCTGCTCCAGGTAGTCGATCGCCACGTCCTCGAGCACGTAGCCGTTGAGGTCGTTGCCGATCACCGCGATGATCTCGTCGCGGAACTCCTGGCGCTTCTCGAACAGCTCGGTGAACTCGAACTTCTTGCCCACCGTCTTGAGCGCCTCGGAGAACTTGGCGTTGAACAGTTCGTCGACCGCGTCCTTGTCCGAGGCGCGGTCGGCGCCGATCGCCTTGGCCACGCGCAGCACGTCGGCCTGGGTCTCGTTGACCCGCAGGTAGAACGCCACGGCGATGTCGGCGCGCATGTTGTCGCGGCAGATCAGCCCTTCCTTGCCGCGGCGGTCGACCTGAAGGGTGATCAGGCTGATCCGCATCAGCTCGGCGCGGTACAGCACCGGCACGATCAACGCGCCGGTGAAGTGCACCTTGGGCGTGGCGCTCATGTCGTTGACGATCAGCGCTACGCCCTGATCCACCTTGCGGTAGAACGCGCGGAACAGGCCGGCCAGCCCCAGCAGCAGCACCAGCAGGATGCCGACGCCGATCAGAAACGGCGCCATCGTCGCAAAACTCATCGGTGGATCTCCTTATCGCCCGCAATCAGGCTGTGTGGAAACGGCAAACCCGGCAGATCCTGCTCGCGGGCGATCAGATAGTGGTTGTGCGCCTGCACGTAGTCGACCAGCACCACGCGCTCGCCGCGCGGATAGACCTGGCCGGCCTGAGCACGCACCTGCAGGACCAGGCCGGCGCCGCCATCGTCGACGGTGGCGTAGCCGGAGTCCGCGTCGGCACGCGGCGAGGCGACGACGCCGACCTTGCCGAGCAACGACGTCTGCGCCACCGGCCGCAGCCGCAGCAACAGCCGGCGCAGCGGCCGCAGCATCCAGGAGGTCAGCGGCAGCGCAGGCAGCAGGGCCAACAGCGCCACGCCGCTGCCGATGCCCCAGCGCAGGCCGGCCGGCAGGGACTGCAGCAGGAACAGATGGACAAAATAGGTGCCGAGCCAGCCCCAGAACGAGAGCAGCGCCACCACCAGCATCACCGGCGCACCGCCCAGGCCCAGCCGCGCGAAGACGGCGGACACGCCGTGCAGGCCATGGTCGGCGCCGTCGACATGCAGATGCCCGTCGGGCGCGGCATGGTCGCCGATGCCGAAGGCGGCCAGCGCCCAGTAGAGCGCGGAAAATGCCAACAGGATGCTGTACGGCAACGTGGGAAATCCCAGTGCGACGTTCAGGAACTCGGCCATCCCCTCATCCTTGCTGTGCCGTGACGGCGTGCCCCATCATGGGCACGCGTCATCCCGCCGGCCTGCGCGCACGGCGCGCGGCGGACCGCCGGCAGGTTCTAGAGCCGGATGATACGTGAAAGTCGCGGCGGTTGGCCCGCGGCGCGGGCCGAAGCGGCGGCACCTGCGGCGGCCGGCGCCGGCCCGGACCCGGCAGCGGGCTGCTCCCGGCGGCGCGTGCCAGCCGGCCGCGCTCAGCAGTTGGTGTTCAACTCGTGGCAGTCGGCGCGGCGCACTTCCTCGACGAACTTGCGCATCTTGTGGCCGTCCTTGATCCCGGGCTGGCTCTCGATGCCGCTGGACACGTCCACGCCCCACGGCAGGGTGCCGATGATCGCGTCGAACACGTTGTCGCCATTGATGCCGCCGGCGAGCAGGAACGGCCGGTGCAGGCCGGTCGGCAGCCGCGACCAGTCGAAGGTCTTGCCCGAACCGCCGCTTTCGCCGGGCGCGTGGCTGTCGAACAGGAAGCCGGCCGCGTTCGGATACTGCAGCTGCAGGGTGCGCGCATTCACCTCGCCGCCGCCCATCGGCACCGCCTTCAGGTACGGCAGGTTGAAGCTGCGACAGAAGCCGTCGTCCTCGTCGCCATGGAACTGCAGCAGGGTCGGACGCACCGTACGCAGCACCTCGCGCACCTCGTCCTTGGGGTTGTCGCGGAACAGCGCCACCACGTCCACCATCGGCGCGGCGGCCTGGCGCATGGCCCGCGCCTCGGCCGGCGCCACTCGCCGCGGGCTGCCATGGGCGAACACGAACCCGATCGAATCCACGCCCAACTCGCCTGCCAGGCGGATGTCGCCGGCGCGGGTCATGCCGCAGAACTTGATGCGGGTGCGATACAGCGTGCGATTCATAGCGTGACCTCGTCCGGAAGCGTCCAGTGGGCGGGATAGAGGGGACCGACGAACACCAGGCCCTGCGGCGGTGCCGTCGGACCAGCGACGCGGCGGTCGCGTCCCGCGAGCAGTTCGCCAATCCAGGACGCCGGCTTTTCGCCCGTTCCCACCATGACAAGGGAACCAACGATATTGCGCACCATGTGATGAAGGAATGCATTGGCCTGGACCTGGATCTCGACCAGCTCGCCGCTGCGGGTCACCGCGATCGACTGCAGCTCGCGGCGCGCGTGCAGGGCCTGGCACTGCACGCTGCGGAAAGCACTGAAGTCCTGCTCGCCCAGCAGCGCCTGCGCCGCCGCGTGCATGGCCTCGGCCTGCAGCGGCCGCCGCTCCCAGCTCAGGGTCTGCCGGTACAGCGCCGGGCGTACCTGGCGGTTGAGCAGGCGGTAGCGATAGCGGCGCGCGCGGGCGGAGAAGCGCGCGTGGAAGTCGTCGGCCACCGGCACGCACCAGCGCACGCAGACCGAGGGCGGCAACCGCGCGGTGGCGCCCAGCATCCAGCCGCGCGCCGGGCGCGGCGCGTCGCAATCGAAATGCACCACCTGGCACTCGCCGTGCACGCCGGCATCGGTGCGGCCGGCGCAGACCACGCTCACCGGGGCGTCGGCCACCGACGACAGCGCCGCCTGCAGCGTCGCCTGTACGCTGGGGCCACCGCTCTCGCCGAGTTGCTGCCAACCCTGGAATTCGCTGCCGTCGTACTCCACGCCTAGCGCGTAGCGCATGGCGACCTCCACTGCAGTGCGGCATCGGCGCCGGCGCGCGCTGCGGCCGACGCGTGCATGGGCCAGCGCGGGGCGCCTGCAACGCCGCAGCACTGCATCTGCCAGTCCCGGAACGCGCCTTCGGCGTGCGCCCGCCGCCCAGGGACACGCTGCCGCAGGGCCGTCCCGCTCCAGGCCGGCCGGCCGCGGCGAGCGCGCCGCGCGCCGCCTGCTGCCATCAGTCCAGCCGTCCCAGCAATTGCAGCGCTTCGGCGCGTGCGGCCGGATCGCCACTGGCCGCGACCTCGGTCAGCAGGGTACGTGCCGTCTCGTTGTCGCCCAGATCCATGTACGCCACCGCCAGTTCCAGCCGCTCGCGGCCCGCCGGCGGATACGGCGACGGTGCTTCGGCCGGGGCCGGGGCCGGGGCCGGCGCGGCAGGCTGATGCCAGGTCGGCTCCTGCCGGCCGCCGCCGGCGTCCTTGTCGGCATGGGCGTCGCCGCCCGGCACTGCGACCACCGGCGATGGCTGCCGCCACGGCGCCTCGGCAACCGGCTCGGCGGCCGGTGCGGCCTCCGGATGGGCATCGGACACGCCAGCGGAATGGTCGTCGTCGTTGTCCGCGGACAGCGGCGCATCGGCCGGCGCCTGCCGCAGCGACTGCTGCGCCAGCACCCGCTCGAAGGCGTCGTCGTCGAGTGCGGTGTGGTGATCGGCGTGATCTGAGTGATCGGCGGCAGCGTGGTCGAGATGGTCGGCGCGCTCCCACTCTTCCAACGCCTCGTGGTCGCGGGCGACCGCCTCCTCCTCCGCCAGCGGCTCGGCCGGTTCCAGCGGCGGCAGTTCCGGCGCATCGACATCGCGGTGCGCGACCACCGGCACCGCGGCGCTCGCCGCCAGCGCGGCATCGTCGTCGCGCGGCAACGGCGGCAGCGGCGAGGGCTTGCGCCGGCGCGACAGCAGCCAGGCACCGAGGCCCAGCACCAGCAGGCTCAGCCCGCCCCACAGCCACAGCGGGAACCCGTCATTGGCCGGTGCCTGGGCGGCCGCCGCGGCCGGCGCCGCCTGCCCGGCCTGGGCCAGGCGCTTCTGCGCCGCGGCCAGGTCGCTGTCCTTCAACGCGATCAGTTGCTGCTGCTGGGCCTTCAGCTTTTCGAGCTGCTCCACCCGCGAACGCAGTTCCTGGACCTCGGCATCGCGTGCCGCGAGGTCTTCGCGCGCCTGCTGCAATTGTTGGGCTGCCACCATGTCTCCTTCGTCGCCGGCACCGGTGCCGGACTTGGTTCCCGCCTCGCGGCGCGTCGCCGGCACCGCCGGTGCGATTTCCAGGCGTGCGCCAGCGGCGGCGGCCGGCTTGGGCGCAGTCTGCGCCGTCGCCGCGTCCTGCTGCGCCTGTGCCGGCTGCGGCACCGGCGCACGCGCCTGGCGCCATTGCGCCGCCTGTTCGCGCACCACCGCCTCGGCGGCGGCGGCATCCAGGCTGGCCAGATCCTCCTCGCGCGGGGTGCGCAACACCGCGCCCTGCTTGAGCAGGTTGAGATTGCCGCGGATGAAGGCGTCCGGATTGGCGCGCAGCAGCGCGACCATGGTCTGGTCCAGCGAATGGCCGTTGCCGCGCGCCAGTTGCCCGGCGATCTGCGACAGGGTCTGCCCGGCGCGCACCGGCGCCAGCGCATCGCCGGGCGCGGCCGCGGGGGCCGGCGCCGGACGCGGCGTGGCGGCCGGCCTGGCGCTTGGCGTCGCCGGCGTGGCGGCGGCGGCAGGCGCTGGCGCCGCGGTGGACGTTTCGCGGGCGATGCGGTCGGACGGCTGCGCCGCGGCCGGCGCATCGATCGCCGGTGCATCGATCGCGGCGGCGGTGTTGGGCGCATCGATCAGCGCGGAGTATTCGCGGATCAGCCGCCCCTGGCCCCAATCGACCTCGATCAGGAAGCTCAGCGACGGCACGTCGACCGGCATGCGGCTGCTGACCTGGATCACCGCGCGGCCCTTGCGGGTCTGGCTGAAGCGGAACTGCAGATCGCTGACCAGGCCCTGCGGGCGCTCCAGCCCGACCCGCGCGAAGGTCGCCGGCGAGGCCAGCGCCACCCGCGCCCGCTCCAGTTCGCCCGGCTCGTTGGAGATCACCGGGATCTCGGCCAGGAACGGCTCGCCCGGCTTGGACAGCACGCGGATATCGCCCAGGCCCAGGGCCAGCGCGGCCTGGCTGCAGGCCAGCAACAGCAGCGCCGCGGCGGCGCGACAGACATGGCGCAGCCCGCGCACGGCGGACACCGCATCGCCGCGACGGCGACGGAACAAACGTGGTTGTAGGCGCATCCCGCCCCTGCCCCTTGGAGTCATGTCCATCAATATATATGAAGCGGGGATTGGGGATTTGGGATTGTGGATTCGTTGCGCGCACTGCAGCGGCGGCGGGGTCGAATTGCGTGGGTTGGCGCGCAATGCCGACGGAGCGCTGGCGTTGTGGTGGGGAGCAGGTGTGGGAAGGGATTCAGCCCGGACACTGGGTCGGTAAAGCCCGTCGGGACTGAAGTCCCTCCCACACGGGCGCCGCTTGAGCTGCGCCATCCGGCACGACGCAAATGCTGGACACGACAACGGCCAAGGCATGCGCCACTGGCCGTTGCGTGGTTGCCTGGAGATAACGCGCTCCGCAGCGCCGAAACGGCGCTGCGGGGCTCTTACGAATCCCCAATCCCGACTCCCGAATCTCAGCCCTCCAGGGCAACCAGCTCGGCCAGCTGCACCGCATTGAGCGCAGCGCCCTTGCGGATGTTGTCGGCCACCACCCACAGATTGAGGCCGCGCGGGTGCGAGAAGTCCTCGCGGATGCGGCCGACGAACACCGGGTCCTTGCCGGAGGCATGGGTCACCGGGGTCGGATAGCCGCCGGCCTTGTGCTCGTCGACCACTTCCACGCCCGGAGCCTGACCCAGCAGCGCGCGCGCCTGCTCGACGGTGATCTTGCGTTTGGTCTCGATGTTGACCGCTTCGGAATGGCCGAAGAACACCGGCACGCGCACCGCGGTGGGGTTCACCAGGATGCTGCTGTCCTCGAGGATCTTCTGCGTCTCCCACACCAGCTTCATCTCTTCCTTGGTGTAGCCGTTGGGCTGGAAGTCGTCGATGTGCGGGATCAGATTGAAGGCGATCTGCGCCTGGAACTTCTGCGGCTCGATGTCCTGGAACGCCAGCAACTGCGCGGTCTGCTTGCCCAGCTCCTCCATGCCCGAGCGGCCGGCGCCGGACACCGACTGGTAGGTGGCCACGTTGATGCGCTCGATGCCGTATTCCTTGTGGATCGGCGCCAACACCGGCATCAGCTGCATGGTCGAGCAGTTGGGGTTGGCGACGATGCCGCGCGGACGGTGCTTCAGCGCGTGCGGATTGACCTCCGACACCACCAGCGGCACGTCGTCGTCGTAGCGGAAGGTCGAGGAGTTGTCGATCACCACCGCGCCGGCCGCGGCGAACTTCGGTGCGTATTCCTTGGAGATGCCGCCGCCGGCCGAAAACAGCGCGATGTCCACGCCGCTCGGGTCGAACGTGGCCAGGTCGAGCACGGTGACCTTGTGGCCGTTGAACTCGACCTGGCCGCCGGCCGAGCGCTCGGAGGCCAGCGGGTACAGCGTGGCGACGGGGAAATCGCGCTCGGCGAGGATGCTCAGCATGGTTTCGCCGACGGCACCGGTGGCGCCGACGACGGCGACGTTGAAACGACGGGTTGCATTGCTCATGGAAGATTCGATCCGCAGAAAAAGAAGGGGAGGAACAGCCGCACTGCCACGTGGATTCGGGGAACCTGCCGTGCGCGTCGCGCGCGGCGCCGCAGGCTCCCTATCGTTTTTTGTCCGCAATCGCCCGCGCGCCGCCGGCCGCGGCAATCGCGTCCAGGTTCAGCGCGTTGGGCGGGCGCCCGGCGTCGGCGCCGATGCCCAGCGCGGCAAGCAGGTTGTCCACCGCCAGCGACACCATTGCGCGGCGCGTGGCCACGCTGGCGCTGCCGATATGCGGGGTCAGCACCACGTTGCGCAGCGCCAGCAGCTCCGGACGGATCGCCGGCTCGCCTTCGAACACGTCGAGCCCGGCCGCGGCCAGGCGCCCGTTGGCCAGCGCGTCGGCCAGTGCGATTTCATCGACCAGGCCGCCGCGGGCGATGTTCACCAGCGTCGCGGTCGGCCGCATCTTCGCCAGCGCGGCGGCGTCGACGATGTGATGCGACTGCGCGCTGTACGGCAGCACCAGCAGCAAGTGGTCGGCGCGCGCTAGCAGGTCGTCGAAGCCGACGTACTCGGCGCGATGCGCGCGCTCCACCTCGGCCGGCAGGCGGCTGCGGTTGTGGTACAGCACGCGCATCGAGAAGCCGGCGGCGCGGCGCGCGATGGCCTGGCCGATGCGGCCCATGCCGAGGATGCCGAGGGTGCTGCCGTGGACATCGGCGCCGAGCATGGTCTGGAACGACCACTGCTGCCACTGCCCCGCGCGCAGCCAGCGCTCGGCCTCGCCGACGCGGCGCGCGGCGGCCATCAGCAGGGCGAAGCCGAGATCGGCGGTGGTCTCGGTGAGCACGTCAGGGGTGTTGGTGGCGACGATGCCGGCCGCGCTGAGCGCGCCCAGGTCCAGATTGTTGTAGCCGACGCCGACATTGGCGATGGCGCGCAGCCGCGGCGCGCCGGCGATCTCGGCGGCGCCGATGCGTTCGTTGAGGGTGACCAGGGCGCCGTCCAGCGGCGCCAGCGCCGCGGCCAGGTCCTGCGGCGAATACCTGGTCACGTCCGCGGTGGTGGTCAGCGCGCAATACTCGCCCAGCCGTGCGACGACGTCGTCGAACAGCGGCTGGCTGACCCACACCCGCGGCCGCGACTCAGCCATCGCCACCGCCGGGGATGCGCGGCGTGATCGTGCCGACGTCGCCGCATTGCGCGCGGTGGCGCAGCGCCTGGTCCATCAGCACCAGCGCCATCATCGCCTCGGCGATCGGGGTGGCGCGGATGCCGACGCAGGGGTCGTGGCGGCCGGTGGTGATCACGTCCACCGCCTGCCCGTCCACATCCACCGTGGCGCCGGGCAGGCGCAGGCTGGAGGTGGGCTTGAACGCCACCGAGACGACGACCGGCTGGCCGGTGGCGATGCCGCCGAGCACGCCGCCGGCGTGGTTGGACTGGAAGCCGTCCGGCGCGATCAGGTCGCGGTGCTCGGTGCCCTTCTGGGTCACCGCGGCGAAACCGTCGCCGATCTCCACGCCCTTGACCGCGTTGATGCTCATCATCGCCGCGGCCAGTTCGCCGTCGAGCTTGCCGTAGATCGGCTCGCCCCAGCCCGCCGGCACGCCGTCGGCGACCACGGTCACCCGCGCGCCGATCGAATCGCCGGACTTGCGCAGCGCATCCATGTACGCCTCCAGCTCCGGCACCTGCGGCGCATGCGGCCAGAAGAACGCGTTGTCCTCCACCGCGTCCCAGGCGAAGCCCTGCGGCAGCAGCGGCCCGAGCTGCGACAGGTAGCCGCGCACGCGCACGCCGTAGCGCTGCGCCAGCCACTTCTTGGCGATCACGCCGGCGGCCACGCGCATGGTGGTCTCGCGCGCCGACGAGCGCCCGCCGCCACGCGGATCGCGGATGCCGTACTTCTGCCAATAGCTGTAGTCGGCATGGCCGGGGCGGAACTGCCGGGCGATGTCGGTGTAGTCCTTGCTGCGCTGGTCGGTGTTGCGGATCAGCAGGCCGATCGGAGTGCCGGTGGTGCGGCCCTCATAGACCCCGGACAGGATCTCGATAGCATCGGCTTCGCGTCGCGCCGAGGTGTGCCGGCTCTTGCCGGTGGCGCGGCGCTGCAGGTCGTGGGCGAATTCGCTGGCGTCCAGTTCCAGCCCCGGGGGGCAGCCATCGACCACGCAGCCGATCGCCGGCCCGTGCGATTCTCCGAAGGTGGTGACGGTCAGCAGCTTGCCGAAACTGTTCGCGCTCATGTCGCTTGCGTCACCGGTCCGCGGCCAGCGCGGCGATGCGCGCGTGGTGCGCGATCAATTCGCTGCGCTCCACCGCGAAGATGCCCATCTGCCCGACCTTGAACTCGACCCAGGCGAAGTCCACTTCCGGCAGCAACTGCGCCAGCGCGCGTTCGGATTCGCCGACCTCGCAGATCAGCAGCCCGTCCTCGCTCAGGTGCGCCGGCGCGTCGCGCAGGATCTTCAGCGCCAGGTCCAGCCCGTCGTCGCCCGCGCGCAGGCCCAGCTCCGGCTCGTGCGCGTATTCCGGCGGCAGCGCGTCGGTCTCGGCGTGGGTGACGTAGGGCGGATTGGTGACGATCAGTTCGTAGCGGCGCCCGCCCAGCCCGGCGAACAGGTCGGACTTGACCAGTTCGACGTTGTCGGCCAGCAGCCGCTCCTTGTTCTCGGCGGCCAGGCTCAGCGCGTCGTCGCTGATGTCGACCGCGTCCACCTGCCAGTTCGGGTTGTAGTGGGCCATGGCGATGGCGATGCAGCCCGAGCCGGTGCACAGGTCCAGCGCGCGCTCCACCGGGCGTCCGGCCAGCCACGGCTCGAAGCCGGCCTCGATCAGTTCGGCGATCGGCGAGCGCGGCACTAGCGCGCGCGCATCGCTCTTGAAGCTGAGCCCGGCGAACCAGGCCTCGCCGGTGAGGTAGGCGGCGGGGATGCGCTCGGCGATGCGGCGCTCGAACAGCGCCAGCACCTGCGCCTTCTCCGGCGTGGTGACCCGCGCGCTGCCGTAGGCCGGGCCGAGGTCGTGCGGCAGGTGCAGCGCGTGCAGCACCAGTTGCGTGGCCTCGTCCAGGGCGTTGTCGTAGCTGTGGCCGAAGCTCAGCCCGGCGGCGTTGAAACGGCTGGTGCCGTAGCGGATCAGGTCGATGATCGTGTGGAGTTCGGCGGCCGCGTCGGCAGTCATGGCAACAGGCAAGGCAATTCGGCCCCCGATTATAGAGGCCCGGCCGCTATGATGAGCGTTCGTTGCATGGGAAATCAGTATGTTCAACCGCACCTTCGGCATCGTCCTGGTGGTTGCCCTGGCCGCCGGCCTGGGGCTGCTGCTGGCCCAGAAGTACTTCGGCGGCAGCGCCGCCCCGGCCTGGCCGGAGACCCGCACGGTGCGCATGTACCCGCAGCCGCGGCCCCTGCCCGACTTCCACCTGCGCCAGACCGACGGCACGCCGCTGGTGCCGGGCGAGCTCAAGGGCCACTGGACCCTGGTGTTCCTGGGCTTCACCGCCTGCCCGGACGTGTGCCCGACCACCCTGGCCGACCTGGCGCGCGCGCAGAAGCAATGGGAGACCTTGCCGGACACGCTGCGCCCGCGCGTGCTGTTCGTCTCGGTCGACCCGCAGCGCGACACCCTGCCGCGGCTGGGCGAGTACGCCCACGCCTTCCACAAGGACACCATCGCCGCCACCGCCGACGTGCCCGAGCTGGAGCGCTTCGCCACCGCGCTGGGCTTCGTGTTCCAGAAGGTGCCCGGCAAGCATTACGCCGAGAACCCGAACGACTACAGCATGGACCACTCCGCCGCGATCGCGGTGCTCGACCCGCAGGGCCGCCAGGCCGGGCTGATCCGCCCGCCGTTCGATGCCGCCGCGATCGCCGCCGACCTGCAGGCCCTGACCAAGGCCACCGCCCCATGAGCCTGACCACCCGCCTGACCTACGTGCTGCCGCACCGGCTGCTGTCCTCGCTGGCGCGGCGCCTGGCCTATTCGTCGCGGCCCGGGCTCAAGCAGTGGCTGATCGACACGGTGGTACGCCGCTTCGGCGTGGACCTGAGCGAGGCCGCGCAACCGGACGCGACCGCTTACCCGACCTTCAATGCCTTCTTCACCCGCGCACTGAAGCCGGGCGCGCGCGTCGCCGATCCCGATCCGCAGGCGCTGCTGATGCCGGCCGACGGCCGCATCAGCCAGCTCGGCCGGATCGAGGACGGACGCATCTTCCAGGCCAAGGGGCAGTCGTTCACCGCCGCCGAACTGCTCGGCGACGACGCCGCCGCGGCCCCGTTCGCCAATGGCCTGTATGCCACCGTGTACCTGTCGCCGCGCGACTACCACCGCGTGCACATGCCCTGGACCGGCACCCTGCGCGAAACCGTGCACGTGCCGGGGCGGCTGTTCAGCGTCGGCACCGACGCGGTGCGCACCGTGCCGCGCCTGTTCGCGCGCAACGAGCGCCTGGTCTGCCATTTCGACACCGACTTCGGCCCGATGGTCTCGGTGATGGTCGGCGCGCTGCTGGTGTCCGGCGTGGAAACGGTGTGGAGCGGCGTGGAGATCCCGCGCTACGCCGACCGCATCACCCGCAAGGACTGGCGCGGCAAGGGGATTACCCTGCAGCGGTTCGAGGAGATGGCGCGCTTCAACTACGGCTCCACGGTGATCGTGCTGCTGCCGCCCGGCGTGGCCGCGTTCGACCCGACGCTGAAGGCGGAATCGCCGGTGCGGCTGGGGCAGGCACTGGCGCGGCTGGTGCGCTGAGGTGCGCAGGCCGCGCTGCGGCCCTTTGTGTAGAGACACCCTTGTGGGAGGGACTTCAGTCCCGACGCGCTGGCGGTGAGAGAACCCGGGCTTGCAATGGGTAGATGAAAAGCCACACGCGCCAGCACTGCGGCCGCCGTACCCTCATCCGGCGCTACGCGCCACCTTCCCCCGAAAAGGGGCCATGGTCCCGAGGGGAGAAGGGATGGGGATCGCGCTTGGATCTCGCGGTCGACGTTCATGCCAGCGACCCGCGAGATGCAATGGCCCCACTGTGGGAGGGACTTCAGTCCCGACGCATGGAAGGTGACAGACCACCAACCCGCAATGGATGACCGAAAAGCCGCACACACAACACCGCGGCAGCCGCACCCTCATCCGGCGCTTACGCGCCACCTTCCCCCGAAAAGGGGGCCATGGTCCCAGGGGAGAAGGGATGGGCCGCGCTCGGGTCTCGCGGCCGGAGCTTCAGCTAGCGACCCGCGAGATACAACGGCACACACTGTGGGAGGGAATTCAGTCCCGACGCATGGACGGTGACAGACGGTCCGTCCGCGATGGATGACCGAAAAGCCACGCGCCCAACACTGCGGCAGCCGCACCCTCATCCGGCGCTGCGCGCCACCTTCCCCCGAAAAGGGGGCCATGGTCCCGGAGGGAGAAGGGAGCGACAGCGCCCTACTTCTCGCAGCCCACCAGCTTCAGCGACTGCCCCGGCTTCAGCGCATAACCCGGCGCACGCAAGCCATTCGCCTTGGCCAGCTCCTTCAGATCGCAGTCGTGGCGGTCGGAAATCCGGCCCAGGGTGTCGCCCTTGGCCACGCGGTAGTTGCGCACCTGCTTCTGCTTGGGCTTGGCCGGCGCGGGACGGCCGGTGGCCACCGTGGTCGGCACGCCGGCGACCGGGCTGACGTCGCCCACCGCGACATTGCCGGTAAGGTCGGCGGCCGGCGCCGGGCTGCCGCTGCGCACGGCGGAGGTGACGTCGGCGGTGATCAGCGCGCGCGCCAGGTCGGCGCGTGGGCCGCTGACGCAGTAGCGGTTGTACAGGCCGACGATCTTGGTGGTGGCGTTGATGGTCACCCCGGCTGGGATCCAGCCGTCCGGCTCGTAGCGCGGGTTGAGGTTGCGCAGCGCGCGCATGTAGCCGTCCCGGGTACCGTCGCTGCCCAGGCAGATGGTCAGTTCGTAGATGGTGGTGGACTTGGCCAGGCGCAGCGTGGCCGGCTGCGCATTGATCTTGGGGAAGGCCACGCCGTACTGCTGCGGGTGCAGGAAGATCCACGCCGCGGCGATCACCATCGGCACGTAGTCCTTGGTCTCGGCCGGGAACTGGTTGTACACCGACGCGTCCCAGAAACTGCGGCCGGGCATCTGGTTGAACACGCGCGCGGCGCGGCCTTCGCCGCCGTTGTAGCCGGCCAGCGCCAGTTCGACGCTGCGATTGAGTTCGGCCATGCGCTCGTTGATGTAGACCGCGCTGGCCTCGGCGGCGCTGCGCGCGTCGTAGCGGGTGTCGAAGCCGGTACCGTCCGGGCCAAGGCCGAAGCGGCGCCCGGTGGCCGGCATGAACTGCATCAGCCCGGCGGCGCCCACCCGCGAATTGGCGTGCACGCGGCCGTTGGATTCCTTGGCGATGATGCCGAACAGCAGCGCTTCCGGCAGGCCGCGCTTCTCCCATTCCGGCCACATGACCGCGCGCAGGTTCTGGTAGTTCTCGTAGCTGCTCATCAGTGCCGGCCGCATGTCGGTGAGCCAGCGGCGGATGCCGGCCTGCACCGCCGGGTTGTACTCCACCATCGAATCGAAGGCGTGGCGCTTGTCGTTGAGCAGGCGCGCCGCACGCGCGGCTTCCGGCACATCGGCGGCGAGCGGACTGATGTGGTCGGGGTCGGCCTGCAGCGGCGCCGAGTCGTCGGCGGCGGCATCGGTGTCGCTGGCCTGGCCCTGCGCGTCGGCCTTGGCTTTCAGCAGGCGCTTGTACGCCCCCAGATAGGTGCCCACCTCGCAGCCGCGCTGCTTGATGCAGGCCTGGATCACGTCCTCGATGTCCTCCAGCGCGGCGTCGCTTTCCTGGGTGCCCTTGGGGTCGCTGTTGCCGACCAGCACCAGGGCGTCGTTGTAGCGCTTCTCGGCGGCGGCCAGGCGCTGGTCGAGGACGGCGATGGCGGCCTGGTCGCGGGCGGACACGCGGGCTTGGGCGGCAGGAGCGGTGCAGGTCAGCGCCACGGCAGCCGCGACGGGCCACGCGTGGGTGAAGCGGAACGGAAGGGGCATGGTGGGACGCGGCGACGGAAAGGCCGCAGGGTAGCCCCCGCCGTCGCATCGCGGCAAGGTCGCGGCGGCCAGGGTCCGGCCCGCGGCGGGGCCAGGGTTCATCGCTGGCGGCCATCCCGCACCGCAACACAACTACCGCGCGCTGGCTCCCGCGCCACCGATGTCGTCCGCCACGCGGTGCCGCACCCGCGAACGACCACACCTCGCAAAGACCGCGGTTGGCCGGGAGTGCCGGCAGTTGCAGGCCGGCGCAGCGCGGCACGCGTTCGGCCATGCCGCGTACGTTCTAGAATCCGGGCATCTCATTGCGGACCCCGATATGGACCCGATCCTGCTAGGCAAAGGCGTGACCGACGACATCGCGGTGCTGCTGCAACCGCGCCTGGGCAACCGCCACGGCCTGGTCGCCGGCGCCACCGGCACCGGCAAGACCGTGACCCTGATGACGCTGGCCGAAGGCTTTTCGCGCATCGGCGTGCCGGTGTTCCTGGCCGACGTCAAGGGCGACGTGGCCGGCCTGGCAATGCCCGGCGACGGCAGCGAGAAGGTGCTGCAGCGCGCCCGGGAGATCGGCGTGGCCGACTACGCCCCCGCGGCCAATCCGGTGCTGTTCTGGGATCTGTACGGCAAGCTCGGCCATCCGGTCCGCACCACCGTCAGCGAGATGGGCCCCACCCTGCTGGCGCGCGTGCTGGAACTCAACGACACCCAGGCCGGCGTGCTCGACATCGTGTTCAAGCTGGCCGACGACCGCGGCCTGCTGCTGCTCGACCTGGACGACCTGCGCGCGCTGCTGGCGCTGGTGGTGGAAGAGCGCAAGGACATCTCCACCGAGTACGGCCTGGTCAGCGCGCAGTCGGTGGCGGCGATCCAGCGTGCGCTGCTGCGCCTGGCCCAGGACGGCGGCGAAGGCTTCTTCGGCGAGCCGGCGCTGGACCTGGCCGAGCTGATGCGGGTCGACCACGACGGTCGCGGCGTGATCGGCATCCTCGCCGCCGCGCAACTGGTGCTCAAGCCGCGGCTGTACTCGACCTTCCTGCTGTGGCTGCTGTCGGAACTGTTCGAGCGGCTGCCGGAAGTGGGCGACCTGGACAAGCCGAAACTGGTGTTCGTGTTCGACGAGGCGCACCTGCTGTTCGACGATGCGCCGCCGGCGCTGGTGCAGCGCATCGAGCAGGTGGTGCGGCTGATCCGCTCCAAGGGCGTGGGCGTGTACTTCTGCTCGCAGTTCCCGGACGACGTGCCCGACAGCATCCTCGGCCAGCTCGGCAACCGCGTGCAGCACGCGCTGCGCGCCTACACGCCGCGCGATCAGAAGGCGGTGCGCACCGCCGCCGAAACCTTCGTGGCCAATCCCAAGCTGGACGTGGCCAAGGCCATCTCCCAGCTCGGCACCGGCGAGGCGCTGGTGTCCACGCTGCAGGACAAGGGCGTGCCGGCACCGGTGCAGCAGACCCTGATCGCCCCGCCGCGCTGCCGCATGGGCGCGATCACCGACGCCGAGCGCGCGCAGGTGCGCGCCGGCAGCCCGGTCGGCACGCGCTACGACACGCCGGTCAATCGCGAATCGGCGGCGGAACTGCTGGCGCGCCGGGTCGAGCAGAGCGCCGACCACAGCGCCGCGCCGCCGGCGCGCACCCGCGAACAGGACGAAGCGCAGGACAGCGGCTTCGGCCAGGCGGTCAAGGACGCGGTGTTCGGCACCAAGCGCCGCCAGGGCATGCTCGAGGCGATGGCCAAGCAGACCTCGCGCACCATCGGCAACCGCATCGGCCAGCAGATCGTGCGCGGCATCTTCGGCAGTATCTTCGGCGGCAAGCGCTGAGCGCGGCCGACGCCAAAGGAAGCTCCAGCATGGACAGGAACGCGATGAGCGCCTTTCAATGATGTCGCGGCAAGACAAGCCGACAACGCTCCAGGGAAGCTGCCACTGCGGCTGCCTGACCGTCGCGTTCTCGACGGATCAACCGGCCGAGGACATCCGTCCGCGCGCCTGCGACTGCAGCTTCTGCCAGAAGCATGGTGCGGGATACGTTTCCGATCCCGCCGGCACGCTGCGACTGACGGCCACGCATGCCGAGGCCGTGCATCGTTATCGCCAGGGTGCGGAGGCCGCGCAATTCCAGCTGTGCCGCCAGTGCGGGGTGCTGGTCGCGGTCACGTTCGAGCATCAGGGGCGGCTTTACGGTGCCGTCAATGCCGGCTGTCTGAACAAGACGCCGGCGTTGGGGGCCGCAGCACCGGTGTCCCCACAATGGCTGGACGCCGAGGCAAAAATGGCCCGATGGCGGCAGGCGTGGGTGCCGGACGTGCAATGGGTCATCGCTGACACCTGAGCATGCCTGCCGCACACCGTCGTCACCAGCGATCGACAGGCGCAGCGTTCAGAACGCTGGATGCGCTGTTAGGCGCGGCCTTCGATCCTGGCGATGCCACCCGCAGAGACAAGAACCGATAAAGCTACGCTAGGCCAGCAAACCGTGCAGCTTGGCGTACTGCAGCAGCATGATGGTCTTGGCGTCGGCGATCTCGCCGGTGTCGATCATCGCCAGCGCCGCATCGAGCGCCAGCTCCAGCACTTCGATCTCTTCGCCCTCGGCGGCCACGCCACCGCCGGTACCGACCTTGTCGCGATCGACATACTCGCCCACGAAGAAGTACAGCCGCTCGGTCACCGAACCCGGACTCATGAACGCCTCGAACACCTTGCGCACGTTCTCGATCCGGTAGCCGGTCTCCTCTTCGGTCTCCTTGCGGATGCAGGTCTCCGGATCGTGGCGATCAAGCAGGCCGGCGCAGGCCTCGATCAGCATGCCGTCGGGGTTGCCGTTGAGCAGGGTCGGCAGACGGAACTGGCGGGTCAGCATCACCGTGCGCTTGGCGCGGCTGTACAGCAGGATGGTCGCGCCGTTGCCGCGGTCGTAGGCCTCGCGCGTGAGCGCCTGCCAGCTGCCGTCGTGGCGCTGGAAATCGAAGCTGACCTTGCGCAGCACGTACCAGTTGTCCGACAGCACTTCGATGTTGGTGACGCGCACGCGCGGGTTGCCGGAAACGAACGAAGGGTCCAAGCGAAACTCCAAGGGACAAGGGACACGGCAGGCCGCAGGCGCGGCACCCGCCACACCTCTGCCGCCGTTCGACCGGGCAGTGTAGCCAGCACGCACCCCTGCGCGCCGGCACGGGGTGCGCTTTGCGCAACCGACCACACTCCCTCGGTGCCGCCGTCCGCATTGCGCTGCCGCCCCCCAGCCAGGCGCCCGATTGCGTGCGCCGCAGCCGACCCGCACAATCGTCACACTTCGTAGACAGGGGGCGTCATGGAAGACCGTCGTCGCGCGGGCGCGAGCCGCGTACACCGCAGCACACCCGAACCGTTCTGGGCGCGCACCCGCGCCATCGCGCTGTATCCGCTGCGCGGCGGCGCGCTGTACGCGCTGATCGCGCTGACCCTGTGCAGCCTGCTGGGCATGCTGCCCGGCATCGGCTGGATCCTGGGCATCGTCACCACCCTGGCCATCTACAAGTACGCCTTCGAGATCCTGCGGCACACCGCCGATGGCTACCTGGACGCGCCGGAACGTGGCTTCGACATCGGCGACGGCGTGGTGCTGCGGCTGCTGGCGATGATGATCCTGCTCGGCGTGGCGGTGTTCGCCGCGCTGCTGCTGACCGGGCCGGTCGGCGGCCTGCTGATGCTGCTGGCGGTGGTGCTGCTGCAGCCGGGCATCCTGATTTCCCTGGCGATGGACGGCAGCCTGCGCCGCGCGCTGAACCCGGCGGTGTCGATCGGCCTGGCGCTGCGCATCGGCTGGCCGTACCTTGCCGCGTTCGGCCTGCTGTTCGTGATCCAGGCGAGCGCGCTGGGTGCCGCCGCCTGGCTGCAGCGCGTCCTGCCGCCACTGGTCGCCGACCTGGCGGTCACCGTGGTGACGATCTGGGGCCTGTTCGCCGCCTTCCACCTGATGGGCTATCTGGTCTACCAGTATCACGCCGTGCTGGGCTACGAACCTGCCGCCGACGCCGCGAGCGGCTTCACCCGCCACGACCCGGACCAGCGCGTACTCGACGAGGCCGAACAGCTGGTACGCGACGGCCATACCGACGACGCGCTGCAGGTGCTGCGCAGCGAAGTGCGCACCCGCGCGGTGAGCCTGGGCGTGCACGAGCTGTACCAGCGTCTGCTGCGCGGCAGTGCGCGCCAGGACGAACGCCGCGAGCACACCCGCCAGTACATCCACCGGCTGCTGCAGGAGAAGCAGGAACGGCGGGCACTGGCCCTGCAGCGCGAGGCGCTGGATGCCGATCCCGACTTCGTGCCGCTGCTGCCGGAACAGGCCACGCTGCTGGCCGAACGCGCGCAGCTAGCCGGCCAGTTCCGGCTCGCCGCCGACGGCCTGCAGGCCGCGCTGCATGCCTGGCCGAAGGCACCGGAACACAGCACCTGGTCGCTGCAGGCCGCCCTGCTGCTGGCCGAACGCTTCGGCGAGGACGCGCAGGCGCGCGGCCTGCTGGAACACGCGCTGAGCCGCTGCGACGACGAGGTGCAACGCGGCAAGCTGCAGGCGGCGTTGCGCGCGGTGACGATCGCGCCGGTCTAGCGCGCGTCGCGCACGGTGCGGGGCGCACCAACATGCCCCGCTTCGGTACCGGGCCGCGCCCTCACGCATTGGCGAGCAGGAACCGCGCCTTGTCCGCCTGCGGCAGATCCGGATACCGCGCGACCAGCGCCTCCAGCACGCGCCGCCACTCCGTTGTAGCCTGGCGTTCGCCGTGGCCCAGCGCCAGCCGGAACCAGGCCTGCGCCTGCTGCTCGCGTGGCGAGACCGCATCCTGCGCCAGCAGCGTCTCGGCCTCGACCAGCATTCCCAGCGCCATCCAACGCACGAACAACGCCGCACGCATCGGTGCATCCAGATCGCCGGCCGCGTGCAGCACTCCCGCCTGCTGCCGCGCTTCCTGGGCTGATGCCGCCGACAGGCGCAACAGCTCCAGCGCCCGTGCCCGCGCTGTCGCGGCCTGGCCGGCATTGGCGGCCAGGCGGTAGCGCGCCAGTGCCACATCGAAGCGCTGCGGCGCCTCCGCCGCCAACGCGTCCAGCAATGCGCCGGCCTGGACGTGCTCCATCCGCCCCAGATGCGCCTGCGCACGCTCCCAGCGGTCATCGGCCGGCGCCCCGCCATCGTCGCGCAGGAAGGCCTCGCGCGTCTGCCCGGTTGCCACCAGCACGGCACCGAGCAGCGCGCCGACCATCAGTCCGCCGGCATGCGCGTCGAAGCCGATGCCGGCATCGCCGTTGTACAGCAGGTTGTACAGCTCCCAGCCCAGCCACAGCGGCAACAGCACGATGGCCGGCGCACGCACGTAGTCGAACAGCACCGCCACCCAATAGAAGAAGCGCACCGGACGCCGTCCCCACACCACGCAGAACGCGCCCATCAGCGCGGCGATGGCACCGGACGCGCCAAGGCCCGCCCCTGCCTCGCCCCAGCGCCAGCACAGGCTGGCCGCGCTGGCGCCGAACGCACCGAGCAGGTACACCGCCAGGAACCGCCAGCCGCCGATCGCGCCTTCCAGCAGCGTGCCCAGCGCCAGCAGGAACAGCATGTTGCCGAGCAGGTGCATGGCGTCGGCATGCAGGAACGCGGCGCTGAGCATGCGCGCCGGCGCCCATTCCGAGCTGCGCTGCACATGGCGCAGGGTGAACACGCGCTGCAGCAGCGCGTCGTAATGCGCGCGCAGCGGCGTCCACGCCCGCTGTGCACCGGCATCGGCGAAGGCGCTGCCGTCGCGCATGGCCTGCACGAAGCGCACGTCGTGCACGGTGGCGGCGCCGACGAAGGCCGGCCGCTCCGCCGCCGGTACCTGCTGCAGTTGCGCCAACGCCTCGCGCTGACCGCTGCGTTCCAGATGGCGCGCGTAGGCCGGCGCTTCCAGCGCACCGAGACCGGAGTCCAGGTAGTAGCGCTGCGCCTGCCGCAGCGGCGCCGCGTCGTGGCGCTGCCAGCCCGCGTACACCGCGATGTTGAGCAGGATCAGCAGCAGCGTGACCACCGGAAAATTGTCCCGCGACAGCGGCTTGTGCAGCGGCAGGATCAACATCGAAGAACGTCCATGTGCGGGGCGGCGCCAGCTTCGGCCATCGCCTGCGGGTGCGCAAGCCGCAGGCACGCGCTAGCATCGCCACCCCGCTCCACCGCAGTCGCACCGATGAGCCGCTGGCGTCCCCCTGCCGAAAAAAGCACCGCCCTGATCACCCCGGAAGGCCATGCCCGGCTCAAGGCCGAGCTGGAGGAACTGTGGCGGGTGCGCCGCCCCGAGGTGGTCAAGGCGCTGGCCGCGGCGGCGGCCGAGGGCGATCGCTCGGAGAACGCCGAGTACACCTACCGCAAGAAGCAACTGGGCGAGATCGACCGCCGCGTGCGCTACCTGAGCAAGCGCCTGGAAGCGCTGCGCGTGGTCGCCGAGGCGCCGTCCGACCCGCAGGCGGTGTTCTTCGGCGCGCACATCGAACTGGAGGATGCCGACAGCGGCGAACTGCGCCGCTACCGCATCGTCGGCCCGGACGAGACCGACGCGGCGCGCGGCTGGATCAGCATCGATTCGCCGCTGGCGCGTGCGCTGCTGAAGAAGCGCGTCGACGACGAAGTGGAAGCACAGCTGCCCGGCGGCCGCCACAGCTTCGTGGTGGTGGCGGTGGACTACGCCGCGCCGTGAGCGCGCGGCGCCGTGGCGCCACGCATGCCGCCGCCTGCAGCGTCAGAGCACCCGCAGATCCAGCGGCGTTGCCGACGACGCCTGCGCCGGCAGGGCATCGCCGAACAAGTCGTGCTCGTCGCTGTCGGTGATCTCCACCTGCACCAGATCGCCCGGCTTCAGCCCAAGCTCGCCGCCGTTCTGGATATGCACCAGGCCATCGATCTCCGGCGCATCGGCCTTGGAGCGCGCCACCGCGATGCCGTCCTCCAGCAGGTCGACCAGGCACTCCTGCACCGTG
The DNA here is from genome assembly GCF_034105445.1 of Xanthomonas sp. LF07-6. Taxonomy (NCBI): domain Bacteria; kingdom Pseudomonadati; phylum Pseudomonadota; class Gammaproteobacteria; order Lysobacterales; family Lysobacteraceae; genus Xanthomonas; species Xanthomonas sp. LF07-6. The sequence goes on from NZ_JAXGGI010000001.1 coordinate 367,453, forward strand.
CCGATCTTGGCTTCCAGGCGCGCGGCGGAAATCGCCGCCTGCCGCTCCATGAAGCGCGCCAGCCGCTCCTGCTTGAGTTCCTCCGGCACCGGATCCGGCAGCGCATTGGCGCTGGCGCCTTCCACCGGCGAATAGGCGAAGGCACCGACGCGGTCGAGCTGCGCTTCGTCCAGGAACTCCAGCAACTGCTCGAACTCGGCGTCGGTCTCGCCGGGGAAGCCGACGATGAAGGTCGAACGCAGGGTGATTTCCGGACACAGCGCACGCCAGCGCTGCACGCGCTCCAGGGTGCGCTCCACCGCGCCCGGCCGCTTCATCAACTTGAGGATGCGCGGGCTGGCGTGCTGGAACGGGATGTCCAGGTACGGCAGCAACTTGCCCTCGGCCATCAGCGGGATCACGTCGTCCACGTGCGGATACGGATATACGTAGTGCAGGCGCGCCCACGCGCCCAGTTCCGACAGACCCTCGCACAGCGCCTTCATCCGCGTCTGGTAGGCGCGGCCACGCCACTCGCGCTCGGCATACTTCAGGTCCACGCCATAGGCCGAGGTGTCCTGCGACACCACCAGCAACTCGCGCACCCCACCCTTGACCAGGCGTTCGGCCTCGCGCAGCACCTCGTCGACCGGGCGCGACACCAGGTCGCCGCGCATCGACGGAATGATGCAGAAGCTGCAGCGGTGATTGCAGCCTTCGGAGATCTTCAGATAGGCGTAGTGGCGCGGGGTCAGCTTGACGCCGATGTCGTCCTCGGCGCCCCGCGCGCGCGGCAGCAGGTCCACGAACGGGTCGTGGCGCGGCGGCAGCGCCGCATGCACCGCTTCCATCACGCTCTGGTAGTCCTGCGGGCCGGACACCGCCAGCACGTCCGGATAGGCCGCGCGGATCTGCTCCGAGCGCTTGCCCAGGCAGCCGGTGACGATGACCTTGCCGTTCTCGGCCATGGCCTCGCCGATCGCCTCCATCGACTCGGCCACCGCCGAATCGATGAAACCGCAAGTGTTGACCACCACCACGTCGGCCGCGTCGTAGCTGGGCACGATCGCATAGCCCTCCACGCGCAGCTGGGTGAGGATGCGTTCGGAATCGACAAGGGCCTTCGGGCAGCCGAGGCTGACGAAGCCGACTTTGGGGGTCGCGAGAGACATTGGGGCCGGGGTCCGGGGGCCTGGGAGAAAAACAGCGCGCGAAGTATACCGGGCCGGGGCCGCCGGCGCGGCCCGGCCCGGTATGCGCCCGCTCACCCCGGCTTAGCCTGGGCCATGGATAATCCGCCGCTTCCCCCACGCCACAGGAATGCCGCCATGGGCCACTGGACCACGCTCGACACCGCTCACGGCCAGGTCTCCGCCTGGCATGCCCTGCCCGAGGGCACGCCGCGCGGAGGCCTGGTCGTCATCCAGGAGATCTTCGGGGTGACCGACTACATCCGCGAGGTCGCCGACCGCTACGCCGCGCACGGCTACGAGGTGCTGGCGCCGGCGCTGTTCGATCCGGTCGAGAAGGACGCGCAGCTGGCCTACGACCAGGACGGCGTGCGCAAGGGCCTGGAACTGGTCGGTGCGCTCGGCTTCGACCGCGCCCTGGACATCGTGCAGGCGGCCGCGCAGGCGCTGGCGCCGGCCGGCAAGGTCGGCACCCTGGGCTACTGCTGGGGCGGCAGCGTCGCGCTGCTGTCGGCGCTGCGCCTGGGCCTGCCCTCGGTGAGCTACTACGGCGGCCGCAACACCCAGTTCCTCGACGAAACGCCGAAGGCGCCGGTGCTGTTCCACTTCGGCGCGCAGGACGGCAGCATCCCGGCCGAGTCGATCCAGCAGCACCGCGAAAAGCTGCCGCAGATGCAGACCTTAGTGTACCCGGCCGGCCACGGCTTCGACCGCCACGTGGACCCGAACCACTACGACGCCGACAGTGCCGAGCTCGCCCGCGAACGCAGCCTGGCGTTCCTCGCCGAGCACCTGGGCTGAGCCGCGGCGTGGCCGACTTCGTCCTCGACCCGCGGCTGCAGGCCGACAGCGCGTTCGTCGCCGACGGGCCGCTGTCGCAGGTGCGGCTGATGGACGACGCGCGCTTCCCGTGGCTGCTGCTGGTGCCGCGGGTGGCCGAGGCCAGCGAATGGATCGACCTGGACGGTGGCCAGCAGCGTCTGCTGCTGGCCGAGATCAACCAGCTCTCGCAACTCCTGCGGCACGAACCGGGCGTGCACAAGCTCAACATCGGCGCGCTGGGCAACGTGGTGCGGCAACTGCACGTGCACGTGCTGGGGCGGCACCCGGACGATGCGGCGTGGCCCGGCCCGGTGTGGGGCAGCGGCGCGGCGCAGCGGCTGCCGCCCGAGGAACTGCAGGCGCGTGTTGCGGCGTGGCGCCAGCGGCTACGATAGGCGCCCTTTTTGCGGAAGCCGCGCCTCCATGAAATCCAATGTGATCGCCGCCATCGTGCTGATCGTGATCGGCCTGGTGTTCCTGGCCAACAACCTGGGCTGGACCAACCTGAGCCTGGGCCGGCTGATCGCCACCTGGTGGCCGGCGATCCTGGTCGCGGTCGGCGTCGGCATGCTGTTCGGCCGCGGCAAGTAGGTGCAGCCGGGATTGGGGATTTGGGAGTGGGGATTCGCCTGGGCGATCCCCACCCCGCTACTGCGTCGCGGCCGCTGACTCAGCGGCGGACGTTGACCACGCGGGTGCCGGCGATCAGGTCGTGCAGGCAGCGCTTGTCCTGGCGGAAGATGAACAGCGCGTCCACCAGGGCGTAGATGCCGCCCACGATCGGCAACAGCGAGATCGCCTGGGTCGGCAGATAGCGCAGCGCGATCAGGCGCCAGAACGGCGGCTGCCCGCCGTCCAGGTCGGCGATGCGGATCCACAGCAGCTTCTTGCCCCAGGTCTGGCCACTCTTGGCCAGCGGGTAGCCCTGCACCAGCAGGAAGATCACCATGCCCAGCACGCCGTAGCCGAGCGTGGTCAGGAACGGCACCTGCACGCCGCTGCGCGCGGCCTCCATGACCTTGCCGAAGTAGCCGGTCAGCGCCGCCACCGGCAGGAACGTCGCCAGCGAGATCACGCCGTCGATCAGCGCCGCGCCGAGGCGCTCGCCGCGTCCGGCCAGGGTCTCACCGTCGGCGATGCCCGGCAGCGCGGGCGGCAACGCCGCGTCGGGGGCCTGGTAGGGATTGGGGTCGTTCATTGCGCGCTCCTTGTGCTGTCGGAAAGAAGGGAGTGGGAGATCAGGTCTTGGGCAGGGTCACGCCGGTCTGGCCCTGGTACTTGCCGCCGCGATCCTTGTAGCTGGTCTCGCAGACGTCGTCGGCATCGGACTGGAAGAACAACATCTGCGCCACGCCTTCGTTGGCGTAGATGCGCGCCGGCAACGGCGTGGTATTGCTGAACTCCAGGGTCACGTGGCCTTCCCACTCCGGCTCCAGCGGGGTCACGTTGACGATGATGCCGCAGCGCGCATAGGTGCTCTTGCCCAGGCATACCACCAGGGTGTCGCGCGGGATGCGGAAGAATTCCACCGTACGCGCCAGCGCGAAGCTGTTGGGCGGGATGATGCACTCGTCGGCCTCGATGTCGACGAAGCTCTTGGGGTCGAAGTGCTTGGGGTCGACGATGGTCGAGTTGATGTTGGTGAACACCTTGAACTCGCGCGAGCAGCGCACGTCGTAGCCGTAGCTGGAGGTGCCGTAGCTGACGATGCGCTGGCCGTCGACCTGCTTGACCTGGCCCGGCTCGTAGGGCGCGATCATGCCGTGCTGTTCGGACATGCGGCGGATCCAGCGGTCGCTCTTGATGCTCATGGGGGTTCCTGATGCCGGTGGCGGCGGCCGCAGCCTGCGCGCCGGGAGCGCGGCCGACCGATGGGGCCGGCCGCAATGACCGGCGATTCTAGCCGGTCGCGGGGCGTTCGCGGCAGGCGCCGCGCGCCGCTCAGCCCAACGCCGCGGAGATCGGGATGGCCGCGCGCGGGCGCTTGCGCAGTTCCTCGGTCAGGCGCTGCGCGGTGGCCAGGTAGGCCTGCGCCGCGGCCGAGTCCGGCGCGGCCGCCACCACCGGGGTGCCGGCATCGCCCTGCTCGCGGATCGCGATCGCCAGCGGCAGCGATCCCAGCAGCGGCACACCGTACTGCTGCGCCATGCGCTGGCCGCCGCCCTCGCCGAACAGGTGCTCGACATGGCCGCACTGGCTGCAGGTGTGCACCGCCATGTTCTCGACGATGCCCAGCACCGGCACTTCGACCTTCTCGAACATCTTCAGCGCCTTCTTCGCGTCCAGCGTGGCGATGTCCTGCGGGGTGGTGACGATCACCGCGCCAGCCACCGGGATCTTCTGCGCCAGGGTCAGCTGGATGTCGCCGGTGCCGGGCGGCAGGTCGATCAGCAGGTAGTCCAGGTCGTCCCACAGGGTATCGGCGAACAGTTGGGTGAGCGCCGAGGTCGCCATCGGACCGCGCCAGATCATCGGCGTGTCCTGGTCCACCAGCAGCCCGATCGACATCGCCTCGATGCCGAAGGCGCGCATCGGCTCGATGCTCTTGTCGTCCGGACTGTCCGGGCGCCCGCTCAGGCCGAGCATGGCCGGCACGCTGGGGCCGTAGACGTCGGCATCCAGCACGCCGACGCGCGCGCCCTGGCGCTGCAGGGCCAGGGCCAGGTTCACGGCAGTGGTGGATTTGCCCACCCCGCCCTTGCCGGAGCCGACGGCGACGACGTTGCGGATGCGCGGGTGCGGGGCGAGCTTGGGCTGGACGGCGTGGGCGGGGAGACGCGGGCGATCGGTCATCGGGAAACTCAACAAGAAAGCGTCGGCGACGCAGGCCAGGCATGCGCGCGACGGAAAGGAAACCATGGACCGCACACGGCGCCGCGGGCATCGGCAGCGGCGCGGGCCGCACAGACACATGACTATACAAGTGCACCGACGCACGGTCCCGCGCCGCGGGCGGCGCGAGCGCTGGCGGATTTTGCGCAAATGCCGCGTGGCACGGCCTGCGACCGACCTTTCAGCTCCGCCATCGCGCGCCTCGGCACCGGCCCGCGCAGACGCCGGGATCGCGGCGCGCCATGCCGATGCGGCGGTCACCCGCACTTGCACGCCCCACGATGGCGAGTCGCGCTCACCGAAATGGTGCGCCGGTAGCCGGGCCGCGCTGCCGGCGGTATCGGGATCGCCCAGTCGTCGCAGGCCTTCAGGGGCACGGCCCGCCACGCCCCACATCCGTTCAGCAACCTATACAACGAATGCCCCGCAATGGTGCAAAGCAACGCGAAATTTGTCTACGTCGGTGCCGCGGCCCGACGTTCGCCGACATTTCCCGCCTGATCACCGCAGTTTTTGTTGGTAGACGAAAAAAGTGACACCCATGTACAAACCGCGTTAAGTCCGTGTTACGTTTGGGTTGATCGCAGGACGCGATCCCACTTTCAAGGCACACGTCGCGGCACGAGGCCCCTCGCCTTATCGATTGATTTTCGGGGAAGAGAAAGATGACTGTCCGTCATACTCGTAGTTTCAAGCACAGCCACCTGAGTGCCGCGCTGGCCTCCGCCATGCTTGTCCCGGCCGCGTTCGCCGCCTTCGCGCAGGACGCCACGACCGACGACAAGACCGATAAAGCGACGAATCTCGACAAGATCACCGTCACCGGCTCGCTGATCCCGCAGACCGAGATCGAGACCGCCACCCCGGTCACCACGATCAACGCCGAAGAAATCAAGGCGCGCGGCTTCAGCACCGTCGCCGACGTGCTGCAGAAGAGCTCGTTCGCCACCGGCGGCGTGCAGGGCGGGCAGAGCTCGGGCACCTTCACCCAGGGCGCGAAGACGGTGAGCCTGTTCGGCCTGCCGCCGGGCTACGTGAAGTACCTGATCGACGGCCGTCCGATGTCGAACTACCCGGCGCTGTACAACGGCAGCGACACGTTCAACAACATCAGCGGCATTCCGATCGACCTGGTCGACCGCATCGAAATCCTGCCGGGCGGCCAGTCGTCGCTGTACGGCTCCGATGCGATCGCCGGCGTGATCAACGTCATCCTGAAGAAGAAGATGGACGGCGCGGTGTTCAGCATCCGCGGCGGCGGCTTCTCCGAGGGCGGCGGCAGCAACTTCCGCACCACCTTCGCCGACGGCTGGACCTCGGCCGATGGCCGCACCAGCATCCTGGGCGGCTTGCAGTACGAAGAAAAGGATCCGATCTGGGCCTATCAGCGCAGCCAGACCAAGCAGTTCAACACGCAGGGCTACAACGCCCAGCTGCCGAGCCGCGACTTCCTGGTCTACAGCCCGTTCACCAGCTACAAGTTCCTCGACCCGAACAACTGCAGCAACGTGTCCGGCTTGTTCGGCGGCACCATCGCCAAGCAGCAGCGCCGTGGCTTCGGCGACGAGTATTACTGCGGCTCCAAGTACACCCCGGGCTACCGCACCCTGGACAGCGGCACCAAGTCGCTGCAGGCCTACCTGCACGGCACCCATGACCTGAACGACAACGTGCAGCTGTACGGCGACGTGCTCTACAGCCACGACGAGGTCAAGTTCAACGCCGGTTCCAACTACATCTGGTGGGGCACCGCCGCCGACTTCGGCTACTACTACGATCCGCAGGTGGACGACCTGCTGAACCTGCAGCGCTCGTTCGCGCCGGAAGAAATGGGCATCAACGGCATCAAGGACACGATGAGCCGCAACAAGAGCGACTCGGTGCGCGTGACCTTCGGCGCCCAGGGCCAGCTCGGCCAATCGAGCTGGGACTACGATGCCGGCGTCACCTACACCCAGTACAAGCTGGAAGAGCGCCAGCTGGTCCGCTACAAGAACGCGATCGACCAGTTCTTCATCGACAGAGTGCTGGGACCGCAACTTGGCGTTGATCCCACTTTCGGGTATCCGGTCTACTCGCCGAACTACGCGGCGTTCTACTCGCCGATCAGCCAGGCGGACTTCGCCAGCTTCACCGGCCAGGCCACCAACAAGAGCAAGACCTCCGACGGCATGATTCGCGTGCAGGCCACCAACGGCAAGCTGTTCAGCCTGCCCGGCGGCGACGCGGGCCTGGCCGTGGTCGGCGAGTACGGCAAGCAGAAGTGGGACTACGCGCCGGATCCGGTCATCCTCAACGGCGAAGTCTGGGGTCTGACCTCGGTGGCCGGCGGCGGCCAGCGCGACCGCTACGCGCTGACCTCGGAACTGCGCATGCCGGTGTTCGACCCGCTGACCATCACCCTGGCCGGCCGCTACGATGCGTTCAAGGCCAGCGGCCGCACCATCGACAAGCCGACCTACAGCATCTCGCTGGAGTACCGTCCTTTCGAGACCCTGCTGCTGCGCGGCAAGTACGGCACCGCGTTCCGCGCGCCGACCCTGTCCGACCTGTACCAGGGCCAGAGCGGCTACTACAGCAGCGTTGTCGATTACTACCAGTGCGCGCAGCGCGGCTATCTGCCGGGCAATACCGACAACTGTCCGCAGGCCTACTCGAGCCGTCAGTTCCGCGGTACGCAGTCCGGCAGCCTGGACCTGAAGCCGATCAACGCCGACGTGTGGAGCGCGGGCTTCGTGTGGTCGCCGGTGGACCGCATGGCGCTGACCGTCGACTACCTCAACTGGGACATCAGCGATGAAGTCACCCAGCAGAGCGCCGATGGCCTGAGCCTCCAGGACTACCGCTGCCGCGCCGGCATCGACGATGCCGCCTCGGCGCTGTGCCAGGCCACGTTCGCCCAAGTCACACGCAATGCCACCGGCCAGATCACCAACATCTACACACCGAAGATCAACGTCTCCAACCAGAAGCTGGAAGCGGTCACCGCCTCGTTCCGCTATGGCTACGACTTCGGTCGCTGGGGCGACCTGAGCACCATCGCCAGCTACAGCGAGAACCTGCGCCACAAGTACGTGCGCTATACGGGCGACACGCCGGTGGACCTGCTGAACGATCCGTACTGGAGCACCGACCCGAAGCGCAAGGCCGACGCGTCGCTGACCTGGGACATCGGCAAGTTCTCGACCACGTGGTACGCGAGCTGGTTCGACAAGACCCCGAACTACGCGGCGACCGTCGCACCGGCCGGCTATGCCTCCCCGCGCGCCGGCAAGCTGCCGTCGCACATCACCCACAACGCCAGCGTGACCTACAAGGCGTTCGAGGGCATGGAGCTGTCGCTGATGATGACCAACGTGTTCAACAAGATGCCGCCGCTGGACAAGTCGTACCCGGGCAGCGCGCAGTGGGCGTACAACGATTACAACTTCGATGTGTACGGCCGTGCGTACTACCTGGAAATGCGTTACTCGTTCGGCAAGTAAGCCGACACGCATGTCCTCACAGAGCCCACCCGCAAGGGTGGGCTTTTTTTTGCCTCGCATGCGCGGCCTACTAGGTCATTCCATCCATTGCAGGCGTCTGCCCGCGCGGCACGTCGGCGAGATTGGTCAAGCACACATGATTTGCGTACGACGGCGTTCCGCCGCCGTGGCCGTTGGCGCCGTCAGCCCATGCTGTAATCGCGCCCAACGCATCCGTCGCCGCCGAGACGCCCCCTCCTCGTCGTCGTATCCGATGCCGCAATGCATCCAGTGGAGATACCCGACATGGCGCGTCGCGACTTCGATCCCGCCACCTTCGCCGCGGACGGGCGGCCGGCAACCCAGGCACGGCTGTTCGATGCGGACACGCCGCCGCCGTGGCACGGCGTCGTCGCCGGCGCAGCCCTGGGTGGTGCGGTCACCGTCCTGACCTACGGCACCGATGCGATCGGCGACGGCCCGCCGCGCCACGTCCATCCGTACGACGAAACCTTCGTGGTCCTGGTCGGACGCGCGCGATTCTTCGTCGGCGACAGCACGCTCGAGGCGGCGGCCGGAGACGTGGTCTTCGGTCCCGCCGGCGTGCCGCACCGGTTCGAGAACCTGGGTCCTGGCCGTCTGCAGACGCTGGACATCCATCATTCGCCGACCTGGATCCAGACCGATCTGGACTAGGCGAGGCCAGCCACGCGCAGTGCGGCAATGCCGCGGCACACAGGAGCGCCACGGAAGAAGTGCGCAGCGCTCACCGCTCCGCACCACGCCTGCGCCACGCGCCAGCGTGCGCGCCGGATACCACAGCGACCGATCACGGAGCGGTAGAGACCGGCCGCGTGGCCGGCCCAGTGGTTACGGATAGAACGCCGACAACAGCGCCTTCAGTTCCTGCAGATCCTCGCCGTAGCGCTGCCAGCGCCCCATGTAGGAACGCGTCATCGACGTGCGTACCTGCACCACGCTGGCGGTCGCCACCGGCGCCTGGTTCTGCTCGAAATGCAGGCAGGCGTCGTCCCATGGCAGGCCGCAGAACTCCAGCAGGCGGCGCGTGGTCGGCTCCTGCGCATTCACCAGGTCCTCGTAATCGACCTGCAGGATGCGCTGCGGAAGCACCGCGTTCCAGTGCGCCATCAGCCGGTCGAACATCAGGAAGTAGCGGCCGACGTCCATCAGGTCGAAGGAATAGTCGTAGTACGGCGATGACAGCGCGAACAGTTGGCGGAAGTTGCTCAGGCAGGTGTCCATCGGATCGCGCCGCAGGCACACGATCTTGGCCTTCGGCAAGGCCCGCGCGATGTGGCCGGCGTAGAGGAAGTTGTGCGGCAGCTTGTCCACGAAGCGCGGCTTCAGCGCGGTGCCGGGGCGCGTGGATTCGACATAGCCGCGGCCGAGCGCGCGCCAGTCCAGCCCCTGCACCTGGCTCAGCGTGGTTTCGTCGAGGATCTCCGGCGACGGCGTGCCGGTCAGGCGCTTGAGCACCACCGAGAAGTTCTGCAGTTCGCCCGCCGAGTGCACCTGCGAATGACTGGACAGGATCCGGTCCACCAGGGTGGTGCCGCTGCGCGGCATGCCGATCACGAAGATCGGCTCCTCGCTCTCGAAGCCCGCCACCGGCGCATCATCGGCGCGGAAGCTCCGATGCAGGGCCTCGAACAGGCGCGCATCGCGCTCGGAGGTGTAGCCGCGCGCCCGCTTGTGCACCGACTTGCCCTGCACATAACCGCGGAACGCCGCGCGGTAGTCGCCGAGGTCTTCGTGCTCCTTGGCCAGCGCCAGGTTCAGGTGCAGCACCGCGTCCGGATCGTCGACGGCCGACGCCAGCGCGGCGTCGAGCAGCGCCAGGTTGTTCTCCTCCGGCGTCCACTTGCGCAGTTGCGACAGCGACAGGTACACCTTCCAGTAGCGCGGCTCCAGCGCCAGGCAGGCGCGGTATTCGGCCTCGGCCTCCTGCAGCCGTCCGAAGAACAGCAGCGAAGTTCCGAGGTTGTAGCGGAAGCTGGCCTGCTGCGGCGCCGCCTGCACCGCACGCGTGAACGCCTGCAACGACGCGGCGTGTTCGTTGACCTGGCTGTAGACCACGCCCAGCGTGTCCAGGGTATGTGCATCGGTGGGCTGCAGCGCCATCGCATGATCGGCGAAACGGTGCGCATCCTGAAGGAACCGGCCCATCGCCAACACCCGCGCCAGTTGCGCCGCGTAGTCGGCGCGTTCGGGATTGAGGGTCGCGGCCTGGTGCAGATGCACCGCGGCGACCTGCATCTGCTGCAACTCCAGCGCCGCCACGCCGGCGACGAAATGCACGCCCGGATGCTGCGGCAAGGCCTGCAGCAGATGCTGCGCGATCCGCAGCGCGTGCGGCCAGTCGCTGCGATTGAGCGCGGCGATGGCCTGGTTGTAGAGCTGAACCTGTTCGCTCATGGATGCGCCCGATCTCCCCTGGAAGGCTGGCCGCGGCGGCACGCAGGCGGGCGCGGCGGTCTCCGATTATGACCGCAGCGCAGCATTCGCGCGCATGCGCGGTGTCTGCCGCCAGCCGCCGCCGCACACCCCGGCCGCAGGGCGAGCGCGGAGCGAAACGGGCTCGCGCTGGCGCAAACGCCGCGGCGACAAGGGCTTGCATCACGTGGCGTCCAGGTGCGCCTGCCGCGGCGACCGCCTTTACAGCACGTCCACTTCAAAAACATGTCATGTAACGCAAATTTTTCGTTACTTTTCCGATTTGTTCATGCTACGGTCAAGAAACGTGAAACGGACCTCACACTCTCTACACGTACCTGTCCAGGAAGGGACCCGGGTACTGCACAAGCATCTAGGGGAAATTTGTCAATGTCAGTCAAAGCACCGACTCCCAAGCGGAGTCTTCTAGTCGTTGCTGTGTCCGCCATTCTGGCCCTGCCCGCCGCATCGGCGCTGGCGCAAAGCCAGCCCGCGAGCGAGGAATCGGAGACGGAACAACTGACCGAGGCCACCGGCGCCAAGGCGCGCACCCTCGAGAAGGTGACGGTGACCGGTTCGCGCATCCAGCGCACCGAGGTCGAGGGCCCCTCGCCCGTCACCATCATCTCCGCCACGCAGATCGAGCGCGAAGGCTTCAACACCGTCTTCGACGCGCTGAGCACGCTCACCCAGGCCTCCGGCTCCACCCAGAACGAGCTGTTCCAGGGCGGCTTCACCCCCAACGCCAGCGTGATCAACCTGCGCGGTCTCGGCCCCGGCCGTACCCTGCTGCTGATCAACGGCCGCCGCGCCGCGGACTATCCGCTGCCGTACAACGGCCAGAGCAACTTCGCCAACTTCGGCAACATCCCGGCCGCGGCGGTCGACCGCATCGAGATCCTCGCCGGCGGCGCCTCGGCCATCTACGGCTCCGACGCGGTCGCCGGCGTGGTCAACGTCATTCTCAAGACCAACTACGAGGGCGACCTGGTCAAGCTGCGCGGCAGCACCCTGACCCGCGGCGGCGGCGACACCGGCGACTTCCAGTGGATCGGCGGCAAGACCGGCGACCGCTGGAGCCTGACCTACGCCTTCGAGTACACCGCCGGCGAGCCGCTGTACGGCTACCAGCGCGACTTCATGGATTCGTCGCTGGACAACCCGTTCCCGCCGGCCTTCGTCGGCATCCAGCCGACCGGCACCATGCGCGTGCGCCGCCGCACCGGCTCGACCACCAACTCCTACTTCGCGCCGCCGGCCGGCGCCTGCGAACAGTTGGGCGACGAGTGGGTGCGCTGGAACTACCGCAGCGCCAGCGCCGCCGGCGCCATCACCAACCTCGGCCAGGCCTGCGGCACCTTCAAGGATCCGGCCTACCAGACCATCCGCAACGAGAACAACGACCTGTCCGGCTACGCCTACGGCACCTTCGATTTCGAAGGCGGCATGCAGGGCTGGGCCAGCCTGCAGGCCTGGTCGTCCGAGTCCAAGTACACCTCGGGCACCCAGTTCTGGTCCGGCCGCACCAATGGCGCGCTGTGGTTCGATCCCGGCTTCAACGCGCTGGTCGACGCGCAGCGCGTGTTCGCCCCGCAGGAAGCCGGCGGCGTCGAGCACCTGATGGCGCGCAACAAGGAGAAGTCCTACGACTTCGCCGCCGGCCTGCGCGGCAAGCTGGGCGACCGCTTCGACTGGGACCTGACCCTGTCGCGCGCCGAGTACAAGGTGAAGGTCGATCGTCCGCGGCTGATGGCCTCGGCGGTCAACGACTACTTCCTCGGCCAGCAACTGGGCACCCGCGTGGTCGGCGGCGTCACCTATCCGGTGTATCGCCTGAACCAGCAGCGCTACTACAGCGCACTGACCCCGGACCAGTTCGCGGCGTTGAGCACCACGGTCAAGACCGACGCCAACTCGCATGTCAACCAGGGCAGCTTCGTGCTCTCCGGCGACCTGTTTGAGCTGCCGGCCGGCGCGCTGGGCTTTGCCGGCGTGGTCGAAGCCTCGCAGCAGGAATACAAGCTCAATGCCGACCCGCGCATCCTGCCCGACTACACCGGCACCGACCGTCCGTACAATCTCACCGGCACCGGCGGCGGCGGCAAGCGCGACCGCTACGCGCTGGGCGTGGAGCTGTCGATTCCGATCCTCAGCTCGCTGAAGGCGCACCTGGCCGGACGCCTGGACAAGTACGACGACGTCACCGCGGTGGACGACGCCAAGACCTGGAACGCCGGCCTGGAATGGCGTCCGCTGGACAATCTGCTGTTCCGCGGCTCCTACTCCACCAGCTTCCGCGCGCCGGACCTGCACTACGTGTTCGCCGATCGCAGCGGTTCGTTCTCCAGCATCTTCGACACCCGTCGTTGCCTGGAAAGCGGCCGCGCCGCGGCGCAGTGCCCGACCTCGGACACCACGGTGAACTACACCGCGTACGGCGTGCGCCAGGGCACCACCAACCTCTCCGAGGAAACCGGCACGTCGTGGACCGCCGGCTTCGTGTGGGACGTGCTCGACGGCCTGTCGGTCACCGCCGACTACTACGACATCCGCCTGAAGAACGTGGTGGCCGACATCACCTCCACCTACATCCTCGACGGCGAAGCCGGCTGCGTGACCGGGCTGACCCGCAACCGCAACCCGTTCACCCTGGGTGCGCCGGGCTCGGCGTTCTGCAACGACATGCTGTCGCGGGTCACCCGCCTCAACGCGCCGGGCACGCCGAACGACGGCCAGATCACCGAGATTCGCCGCGGTCCGATCAACCGCGCCTTCCTCGGCACCAAGGGCATCGATGCGTCGCTGGACTACCGCCTGGACACCGACCGGCTTGGCGACTTCCGCTTCCAGGTGGGCTACTCGCACACCCTCGAGCAGAAGTCGGCCGAGTTCAAGGGCGATCCGATCCTCGATTACCGCGACGACCTGGGCAACTTCGACTTCCGCAGCCGCATCCGTACCACCGCGACCTGGCAGAGGAACGACTGGCAGGCGGCGGTGTTCATGATCCGCTACGGCAGCCTGCCGAACTGGCAGGAGACCGGCCGCATCGCGCCGTACTTCATCTGGAACGCCAACGTGGGCAAGAAGCTGACCGACAAGCTGACGGTCAACTTCTACGTCAACAACGTGTTCGACAAGACGCATCCGAAGGACAGCGGCTACAACACGTATCCGTACTTCTGGCGCGCCTACAGCCCGTACGGCCGCGAAGTGGCGGCGGAGTTCCAGTACCGCTTCCGCTGAGCCGCACCACGCGCACCGGAGGTCAGCGAGAGCCCGGCATCGGGCTCTCGCTGTGTTCAATCACGCAAAAAGGATTCTCGTGAAACGACTCGTTGCTTTCTGCGCGCTGGGGCTGTGCCTGCACGTCGGCATCGCCGCGGCCGCTCCCCCGCCCATTGCGGATTTCGTCAAACGTCCCACCTACAGCGCGGTGAAGATTTCGCCGGACGGCGAATACCTGGCGCTGACCGTGGACCGCGGCGAGCAGGACGTGCTGACCGTGCTCGGCACGCGCGACCTCAAGCCGATCAAGGTCAACGTGCTGCCGGACGGCAAGAGCGTCGGCGCGTTCTACTGGACCGGCCGCAAGCGGCTGCTGTTCACCGCGGTCAAGAAGGTCGGTTCGTTCGAGCGGCCGATGGGCACCGGCGAGTGGTTCGCGGTCGACGCCGACGGCGGCCAGCCGCGCACCCTGATCGAATACGGCACCCAGGGCGTCACCCAGCGCGGCAAGAGCGTCGGCCGCGAATCGTTCGCGCTGCTCGACACGCTGCGCGACGACGAGCAGAACGTGGTCATGCAGGTGCGCTACCCGCGCTCCTCGGAAGGTGCCGGCACCGAAGTGGTGATGATCGACACCCTCAGCGGGCGGCGCAAATCGCTGGGCCGCGCGCCGAAGACGAACTGTTCCATCGCCCTGGACGCGACCAAGCAGCCCGCCTTCGCCACCTGCCAGAGCGACAAGGACGAGGACACCGGCTACGACAGCCACAGCGAGGTGTACGCGCTGAAGGACGGCAAGTGGGAGCTCATCAACGCCAGCAAGGCCGATGGCGCGCGCCTGGACATCGCCTGGTCCACCGCCAACGGCCGCGTCTATGCCACCCGCGACGACGGCAAGGCGCCCGGCGCGTTCGGGTATCTGGATCCGCGCAGCGGCGGCTTCGTCACCCTGTTCCAGGACCCCACCAGCGAGGTGGCGCGCACCATCACCGCCACCGACGGCTCGGACACCGCGCTGGCGGTGGTCACCGAGGCCGGCGCGCCGCAGGTCAGGCTGATCGACGAGGCGCATCCGGACGCAGCGTTGTACGCCAGCCTGGCCGCGGCCTTTCCCGGCCAGTACGTCGACTTCGCCAGCGCCACCCGCAATGGCGACACCATCGTGGTCAGCGTGCGCAGCGACCAGAATCCCGGCGAGCTGTACCTGTACGAGCGCGCCACCGGCAAGGCGCGCTTCCTGATGAAGAGCCGGCCCTGGATCGATGCGGCGAAGATGGCCACGATCACGCCGATCCAGTTCACCGCCCGCGACGGTCTGCGCATCCATGGCTACCTCACCGTGCCGGCCGGAGCGCAGGCGAAGAACCTGCCGCTGATCGTCAACGTGCACGGCGGACCGATGGGGCCGCGCGACAACTGGGGCTTCCATTCGGAGGCGCAACTGTTCGCCAGCCGCGGCTACGCCACGCTGCAACTCAACTACCGCGGCTCCGGCGGCTTCGGCAAGGCGTTCATGGACCGCGCCTACGGGCAGTGGGACGGGGGCATCATCAACGACATCGTCGACGGCACCCAGTACGCCATCCAGCAGGGTCTGGCCGATCCGGCGCGGATCTGCATCTACGGCGGCAGCTTCGGCGGCTACGCCGCGATGATGGCGCCGGTGCGCGCGCCGGGGCTGTTCCGCTGCGCGTTCGGCTACGTCGGCATGTACGACGCCAAGATCCAGTTGCGGCTCAGCGACACCAGCAAGAGCGAGAGCGGCAGGCGCTATCTGCTGCGCGCCTTCGGCAGCACCAGTGCCGAGCAGGAGCGGATGTCGCCGATCAACCACGTGCAGGCGCTGACGCTGCCGATCTACCTCGCCGCCGGTGCACGCGACGACCGCTGCCCGCCGGAGCACACCGAGGCGCTGGCCAAGGCGCTGCAGGCGGCCGGCAACCCACCCGAAGGCGTGATCGTGCAGTCCGGCGAAGGCCACGGCTTCTACAAGGAAGACAACAACCTCAACCTCTACACCCGAATGCTGGGGTTCTTCGACGCGCACCTGGGCGGTTCCGCGGCACGACCGAGCGCATCCGTGCAGGCCGGCGCGCCCTGACGCTGGCGCAGACAACGCCACGGCGCGCCGCCGTGGCACGCGCGGCGCGCTGCACGCGCCGCGCCTTTCCCTCGCCCTGGTCGCCATGCCAGGGTTCTTTTTTTCTTGCCGCTATCGTCCGCCGCCGCTCAACCGCGCAACAACGCCATCGCCGCATTGTGGCCGGGCGCGCCGGTCACGCCGCCGCCGGGGTGGGTGCCGGAGCCGCACAGGAACAGGCCGGGAATCGCACCGCGGTACGCCGCCTGGCCGAGCATCGGCCGTGCGCTGAACAACTGGTTGAGGCTCAGCGCGCCGTGGAAGATGTCGCCGCCGATCAGCCCGAAAGTGCGTTCCAGGTCCAGCGGGCTCAGCACCTGCCGGCCCAGCACCGCGGCGGCGAAGCCCGGCGCGTAGCGCTCGACGGTGGCGATCATCAGGTCGGCGACCTCCTCGCGGTGCGCGTCCCAGCTGCGCCCGTCCGGCAACTGCGGCGCGACGTGCTGGCAGAACAGGCTGGCCACGTGCTGGCCGGGCGGCGCCAGGCCATCGTCCAGGGTGCTGGGAATCAGCAGTTCGACGATCGGTTCGCGCGACCAGCCGTGCCGGCGCGCGTCGTGGTAGGCGCGGTCCATGTAGTCCAGGCTAGGCGCCAGTACGATGCCGGCGGTGAGATGATCGCCCGGCCCCGGCAGCGCGCTGAAACTGGGCAGCCGCGACAGCGCCACGTTCATGCGGAACGTGCCGGAACCGCAGCGCCAGTGCACCATGCGCTCGCGGGTGGCGGCCGGCACGTGCGCCGGATCGAGCAGGCGTTCGTACAGCAGCTTGGGATTGACGTTGGCGACCACGTGCCGCGCCCGCAGGCGCTCGCCCTGCTCGGTGACCACGCCGACCGCGCGTCCGCCCTCGACCAGGATCTCGCGCACGCCCGCATCTGTGCGGATGCGCGCGCCGGCCGCAGTGGCCGCGCGGGCCATGGCCTGGGTGATCGCGCCCATGCCGCCCAGCGCATGGCCCCAGGCGCCCTTGACCCCATTGCTCTCGCCGAACACGTGGTGTAGCAGCACGTAGGCCGATCCCGGCGTGTACGGGCTGGCGTAGTTGCCGACGATGCCGTCGAAGCCGAACAACGCCTGCGCCGCGTCGCTCTCGAACCAGCGCTGCAGATACTCGGCGGCGGAGATGGTGAACAGGTCCAGCAGGTCCTGGCGCAACTCCGCATCCAGCGCATGCAGGCGGCGCCCGAGGCGGCCGGCGCGCAGCAGCTCGGGCAGTGCCTGCAGCCAGCCGCCATCGGTGACGTTGGGCGGCGGCTGCAACGCCAGCGCGCGCAGCACGTCGGCGATGCCCTCCAGCCGCGCCTCGTAGGCCGGCAGGCGCGCGGCGTCGCGTGCGGAGAACCTGGCCAGTTCGGCCTGGGTGTGGCCGGCGCCTGTCAGCAGATAACGTCCATCCGGCAAAGGCAGGAAGTTGTTGCGCCGGCGCGGCACGATGCGCAGGCCGTGGCCGGCCAGATCCAGGTCGGCGATCACCTTGGGCTGCAGCAGCGACACCGTGTAGGACGCCACCGAGTTGCGGAACCCGGGGTGGAACTCCTCGGTCACCGCAGCGCCGCCGACCACGCCGCGCCGCTCCAGCACCGTCACCTTCCAGCCGGCCCGCGCCAGGTAGGCGGCGCAGACCAGGCCGTTGTGGCCGGCGCCGACGATCAGGGCATCGCATGGCGGTTCGCGGGTCATGGCCGCATGGTAAGCCAGCGCCGGCGGGCCTGCCGACGGCAGGCGGCGACGCCGTCCTGCGGCCCAATGGCCAGGGCCACCCATGACCTTCGACACCCCTGAAACCTGCAGTGGCGGCGTAGAGTCTCGCCACGGCCCGTGCGGGCCATTCCTTTATCCACGTCGGCCTGGAGCCTGCCTGTGACCCTTCGCAATCCCAAGATGCTGCTGTTGACCCTGGCCGTGAGCGCCGCGCTGACCGGCTGCAACAAGCCCGAGAGCGCCGCGCCCGCCGCCGACGCCGCCAAGCCCGCGCCGGCCGCCGCCCCGGCCGCGGCGTCGACCGACCTCAAGCTCGACACCAGCAAGCTGCCGGCCTACAACGCCTTCAACGTCGACGACCTGGACGCCAGCAAGAACGCCTGCGACGACTTCAACGGCTACGTCAACGGCAAGTGGCTGGCCGCCAACGAGATCCCCAAGGACCGCAGCAGCTGGGGCGCGTTCTCGATCCTGGACGAGCGCTCGGTCGCGGCGCAGCACCAGCTGGCCGAACAGGCCGCCGCCGCGGCCAACCCGCAGGGCGTGGAGAAGATCGTCGGCGACTTCTGGTCCTCGGGCATGGACGAAGCCAAGATCAACGCCCAGGGCATCGCGCCGCTGAAGGCCGACCTGGCCGCGATCGACGGCCTCAAGGACGGCCCGGCGGTGGCCGAGTACCTGCGCCAGAGCGCGGCCAAGGGCGAGAACGGCCTGTTCGGCTTCGGCGCCGAGGCGGACTTCAAGAATTCGGCGATGAACATGGCCTACGCCATGCAGGGCGGCCTCGGCCTGCCCGACCGCAGCTACTACTTCGACGCCGACAAGCAGGACAAGCTCAAGGCCTACCAGGCGCACGTGGCCAAGGTGCTGGAGCTGGCCGGCGTGCCGGCGGCCGACGCGGCCAAGCAGGCGCAGGACGTGGTGGCGCTGGAAACGCGCCTGGCCAAGGTGTCCAAGTCCAGCGAGCAGCTCTCGCGCGACGCCGAGCTGTCCTACAACCCGGTCACCCCTGCCGACGCCGACAAGCTGACCCCGAACTTCCCCTGGACCAAGTTCTTCGAGTCGCAGGGCGTGGCCGTGCCGGAGAAGTTCTCGCTGGCGATCCCGGCCTTCCACCAGGAAGTGAGCAAGGCGCTGGGCGACACCGACCCGTCGGTGTGGCGCGCCTACCTGCGCTTCCACACCGTGGACAGCGCCTCGCCGTACCTGAGCGACGCCTTCGCGCAGGAAAACTTCGCCTTCTACGGCAAGGAACTCAACGGCCAGGCCGAGATGAAGCCGCGCTGGAAGCGCGTGCTCGGCAGCATCAACGAGGGTGCCGGCGAGGCGATGGGCCAGATGTACGTCAAGGTCGCCTTCTCGGCCGACGACAAGGCCAAGATGCAGCAACTGGTCGAGAACCTGAGCCAGGCGCTGAAGGCGCGCCTGGAGAAGCTGACCTGGATGAGCGACGAGACCAAGGCCAAGGCCCTGGACAAGTGGAAGACCTTCAC
This sequence comes from Xanthomonas sp. LF07-6, assembly GCF_034105445.1. Taxonomy (NCBI): domain Bacteria; kingdom Pseudomonadati; phylum Pseudomonadota; class Gammaproteobacteria; order Lysobacterales; family Lysobacteraceae; genus Xanthomonas; species Xanthomonas sp. LF07-6. The sequence continues at coordinate 386,758 of NZ_JAXGGI010000001.1, forward strand.
CCCGAAGATCGGCTACCCGGACAAGTGGCGCGACTACGCCAGCCTGAGCACCCAGCGCGACAGCTACCTGGACAACGTGCGCGCCGCCACCGCGTTCAACTACAAGTACAACCTCAGCAAGATCGGCAAGCCGGTGGACAAGACCGAGTGGGGCATGACCCCGCAGACGGTCAACGCCTACTACAACCCGCTGCAGAACGAGATCGTGTTCCCGGCGGCGATCCTGCAGCCGCCGTTCTTCGACCCCAAGGCCGACGACGCGTTCAACTACGGCGGCATCGGCGCGGTGATCGGCCACGAGATGACCCACGGTTACGACGACCAGGGCGCGCGCTTCGGGCCGACCGGCAACTTCGAGAACTGGTGGACCCCGGCCGACGCCAAGAAGTTCTCCGCGCTCACCGGCAAGCTGGTGCAGCAGTTCGACGGTTACGAGGTCGACGGCAAGCACGTCAACGGCAAGCTGACCCTGGGCGAGAACATCGCCGACCTGGGCGGCATCACCACCGCCTACGACGCCATGAAGAAGGCCACCGAGGGCAAGGACGACCCGAAGGTCGGCGGCATGAGCCGCGACCAGAACTTCTTCATCAACTGGGCCACCGTGTGGCGCACCAAGTACACCCCGCAGAACGCGATGGTGCGCCTGACCACCGATCCGCACGCCCCGGCGCAGTTCCGCGCGATCGGTGCGCCGTCGAACCTGGAGGCCTTCGCCACCGCGTTCCAGTGCAAGCCGGGCGCGCCGATGGTGCGCAGCGGCGACAAGCGCGTGGTGATCTGGTAAGCGACGGCGTCACTGACGTCTCGCGAAAAGGCCCGGCTTGTCCGGGCCTTTTCTTTGCGTGGGCATCGGCCTGCGACGACGGCGGCGATGCCGACCGCCCTGCCCGGCCACCGGCACCCGTGCCTGCCGGCGTCGCTCGCTGAATCCGGTGGGGACGTGGACGCGCATCATCGCCACAGTTGCACACCGCAGCTTGTTAAACTCCGCCGACTTTAATCCTGACCGGATGCGTTCCCGATGCCCAATGCCCGTCCGCTTGCCCTCGCCGTCGCCCTCAGCCTGATCGCCCTCGCCTCCGCCGCCGATGCCGCGCCCAAGAAGAAGCGCGCCGCCGCGCCCAAGGCCCCGCCGATCAGCGCCGCCTGCAGCGACTTCTACGACGACGCCAATGCCGACTGGCTGAAGCAGAACCCGGTGCCGCAGACCGGCGCGGTCACCGCGCTGGGCCAGCTGGCCGAGCGCACCCAGCAACAGCAGCGCGACCTGCTCGACGCCTCCATGCAGTCGCCGCAGAACGCGGTGCAGAAGGCGCTGGGCGATTTCTGGGCCAGCGGCCTGGACGAGGCCGCCGTCGAGAAGGACGGCTCCAACCCGATCGCGCCGCTGCTCGGCCGCATCGATGCGATCAAGAAGGCCAAGGACGTGCCGGCCTCGATCGCCGCGCTGCACCAGATCGGCATCCCGGTCGCGTTCAACTTCGGCGCCGACGTCGACCTGAAGGCGCTGGACCGCCACATCGGCTACTTCATGCAGGGCGGCATGGGCCTGCCCGATCCGGCCTTCTACACCCGCACCGACGCCGACACCATGGCGCTGATGGGCCGCTACCGCACCTACGTCAAGCAGATCCTGACCCTGACCGGCACCCCGGCCGACCGCCTCGAGGCCGACGCGCAGTCGGTGCTGCAGATCGAGACCGCGCTGGCGCGCAGCGCCAAGTCGCTGTCCGGCATCAACAACCCGTTCAACAACTACGCGCCGATCTCGACCAAGGAGTTGAACAAGCAGTACCGCAACCTGCAGCTCGACGCCTTCCTCAAGGCGCAGGGCGTCAACGACGACCTGGTGTCGATGGCCGACCCGGACATGTTCAAGCAGCTCGACGGCATGATCGTCAGCATCAAGCCCGAGCAGTGGAAGGCCTACCTGCGCTGGCGCGTGGGCGATGCGATGGCGCCGTACCTGTCCAAGAGCTTCCGCGACGCCAGCTTCGAGTTCCGCGGCCGCGTGCTGCAGGGCCAGGTCGCACCGCCGCCGCGCTGGGCGCAGGTGCTGGACGCGATCAACGTCGCCGCCGGCCCCATGCTCGGCCGCGAGTACGTGGCCCGCTACCTGTCGGCCGACACCCGCCGCCAGGCCGAGACCATCGCCGACCAGGTGCGCGACGCGCAGATCGCTGCGGTCAAGCGCAGCACCTGGCTGAGCGAGCCGGCGCGCACCGAGGCGCAGGCCAAGCTGGCCGCACTGAAGATCGAGGTCGGCGCGCCGCGCCGCGACCTCGACTACACCCTGCAGCCGATGGGCCGCGGCAGCTTCGGCGGCAACATGCTGATCGCCTCCACCTGGCGTCACCGCGAGGAGATGAAGCGCATCGGCAAGGGCAACGCCGACCGCCGCTGGGACGTGCTGCCGCAGCAGCCCGCACTGACCTACGACATCGCCCAGAACCGCCTGATCGTCACCGCCGCGGTGCTGCAGCCGCCGGTGTACGCGGCCGGCGGCGACGCCGCGACGCTGTACGGCGCCTACGGCGCGATGGTCGCGCACGAGCTGATCGGCGCCATCGACAGCAAGGGCAGCCAGGTCGACGCGCAGGGCCAGTTGCGCAACTGGTGGACCCCGGAAGACAAGAGCGCCTGGAACGCGCTGGCCGCCCGCACCGCCGCGCAGTACGGCGCCTACGACTTCCCGGGCGTGAAGGGCGCCAAGGTCAACGGCCCGCTGACCCAGGACGAGGACCTGACCGACATCGGCAGCGTCGAACTGGCCTGGCAGGCCTACAGCGCCGCGCAACCGACCGCCAACGAGGCAAGCAAGCAGGCGTTCTACAAGGCCTGGGCCGGCCTGTGGGCGCAGCAACTGTCGCCGAACGAAGCCGTGCAGCGGGTCACCGCCGACGTGCACGCGCCCGGCCGCTGGCGCACCAACGGCGCGCTGGCCAACCTGCCCGCCTTCGCCGCGACCTTCACCTGCAAGCCCGGCCAGCCGATGGTGCGCAGCGAAGCCGAACAGATCCACCTGTGGCCGTGAGCCGGTGTCGGCGCTAGCCGCCGGCCAGGCACACACAGCAAGACGGCGCGGGCAACCGCGCCGTCTTGCGTTCAGGGGTCGGGAAAACGTGCCGCCGGCGCCGCGCTTGCGGCGCGCAGCAGCCGCAGGCGTTTTCGCTCAGCGCACGATGCGCGGACGCGGCGGCTTGCGCTTGCCGAACGGCGGCTGGCCGCGCCAGTAGCGGATCATCAGCCAGCCGAACAACATGCCGCCCAGATGCGCGAAATGCGCCACGCCCGGCTGCCAGCCAGTGAAGCCCATCAGCAGTTCCAGCGCGCCGAACACGATCACGAAGGTGCGCGCCTTCATCGGGATCGGCGGGAACAGCAGCACCACCCGCTGGTTCGGGAACAGCATGCCGAACGCCAGCAGCAAGCCAAAAACGCCACCCGAGGCCCCCATGACCGGCAGCGGCTGGCTGCCATTGCTCAGCATCCACCAACCGACCAGCAACTGGCACAGGCCTGCGCCGGCCACGCAGACCAGGTAGTAGGTCAGGAAGCGCTTGTTGCCCCAAGTCTGCTCCAGCGGCCCGCCGAACATGTACAGCGCCAGCATGTTGAACAGCAGGTGAGAGAAGCTGCCGTGCAGGAAGCCATAGGTCAGCAACTGCCAAAGCTGGAAGTTCTGCCCGGGCGAGAACGCATCGAACGCGCCGATCGGCCACAGCATGAAGGGATCGAAGGTGTCCATGCCGAGCAGCATCTGCAGCAGGAATACCACGACGTTGCCGATCAGCAGCGCTTGGGTGACGGGCGGAAGTCTGGGAAACATGGTCGGGTCCGTGGCAACTGTCTCCATCATAGCCGCTCGCCAGAGCATGCACCCCAACCAATGCAGCGGCATGCCATGACCAACGCCGCTCTTCCAAGAGGTATTGCGAGCGCGGTGCGCCGAAGAGACAGACGAGGGCGCGGGCGAAGCCTCGCGCAGTCAACATGCGGCATGCGCTTCGCGTCCGTACCCTCACAACCCCTCTCACGCAGGGAGAGGGGCTTGTACCTCCTTCTCCCTCCGGGAGAAGGTGCCCCGCAGGGGCGGATGAGGGTACGGGCGCAGCCTCGTGCAGCTGAAACACCGCATGCGCTTCGCGCCCCTACCCTCACCCCAACCCCTCTCCCGCAGGGAGAGGGGCTTGTACGTCCCTTCTCCCTCCGGGAGAAGGTGCCCCGAAGGGGCGGATGAGGGTACGGGCGCAGCCTCATGCAGTCGAAACACCGCATGCGCTTCGCGCCCCTACCCTCACCCCAACCCCTCTCCCGGAGGGAGGGGGGCTTGTACCTCCTTCTCCCTCCGGGAGAAGGTGCCCCGAAGGGGCGGATGAAGGTAAGGGCGCAGCCTCATGCAGTCGAAACACCGCATGCGCTTCGCGCCCCTACCCTCACCCCAACCCCTCTCCCGGAGGGAGAGTGGCTAAGCCCTTCACAGCCGGCGTCTTCTGCGCTTCGAGACACGAGCCCCGCAGTTCTGGCGCACCTCGCTAGCGCGGCCCCCAGACCTCGGCATCGAGATCGCGCGCCGGCGCGGGCGCACGCTTCACCCGTCCGCCCTGCACCGCCACACCTTCGGCGCGCAGGCGCTGACATTGCTCGCGATAGCCGCGCGAGCCTTCGGGAAAGGCGATGCGGCCGTCGCTGCGCAGCACCCGGTGCCAGGGCAGCGCGGCATCGGCATTGCCGCCGAGCAGGCGCGCCACCAGCCGCGCGCGTCCCGGCAACCCGGCCAGCATCGCCACCTCGCCATAGCCGCGCACCTGGCCCGACGGGATCGTCCGGATCGTCGCCAGGATCCGCGCATGCGCCTCGGCCGCCGCCGTTGCGGCCGGCGCCGACGCGCTCGCTGCGGGCGGCCGCCGTGGACTCATGCCGACCGTGCCCGCACCGGCCGCGACACCAGCAGCACCCCGCCCAGTACCAGCACGGTGCCGGCGATCTGCCACGGCCCCATTGCCTCGCCCAGCACCAGCACGCTGAGCACGATGGTGGAGACCGGGCCGAGCATGCCGATCTGCGACGCGAGCGCCGAGCCGATGCGCTGCACCGCCAGCATCGTCGCCAGCACCGGCACCGCCGTGCACAGCGTGCCGTTGAGCAGCGACAGCGCGTAGACCGGTGTCGGCAGGACCAGCGCGTGCAGCGGCCGCAGCAGCAGGAACTGGGCGATGCACAGCGCACAGGCGACCAGGCTGGCGTAGGCGGTCAATCGCACCGCGCCGACCCGCGCCACCAGTTGGCCGCTGCCGACCAGATAGGCCGCATAGGCCAGCGCGCTGCCGAATACCAGCAAGCTCCCCCAAGCAGTACGCGCGCCGCCGATCTGCAGGTCGTGGCCGAACGCCAGCAACACGCCCAGGTAACTCAACGCAAGCGCCCACAGCTGGCGCCGCTGCGGACGCCGCCGCCACAGCAGGACGCCGATCAGCAGCACCAGGGTCGGGGTGAGATAGAGGATCAGCCGCTCCAGGGTCGCGGTGATGTAGGCCAGGCCGAGGAAATCCAGGAAGCTGGCCAGGTAGTAGCCGAGCACGCCCAGCGCGACGATCCGCCAACGGTCGCCCGCCTGCAGCGGCGGCGCGCGGCGCGCCGCCCACAGCGCCATCGCCGCGAAGCACGGCAGCGCCACCAGCATGCGCAAGGCCAGCAGGGTCACCGCATCGACGCCATAGCGATAGCCAAGCTTGACGATGATGGCCTTGCCCGAGAACGCGATCGCGCCGCCGGCGGCGAGCAGCACGCCACCGAGGCTGGCCTGGGTGGCGGTGGGGGCGACGGCGGCGGACGTGCCGGACGCGCTCATCGCGCGGCGCCGCGGCAGGGAGAAGAGGACACGTGCATGCCGCCATTCTACGGCGCCACAGCCAACCAGCCGCCGGATCGCGGCGACCTCAGCGCATCAGCACCACTTCCTCGGCCGAAGTCGGATGGATCGCCACGGTGTCTTCCAGTTGCTGCTTGGTCACGCCCAGCTTCAATGCCACCGCAAAGCCCTGCAGGATCTCGTCGGCCCCATCGCCGAGCAGGTGGAAGCCGACCACACGCTCCTCGGCGCCCACGCACACCAGCTTGAACAAGCTGCGCTGCGGCGAATCGGCCAGGGCCTGCAGCATCGGCCGGAAATTGCTGCGGTACACGGTCACCGCGTCGGCACCATAGCGCTCGCGTGCCTGCTCCTCGCCCAATCCCACCTGGCCCAGCGGCGGATGCGAGAACACCACGCTGGGCACGTTCTCGTAGTCCAGCCGTGCCTGCGGCCGGTCGCCGAACACGCGGTCCATCAGCTTGCGCCCGGCGGCGATCGCCACCGGGGTCAGGCCGACCTTGCCGGCCACGTCGCCGATCGCATACAGCCCCGGCACGTCGGTGTTCTGGTACGCGTCCACCACGATCTCGTGCTTGTCGCCCAGGCGCACACCAAGCGCTTCCAGGCCAAGGTCGCGCGTGTTGGGGCGGCGCCCGATCGCGAAGAACACCTTGTCGACGCTCTCGCCGGGCTGCCCCTGCGCATCGACCACGCACAGGCCCTCGCCGCTGCGGCGCAAGGCGCCGGCGCGGTAGCCGAAATGCAGGCGCACGCCCTGGTGGCGCAGGTTGTCGGCAAGCTGCCGTGCCAGTTCCACGTCGAACCGCTCCAGCAGGCGCTCGCCCTGCACGTACAGTTCCACCCGGCTGCCCAGCGCCTGCAGCAGCCCGGCCAGTTCCACCGCGATATAGCCGCCGCCGACGATCGCCACCCGCGGCGGCGCCTCGCAGAGATTGAAGAAGTCGTCGGAGACCAGGCCCAGCTCGGCGCCGTCGATGTTCGGCCGCAGCGCGTGCGCGCCGGTGGCGATCACCACGTGCTTGGCGCTGACCCGCACGCCGTCGTCGCATTCGACGGTGTGCGCATCGACCAGCCGGCCGCGCCGCGGGATCAGCACCACGCCGTCGGCATCCAGCCGGCGCCGGTAGCTGGCGTGGATGTTGCCGATGTAGCCCTGGCGATGCGCCACCAGTTCCGCCCAGGACAGCGTGGCCTCCGGAATGGCGAAGCCGACCGCGCGCGCCAGATCGATGCGTTCGACCAGATCCGCCGCCAGCCACATCGCCTTCTTCGGCACGCAGCCGACGTTGACGCAGGTCCCGCCGAGCGCGCTCGGCTCCAGGATCGCCACCCGTGCGCCATGGCTGGCGGCGCGGAAGGCGGTGGCCAGGCCGCCGGACCCGCCGCCCAGCACCAGAAGGTCGTAATCGCGGATCGCCCCGTTCACGGCGCACGCTCGGCGCGCGGCGGGGTCGCATCGGGCGCGGCACGGTGCGCGCGGTTCACATCGTCCATCGGCTGTCCTGTCGCATGTCTCGGTCGCCGCGGAGCATGCCATGGGCGACCGCGCGGCAGATGTGAGGACGCCGCTGCAGCGCCTGCGCTCAGGCCGCGTCGCGGCGCCGCATCGGCTGCCAGCGCAGGTAGCTGGCCGAGCGCCACAGCCACTCCACCGGACCGAAGCGGAACCGCTGCAGCCACCAGTGCGACAGCGCCACCTGCAGCGCGAACAGCGCGACCGCGAACGGGATCTGCCAGGCGCGCGGCAGTTGTTCGAAATAGCCGAAGCCGTAGCCGTAGAACAACGTCGTGCACACCAGCGACTGCAGCAGGTAGTTGCTCAGCGCCATGCGTCCGGCCGGCGCCAGCCACTGCAACGCCGCTGCGGCGCGCACCAGCCAGGCCGCATAGCCCAGCGCCATCAGGCCGCTGGCGACGCTGGCCAGGGCGTAGGCACAGGTCAGGCGCAGATCCAGCCGCGCCGGATCCATCCACGGCTCCAGCCGGAAGCTCAGCAGCATCAGCCCCAGCCCCAGCGGCAGCACACCCCAGCGCAGCACCGCCAGCAGCCGCGGGAAGCGCTGCGGTTGCGCGGCCAGGCCGCTGCGCACGCACCAGGCGCCGAGCAGGAACATGCCGAAGATGGTCGGCGCATTGAACAGCAGCCCGCTCAGCGATTCGACCAGGTCGCGCGCGCGCTGCGCGGTGGCCTGGGCGTAGCTGCCGTGGCCGAACACCTCGCGCTGCTGCGCCAGCGCCGCCGCGCCGCGCTGCGCCTGCTCGGCCATGTCCCGATGCCACTGCGCTGCACCGTGCGGATCGGCCTGCGCCGCCCAGGCGGCGGCGCCGATCAACAGCCACAGCGCCGGCGCGAACAGGTAGACCACCAGCGCCATGCCCGGCAGCCAGCGCGTGGGCGCCTCGCGGAACGCCAGCAGCATGAACGCCAGCAACGCATAGCTGACCAGGATGTCGCCGGACCACAGCAGCACGGCATGCAGCAGGCCGATCAGCAGCAGCCCCGCGCTGCGGCGCAGGAAGAAACCACCGAACGGCCGCCGCGCGGTCTCGGCGCGCTGCGCCATCACCGCGAAGCCCATGCCGAACAGCAGCGAGAACAAGGTGTAGAACTTGCCCTGCACCAGGATGTAGACCAGGGCGTCGGCGACGCGGTCGGCGCCGCGCAGCGCCGGATCCAGACCGGTCATCGCCGCGTCCAGCGGGCCGACGAAGCCCTCGATGTTCATCAGCAGGATGCCCAGCAGGGCGAAGCCGCGCAGCACGTCCAGCGTGGCGATGCGCTCGGCGGGCGCGATGGGCTGCAACACGGGGGCGGAAGTGGCCAAGGCGGCACCGGGCGGAAGGCCGGCGATGTCCCTCGCCGCGATCAGGAAGGCCGCCGGCGTCCGCGGCGGCACGACGGCACCGCTGCGCGCGGTGCCAGGGCTGGCGGCACCGGCGCGACCGGCACCGCCGCCAACGCACTCAGTGGTGGTGGCCGCCGTCGCCGTGCACGTGGCCGTGCTCGATCTCTTCGGCGCTGGCCTCGCGCACGTCGACGATCTCCACGTCGAAGTGCAGGTCCTTGCCGGCCATCGGGTGGTTGAGGTCGACGTCGACCACGCTCATGCCGACCTTCTGCACGGTGACCGCGCGCGGGCCGAAGTTGGTCTGCAGCACCACCTGGCTCCCCGGCTGCAGCTTGGCCGCGCCGAAATGCTTCTTCGGCACGCGCTGGCTCAGGCCCTCGCGGTACTCGCCATAGGCGTCCTTGGCGGCCACGTCGACGCCGAAGCTGTCGCCGGCGGCCTTGTCCATCATCGCGTTCTCCAGGCCCGGGATGATGTTGCCGTGGCCGACCAGGATCACCAGCGGATCGCGGTCCTTGGAGCTTTCGATCGGTTCTTGACCGACTTCCGAAACGGTGTAGTGGAAACGGACGACGCGGTCTTTTTCGATCTTCATGTGCACTCTGCGCTGTGGCTGCCGGGGGCAGACGGGATGGGCGGCTTGTCGGCCGCCGGGAGCGCCGCCATGATGGCGGCCTTCTGAGGTCGCGCATTATCCCGGCTCCATGCACAACACGCCAGTTTCGCCGCGCGGCCGCCGCGCGTTCCCGTGGTGGCTTCCGCTGCTGTGCACCGCCGCGCTGGCGGCCTGCGGACGCCACGAGGTCCGCCACACCCGGCCGGCACCGGTGGCGGTGCGCGAGTGGCCGCAGGTGGCGCCGGCCGACCCGGGCGCGGCCAACGCAGTGCTGATGCGGGCGCTGGGCCTGGTCGGCACGCCCTACCGCTACGGCGGCAACACCCCCGAGTCCGGGTTCGACTGCAGCGGCCTGGTCGCCTACGTCTACCGCGACATGCTCGACCTGCGGCTGCCGCGCACCTCGCGCGAACTGGCTGCGGTGCAGGGGCCGCGGATCGATCCGCAGCGCCTGAGCACCGGCGACCTGGTGTTCTTCGGCAGCGCAGGAAATGTGACGCACGTCGGAATTTATGTCGGTGAAGGCCGCTTCGTGCACGCTCCCAGCACGGGCGGAACGGTGCGCCTGGATTCGCTGGACGGGGCCTACTGGCGGGACCATTACACAGGGGCGAAACGGGTTTTGCGTTGAACTGTGATTTCACCCACATTCATAATTACGAAAATTTAACCTTATTTGAACTTCCTATTTCTGTCTACAAGGCATGATCCCCCATCGTTTTATTTTGTGATCCAAGCGTGACGACCGAAGCCCAGACCTCTCCAGGCAAGCCCGCCGTTCCCCGCCGGACCGCTTTCCGCCTCTTCTGCACCGCCTCGCTCTGTTTCTCGGCCCTCCCGGCCCTGGCCCAGACCGCTCCCGCCGACACCGTCGTCCCGGAAGCGATCGCGACCGTCGCCCCCGCTCCCGCCCAGGTGAGCGCCACCGCGACCACCGCCCAGGCGACCGCGCAGACCCCCAACAACACCACCACCTCGGCCAAGCCGGCCGCCGGCCAGGCGCCCGCACCGTCGCGCAGCAAGGCCGACGCCGCCGCCACCGCCACCCTGGCCGCCCTGCTGCCGCACCTGGCCGCCAACGACACCATTCCGCTGATGGACCGCTCGGCGATGTTCGCCGGCGACATCAGCCGCCTGCTGGCCAACTACGACGTGTCCCAGCCGGTCCCGCGCGAAGGCGTGGTGCCGGGCGGCGACAAGGTCCAGTCCGTGCTCAAGCGCGCCATGGCGCTGCTGGGCACCCCGTACCGCTGGGGCGGCGAGGACACCGAAGGCTTCGACTGCAGCGGCCTGGTCGGCTACGTGTTCCGCACCGCGCTGGGCATCGAACTGCCGCGCGTGTCGCGCGAGATGGCCCGCGAGGCCAATGCCCAGCTGATCAAGGACCGCGACGCGCTGGCGCCGGGCGACCTAGTGTTCTTCGGTCGCAAGGGCCGCGTCGACCATGTCGGCCTGTACGTCGGCGAGGGCCGCTTCCTGCACGCGCCCAGCCGCGGCAAGGACGTGCGCGTGGACACGCTGACCTCCGGCTACTGGGGCGAGAAGTTCGTGCAGGCGCGCCGCGTGGCGATGTAAGCCGCCGCTCCGCAGATACCGCACAGAAAAGGCCGCTGGGGACAGCGGCCTTTTTCGTTGTGGCGTTTCGCGGCCGCCCGGCTGGCGCTCGTGCCACTGGCACCGACGCGGCCGCCCTCAGGCGGTGGCAACGATCGCACGCACGTCCTTGTCGATCCGCAACGCGCCGTCGCCATGCGCAAACGCTGCCTCTACCGCCTGCCGCAAGGCTGACGCGTGCGCCTGCGGCGGCAACGGCAGACTCTGCAGATAGGCCATGACGTCCTCGGGATCGGTGCAGACCAGCACGTCGTCGAAGCGCGCGACCCGGACCTGTGCGAAGTGCATGGCGAACAGGCGCGCGCCCGCCTCCGCGTCCAGGCGCAGGGTGGACGGGTCGCGGTCCGGGCCACCGGCCACCCCGGCGACCAGTTGCGCGAGTTGACGCATGTTGTCGCGACCATTGAGCACCGCCAGTACTGCCGCGCCTGGACGGACGATGCGCCGCAGCTCGCGCACGCCCGCATGCGGATCGGGCAAGTGGTAGAGCATATGCACGGCCAATGCGGCGTCGATGCTGGCATCGCGCAGCGGCAGGCGCATCGCGTCGCCGACCACACCCTGTGGCCGCAACGTCGCCGCCTGCGCCAATGCCGCAGCGACCATGGCCGGCGAGCGATCCAGCAATTGCAATGCCAGCGATGGCGGCCACTGCCCGGCGAGCGCGCCCCACAGCTGGCCGGTGCCGCAGCCGATATCGGCCACGCGCATGTCTGCGGCCAACGGCACCTGCGCGCGCAACCACGGGTACCAATCGCCGCGGCCGTACTTGGCATGCAGCGACTTACGCTGCACCAGCCGCTGTGTATCGCCGTATTGCCGCTGCAGTTCCGCGCTGTCCGCCTGGAGGGTCATCGTCGCCGTCCGCGTTGCCCGCCGGCACGATACGCTGTCCGCCTCGATCGCGTCACCGGAACTTCGATGACACCACACCCCTCGCCTGCCTCGCAGTCCTGCCGTGCCGATGAGCCCGTCCGCCGGGTCGCGTCCTGGCCGCAGTTGCAGGCGCTGCGCTGATGCCGGCCACGCTCACCCTGCCCACGCCCGCCCAGGCGCTGGCGATCGCGCAATCGCTGCTGTCCACCCGCTACGCCGACGCGGCCTTCGGCTTCGCCGCCGGCTCGATCCTGCGCGGCGAAGGCACGCATCTGTCCGATCTCGACCTGGTCGTGGTCTATGAGCGCCTGCCGGCGGCACGCCGCGAATCGTTCCTCGCCGACGGCATGCCCGTCGAAGCCTTCGTGCACGACCCGGGCACGCTGGCCTGGTTCGTCGACGAAGACGCCGCCCGCGGCCGCCCCAGCCTGCTGCACATGATCGACGAGGGCACCCTCGTCGGCACCGCGACCGAATCCGCACGCAGCCTGCAAAGCCAGGTCGCCGCGCGGCTGCAGGCCGGGCCGCCGCCGCTGACGCAGGCGCAACGGGACGCGCTGCGCTACGAGATCACTGACCTGGTCGACGACCTGTGCGGCGAGCGCAGCGCCGCCGAGATCCTCGCCATCGGCGCCCTGCTGCATCCGCGCCTGGCGGAACTGGCGCTGCGCGGACGCGGCCATTGGTACGGCAGCGGCAAGTGGGTGCCGCGCCTGCTGGCACGGATGGATCCGGCCTTGGGCCAACGCTTCGACCAGGCCTTCGCCGCGCTGTTCGCCAACGCCGACGGTGCGCCGGTGCTGGCGCTGGCGCAGCAGGAACTGGCCGTGCACGGCGGCCGCCTGTTCGACGGCGACTGCCGCATCGCGCCCGCGGACTGGCGCGCCTGAGCCAGCGCGCGGGCGCGCGCGCTCAGCCGTGGTAGTGGGCGATGGTGTCCTCGATGCCCTTGCTCAGTTCCATCACCTTCTGCGCGTACTCGGCCAGGCGATGGTCTTCCGGCGTGTCCGGATGCCAGGCCGGCACCGCGGTGGGGCGGCCTTCGACGCCATCCAGAGCCACGAACACGATGATGCAATGCGTGCACAGACGCGGCTCGCCGCCCATCGGATCGCGGGCGCGCACCTCGATGGCGAAATGCATGCTGCTGGTGCCGGTGTGGACCAGCTTGGCGCCGACCGTGACCATGTCGCTGATGCGGATCGGCGAGACGAAGCGGATGCCGCCCACCGCCACGGTCACGCTGTAGTGGCCGCTCCAGCCCACCGCCGCGGCATAGCCGACCTGGTCGATCCACTTCATCACCACGCCGCCGTGGACCTTGCCGCCGTAGTTGACGTCGATCGGTTCGGCCAGGAAGCGGAAGGTCAGTTCGCGTTGCGTGCCGCTCATCGGGAGTCCATGCAGGGGAAGGAGGCGGCAGTCTGCCATGCGCCGCCGCCGCCAATCGCAACGGCGCCGCAATAAGGTGTCGCCGCAGACGCGCCGGCGGTCGGCGGCGCCGGCTAGGCCGCGGCCAGCGCGAGATTGTCGCGCTTGCGGATGCACAGCCACGGGAAATGCGGCTGGCGCCAGCGCAACGCCCGCAGGCAACGCACCGACAGCCGCCGTGGGTCGAACAACCGGCGCAGCACGATGCCGTCCAGTACCGCCTCGGTGTGCTGGTAGTACTGCTGCGCCAGTTCGGCGCAGCCCAGGCCGCTGAAGTAGCGCAGGCTGCGCGCGGCGCTGGCCCTGGCTTGCTCGACGTCGGCGTAGAACGGGCTGTCGAGGATGTGCAGTTCGCCGTCGTGCTGCAGCAGCTGCAGCAGGCGTGCGATCAGCGCACGCGGATCGGCGAAGTATTGGAGGCAGGCCGGCACCACCACGACATCGAACCGCTGCGCCGGCAGCGGCAAACGCAGGATGTCGCCGGCGACGAAGCTCAACCGCGGCGCGTCGGCGAAGACCCGCGCCGCCTGCGCCAGTTCGGTGCGATTGACGTCGACACCGCAGACTTCGCGCTGCAGGCCGCTGGCCAGGCGATACGACAGCCAGCCGTTGCCGCAGCCGAGTTCCAGCAGCGGCCCGTCGCCGCCACGCGCACGCAGATGGCGCAACAGGCGCCGGCACGATTCGGCGCGCACCCGCCATTCGTGGCTGGCGCCGAGCGCGCCGGGCGGCTGCGGCAGCGTGCGCACTTGGGCGTCGCTGTAGAGCCGGCCTTCGCGGCGGCGCACGTCCAGGTAGCGCTGCTCGAACGGGTCGTCCGGCAGGGCGTCGTGCACCAGCACACCCGCGTGCAGCGTCAGCCCGGGCAACTGTCGCAGCTGCGCGCGCAGGCTCTCGGCAGGCGTACTCACGGACGCATCAACGCACCTGGCCGGAACCGTCGACCGGCGGATCTTCCAGGCCGACATTGCTCGGGGCGGCCTCGTAGATGGTGCGATCAAGCAGGCCGGTCTCCTTGGCCACCAGCACCGGCACCAGCATCTGCCCGGTCACGTTGGTCATGGTGCGCATCATGTCCAGCACGCGGTCGATGGCGTACAGGTAGCCGATCACCTCCAGCGGCAGGTTGGCCGCGCTCAGCACCACCGTGGCCATCACCACCGCGGTGCCGGGCACGCCGGCGGTGCCGAAGCTGCCCAGCACCGAGGCGATCAGCACCACGAAATACTGGTTGGCGGTCAGCGGCACGCCGGTGTACTGGGCGATGAACACCGCGCACAGCGCCGGGAAGATCGCGCCGCAGCCATCCATCTTGATGCTGGCGCCCAGCGGCACCGCGAACGCGGCGTAGTCCTTGTTGACGCCGAGGTTGTGGGTGATCGAGCGCAACGCCACCGGCATCGCGGCGAAGCTGGAGGAACTGACGAAGGCCACCTGCATGCCCGGCGCGGCACCGCGGAAGAACTTCCACGGATTGAGCCCGTGCACCAGCAGCAGGCCGCTGTACACCACCACGATGTGGATCGCGCAGGCCAGGTACAGCGCCAGCACGAAATTGCCGAACGGCAGCAGCTTGCCGAAGCCGTAGCCGCCGACCAGCGCGGCGATCAGGCCGAAGGTGCCGAGCGGGGTCATCTCCAGCACGAAGCGGGTGACCTGGATCATGATCTCGCTCATCTGCTTGGTGAGCTTGCGCGCCTCGGCCACGCGCTCGCCGAGCTTGACCATGGCAAAGCCCAGCAGCGCGGCGAAGAAGATCACCGGCAGAATCGAACCGCGCCCTGCCGCCAGCACGGTCTCGCCAGCGGCATTGGTCTTGGTGCCGATACCGGTGAGCGCATAGAACGGGTTGGACGGCACCACGTCCAGCAGCACCTGCACCGGGCTGGGCACGTCGCGCGGGGTCCAGGCGCTGTCCACGCGCAGGCCCAGATGGCCGGCGCCCGGCTGCAACACCGTGCCCACGGCCAGGCCGACGCCGACCGCCAGCGCCGCGGTGACCACGAACCACAGGAAGGTGCGCCCGCCCAGCTTGGCCACCGACTGCTGTCCGTGCAGCGCCGAGATCGCGTTGATGACCGCGAAGAACACCAGCGGCACCGCGATCATCTTGATCAGGGTGACGTACAGATCGCCCAGCGGCTTGAACCAGGTCTCCGCGGTCGGGCCCAGCGCCCAGCCCGCCAGGGCGCCCAGCAGGAAGCCGGCGACCACGCGCTGCCAGAACGGAATGCGTAACCAGGCCGTCACCAGTTTCATCGACGCTGTCCAGAGAGATCGGGGGGTTTCGCACGATAGCGCACCCCGGCAGCAGCGACGACGCCATGGCTGGAAAGGCGCGATGTCATCGGCGTGCCTTGTCGCAGTCGGCATAATGCAGGGGACTTCGTTGTTCAGGACCCGTTCTGCGTATGCGCCTACCCGTTTCCGCCCTCGCCGCCGCCTCCACCCTACTGCTGGGCGCCTGCGCCAGCACGCCGCATGCGCCGGCCGCCAGCGCCAACGTCGCGCCGATCGTCGTCCCCGCCGTGGCCCATCCGGCCGGCGAGACCCCGGCCTGGTGGTACCGCAGCGGCGCCGCCAAGGCCGCCAACAACGGTGCGATGCGCGGCAAGGCCAAGAACGTGATCCTGTTCCTTGGCGACGGCATGAGCCTGACCACGGTCGCCGCCGCGCGCATCCTCGACGGCCAGCGCAAGGGCGCCTCCGGCGAAGAGAACCAGCTGTCGTGGGAAGCGTTCCCCGCCACCGCGCTGAGCAAGACCTACAACACCGATTCGCAGACGCCGGATTCGGCCGGCACCATGACCTCGATCACCACCGGGGTGAAGACCCACATGGGCGCGATCGGCGTGGCCGCCGGCAAGCGCGACGCCTGCGCCGACAGCCTCGGCAAGCAGTTGCTGAGCTGGCTGGAACTGGCCGACAGCGCCGGCATGGGCACCGGCATCGTCACCACCACCCGTCTCACCCACGCCACCCCGGCCGCGACCTACGCGCACGTGCCCGAGCGCAACTGGGAAAGCGATGCCGACCTGCCGGAGAAGGCGGTGGCCGAGGGTTGCCGCGACATCGCCCAGCAGATGGTGAGCGCACGCTTCGGGCGCGGCCCGCAGGTGATGCTGGCCGGCGGCCGCGGCCAGTTCACCACCGTCGAGCAGCGCGACCCCGAGTACGACGACAAGGTCGGCCTGCGCCTGGATGGCCGCGATCTGGTCGGCGAATGGCGCCAGCGTCATCCGCAGGGCGCCTACGTGTGGACCCGCGGGCAACTGGAGGCGGCGCAGAACGCGCCGGCGCTGCTGGGCCTGTTCGAGCCGGACCACATGCAGTTCGACCACGACCGCGACCGCAGCGCCAATGGCGACCCGAGCCTGGCCGAGATGACCAAGGCCGCGATCCGTACCCTGTCGCAGGACAAGAACGGCTATGTGCTGATGGTCGAAGGCGGCCGCATCGACCACGCGCACCACGCCGGCAACGCCTACCGCGCGCTGGACGAGACCATCGCCCTGTCGCAGGCGGTGCAGGCCGCGGCGGATGCGACCTCGGCCGAGGACACGCTGATCATCGTCACCGCCGACCACTCGCACACGCTGAACTTCGTCGGCTACCCGCAGCGCGGCAACCCGATCCTGGGCAAGGTGCGCGGCACCAGCGGCGAGGACGCCAACACCGGCGACCTGGCGCTGGACGGCAACGGCCAGCCCTACGCCACGCTCAGCTACGCCAACGGTCCCGGCTACACCGGCGCCAGCAACCAGCAGCCGGCCGGCATCAAGACCTTCCCGCATGCGCCGAGCAATTTCGAGCCGGCCAACGGCCGTCCGGATTTGACCCACGTCGACACCGAAAGCCCGGATTTCATGCAGGAAGCGCTGGTGCCGACCAAGGCCGAGACCCATGGCGGCGACGACGTCGGCATCTGGGCGCGCGGCCCCGGCAGCAACGCCTTCCGCGGCAGCCTGGAAGAGAACGTGATCTACCACGTGATCGTGCAGGCCACCCCGACCCTGCGCGCGCGGCTGTGCCAGGCAGGCACCTGCAACGGCGACGGGGTGCCGGTGGAACTGCCCAAGCCGGCGGCGTTCATGACCAGCGCTGCGACCGCGCAGTGAACCGCCTCCTGTCCCGGCCGTGGCGCCGTGGCAGCCTGCGTGCGGCAGCGGCGTTGCTCGCACTGGCGACAACCGCAGCCGCTGTGCAGGCGCAGGCGCAGCCCGACGACGCCTGCCGGCTCGGCGATCCGACCACCGACCGCGACATCGTGCCGGGCTGCAAGCTGGGCGCCGACGAACGCCTGGTACTGACGCCACAGGCGCTGCGACGCCTGCCCTTCGATCGCGACGGGCTGGCGCTGCTGAGCGTCGGCGCACGCTTCTACTACGTACGCGCCGACGGCCGCAGCCTGCCGGTGATCACCTGGGACAACGGTCCGGATGGTTTCACCGAAGGGCTGACCCGCGGCATCTTTCACGGCCGCATCGGTTTCTACGACCGGCAACTGCGCGAGGTGATCGCGCCGATCCACGACTTCGCCTGGCCGTTCGAGCACGGCGTCGCCGCGGTCTGCGACGGCTGCAGCGCGGGCACGCCCGACACCGACGGTCATACGCCGATGCAGGGTGGCCGCTGGTACTCCATCGACCGCCACAACCGCGAAGTGCCGGCGCCCAAGCACTGAGCCGATGATCGTGTGCGGCATGGCCGCGTTGTCGCGGAGAGGGTCGCCAAGGCTGGTTCTCTGCAACGCGTCTCTTTGAATCTCCCGCGATGTCGCGGGAAGCGCATCGTCCGCGAGGTGAGACATCCCCGCGTCGGGACTGAAGTCCCTCCCACATGGGGCTACCTCACGTTGCGCGGCTTCAAGCGCCGTCGCGCGCTGGCGGCGGGCCAGTCGTCGCGTGCTGGCGACCAACATCGAGCGGGCACCGGGCTGAGCAAGCATTTGGGCCAGCCACGAATGCCGACAATTGCTCTTGTGGGAGGGACTTCAGTCCCGACGCGTTGAACTGAAAGGCGTCGGAACTCTGGCCGCAAGCCAGTCGTCGCGCACTGGCGGCCGACATCGAGCAGGCAACGGCTGAGCAAGCAGTCTGGATAGTCCCGAGCGCCGACACCTGCTCTTGTGGGAGGGACTTCAGTCCCGACGCGATTAGCTGAAAGGCATCGGAACTGAAGTTCCTCCCACAACGCTGCTCAGGCGCAAAGACGTCGCCATGCCACGCTTCGCGCTGACGTGCGCTTGCGTCTACAGTGACGCGATGCCGCCGCACGCCTCTACGCCCCCGTTGTCCGCACTCGCCGCCGCGCTGCCCGATCCGGCACCGGCGCCGCTGCTGCTCGGCCTCAGCGGCGGACTGGATTCGACCGTGCTGCTGCACCTGCTCGCGCAGCGGCCGTCGTACCGCCACGCCGGCCTGCGCGCGCTGCATGTGCACCACGGCCTGCATGCCGACGCCGACGCCTGGGCCGCGCAGTGCGCGCAGCTGTGCGCCGCGCTGGCGGTGCCGCTGCAGGTGGTGCGGGTGCAGGTGCCGCGCGACAGCGGCGATGGCCTGGAGGCGGCGGCGCGGCAGGCACGGCGCCAGGCCTTCGCGCAGGCGCTGCAGCCCGGCGAATGGCTGGCGCTGGCGCAGCACCGCGACGACCAGGCCGAAACCTTCCTGCTGCGCGCGCTGCGCGCCGCCGGCCCGGATGGCCTGGCGGCGATGCAGGCGCTGTCCGACTTCGCCGGCAGCCGCCTGTGGCGGCCGCTGCTGGCGCAACCGCGCAGCGTGCTGCACGCCTATGCGCAGCAGCACGGCCTGCAGTGGATCGACGACCCCAGCAATGCCGATCCCGGTTTCGACCGCAATTTCCTGCGCCTGCAGGTGCTGCCGCTGCTGCGCCAGCGCTGGCCGCACGCCGACGCCGCCCTCGCCCGCAGCGCGCAGCTATGCGCCGACGCCAGTGCGCTGCTGGAGGTGGACGACGGCGCGGCGCTCGACGCGCTGCAGGACGCCCCCGGTGCCCCGCTGCCGCTTGCCCCGCTGCGCGCCCTGCCTGCGGCGCGGCGCGCGCGCGTGCTGCGACGCTGGGTCGCACAGGCCGGCCTGCCGCCATTGCCGGCGGCCGGCCTGGCCGCGATCGAACGCGACCTGCTGCAGCCGCGCGCAGATGCTTCGGCGCAGTTCGCCTGGCACGGCGCCTGCGTGCGCAGTTGGCGCGACATGCTGTACGCCGAGCGCGACCTCGCGCCCTGGCCTGCGGACTGGCAGGCGCAGTGGGACGGCCGCGCGCCGCTGGCGTTGCCCGATGGCCGCCGCCTGCACCTGCGCGCCGACACCACGCTGGCCTTCGATACGCCGCTGCTGGTGCGCGCGCGCCGCGGCGGCGAACGTCTGCTTCTGCCAGGTCGGACGCAGTCGCAGGCACTGAAGCACCTGCTGCAGACGCAGGCGTTGCCGCCGTGGCAGCGCATGCGACTGCCGCTGCTGTTCGACGCCACACAACTGCTGGCTGCCGGCCCGGACCTGCTGGCCGCGCCGCTGCACGATTGGCTGCAGGCGCGCGCCGCGCACCTGACGCTGGATCCGCCGGCCGTGGCGGCGCCCGCCTCGCATTGACCCTGCCGCCGTCGCCGCGCACACTTTCGCCATGCCCAAGAAGTCCCAAGACGATGCCTCCCCGGTCGCCCGCTTCGAGCAGTCGCTCGAAGAACTGGAAGTGCTGGTGGAAAAGATGGAAGCCGGCGACCTGAGCCTGGAACAGTCGCTCAGCGCCTACGAGCGCGGCGTGGGCCTGTACCGGCAATGCCAGCAGGCGCTGGAGCAGGCCGAATTGCGCGTGCGCCTGCTCAGCGATCCCGAACAGCCCGAGAGCGCCGAACCCTTCGATCCCGTGCCGCCCCATGGCGGCTGAGGCGGCGTTCGCGCACTGGCGCGAGCGGGTGGAAGCCGGGCTGCAGGCGCAGTTGCCGGCCGCCACGCTGGCGCCGCAGCGCCTGCACGCGGCGATGCGCCACGCCACGCTCGGCGGCGGCAAGCGCATGCGCCCACTGCTGGTCTACGCCAGCGGCGCGCTGTTCGGCGCCGACGCCGCGCGCCTGGATGCACCGGCGCTGGCGGTGGAACTGATCCACGCCTATTCGCTGGTCCACGACGACCTGCCGGCGATGGACGACGATGCCCTGCGCCGCGGCCAGCCGACCGTGCACATCGCCTTCGACGAAGCCACCGCGATCCTCGCCGGCGACGCGCTGCAGAGCCTGGCGTTCGCGTTGCTGGCCAATGCCGAGGACGCGGCGGCACCGCTGCGCGTGCAATGGCTGCAGACCCTGGCCGAGGCCGCCGGTGCGGCCGGCATGTGCGGCGGGCAGGCATTGGACATCGACGCCACCGGCCGCGTGCAGGCGCTGCCGGACCTGCAACGCATGCATGCGCTGAAGACCGGCGCGCTGATCCGCGCCAGCGTGCGCCTGGGCGCGCTCGGCGGTGGCGCCGACGCCGCCGCGCTCGCGCAATTGGACAGCTTCGCCACCGCGCTGGGCCTGGCTTTCCAGGTGCGCGACGACATCCTCGACGTGGAAGCCAGCTCCGAACAGCTCGGCAAGACCGCCGGCAAGGACGTCGCGCAGGCCAAGTCCACCTACCCTGCCCTGCTGGGCATGGATGGCGCCAAGGCCAAGCTGGCCGAGCTGGCGCAGGCGATGCAGGACAGCCTGCACGGCTATGGCGCTGCCGCCGATGCACTGGCGGCGCTGGCGCGGCTCGCGGTCGATCGCGCGCACTGATCGCCACGCTCGACGCGTGCGATCGTTGCGGCTGGGCCGCACGCGTCATTAGCCGCGCAGGCGCTGCACCGCATCCGCGAAACCAGGGATGGATGCTGGCGCTGGCCGCGCGCAGCCCGTGATGACCAGAGGCGCTGTTGCAGGAGCGGCTTCAGTCGCGACAGACGGCATCGGTCATGCCTGTCGCGGCTGAAGCCGCTGCTACATGGGCTTGCGGTGAGTGTCTGGGGCAATGTGGGAGGGACGTCAGTCCCGACTGCTTTCGCGGTCCGATCGTCCGCCACGCCGCTCGTCGCGTGTGCATGACCGTTGACTCCCACACCAGGCGACCAGGCGCATCTCACGCCACGGCAACCCGCGTTGCCGCAAAAATGCCGACGCCGCGCATACCGCTGCAGATCGCGATGACGCCGGCTGCGGCGAATGGAGATCCCGGACGTCCTCATCGCCTCCGGCAAACGCTGCCACCAGCACGATCTGCACGCACGCACACGCACAGTGCGAGCGTGATCGCCACATGGCCTATCGCGACGCTGCGCTCGATCCAGTGCATGCCGCTGCGGCAAGGCCGCTGCAGCGCGACACTCACATGCGGCGATGTCTGTCCGCGATGCCGATACTGAGACCTGGCGCGCGCTTCGCTGGACGAAATCGAAGACAAACGCACCTGCGACGCGCACGCGCGCATCACCGGGCTAGTTTGCTTCGGCCCCTGTCACGGGGCGCCCACTTTCGACGGAGAGAGACTGCATGAAACACGCATCCCGGATCTCGGCAGCGATCGGCTTCAGCCTGGTCGGCATCATCTCGGCAGCCACCGCGCAATCGCAACTCACGCGCACGCCCGCACCGCTGCAGGTCGAACTGACCCCGGTCGCCGACGCCGACGGCCAGCAGCGCGGCCAGATGGCGGTGACCGTCCGCAACACCGGCGCGCAGGTCGCGCGCGTGCCCAAGTGGGAACTGCCGCTGGGCGATCTCGACAACGCGCTGTTCCAGGTCCAGCGCGACGGCAAGCCGGTGGATTACGTCGGGCGCCTGGTCAAGCGCGCCGCGCCGCGTGCCGAGGACATGGTGGTGCTGCAGCCGGGCGAAACGCGTCAGGCGCAGATCGATCTCGGCCAGGCCTACGACCTGACCCGCAGCGGCACCTACAGCATCCGCCTCGACGCGCCGCTGCAGGGCGCCGCGTTCGCCGATGGCGCGCGCATGCTGCGCGCCGACGGCGAGCCGCAGACCCTGTCCAGCGCGCCGCTGACGGTATGGCTGGATGGCGGCCGCGGCCATGCGGTGCGCAACGACCTGATGATCGGCCCGCAGGCGGTGGTCAACGGCGTCAACTACGCCTCGTGCAGCACCAGCCAGATCAGCACCATCGGCAGCGCGGTGAACGCGGCGCGCACCTACTCGCAGAACGCCAAGACCTACCTCAACGGCGGCAGCACCGGCGCGCGCTACACCACCTGGTTCGGCGCCTACAACGCCAGCCGCTACAGCACCGCCACGTCCAACTTCGTCAACATCGATTCGGCGATCGACCAGAACAACGGCCAGATCACCATCAATTGCGGCTGCAGCGACAGTTCCTACGCCTACGTGTATCCGAACCAGCCGTACCAGATCTACGTGTGCAATGCGTTCTGGAGCGCGCCGCTGACCGGCACCGACTCCAAGGCCGGCACCCTGATCCACGAAATGAGCCACTTCAGCGTGGTCGCCGGCACGCAGGACACCGCGTACGGCCAGAGCGCGGCCAAGAGCCTGGCCAAGAGCGATCCGGCGCGCGCGGTGAAGAACGCCGACAGCCACGAGTACTTCGCCGAGAACAATCCGTCGCAGAACTGAGTCCGGCACGCCGGTGATGTCCCCGGGCGCCGACCTCGCGTCGGCGCCCGGTTCGCGTGCGGCCCAGGCCGCACCCTCTGTGCCCGCGTGGTGTCCTAGGCCACCAGGCCCTCCAATCTGGGCAGCCCCGCGCTGCCGGGAAACACCTGGGTGTCCAGCGCGCGCTCGGACACGCCCAGATGCGCGCCGAGCACGTGCCGGAACAGGCTGCGCAGGTCGCTGGTGGCGCGCAGGTCGCGGCCCTCGTTCAAGGCCCGCGGCGACAGGCCGGGCCAGTCTCCGGCGATGCGCCCGCCGCGCACCGCGCCGCCGGCCAGGAACGCCACCCCGCCGGTGCCATGGTCGGTCCCGCCGGTGCCGTTCACCGCCGCGGTGCGGCCGAACTCGGTCACCACCGCGACCACGCTGCGCGACCAGCAGGCCTGCGCGCCATCGTGGAACGCGCGCAGCCCCGCATCCAGCTCGCCCAGCTTGCGCTGCAGCACCGCGGCCTGGTTGCCATGGGTATCCCAGCCGGCATCCTCGACGAAGCCGATCCGCGGCCCGTCGGGCTTGGCCATGAAGCTGGCCGCCGCACTCATCGCCTGCGGCAATTGCCCACCCTTGACGCTGTCCACCTGCATGTCCTGCTCGCGCAGCGCGCGCGCGAAATCGCCGGCCAGCTGCGGATCGGCGGCATACAGCGGCTGCAGACGCTGCAGCAGGATCGGATTGACCGCGCTCGGCAGCGGCGGCGACCAGCTGTTCACCGCGCCCGGGCCGCGCATGATCAGCGGCGTCACCGCGCTCACCGACACCGCCTCGGCGCCGTGCAGGGCCAATGCGCAGCGGTTGAGCCAGCCGCTGGAGGCGCCACTGGGCCGCGCGGTGCCGTTCTCCAGGCAATCCTGCGCCTCGAAGTGCGAGCGCTCGCGGTACGGCGGCGCCACCGCCACCACCGGCAGCCATTGCTTGCGCGCGTACAGCGCGTGCGCGAACGCCAGCGCCGGATGCAGCGCGAAGCTGCCATCCAGGGCCAGGGTCTGCGGCGGCGCCAGCGCGCCGCGCAGGCGTGCGTAGTCGGGGTCGGCGGTCGGCACCAGTGCGTGCAGCCCGTCCAGCGCGCCGCGCAGCAGCACCACCAGCAGGCGCGTATCGGCGCCCGGCGCGGCCAGGCCGCTGCCCGACCACAGGCTCAACACGGTGGCCGCACCGCTGGCGGCAAGGAAACGACGGCGTGTCAGTTGCATCGGAGCTTCTCCCATCGCGGATCGGACCGCGCGCCGCTCAGGCGCGCCATTGGAAGGCCGGGCTGGCCAGCAGCACCGCCACGCCTTCGCGTGGCGATTCGGCGCGCCGCACCGCGGTCAGCGTGTCCGCATCCGGACCGTCGCCGAACGCGGTCGCGGCCAATGCCAGCGACTCGCCCGGGGTCATCCCCGCCAGCGCCTCGGCCGCCTGCACGCGCTTCCACAGTGCGTCGGCGCCGCTCCATTCCGCCGCCACGTCGGCATAGCCGGCCGGCGAGCGCGGCGTGAACGGCGGCTGCCCCATCCGTGCCAGCAGGGTCAGCACAGTCTTCTGCTGCGGTGGCGCCTCGGGCCAGGCACCTCCGGCGCGCAGTGCGGACACCACGAAATCCTGCGGCGGCTTGAACTTGCGCGCCTGCGCGTCCCACGCCTCGGGGCTGTCGATCAGGGCGCGGTAGACGTGGCGCAGGTCGCCATCGCTGCGCCGCCACGCGTCGGCCATGCGCTGTACCAAGGCCGGCGGCGGATCGTCGCGGACGAAATGCCGGGCCAGCTTGAACGACACGTGCTGCGCCGTGGCCGGGTGCCGCGCCAGCGCCGCCAGGATCGCCTCACCCTGCGCCACGCCGTCCTCGGCGTAGCGCCGGCCCAGCACCAGGCAGCTGCCGGCGGCATGCGCCGGCGCGCGGAACACGAAGGCGGCCCCGGGCGCGCCCTGCTCGAAATCGCGTGGCGCCGGCACGCCCCAGCCGGTGATCGCACGCGCCAGTTCGGTGACGTCGGCCTGGGTATAGCCGCCGTCCACGCCCAGCGTGTGCAGTTCCAGGATCTCGCGCGCCAGATTCTCGTTGAGCCCCAGGCGGCGTACGGGACGTTCGGGATCCAGGCGCAGGGCCCGGCGCTGCGCGCGTTGCGCCAGCAGCGAGTCGGGGCCGACCGAATTGGCGTTGTCCAGGTAGCGCAGCATCGCCGGGTGCCGCTCCACCGCCAGCAGCAGGTCGGCGAAGCGGCCCATGCAGTGCGGGCGGATCGCCTCGCGTTCCATCGGCGCCGCGTACAGCGCGGCTGCGCGCTTGTCGACCGAGACCGCGAAATGATTGGACCAGAACTGCACCAGGCGCTCGGCGAATCCGGCCGGGGTGGACACCGCGACCCGGTAGCGCGCCGCCAGTTCCTGCGCCTGTGCCTGCCGGTACAGCCCGCGCGCGGCCTGCTGCGCCTGCTGGGCGGCCTGCTGCGGATCGCCGGCCGCCTGCTGCCGCGCCTGGCGTCGTTCGCGCTGGTAGTCGGCCTCGCGGCGCAGGTAGGCCAGGCTGTCGGGCAGGCCCTGCAACGCCGGCGCCAGCGGCGGCGACTGCAGTTGCGCGGCCAGCCAGGCGCGCGGTTCGCCCATGGCAGCCAGGTCCCCGGGACGGGCGCCCAGGCCGAAGCGGTTGGCGGCGCTCAAGCTCTCGCGGCGGATCATGCGGCGCTCCGGTGATGGCGACAGCCTTGCAAACGCGCAGCACGGGCCGCGGTTGACCGGCCGGTGGCGGCGTTGCGCCTGGCCGCCCTGCGACCTCCCGCCGGAGCGCGGCGCGGGCACAAAAAAGGCCCGGCGCAGCGGCCGGGCCTTCGGGGACGCGCCGCAGGCGCGCTTACTTGATCAGGCGCAGCGCGAACGGGTAGCGGTAGGCGACGCCGTCGTTGGCCTTGATGCCGGCCAGGATGCAGAACACCAGGTTCACCACCCACACCACCGGCATCAGCAATCCGCCGATGACGATCACGCTGAGCACCACGCAGATCACGTACGCGATGGCGACGGTGATCTGGAAATTCAGCGCTTCCTTGGCCTGGTCGTTGAGGAAGGACTTGGCCGGGTTGTCCTTGTTCACCAGCCAGATGATCAGCGGCACGATGAAGCCGGCGATGATCCCGGACAGATGGGTGATCAGCGCGACAGTGCGATCTTCCTGAGGGCCTGCCGAGGCCGGCGGCGGCGGCGGGGCAGTGACGTTGTCGAATTCGCTCATCGGTATTCCGTTCCTTTGGTGGTGAGGGGACAAGACGTTTGGCGCGTCACTCTCGGCGGCTGGCGCAGCGCTGTCAAGCCAAGCCGGCAAGGCGGGAAGACGCCTCGACGGGCTCAAGGATCGCCCGCTCGGCAACCGCGGCGCTGATCCGACGCCCCATACGGCAGCGGATCGCGCTAGCGGCGACCGAGCATGGCCTTGGCCGCCGCGTATAGGCTGATGCCCATCGCCACAAGCAGCATCAGGGCCAGCAGCCACCCGAACACGAGCACGGCACCGACGATCAGCACGCTCGGCGCCAGCAAGACCGCACTCAGCAGGGACAGGCCGAGGCCCATCCGCATGGCCTGGCGCGCGTGTTCGGCGACGAACGGCTGCCTGCCCCGCATCGCCCACCATTGCGCGCCCGGCAACAGCCACAGCAACAGCAGCCACCACAGCGCGTAGCCCAGGTGCACATTGCAGGCGGCGAACAAGCCGATCCACATCGACAGATGCGCAAATGCCGCCAGCGCGCGCTCCCACGCGGGCGCGGGCCCGTCGGTGATCGTGTTCTCGGTGTCGCTTGCCTGCATGCCTGTGCGTCCTTGCGCGCTGCCTGCGTCGCTGCGCTCAGTCGTTGCCGGCCACCGTCATCCGGCCGACCAGCACCGCACCGATGTGCACGTGCGAGCGCACGTCGATGTCGGCGCCGACCGCCTCGATGTCCTGGAACATCTGCCGCAGGTTGCCGGCGATGGTGATTTCGTCCACCGGATAGGCGATTTCGCCGTTCTCGATCCAGAACCCGCCAGCGCCGCGCGAGTAGTCGCCGGTGACCGGGTTGACGCCGTTGCCCATCAGGTCGGTGACCAGCAGGCCGCGCGGCAGGCCCTTGAGGATGGCCTGCAGATCCACTGCGTTGGCCGCCACCTGCAGGTTGTGCACGCCGCCGGCATTGGCGGTGGTCTGCAGGCCCAGCTTGCGCGCCGAGTAGCTGCCCAGCACGTAGCGCTGCAGCACGCCGTCGCGCACCAGCGGCGCCTCGCGGGTGGCCACGCCCTCGCCGTCGAAGGCGGCCGAGCGCAGGCCGCGGCGCAGGTGAGGCCGTTCGTCGATCGCGAACCACTCCGGGAACAGGCGGGTGCCGGCGCTGTCGAGCAGGAAACTGGCGCGGCGATACAGCGCGCCGCCGGACACCGCGCCAAGCAGATGCCCGATCAGCGAGCGCGCCATCTCCGGCGCGAACAGCACCGGCACCTCGCCGGTCGGCAGCGAGCGCGGCTGGAGCCGCGCCACGGTGCGCTCGGCGGCACGGCGGCCGATCGCCGAGGCGCGTTCCAGGTCCTCGCGCGCCAGCGCGCTGCTGTACCAGCCGTCGCGCTGCATGCCGTCGCCCTGCCCGGCGATCAGCGTGCAGGCGATCGAATGGTGGGTGCTGCGCTCGCAGCCGACGAAGCCGTGCGAATTGGCATAGACCGACAGGCTCTCGCTGCTGCCGGCCGAGGCGCCGTCGGAATTGCTGATCCGCGCATCGGCGTCGCGGCCGGCGGCCTCGCAGGCCAGCGCCAGGTCGATCGCCTCCTCGGCCTGCAGCGGCCACGGATGCCAACGGTCGTAATCCGGCTGCTCGCGCGCCATCAGTGCCGCCTCGGCCAGGCCGGCGGCCACATCGTCCTCGGTGTAGCAGGCGATGGCGCAGGCCTGGGCCACGGTGGCCTCCAGGCTGGACTCGTGCAGATCGGCGGTACTGGCGCTGCCCTTGCGCTGGCCGAAGTAGACGGTGACGCCGATGCCACGGTCGCGGGTGGATTCCACGGTCTCCACAGCGCCCAGACGCACGTTGACGTCCAGCCCGCGGTCTTCGCTGCAGCTGACCTCGGCCTGGCTGGCGCCAAGCGCGCGGGCGCGCGCCAGCAGCCGTTCGGCGATGTCGGACAGGCGCTCCAGGCGCTGCTGGCTGTCGTCGCGGTGCAAATCGGGGGTGATCGCGTTCAATGCTTTATCCTTGTTGTGCGAATCCCTTCGCCCCTGTCCGGCCGTCCTGGCCGGATGTGTTGATTTGATTTCCAGCCCGATCGAGTAGTACGAGCATGCGCGGACGCGACGAAGACACCGGTGAATTCCGCGGCGAAAGCCGCAGCCAGCAACGCCGCGAGGCGCTGGAAGTGCTGAGCCTGGGCGAGAAGCTGGTGGCGCTGACCCCGGCGCAGCTGGCCAAGCTGCCGGTGCCCGAGTCGCTGCTGCCGCACATCGCCGAGACCAAGCGCATCACCTCGCACATCGCGCACAAGCGGCAGCTGGCGTTCCTGGCCAAGCAGATGCGGCGCGAGGACGAGGCGGTGCTGGAAGCGATCCGCGAGGCGATGGACGTCAACAGCGACAGCGCGCGCCGCGAAGTGGCGGCCATGCACCGGGTCGAGGACTGGCGCGAACGGCTGCTCGCCGAAGGCGACACCGCGCTGGCCGAACTGCTGGCCGAGCATCCCGACGCCGACCGCCAGCGGCTGCGCCAACTGGTCCGCAACGCCAAGGACGAGCGGTTGAAGAACAAGCCGCCGCACGCTTACCGCGAATTGTTCCGGGAGCTGCGCGAGATGATCCTGGGTGGTGCGTCGGGAATGGGGAATGGAGAATCGGGAATCGAAGAAGCGGACGACGACGCGGCGTTCGACGACACGCGCGACTGAGGCGCGGCAACGTCGGCTGCCGCGCACAACGGACGACGCGCTCCCAGCCCAGCGAGCGCGGCGCACGATGAACCTATCCGGCAGGCCGGCAACGCCGCAGCACACCGCGGCGCCCGCTTTGCCGATTCCCGTTTCCCGATTCCCCACTCCCGGCTCCTAGGCCGTCCCGCCCACGGTCAGCCCGTCGATCAGCAGCGACGGCTGGCCCACGCCCACCGGCACGCTCTGCCCGTCCTTGCCGCAGACGCCGACGCCCTCGTCCAGCGCCAGGTCGTGGCCGATCATGCGCACCTTCTGCATGGTCTCCGGGCCGTTGCCGATCAGGGTGGCGCCCTTCACCGGCGCGGTGACCTTGCCGTCCTCGATCAGGTAGGCCTCGGTGGCCGAGAACACGTACTTGCCGCTGGTGATGTCGACCTGGCCGCCACCGAAGTTGACCGCGTACAGGCCCTTCTTCACCGAGCGGATCATTTCCTCGGGATCGTGCTGGCCGGCGCGCATGTAGGTATTGGTCATGCGCGGCATCGGCAGGTGCGCGAACGATTCGCGGCGGCCGTTGCCGGTCGGCGCCACGCCCATCAATCGCGCATTGAGGGTGTCCTGCATGTAGCCGACCAGCACGCCGTCCTCGATCAGGGTGGTGCAGTGGGTCGCGGTGCCCTCGTCGTCGACGTTGAGCGAACCGCGGCGTCCGTCCAGGGTGCCGTCGTCGACGATGGTGACGCCGGGCGAAGCCACGCGCTGACCGATGCGGCCGGCGTAGACGCTGGTGCCCTTGCGGTTGAAGTCGCCCTCGAGGCCATGGCCGACCGCCTCGTGCAGCAGCACGCCGGGCCAACCCGGGCCCAACACGACCTGCATGACCCCGGCCGGCGCCGGCACCGCCTCCAGGTTCACCAGCGCCTGGCGCAAGGCCTCGCGGGCAAAGGCTTCCGGGCGGCCGTCGGCGAACAGCGTGGCGTAGTCGTAGCGGCCGCCGCCGCCGGCATAGCCGGATTCGCGGCGGCCCTGCTGTTCGACGATCACCTGTACGTTCAGCCGCACCAGCGGGCGCACGTCGGCGGCGAGCACGCCGTCGCTGCGCGCCACCAGCACCGTGTCCACGCCGCCGGACAGGCTCACCATCACCTGCTGCACGCGCGGGTCGGCGGCGCGCAGGTATTGGTCCAGCCGCCGCAGCAGCTCGACCTTGTGCGCGTTGTCCATCGCGTCCACCGGGTCCAGCGCCGGATACAGCGCGCGGCCGCCGCCGCGCTGCAGCGCGTGCGCCGGCTGCGCGCCGCCGTCGCGGGAGATGGCCCGCGCCGACTGCGCGGCGGCCAGCAGCGCGTCGCGGTGGATGTCGTCGGAATAGGCGAAACCGGTCTTCTCGCCGGAGATCGCGCGCACCCCAACGCCCTGCTCGATGGAGTGGGCGCCGTCCTTGACGATGCCGTCCTCCACGCTCCAGCTCTCGCGCCGCGAATGCTGGAAATACAGGTCGCCGAAGTCGATGCCGGGGCCGAGCAGCGTGCCGAAGGCGCGCTCCAGGCTGGTGGCATCCAGGCCGGCGGGAAGCAACAGGCGGGTTTCGGCGAGACTCAGGGCGTGATCGTTCATGGGCTCAACATGGGGGACGAAGGCGCGCAGCGCAAGCGGCGGGCGGCACAGTGTGAACACGGCAGGCGCGCGAGAAGCGCGGCGGTCTCCAGGCAATGCACCGCATCCCATGCACGCGCAGGGCGCCGCGCCACTGCCATCCTTGCGGACCGGCATCGCGCGCAACCGCCGCCATCCCCACTCCCGGCTTTCAACAGCCGCAGGCTGGTCATCCCCAATTCCGGCTTTTCAGGGCTTCCCGGACGCAGCCGGCGGCGTCGCGGCAGGCGCCGCCGGCGGGCGCGCCGACTCGCGCTCGATCACGTCCACCTTGGGATCCTTCCACGGCCCGGTGACCCGGTAGGTGCGCGCGCCGATGTTGCCCAGTGGCTTGCCGAGCACCGCGTTGGCGGCGGCGCCGACCGCCGCGCCGACCGGCCCGCCGGCCACCGCGCCGACCACGGTCAGCAGATTGCCGGACTTGGGATTGACGTCGATGGTCTGGTCGAACTGCTGGGCGCGCAGGTCGGCCTCGCCGCGCACCTTGATCTCCGCGGCCGGGCCATCGATGACCAGGTTGTCGCTGCGCGCCAGGCCGTCACCGAAACGGATCTGGCCGTCGATGCGGTTGAAGGCGAAGCCCTTGGAGAAGAAGTCGCGGAAATCGAACATCAGCCGCCGCGGCAGTTGCGCCACGCTGAGCAGGCCGAGCACGCGTCCGGCGCCCGGGTTCAGTTCCAGCAACTGCCCATTGCGCGCGGCCACGTCGAGCTGCCCCTGCACCGTGGCCAGCTGCAGGCCGGACGGCGTGCCCGGCCAGGCGGCGCTGAGCGTCAGCTGGCCTTCGCCGCCGCGCACCTGCCCGCCGAAGTCCAGGTTCTGCATCAACTCGCCCAGGTCGCGGCTGTCGACGCTGGCGTTGAGCTGGGTCCGGGCGGTGGCGCCCTTGCCGCGCCAGTCGCCGCTGATGTCGATCTTCTGCTTGTCCGAACGCAGGTGCAATTGGTCCACCTGCATGCCGTCGGCGAGCTTGCGCGTGCGCAGCGAGGCCGCGCCGAGGGTCATCGCGCCGAAGCGCAGGTCGTCCACGTCCAGCGCCAGCGCCGGGATCGTGGCCGGGTCCAGGCTGTCGGCGAACGGGCCGGCCGGGACCGGGCCGGCGCTGCCGGCGACCCCGCTGCCGGCGGGCGTGGCGACCACCGCCGTCGGCGTGCCGTTCGCCACCGGCAAGGTGGCCGTGGCCGAGCGCCAGTGCACCCGCGCCAGGCGTCCGCCGAGCACGCCGCCGTCCTTGGTCGGCACGCTGAGGTCGCCGGCCAGGGCCGGGCCGTCCAGGTGCACGTCGATGCTGTCGGCCTGCGGCAGCAGGCGCAGGCGGGTGTTGTCGAACACGCCGCCCAGCAACAGCAGATGGTCGGCCAGGATCTCGATGCGCCGCAGCGGCATCGGGTCTTCGCCGCCGTTGGCCGCGGCGGCGTTCGGATCGGGGCGGCTGACCACGCCGATCCAGTCGATGGCGTTCAGCGCCGCGGTGCGCCCGCTGACCACCAGGCCGCTGGCCGGCGGTTCGTCGGCGACATGGTCGCTGCCCATCACCACGCGCACGCCGGTCTTGCCGCCCTGGCTGCGCGCGGCCAGCGCCATCAGCTTGCCGAAGGCCACCTCGATGCGGCCGCTGCCGACCGGCAGCGGCACGTTGACCGAGGTCGCCAGCGGCGTGGCCGGCGCCTTGTCCATCGGCGCCGGCATCAGCAGCTGGGTGCCGACCAGGTCCGAGCGCAGCTGCAGCCGGGTCGGCGGCTGCGCGCCGCCGTCGGGGGTCTTGGGCAGACCGACGCCGATGTTCCAGCGCGAGCGGCCCTGCACGTACGGCTTGAGCCAGGCCATTTCCGGCACCCGGTCGAGCAGTTCGTTCGCGTCCAGCGACGCGCTCAGCGCGGCCTCGAAGGCCTGTTGCGGATCCTGCACGCCGTCGCCGGCGCGCAGCGCCAGTTCGCCCTGGTGGCCCTGGTAGGCCACGCTCAGCTTCTGCGCGGCGAATCCGGTATCGCTGTAGTTGGCGCTGCCGCGCATGTCGTCGAAGGCCAGGTCCCAGCGCTTGTCGGCGATATGCGCGCCGAGCAGGTCGACCGTGCCGCGCAGGTGGTGGGTGCCGATGTCGGCGCGCAGCGGCTGCAGCAGGTCGAAGGTGACATCGGCCGGCCCCGACGCGCTGAGCGCATCCAGGGTGTCGCCGTAATGGGCATGCAGCGGACTCTGCCGCAGCATCGCCAGCAGCTTGCCGGTCTCGGCGCGGGTGCTGGCCAGCACGCTGAGCTGGCCTTCCTTGTAGTCGGGCAGCGCCGCCGACAGCTGCTCCACCGGCACCCCGCCCATGCTGCCGCGGCCGTGCACCTCGAAGCCATTGCCGATGAAGGCGACGCTGGCGTCCACGTTCTCCACCGCCGGCCAGTCGTGCTGGAAGCGCACCTTGGCGTCCTCCAGCCGCGCGGTCGCCTCGAAGCGGCCGTTGTGGTCGGCGAACGGCCAGTCGTCCAGGTCGCCGGAGACCAGCGCATGGCCGTCGCGCAGGCGCCCGCCCTGCAGCGCGGCGTCGAGCCAGTCGGTGGCGGCCTTGCTCATCTTGGAATGGACCCAGAACTTCTTCGCCGCCACCACCGGCGCGTCCTGCAGGTCGGCGGCCAGGTCGATCCACGGCCGCGAGCCGTCGTCCTGGAAGCGCAGCCCGCCGCGCACGTCGGCGCCGTAGTCGCTGCCCTGCACGCGCAGCCCCGGGGTCGCTACGCGCAGGCCGTCGCCATCGCGGAAGGCGACGATGCGCCCGGCCAACTGGACTTGGTGGACCACGCCGAAGCCGCTGGGCCAGTCGACGCGGACCGGGCTGCCGGACTCCAGCGCCAGTTCGCCGGCCTGGGCATCGCCGTCGAAGCGGCCGCGCAGCCCGCTCACACCCGGCGCACCGCCCGCCGGCGCGAACGCCAGGTCCGCCAGCCGCCCCTGGCCGTACAACGGACCGCCGGGAACCCCGCTCACCGCCACCTGGGTCAGTTGCACGCGCGGCCGTGCCACCGCCAACCAACTGCGCAGGCTGGGCGAAAGCCGGTCGCTGAGCCCGGCCACTGCGATCAGCGGCGCCAGGTCGAGCCGATCGCCGTACAGAGCGAAATGGCGCCCGCCGGCCACGGTCAGCCCGTCCAGGCGTTGCAGTGCCTGTCCGGCCTGCCCGAACTGCAGTTGCGGTGCATCCAGCCGCCAGCCGCCGTCGATCTGGCGCCAGCGCGCCTTCGCGCGGAAGGTGGTGAAGGCGAGCTGCGGCCGGGTGCGCCCGTCGGCCAGCGGCGCGCCGCGCAGGCGCAGCGCGCGCAGCGTGGCGTCCACGGTCACCCCGGCGACCCGCCGCTGCTGCAGGTCCAGCCAGGCCTGGACGTCGCCGACCCCGCCCTGCAGTTCGATGCCGGCCGCATGCAGCAGGCCGGCCCAGCCCGCCAGTTCCGCCGGGCGCACCGCCAGGTAGGCCTGGCCGTCGCCACTGCGACGGTCCAGGTCCAGCACCGCGGTCAGCGGCGCCTGTTGCAGATCGCTCCAGCCGTGCACGCCCACCTGCAGACGCTCGCCGTTCACGCGCATCCGCAGGTCGATCTTCGGCACCTGCGCTTCCAGGCCCAGCGACGGGGCGTGTACACGCAGGCGTCCATCGATGACCTGCAACTCGCCCAGCCCTTCCAGCGCATCCAGCGGATCGCCGCCCTGCCCCGAGGTCGGCAGGCCCTGCACGCTCCAGTTGCCGTCGTCGGCGCGCAGCAGGGTCAGCGCCAGGCCGCGCAGGCGCAGTTCGGTGAAAGAGCGCCCCGGCAGCAGCCCCGCATACATCGACACCAGCACCTCGGCCTGGCCGATGCGCACGCCGTCGCCGGCACCGATGCGCAGCCCGTCCAGGCGCAGCAACGGACCGCGCCGGGTCCAGGCCGTCTCCAGCCGGTCGAAGCGGATCGGCCGCCCGGCGCGCTCGCTCAGCCACGCCGCCACCTGCTGCGGATGCCGCTCCACGAACGGCAGCGCCTGGCTCAGCGCGCCCACCGCCAGGGCCACGCACACCAGCCCGATCGCCACCGCGTAGAACGCGAAACGGCGAGCCAGGCGCAGGCGGCGGCGCAGCGGGGTGTGCATCAGGTGCGGGGAATGGGGAATCGGGAATGGGGAATCGCAAAAGCAGCACGCGAACTGCTCATTGCCGTGTGAAATTCGGCCGAGGAATCCAGGGACGCGTCAGCGCAAACAGCGCGCTCTTCCCCCATTCCCCATTCCCGACTCCCGAATCCCAGCCTCACAACAACACCACGTCGAACTGCTCCTGCAGGTATTGTTCGTCGGCCTGGAAGCGGATGGTCTTGCCGAGGAATTCCTCCAGCTCGGCCACCGCCGCCGATTCCTCGTCGGTGATGCGCGCCACCACCTTGGTCGAGGCGATCACCAGCAGCCGCGCCGCGTCGAACTGGCGCACCGCGCGGGTGATCTCGCGGAAGATCTCGTAGGTCACAGTCTCGGCGGTCTTGATCGAGCCGCGCCCGCTGCATTCCGGGCACGGTTCGGACAGCTGCCGCTCCAGGCTCTCCACGGTGCGCTTGCGGGTCATCTCCACCAGGCCCAGCGGCGAGAACTCGTACACCGTGGTCTTGGCGTGGTCGCGCGAAAGCGCCTTCTCCAGCGTGCGCAGCACCTGGCGGCGGTGCTCGGCATCGTCCATGTCGATGAAGTCGATGATGATGATGCCGCCGAGGTTGCGCAGGCGCAGTTGCCGCGCCACCGCCTGCGCCGCCTCCAGGTTGGTGCGGAACACCGTCTCCTCGAGATTGCGCTGGCCCAGGAACGAGCCGGTGTTGACGTCGATGGTGGTCATCGCCTCGGTCTGGTCGATGACCAGGTAGCCGCCGGACTTCAGCGGCACCTGCTTGTCCAGCGCGCGGGCGATCTCGTCCTCGACCCCGTACAGGTCGAAGATCGGACGGTCGCCGGTGTACAGCTCCAGGCGCTCGGCCAGCACCGGCATGTACTTGGCGACGAAGGCCTGCAGCCGTTCGAAGGTCTCGTGCGAATCGACCTTGACCTTCTCCACGTCCTTGCGGATCAGGTCGCGCACCGCGCGCAGCGGCAGGCTCAGGTCCTCGTAGATGATGCTGGCCGGGGCGCCGTCGCGGCCGCGCCGCTCGACCACGTTCCAGACCCGCGACAGGTAGGCGATGTCCTCGGCCAGTGCCTCGGCCGGCTGGCCCTCGGCATTGGTGCGGATGATGTAGCCGAAGCCGCCGTGGCTGGCGGCCAGGTCGGCGACCAGGGTCTTCAGGCGCTGCCGTTCGGCCTCGTCCTCGATCCGCGCCGACACCCCGATCACCCGCGACTGCGGCAGCAGCACCAGGTAGCGCGAGGGGATGCTGATCTGCGTGGTCAGCCGTGCGCCCTTGCTGCCGATCGGGTCCTTGACCACCTGCACCACGATGTCCTGGCCGTCGCGCAGCAGCTCCACGATCGGCACCGCGGCCGAGACCGGCAGTGGCGTCGCCTCCTCGGTGTCGCCATTGCCGACCGGCGCCGGCCGCACCACGTCGTTGGCGTGCAGGAACGCCGCGCGCTCCAGCCCGACCTCGACGAAGGCCGCCTGCATGCCGGGCATCACCCG
Source organism: Xanthomonas sp. LF07-6 (assembly GCF_034105445.1). Lineage (NCBI taxonomy): Bacteria > Pseudomonadati > Pseudomonadota > Gammaproteobacteria > Lysobacterales > Lysobacteraceae > Xanthomonas > Xanthomonas sp. LF07-6. Next base: position 422,806 of record NZ_JAXGGI010000001.1, read on the forward strand.
CTGCACCCGACCCTTGTAGATGTTGCCGACCACGCCGCGGCGCCAGCCGCGCTCGATGTGCAGCTCCTGCAGCATGCCGTTCTCGATGACGGCCACCCGGGTCTCGCGTGGTGTGACGTTGACCAGGATCTCTTGCGACATCACAGCACTCCGAAGGTGCGCAGCAGGTGGTGGGTCTGGTGCAGGGGCAGGCCCATCACCCCGGAATAACTGCCGTCGAGACGGCTGACGAAACGTTCGGCGCCGCCCTGGATCGCATACGCGCCGGCCCGCCCCATCGGCTCGCCGCTGGCCACGTAGTCGGCGATGTCGCGCGCGGACAACGCGGCGAAGGTCACCGCCGTGGGCACCAGCACCAGCTCTTCGCGGCCGGCGGCGACCAGCGCCACCGCGGTCATCGCCTGGTGGGTGCGCCCGGCCAGGGCCGCCAGCATCGCCGCCGCATCCTCGGCGTCGGCCGGCTTGCCGAACACGCGATCGTCCAGCACCACCTCGGTGTCGGCGCCGAGCACCACCGCGTCGGCGGCGTCGGCCAGTTGCGCCAAGCCGGCGCGGGCCTTGTCCAGCGCCACCCGGCGCACATAGGCCTGCGCCGACTCGTCGGCCGCGCGCACTTCCGGCACCTCGAGGTCGAGGATCCGGAACGGCACGCCGAGGCGGGTCAGCAGTTCGTTTCTGCGAGGGGAACGGGACGCGAGATACAGCATGGCCGAAGGATAACCCGACCGGACTGACTGAACGATCGCTAATTGCGGGACGATCGCTTCGACCCCGGCGAAGATCACGACGCGTTCATCGTCGCGGCAACACCCTCGCCCAATCGTCACAAGGAGAACATCGATGCGCGCATTGTCCGTCCGCCCGCTGCTGCTGGCCCTGTCCCTCGCCCTAGGAGGCACGATGACCGCCCACGCCCAATCCGCCGCGCCCGGCTACGCCGTGCCCGCCGACGGCACCCTGCTCAACATCGCCGCGCAGGCGGAGGCCAAGCGCGCGCCCGACGTCGCCGCCATCTCCGCCGGCGTGGTCACCCAGGCCACCGACAGCGCCGCGGCGATGCGCCAGAACGCCGAGCAGATGACCAAGGTACTGGCCGCGATCCGCGCCGCCGGCATCGCCGACAAGGACGTGCAGACCAGCGGGGTCAGCCTCAACCCGCAGTACAAGTACGCCGAGAACCAGGCGCCGCAGATCATCGGCTACCAGGCCAACAACTCGGTGAACCTCAAGGTGCGCGACATCGCCAAGCTCGGCAAGGTGCTCGACGCGCTGGCCGCGCAGGGCGCCAACCAGATCAACGGCCCCACCTTCGAGATCGACGACCCGGAGCCGCTGTACGACCAGGCGCGGGTCGATGCGCTGAAGAAGGCGCAGGCACGCGCGCAGACCTACGCCAAGGCGCTGGGCCTGCACGTGCGGCGCATCGTCAGCATCTCCGAAGGCAGCAGCGGCGGCGTGCGCCCGCCGATGCCGATGATGCGCGCGATGGCGATGAAGGCGGAGATGGACAGCACCCCGGTCGCCCCGGGCGAGAGCAGCGTCTCGGTCAACCTGGATGTGGTGTTCGAACTGGGCAAGTAAGCCCGGTCCGCCCCCTCCTTCGCGACGGCGCCTGCGGGCGCCGTCGTCGTTTCCAGTCCGCCGCAGCGCCCCTCGCCAATACGGCACCCGGCCTCGATCGCCGCCGCCTCTTGCCAAAGTGCCCGCGACCGGCGCACTGTCGAAACGCGGACGGGCGCGATGACCCCATCCGTCGCCCCCGTGCGTTTTCCGGTACCGCAGTCCACGACACTCCTATCGCAGAGGTGGATCCATGGTTCGCACGCAACTCCCCGCCCCGTCCTTCCGCATCGACCTGTCCCGGGTCCTGGCCTACAGCACCGCGATCGCCCTGCACGTGCTGGCCGCCCTGTTGCTGCTGCTTCCGCTCTCGCACGTGACCGCGCCACCGGAACCGGCGCAGGTGCAGCCGCCCTGGCAGCAACCCGTGGTGATTCCGGTCACGCCGACGCCGCCCACCATCCCCACCGTCGAGAAACAGCTGCCGACACAGCCGCGCACGCCGACCGCAGTACCGGTGCCGACCCCGACGCCGGCGCCGCTGGTCGACAGCAGCCCGGTGGCCTTGGACACCGCGCCCAATGTCGACCCCACGCCCAGCATCGCCGCGCCCAGCCTGCCGCCGGCCAGCGCGAGCGCGCCGGTGGACGGCATGCAGTTGCAGTACCTGCGCGCGCCGGCCCCGCCGTATCCGCGCGACGCGCTGCGCGATCGCCTGCAGGGCAGCGTGCTGCTGCGGGTGCTGGTCGGCACCGACGGGCAGCCGCTGCAGGTCACTGTCGAGAAGAGCAGCGGCCACCGGGTGCTGGACCAGGCCGCACGCGACCAGGTGCTCAAGCGCTGGGCGTTCAAGCCGGCGCTGCAGAACGGCACGCCGGTGCAGGCGTACGGGCTGGTACCGGTCGATTTTTCGATGGACCGCTGAATCACCCCGGCGCGGCCGGCCGGCATTCGCCGGCCGGCCGTGTTAATCTAAAATTCACGATTTATTCACGATAGATACACCTAGATGAGAGACAGCCGGCCACCAAGACGTCGGCGCTTTCGTCAGAAAGTCACAACCTGCGTTTCCAGTTAGGAGAGAAACTGTGAACATCCCGACCCAACGGCGTGTAACCCGCCGTACGCTGCTGTGTGCCTCCGTCGCCGGCGTTCTCGCCACCCTCGCAGGGCCCGCCGCCTTCGCCCAGGAAGCGGCCACCAATCTCGACCGCATCACCGTCACCGGCTCCAACATCCCGCGCACCGACACCGAGACCCCGTCGCCGGTGCAGGTGGTGACCCGCCAGGAAATCGACCGCACCGGCAAGACCTCGCTGGCCGAGTACCTGCAGACCCTGACAGCCGACGGCGCCGGCTCGATCCCGAAGACATTCGGCAACGGCTTTGCCGGCGGCGGCGCCGGCATCTCGCTGCGCGGTCTGGGCGCCGGTTCCACGCTGGTGCTGTTGAACGGCCGGCGCATGGCCACCTACGGCCTGGCCGACGACGGCCAGAAGGTCTTCACCGACCTGAGCACCATCCCGCTGGACGCGGTCGAGCGGGTCGAAGTGCTGAAGGACGGCGCCTCGGCGATCTACGGCTCCGACGCCATCGCCGGCGTGGTCAACATCATCCTGCGTAGCGATTTCCAGGGCGCGATCCTGCGCGGTTCCTACGGCCTCTCCGGCGACGGCGACGGCGATGCGCGCAAGGCCACCCTGACCGCCGGCACCGGCGACCTCGCCAGCGACGGCTGGAACGCGTTCTTCAGCCTGGACGTGGGCAAGACCGACGCGATCAAGATCAGCGACCGCAAGGACCGCAAGTGGATCGGCACCGGCGACATCCGCCGCTGGGGCTATGCGGCACAGGATGCGCAGTTCCTCGGCGGCGCCTATCTCAGCGGCGGCACCGCCGGCGGCACGGGTCCCAATGGCTCGGTGTTCAACACCGCCGGCCGCTTGGTGGCACTGCCCGGCTGCGCCGGCCTGACCACCATCCCCGGCCAGAGCGACGCCACCGCGCAGGCGCAGGGCTGCCTGTGGGATCCGGCACAGCAGTTCCGCGATCTGACCCCCGAGGAGAAGTACGTCAACGTGTTCGGCCGCGCCAGCTTCGCCTTCGGCGAGGGCGGCGAGATCTACACCGAGATCGGCTACTCGAAGAAGAACACCGTGTTCTCCAATACCCCTTCCGGCGTATCCGGCGGCTGGGGCTACCCGGGTGGCCCGGTCAACGCCAACAGCGGCGCCGGCGCCACCGTGCTCTACGCCGGCCATCCCGACAATCCCCTGCCCTACGCCGCGCGCCTGCGCTACAGCGCCTGGGACGTGGGCCCGCGCGTCACCGACAACACCAACGAGTTCAACCGCTTCCTGGTCGGCGTCAAGGGCAACTGGGGCGACTGGAGCTACGACACCGGCTACCTGCACTCGGGTACCAACCTGGTCAACAAGCGCACCGGCTTCCTGCGCTACAGCGCCGTGCGCTGCGTGCTCGGCAACCCGGCCTGCCCGGCCGGCACCTGGCGGATCGGCGACAACGCCAACCTCAACTCGCAGGCGCTCTACGACTACATCTCGCCGACCATCAGCGCACGTGCCAAGTCCGAACTGGACATGTTCGACTTCACCGTCTCGCGCAGCCTGATGGACCTCAAGGGCGGGCCGCTGGGCCTGGCGCTGGGCGCGGAATGGCGCAAGACCAGCAACAGCCTGACCCCGCAGACCTACACCGATATCGGCGACATCATCGGCCTGGGCTACTCGGCCTACGACGGCACCCAGAACGTCTACGCCGCGCACGTCGAACTGTCGGCACCGGTGCTGGAGCAACTGGAACTGTCGGCGGCGCTGCGCTACGACAAGTACGACGGCGGCGACGGTAAGGCCACGCCGAAGCTGGGCGTTAAGTGGACCCCGGCCAACTGGATCGCGCTGCGCGCCAGCTACGCCGAGGGCTTCCGTGCGCCGAACCCGGCCGAGAACGGCGACGGCGGCCTGGCCGCGTTCTCCAACGCCCGCGATCCGGTGCGCTGCGCGATCGATCCGGCCAACGAGTGCACCGCGCGCTCGGTGGCGATCATCACCCGTCCGAACCCGGCGCTGAAGCCCGAGGAGTCCAAGAGCTATTCGGTGGGCTTCGTGCTGCAGCCGACCTCGACGACCTCGCTGACCGTGGACGGCTGGGAGATCAAGCGCACCAACGAGATCGCCCAGGGCAGTACCGCCGATGCGATCGCCGCCGGCAACGTCCTGCGCGACAGCAACAACATCGGCGGCGTCGCCAACAGCGGCACCATCCTGGCCGTCAACACCGGCTACGTGAACGCGAACTCCTCGCGCGTGCGCGGCATCGACACCGACATCCGCCAGACCTTCGAGATCGGTCCCGGCCAGTTGGAGCTGGACGCGCAGTGGAGCCACCTGCTCAAGTTCGAGCGCACCGAAGGCGACACCACCGTCGACTACGTGGGCACGCACGGCAACTGCGACGTGACCAACTGCATCGGCACGCCGCAGGACCGCATCAACTTCGGCACCACCTGGAAGCAGGGCAGTTGGAGCGTGAGCGGCGTGGTCAACTACATCGACAGCATCGAGAACAAGGATCGCCGCGGCGGCGACTACCAGGCGTTCTACGCCGACGGTACGCCGGTCAAGAAGATCGCCTCGTTCACCACTTTCGATCTGTCGGGCCGCTGGAACATCACGCCTGCCTTCGAACTGAACGCATCGGTGCAGAACGTGTTCGACCGGATCGCCCCGCTGGATCCGACCACCTACGGTGCGGTCAACTACAACCCGCTGCACTTCAGCGGTGCGATCGGCCGCTACTTCACGGTGGGTGCGAAGTACACGTTCAATTGATCGCGAACGTCGCAAGGCCGTAACGAAAAGCCCGGGCGAAAGCCCGGGCTTTTTTTGTTGCCTGAGCGGTGCGCCAGCATCGGCATCACGCACGCATTGCCGCCACGCGCACGCGATCCGCGATCCGCGATCCGCGATCCGCGATCAGGCGCGATGGTAAGGATGATTGGCCAGCATCGCCGCCGCACGGTACAACTGCTCGGCCACCACCAGCCGCACCAGCATGTGCGGCAGGGTCAGCGGCCCCAGCGACCAGGATTCGCTGGCCACCGCCAGCACCTCCGGCGAATGGCCCTCGGGGCCGCCGATCAGGAACGCCAGATCGCGCCCCTGTCCACGCCAGTGCTCCATGCGCTGCGCCAGTTGCTCGGAACTGTGTTGCTTGCCGGGCACGTCCAGCGCCACCACCAGTGCATTCTTCGGCAGCGCCGCCAGGACCCGGCGGCCTTCGTCCTCGATCGCGCGCTGCGCATCGCGGCCCTTGCCGCGCAGGCCGGGTTCGATCTCGACCAGATCCAGCGGCAACCAGTGCGAGAGCCGCTTGCGGTACTCGGCGAAGCCTTGCGCCACCCAGGCCGGGGCGCGCTCGCCGGTGGCGATGAGGCGCGCCTTCATCGCTGCGCGCGGCAGGCGCGCTTCACCAACGCTCGCCCAGCAGCAGGGCGTCGTACATCGCGTCGTCCAGTTCCTGCTCGGCCAGCCGGGCACGCTCCCGCTTCAACCATTGCTTCAGCGTGTCGGCCTGCCGCGCCGCAGCGCGATCGTCGGCACAGGAGCGGATCTCCTCCTGTACCTGCCGCTTGATCTGCGCCAACAGCGCATCCAGGCGCTGCGGCTGCGGCGCGCGCTCGTCTTGAAGACCGTAACGCCCCATGAAGTCATCGACCAGTCCGGCCAATGTCTGCTCGACCTGCCGCAGTTGCGCGGCGAACAGGTCGTTGTAGTCACGGATGCGCTCCTCGGCCATCGCCGCGATGCCGGCCTGATCCAACTGGCCGATTTCCAGTTGCAGTTCCAGCATTGCCAGCAGGTCGTCGTTTTGATACGCCTGGTTGAGCCGCTGCATCAAGGCGGTCTTGCGCTCGCGCTGCTGCGGATCGGGCTCGCGGTCCGGATGCAATGCGGCGACTAGATTGCGGTACAGCGCGCGACGCGTCTGTTGCGGATCGGCGGCGACCTGCGCGGCCTTGCCTGCACCGGCACGGCGGCGCTTGTCGCGCTGCTGGGCGCGCCCGGCCGCATGCGCCTGCTGCGCGTGCAGCCGCTCCTGGATCTGCGCATACAGCGCTTCGGGGGAGTGGATATGCGCCATTTCCTCTTCGGTCAGGCCGAATTCCTCACCGATGACCGACGTCAGCAATGCCTCGGATTCGGCCAGATCCTGGTCGAATCCGAGGGGGCTATGCCGGTCGTAGATGTCCTTCAGGCCATCGTTGTCGCCGTCCCGGATCAACAGCGCAGCCAACTCGCAAATGAGCTCGGACAGATCGGCGCGATCGCGCTTGCTCAACTTGTAGGTGGCATGCGCTGCGTCCAGTTCCCGCAACAACTGTACCTGCGCCGCATCGCGCTCCTGCAGCAAGGGATCGACCTGCTCGTGGAAACGCTGCTCCCAGCGCGGCAGCGCGTCCTGCCACGCATGCAACTGCGCACGGGCGCGCTCCAGACGCTTGACCAGGGAGTCGAAGCGCTTGCGTGCCGGCGTCGCGGGTGTCGATTCGGTCGCGCCGACACGCTTGCTGACCGGCAACGCCTCGCTGCCGACGCTGCGCGCGGGATTGCGCCGCTTAGGCATCGCGTGCCGAGTCGTCGTCGTCGCCCGGCGGCTGGTCGCCGACCGTCCACAGCCGCTCCAGCGCATAGAACTCGCGCACCCGCGGCAGCATCACGTGCACCACCACGTCGCCGAGATCGACCAGTACCCACTCGGCCTCGCGCTCGCCTTCCACGCCCAGCGGCATGACATCCAGGCGCTTGGCGTACTTGATGACTTCGTCGGCGATCGACTTGACGTGGCGGGTGGAGGTGCCCGAAACGATGACCAGGTAGTCGGTGACGCTGGACTTGCCGCGCACGTCGATTTCCGCCACGTCCTTGGCCTTGAGTTCCTCGACTGCCTCGCGGACGTGGGCGAGCAGGACCGGCAGCGGCGGCGGCGGATTGGGGACTTGGGTCTTGATGACGTGGGCTTGACTGGACAAAGCGGCGAACTCGATGGAATGGGGCGAATTATAGGCGACCCCGGCAGGGCGCGTATTCAGCCAGCGGCGGCGGCACCGGACGCATACAGAGCATGGTCGCGGATATAGGCCGCCACTGGTGCCGGCAGCAAGGCCGCCCAGTCCTCGCCGGCGGCGATGCGCGCGCGCACCAGGCTGGCCGATTCGCTGCGCAGCGGTTGCCGCAGGCACCACAGGCGGCCGCCCGGCGTACGGGCCAGCGCCTGCGGCGTGTCGGCCCAGCGTCCGGCCACCGCCTGCGCCAGTTCCGCCGGCACCGCCCGCTCCCAGCCGCTGCCGGCGCGGTCGGCGACGATCAGGTGCGCGGCCTCGAGCAGCGCCCGCCACTCGCGCCAGCCGTTGAAGCCGACGAAGCTGTCGCTGCCGATCAGCAGCGCCAGCGGCGCGTCGGCGCCGAGCTCGGCGCGCAGCTCGCGCACCGTGTCGATACTGTAGGACGCCACGCCCGGCCGGGCCTGCGCACGGCGCACTTCGTGCAGGTCCAGGACCAGCCCCGGCGTATCGGCGATGGCCAGCGCCAGCATCGCGCAGCGCTGCTGCGCATCGGCCCCGGGGGCCGGCCGATGCGGCGGATCGGCCGCCGGCATCAGCCGCACCGGCACCCCGAACGCCTCCCGCGCCGCCCGCGCGATCGCCAGGTGGCCGTTGTGGATGGGATCGAAGGTGCCGCCGTAGATGAGGTGCAGCGGCGGGGAATCGGGAATGGGGAATGGGGAAGAAGCAACAGCCGCAGGCTGCGAGGTCTCTGGCGGGACCACAGCGCCGCTGTTCCCATTCCCGATTCCCGATTCCCGACTCCCGGCGCTCATACCACCAACAACCGCACCGCCCGCGCCTCGGCGATCGCCAGCAGCAGTCGTTCCAGGGCGATCCAGGCATCGCCGTCGGCGCGGCCCTTGGCGATGCGGTCGATGCGGCCGGCCTCGGCGGCGAAACGTTCCCAGCGGCGCGGTTCGGCGTGGCGCTGCAGCGCGCGCTTGAACGGCGCCTGCCGCGACTCCCAGATGCCCTGCCCCTTCATTTCCGCCGCCAGGTTGCCGCCGGCGGCCTGCACCTTGGCCAGCGCCGCGGTACGCAGCAATTCCTTGATCAGGATCGGCAGCAGCGCGGCCACCGCCTCGCCCTCGGCGCGCAGGCCGGCGAGCATGCGCCGCACCGCCGGCGCCTGCCCGCCGAGCGTGGCCTCGGCCAGGCGGAACACGTCGTAGCGGGCGGCATCGGCGACCAGCGACTCCATCGCCGCCACGTCCAGGCCCTGGCCGTCGGCCAGCAGCGCCAGCTTGTCGATCTCCTGCGCCGCCGCCAGCAGGTTGCCTTCCACCCGTTCGGCCAGGCGCTGCACCGCGCCGGCGTCGGCGCGCAGGCCCTTGCTGCGCAGGCGCCGCTCGATCCAGTCGCCCAGTTCGTGCGGCTTGATCGCCCAGGCCACGGCGATGGTGCCGATGCGCGCGACCGCGTCGGCCCACTTACCCTGGTGCGCCTTGCTCCATTCGTTGCAGGTGATCAGCAGCACCACGTCCGGCGGCGGATCGGCGCAGAACGCACTGATGACCTCGCCGCCCTCCTTGCCGGGCTTGCCGCTGGGCAGGCGCAGCTCGATCAGGCGTTGCGCGCTGAACAGGCTGGGCGCATTGAAGCTGGAATACAGCTGGCCCCAGTCGAAATCGCGACCATCGGCATCGAACACCTCGCGCTCGCCGATACCGGCGGCGCGCGCGCGGGCGCGCACCGCATCGGCGGCTTCCAGCACACGCAGGGTTTCCGGACCGGCGATCAAATAGACCGGCTGCAGCGGCTGCGACGCCGGTTGGGTGGCGAGTTGTTCGGGGCGCAGTTCCATGACGACAGCCTACGCTGCTGCAAGCACATACGGCGAACGCCATGCGCCGGCAGCGAACGGCGTGGCCGCCGTGCGCGGCGGCGAAGGCAGCAGGGCCAAGCTCAAGGCTGCGGCGTAGTCGCCGGCTTGCCTGCGGCCGGGGTACCGTCGGCCGGCTTGCCCTCCACCGGCGTGCCATCGGTCGACGGCGGCGCGGCGTTAACGTCCTTGCCGTCGCGCACCTGCGCGCGCACCACGCTGTCGATCCGGCGCAGCATCGAGGCCGACATCTCGCGGCGCAGTTCGTCGGCCAGGATCTCGCGCTCGGTGGAGGTACCGGTGGCGTCGGTCGGCGGGGAGACGTAGTCGCGCGACAGCTCGATCACCTGCTGCGGCACCAGCACGCTGCCATCGGCGCGGCGGAACACGAAGATCGCCGCGTAGCGCAGGCTGTATTCCTGGGCGCGGCCTTCGGCATCGAGCGCGATCGGCAGGTCGCCCCAGCGCTCGGACAGCACCTCCAGACGGGCCACGCCGGCGTTGACGTCCTTGGGCGCGATCTGCGCGCCGGCCGCGCGCAGGCCGCGTTCGAGCAGCTTGGCCAGCTCGCTGTACGGCGCCGAGGACACCACCTTCACCGACGGCGTATCGGCCGGCAGGGTCAGCTTGTTGCGCAGGTGGAAACCGCAGGCGGTCAGGGACGCCGCGAAGACGAGAGCGAGCAGGAGTCGGGTCATGGACACAGTCTGGAGGAGCCGGCTGGGCGCGGCAACAGGCGGCTAGCCTGCCGTACGTCGCGTGAACGCGGGTTGAGACCTGCCGCGCCGCACGGCCGCGACGCGGCCGCAGCGGCGCGCCGGCTCACGCCGCCACCAGATTCACGATCTTGCCGGGGACGATGATGATCTTGCGGATGCTCAGCCCTTCCAAGAACTTGGCCGCATTCGGCTCGGCCTGGGCCAGCGCCTCGATCTGCTCGCGCGGGGTGTCGGCGCCGACCTCGATGGTGCCGCGCAGCTTGCCGTTGACCTGCACCGCCAGAGTCACCGCGTCGCGTACCAGCGCGGCCGGGTCCGGCTGCGGGAACGGCACGTCCTCCAGCAGCGTCGCCGGATGGCCCAGCGCCTGCCACAGCGCGTGGCTGGCGTGCGGGGTGATCGGGTTGAGCAGCAGCACCGCCGCTTCCAGCGCTTCCTGGCGCACCGCACGACCCTGATCGCCGGCGTCGTCGAACTTGGCCAGCGCGTTGGTCAGCTCCATCACCGCGGCGATGGCGGTGTTGAAGCTGTGGCGGCGGCCGTAGTCGTCGGCGACCTTGCCGATGGTCTCGTGGGTCTTGCGCCGCAGCGCCTTGTGCTCGGCATTCAGCGCGGCCGGGTCCAGCGCCGGCGCGGCGCCGTCGGCGACATGCTTGTGCACCTGCGCCCACAACCGGCGCAGGAACCGCGCCATGCCGTCCACGCCGGCCTCGTTCCACTCCAGCGACTGCTCCGGCGGCGCGGCGAACATCGAGAACAGGCGCACCGTGTCGGCGCCGTACTTGCCGACCATCGCCTGCGGATCCACGCCGTTGTTCTTGGACTTGGACATCTTCTCGGTGCCGCCGATCAGCACCGGCTGGCCGTCGCCGCGGTGCACCGCGCCGATCACCCGCGCCTTGTCGTCGCGCTGCACGTCCACGTCGGCCGGGTTGATCCAGTCCTTGGAACCGTCCGGGTTCTGCCGGTAGAAGGTCTCGGCGATCACCATGCCCTGGGTCAGCAGGTTGGTCGCCGGCTCGTCGCTGTCCACCAGGCGCGCGTCGCGCAGCAGCTTGTGGAAGAAGCGGAAGTACATCAGGTGCAGGATCGCGTGCTCGATGCCGCCGATGTACTGGTCCACCGGCAGCCAGTAGTTGCCGCGCTTGTCGACCATGTCCTTGGCGCCGGGCGAGGTGTAGCGCGCGTAGTACCAGCTCGACTCCATGAAGGTGTCGAAGGTGTCGGTCTCGCGCTCGGCCGCCGCGCCGCACTGCGGGCAGGTGGTCTTGCGCCATTCCGGGTCGGTCTTCAGCGGCGAGCCGGTACCGCTCAGGGCGACGTTCTCCGGCAGCAGCACCGGCAGCTGGTCTTCCGGCACCGGCACCGCGCCACAGCTCTGGCAATAGATCACCGGGATCGGGCAGCCCCAGTAGCGCTGGCGGCTGACGCCCCAGTCGCGCAGGCGGTAGTTGACCCGGCGCTGGCCCTGGCCCTTGCGCTCGAAGCGCTCGGCCAGCGCCTCGAACGCGCCCTGGAAGTCCAGCCCGTCGAACTCGGCGGAATTGACCAGTTCCAGCTCGCGGGTCTTGTCGCCGTACCAGTCCTGCCAGCGGCTCGGGTCGTAGCTGCGCTCGTCGTCGTTCTTCGGCGCCTTCAGCGCGATCACCTGGCGGATCGGCAGGGCGTACTTGCTGGCGAATTCGAAATCGCGCTGGTCGTGGCCGGGCACCGCCATCACCGCGCCGGTGCCGTAGCCCATCAGCACGAAGTTGGCGACCCACACCGGCACCTGCTCGCCGCTGATCGGGTGCACCGCGGTCAGGCCGGTGGCCATGCCGCGCTTTTCCTGGGTTTCCAGTTCGGCCTCGGAGACGCCGCCCTGCTTCAGCTCGGCCAGCAGCGCGGCCAGCTCGGGATTGGACTTGGCCGCGTGCAACGCCAGCGGATGCTCGCTGGCGATGGACACGAAGGTCACGCCCATCAGCGTGTCCGGGCGCGTGGTGAACACGCGCAGCGGGTCCAGCGCGCTGCCGTCGGCGTCGCGCACGTCGAACTGGATCTCCAGGCCCTCGGAGCGGCCGATCCAGTTGCGCTGCATGGTCTTGACCGACTCCGGCCAGCCCGGCAACTGGTCCAGGCCGTCCAGCAGTTCCTGCGCGTAGTCGGTGATGCGCAGGAACCACTGCGGGATCTCGCGCTTTTCCACCAGCGCGCCGGAGCGCCAGCCGCGGCCGTCGATGACCTGCTCGTTGGCCAGCACGGTCTGGTCGATCGGGTCCCAGTTGACCACCGCGTTGCGGCGGTAGGCCAGGCCCTTGCGCATCAGCCGGGTGAACATGCGCTGCTCGTGTACGTAGTACTCCGGCCGGCAGGTGGCGAACTCGCGCGACCAGTCGATGGCGTAGCCCAGCGACTTGAGCTGGCTGCGCATGTGGTCGATGTTGGCGTAGGTCCACTTCGCCGGCGCGGTCTTGTTTTTGATCGCCGCGTTCTCGGCCGGCAGGCCGAACGCGTCCCAGCCCATCGGCTGCAGCACGTTCTTGCCGATCATGCGCTGGTAGCGGCTGATCACGTCGCCGATGGTGTAGTTGCGCACGTGGCCCATGTGCAGCGCCCCGGACGGGTACGGCAGCATCGACAGGCAGTAGAACTTGGGCTTGTCGGAGGTCTCGTCGACCTCGAAGGCGCGGGTGGCGTCCCAGAACTGCTGGGCGGAGGATTCGACCTGCTGCGGGTCGTAGGCGGTGGGCTCGACGGCGGACATGGAAACGGGCAAGGGCCAGGCGGCAACAAAGCGGCCAAGGGTACCGTAGCGCGGCAAGCCGCTCCAATCCCGGCGACGGGCGGCAGCGGCGCGGGACGCCGCGGCGGCGCCTGGCAGGCGCCGGAACCGCGGCTGCAACGCGATTGGCGACGCCGGGCCGCACGCCGGCGTCGGTCCTGCGGCAGCCCGCCTCGAAGGCCGACTGCGCAAGCCCGACCGGGTCAGCCGCGGTGCGGGACCCTCGTTGGCCCCGGCCACCAGGCCAGCAACGCCAGCCAGCCCCACCACAGCAGGAACACCAGCCGCTGCGCCAGCGCCGGCGACAGCAGCCGATCCAGCGCGAACGCGCCCAGCGTCACCAGCAGCGCCATCGCCAACGCCAGCGCGGCCCAGCCGCGCGCGGTCGGATCGCGGCGCGCGCCCAGCCCCAGCAGGGCCGCGGCCGCCACCAGCGCCACCACCCACAGCAACCACGCGCTGGCATGCAACTCGGTCGCGCGCGCCTCCAGGTCGGTCGGGTCCAGCGGCAGCAGGCCCATGCCGGCGAAGGCCAGGCCGGCCAACAGCAGCAACTGCCCACCGACCCGCAGCGACCAGGGCGCGTGGCGGCCGGCGCGGCGCAGCAGCCGCAGCGCCAGCGCCATCGCCAGGCACCCGGGCAGCACGAATGCCAACAGGTTGAACGCCCAGGCGTGCGGGATGCCGCGCGCGCCGAGCAGGGCCAGCGGATGCGACCACGGCAGATAGCCGGGCAGCACCGCGCCGAAGCCCAGCATCGCCGCCACCGAGGCCACCGCCAGCAGCGGCCCGATCCAGCGCAGCACCCGTTCGCTCACCTCGCCCATCCGTTCCCGTCCTTTCGCGCCGCCATGGCGCCTCCAGCCCGGCATTGTCGCCGCTGCGGCCGCGGCCGGCACGCGCGGCGTGGCGGCGCCGCCCTTGCATCGGCGCCGCGACGCCTCCATACAGAGCGTCCTCTCGCCTGCGATGACACTGCCCATGTCCGACACGCCCCACGTTTTCGACGCCAAGACCGAGACCTTCGAAGCCGACGTGCTGCAGCGCTCGCTGCAGACCCCGGTGCTGGTGGACTTCTGGGCGCCCTGGTGCGGCCCGTGCAAGACCCTGAGCCCGATCCTGGAAAAGCTGGCGGCCGAGTACAACGGCGGCTTCGTGCTGGCCAAGGTCGACGTGGACCAGGAGCAGCAGATCGCGGCGGCGTTCCAGATCCGCTCGGTGCCGACCGTGTTCCTGGTCAAGGGCGGGCAACTGGTCGACGGCTTCCCCGGCGCCCTGCCGGAGGGCCAGTTGCGCGAGTTCCTGACCCAGCACGGGATCGTGCCGCTGGCCGCGCAGGAACCGGCCGAGGACGTCCCGGCGGCGCCGCTGGATCCGCAGGCCGAGGTGCAGCGCCTGCGCGAGGCGGTGGCGGCCGAGCCGGACAAGGACGAACTGAAGCTGGATCTGGCCCTGGCCCTGGTCAAGGTCGGCGCCGCCGCCGAGGCCGAGACCCTGATCGACGCATTGCCGGCCAATCTCGCCACCGACGAGCGCGCGGTGCGGGCACGGGCGCGACTGGGCTTCGTCGGCGCGCTGCAGGCCGCCCCGCCGCTGGAGACCCTGCAGGCCACGCTGGCGCAGGATCCGGCCGATCTCAAGGCGCGCTACCTGCTGGGCGTGCGCCACCTGGTCGGCGGCGACGACGCGGCCGCGCTGGAACAGTTCCTGGAGATGCTGCGCCAGGACCGCGCGTTCGAGGACGGCCTGCCGAAGAAGGCGCTGATCGATGCGTTCCGGGTGATCGAGGACGAGGATCTGGTCGGGCAGTACCGTCGGAAGATGTCCGCCCTGTTGTTCTGAGATTACAATCTCAGGTCCAGCGGCTGACTACGGCGTCTCCAGCCGCTGCGACGGACGGACGCGACCCGGCCTGACCCCAGGATGCCGCGATCAGGGACGAACGCCGCCTGCAGCCCCGCAGGCAGCGCCGGCCTGGTCTTTTGCCGGATGTATGCCGTGAACCAGTTCGATCGCCGCATGGCCTCGCCCACCCGCACCTCGTGGGCAGGCACACGCAGACTGGCCGGCCTGCTGTGCTGGATTGGCCTGCTGCTCGCCCCCACTGCGATGGCGCAGGACTGGCACTACCGGGTGCGCCCCGGCGATACGCTCTGGGATCTCGGCCGGCTGTATCTGCGCCCGGGCATGGACTGGGCGCGGTTGGGCCAGCACAACCAGGTCGCCGATCCGCAGCGGCTGGTGCCGGGATCGCGCCTGCGGTTTCCGATCGCCTGGCTGCGCGTGCAACCGGCGCCGGCGCGGCTGGTCGCCCTGCGTGGACAGATCAGCGTGCAGACCGCCGACCGGGCGACGCTCTCGGCGCAGCAAGGCATGCCGCTGCCGATCGGCAGCGCCCTGCAGACCGGTGCCGATGCCAGCGCGACCGTGCAGTTCGCCGACGGCTCGCGCATGCAGGTGCGCGAGAACAGCCTGGTGCGCTTCGACCAGCTCGTCCGCTACGGCGCCACCGGCATGGTCGATACCCGGGTGCGGCTGGAGAAGGGTCGCACCAGCAACGACGTCATCCCCACCACCGGCCCCGCCTCGCGCTACATCATCCAGACCCCGTCCAGCACCAGCAGTGTGCGCGGCACCCGCTTCCGGGTCGGCGCCGGCAGCGACAGCGCGTTCGCCAGCACCGAGGTGCTGCAGGGCGCGGTGCGCGTCGCCGGCCAGGGCGGCCAGCGCCTGCTGCAGCCAGGCGAGGCGGCGCGGGTCGCCACCGGGTCGGCGCCGCGGCAGGAAGCGCTGCTGCCGGCGCCGATCCTGGACCTGGCGCACAGTCGCCTGCAGCGTCCGCCCTACCTGCTCGCCTGGGCGCCGCTGGCCGGCGCCAGCCACTACCGCCTCGAGGCGGTGGACGCGCAGCAACGCGAGGTGCTGCGCTTCGCCCAGGAAACCGAGACCACCGCACTGGCGCTGGACGCGCTGCCGGCCGGCGACCTGCGACTGCTGCTGCGTGGCGTCACCGCCACTGGCGTGGAAGGCGAGGACGCCGAGCAGCCGCTGCAGGTCTCGGCCACGCCGCTGCCGCCGCTGACCGTGCAGCCGCTGCACGAGCAGCAACTGCGCATCGCGCGGCCGCGCTTCGCCTGGACCCGCAACCCGGAGGCGACCAGCAGCGTGCTGCAAGTGGCGCGCGATGCGCAGTTCCAGGACCTGCTGCTGGAGCAGGAGACCGACGCGACCCGTCTGCGCGCGCCGCAGCCCCTGCCGCCCGGCACCTACTTCTGGCGCCTCGCCTCGCGCGATGCGCAAGGCCGGCAAGGCCCGTTCGGGCAGGCGCTGACGCTGCATCTCAGCGATACGCCGGTCGATCCCGGCCTGGCGCCGGCGCAGGCCGAGCGCAGCACGCTGACCCTGCGCTGGCAGCCGGATCCGGACGCGCACCATTACCGGGTGCAGCTGGCGCGCGATCCCGCGTTCCGCCGCGGCCTGCTCGAACGCACCGTGACCCAGCCGCAGGTCGCGCTGCCGCGGCCGCGCCGCGGCACCTGGTACGTGCGCATCCAGACCCTGGACGCCGACGGCGAGGCCGCGCCGTTCTCGACGCCGCAGACGCTGGACCTGCCCTGCCGCTACTGCAAACTCGGCATGGCCGGCGGCGCGCTGCTGCTGTGGCTGGCGTTGTGAACGCCACGCTGCTGCGACACGTGCTGGTGGCGCTCGTCGCAGCCGCACTGGCCGCGGCACTGAGCCTGGGCGATGTCACCGGGCGACTGGACAACGCGCTGTACGACGCGGCAATCGCGCAGGCGCCGCGTCCGGCCGATCCGCGCATGCTGCTGATCGCCATCGACGACCGCAGCCTGCAGGCACTGGGCCAGTGGCCATGGCGACGCGACCTGCACGCGCGCCTGCTCGACCGGCTCAGCGCAGCGGGCACCGAGCGGGTGGCGCTGGATCTGCTGTTCAGCGAACCCGACCTGCAACACGCCGACGACGATGCGCGCCTGGCCGCGGCGCTGCGGCGCAATGGCCGCACCGTGCTGCCGGTGATCGGCAGCGCCAGCGGTGCGGACATGCCGCAGGAGCTGCTGCCGATCCCCGCCATCGCCACCGCCGCGGCGGCGCTGGCGCACACCGACCTCGCCGTCGATGCCGACGGCATCGCGCGCGGCGTCTACCTGCGCGCCGGGCTCGGCAGTGCGCACTGGCCGGCGCTGGCCGCGGCCCTCACCGGCCGCGCGCTGCCGCCGGCGCCGGCCACCACCGACGCACCCTATGCCTGGCATCGCGCGGACTACGTCGGCCTGCGTTTCGCCGCGCCGTCGGCACCGTTCGCGCAGGTGTCCTACGTCGACGTCGTGCAGGGCCGGATTCCGCCGCAGTCGCTGCGCGGACGCCTGGCGATCGTCGGCGTCACCGCCACCGGTCTGGGGCAGCGGGTGATGACGCCGATGTCCGATGCGCGCTGGATGAGCGCGCCCGAATACCAGGCCAACGTCGCGGCGATGCTGTTGCGCGGCGACCCGATCCTGCCGTCGTCGCGCACTGCCCAGGTGGCCGGGTCCACGCTGCTGGTGCTGCTGGCCTGCCTGGGCACGCAGTGCGCCGGTGGGCGCCGACGGCGCTGGCTGGTGCCGCTGGCGAGCATGGCGGTGGTCGCCGGCGGCAGCCTGCTGTGGCTGCTGCTCGGCAGCCGCTGGTTCGCGCCAGGAGCGGCCCTGCTCGCCCTGGCCATCGTCGCCGCCGGTCAGTTGTACCTGCACGCGGCACGCTGGCGCCGCCAGGCGCATCGCGACGCTCTGACCGGTCTGGTGAACCGCCACGGCTTCGAACAGGCGTTCGCCCAGGCGCTGGACGAGGCGCGGCGCAGCGGCCGGCCGCTGACGCTGATCATCGTCGATGTGGATCATTTCAAGCGCTACAACGACACCCTGGGCCATCGCACCGGCGACCGCGCGCTGAAGCTGGTGGCCGCCGCGGTGGCGCGGCATGCGCGACATCCGCGCGAGGTCGCCGCGCGCTTTGGCGGCGACGAGTTCGCCATGATCCTGCCCGCCACCGATGCCGCCGATGCCAGCCGCATCGCCGCGGCGCTGGTCGAGGAGATCCGCGGGCTGTCGCTGCGCGCGCCGAACGGCAGCGTCGCCATCACCGCCAGCCTGGGCGTGCACAGCGCCACCGCGACAGCGCTCACGTCGGAGCGCGCGTTCTTCGAATCCGCCGACGCGGCGCTGTACCGGGTCAAGCGCGACGGACGCGACGGCTACGCGCTCAGCGACGCGACACCAGCACACCATACGCATGCGTCTGGTAACCTGCCGCACTCCGATCCACCCACTGCCGCGCAATGAAGCCATCGCTGTTCCGCCTGGGCCTGAACCTGTGGCCGCCGTTCCTGTGCGCCGGCATCCATGTGACCGAACTGAGCGCGGACTACCGCCACGCCCGCGTCGAACTGCGCATGCGTCCGTGGAACCGCAACTACGTGGGCACCCATTTCGGCGGCAGCCTGTTCGCCATGACCGATCCGTTCTGGATGCTGCTGACCATGCAGAACCTGGGGCGCGACTACTACGTCTGGGACAAGGCCGGCAGCATCGAGTTCGTGCGCCCGGGGCGCGGCACGGTCAGCGCGCGGTTCGATCTGGACCAGGCGCTGCTGGACGAACTGCGCGCGGCCACCGCCAGCGGCGACAAGCATCTGCGCTGGTTCGAGACCGACGTCGTCGACGCCCAGGGCGAGGTGGTGGCGCGGACGCGCAAGCAGCTGTACGTCAAGCGCAAGCCGCCGCGTTAGCGCGCCTGCCGCCCGCGGGTTCGCCAAGGCCGGCGCCGCCTCTGCGCATGCAGGCGGGTACACATCGCATGCGATACCGACCGCGCCGTCAGCGTGCGCGGCGTCGCGAGGCGGGCCGCATGGGCGGGCCCCGGCCCAATCGCAGCTGCACGGCCGCGCCGCGAGACCATGCGGCGCCGCACCAACGGCCATCACGCACCGCTACACTACGCGGATGTCGCCCGATCTCTCCGCTCCCGCCCCCCGCCCGTCCCTGCAACGGCTGTTCTTCACCGGCCTGCTGACCCTGTTGCCGATCTGGCTGACCTGGGTGGTGGTCAAGTTCGTGTTCGTGCTGCTCTCGGGCATCAGCAGCCCCTGGGTGGTGCCGCTGTCGGTGCGCATCGCCGCCTCGTTCCCGCGCGAGCTGGGCTGGGCCACCGCGCAATGGGTGCAGAACACCATCGCCCTGATCGCCACCCTGGCGGTGATCCTGCTGGTCGGCATCCTCAGCCGGCGCATGATCGGCCAGCGCCTGCTGCGCTGGTTCGAGGCCGTGATGCGCCGCATCCCGCTGGCCAGCGTTGTCTACGACAGCGTGCGCAAGCTGGTGGACATCCTGCAGACCCAGCCCGGCAGCACCCAGCGCGTGGTGCTGATCGACTTCCCGCACCGGGACATGAAGTCGGTGGGCCTGGTCACGCGGGTGATCAAGGAACACGGCACCGGCCGCGAGCTGGCCGCGGTGTACGTGCCGACCACGCCCAACCCGACCTCCGGCTACCTGGAAATCGTGCCGGTGGAACTGCTCACGCCCACCGACTGGAGCGTGGACCAGGCCATGAGCTTCATCATCTCCGGCGGCGCGGTGTCGCCGGAGAGCGTGCCCTTCACCCGCACCGTGGACCGCTGACGCCGATGCGCCGCGGCACGCTCGACGATCGCGCGGTCCGGCTGTTCATCGCCCTGGCGGCGTTCTTCTGCGTCAACGCCGCGCTGGCCGAGTTCATCGGGGTCAAGATCTTCGCCCTGGAAGACACCCTGGGCATCGCGCCGCTGAACTGGAACCTGTTCGGGCAGACGGGCTCGATGAACTTCACCGCCGGCACCCTGCTGTGGCCGCTGGTGTTCATCCTCACCGACACCATCAACGAGTTCTTCGGCCGCCGCGGCGTGCGCTTCATCTCCTGGCTGGCGGTGGGGCTGATCGGCTATGGCTTCCTGTTCGCGTTCGCCGCGATCGCGCTGGCCCCAGCCGGCTTCTGGGTCACCGCCGCGCAACACCAGGGCGTGCCCGACTACCAGGCCGCGTTCGCCGCGGTGTTCGGCCAGGGCATGTGGACCATCGCCGGCTCGCTGGTCGCATTCATGGCCGGCCAGCTGATCGACGTGGCGGTGTTCCACCGCATCCGCAGCGTGACCGGGGAGAAGCACGTGTGGCTGCGCGCCACCGGCTCCACCGCGGTCTCGCAGCTGATCGACAGCTTCGTGGTGATCTACATCGCCTTCGTGCTCGGCCCGCAGCACTGGTCGATGCAGCTGTTCCTGGCGGTGAGCACGCTGAACTACATCTGCAAGATGCTGCTGGCGGTGCTGCTGATCCCGCTGCTGTACCTGATGCGGCGGCTGATCACCGACTATCTGACCCCCGAACGCGCCGAACAATTGCGCGAGGAAGCCGCCGCCAACTGAACGCCGGCACACGCGCGAGCGCACCGCACGCGCTTGCGCGCGGCCATCGTGCAGCGCCGCAGAGGCCGCTGCCGCCTGGCCCGTCGCGACACGGCGCCCGCCCGCGACAGGGCGGTGGGCGCCCGCAGGCAGCGGCCATGGGTGGCCTCGGCGGTGCGGATCGGGCAAGCTCCCCGCTCGCTTGTCGTTGGAGCCCGCAATGCCGCCCCGCTTTTCCCGCCTGCTGTCCCTGGCCATCGCCACCGCCCTGAGCCTGTCGCTGGCGGCCCCGGCGGACGCGGCCAAGAAGAAGACCACCAAGCAGACCACCGCGCAGACCCGCGCCAAGGCGAGCAAGGCCCGCAAGGCGCGGCCGGCGCCGGCCCCGGTGGTGCTGACCAAGGCGCAACAGCTGAACCGGCTGTACGACGACTACTGGGAAGCCTCGCTCAAGCTCAATCCGCTGCAGGCGACCTTCCAGGGCGACAGCCGCTACAACGACCAGTTGCCGAACTTCCTCTCGGCTGCGTTCCGCCAGCAGTCGCACGACTTCACCGTGGAGTGGCTGGGCAAGGCCGAGGCGATCGGCAAGGACGGCCTCAGCGGCCAGGACCTGCTCAGCTACGAGATCTTCGTCGGCGACGCGCGCAACGCGCTGGAGGCGGAGAAGTACCCGAGCTGGATGCAGCCGGTGAACCAGTTCTACAACGTCGGCAGCATCATGGTGATGCTCGGCTCCGGCACCGGCGCGCAGCCGTTCCGCACGGTCAAGGATTACGACAACTGGTCGCGGCGCGCGCTCGGCATCCCGGCGCTGTTCGACCAGGCCATCGCCAACATGCGCGAAGGCATGAAGGCCGGCGTGGTGCAGCCGCGCGCGCTGATGGAGAAGGTGCTGCCGCAGCTCGATGCGATCATCAAGCCCACCGCCGAGGAGAGCCTGTTCTGGGGCCCGGTGCGCAACCTGCCGGCGGACATTCCGGAGGCCGAGAAGCAGCGCATCACCGCCGAATACAAGCGCATGATCGAGTACCGGATCATGCCCGCCTACCGCGCGCTGCGCGGCTTCATCGCCACCGAATATCTGCCGGCCACGCGCAATACCGCCGGCATCGGCGCCCTGCCCGGCGGCGATGCCTGGTACGCCTGGAACGTGCGCCAGAGCACCACCACCGACCTGACCCCCGCCCAGATCCACCAGATCGGCCTGGACGAGGTGGCGCGCATCCAGGGCCAGATCCAGGCGGTGATGAAGCAGGTGCGCTTCCGCGGCTCGATGCAGAAGTTCTTCAAGTTCATGCAGACCGACAAGCGCTTCACCTTCAAGAGCGAGGACGAGCTGCTGAGCTACTACCGCGGCCTGGAAGGCCGGGTCGACGCGGCGGTGCCGCGCATGTTCTCGCTCAAGCCCAAGGCCGCGTTCGAAATCCGCCCGGTGGAGCCGTACCGCGCGCAGTCGGCGGCCAGCGGCTCGTACATGCGCCCCAGCGAGGACGGCCGCCCCGGCATCTTCTACGTCAACACCTACGACCTGCCCAGCCGCAAGACCTGGGATGCGGAAGACCTGTACCTGCACGAGGCCATTCCCGGCCACCACTTCCAGCTCGGCCTGCAGCAGGAGCTGACCAACCTGCCCAAGTTCCGCCGCTTCGGCGGCGAGACCGCCTTCATCGAAGGCTGGG
The DNA here is from genome assembly GCF_034105445.1 of Xanthomonas sp. LF07-6. Lineage (NCBI taxonomy): Bacteria > Pseudomonadati > Pseudomonadota > Gammaproteobacteria > Lysobacterales > Lysobacteraceae > Xanthomonas > Xanthomonas sp. LF07-6. Next base: position 444,918 of record NZ_JAXGGI010000001.1, read on the forward strand.
GCCTGTACGCCGAATCGCTGGGCAAGGACCTGGGCCTGTACCAGGATCCCTACAACTATTTCGGCTACCTGCAGAACGAGCTGTGGCGCGCGATCCGCCTGGTGGTGGACACCGGCCTGCACAGCAAGGGCTGGACCCGCGAGCAGGTGATCGACTACATGCTGCAGAACTCGGCCACCAGCCGCACCGACGCCGAAGCCGAGGCCGAGCGCTACATGGCCATCCCCGGCCAGGCGCTGTCCTACAAGATCGGCGAGATGAAGATCATGCAACTGCGCGACTACGCGCGCGCGCAACTCGGCGACAAGTTCGATATCCGCGAGTTCCACGCCGAAGTGCTGAAGGATGGCTCGGTACCGCTGAACGTGCTGCAGGAAAAGATCGAGCGCTGGGTGGCGAGCAAGAAGAAGGGGTGAGCGGGAAGCCGCTCCTTCGGCGGAACATGCGACCTGAGGCGTCGCGGGATCGTCGCAGGAGCGGCTTCAGCCGCGATGGTGCCTTGCTGGTGAAGCCCGGTCGCGGCTGAAGCCGCCCCTACGGGAAAGCAGCCGCCGCACGGAGGCAGATAGCACGCCAGTTCCACCAGGACATGAGCGCGCACGAACCCATTGTGGGAGGGACTTCAGTCCCGACGCGTTGTAGTGAAGGGCGTCGGGACTGAAGTCCCTCCCACAAACGGCCAAGGCGATCGATCAGCGCCGACACCCACTGAAAACCGACGGCGAAGGCATCGCGCCGTCGCGTGCAAGGCGACCCGCCCTCTCTAAGACGATGCCAGACGCCGCGCCAGCTGCGCGATGTCCTGCGGGGTGGTGCGGCAGCAGCCGCCGATCAGGCGGGCGCCGGCCGCACGCCAGGCGGCGAGGTGGTCGACCAGGGCGCCGGCATCGGCGCTGTCGGCCTGCCAGCATTTGCGCTCGGCGTCGTAGCGCTCGCCCGCGTTCGGATACACCACCAGCGGCAACCGCGTCAGCGTCGCCAGATGACGCAACGCCGCAGTGGCCAGCGACGGCGCGACGCAGTTGACGCCGAGCGCGACCACCTGCGGATGGCCGTCGAGCAACGCCACCACCTCGCGCAACGGCGTGCCGTCGCTGAGATGCGTGGCATCGCGCAGGGTGCAGGCGAACCAGGCGACAACCCCAGGAAACTCCTCCAGCACCTGCAGCAATGCCACCATTTCCGCCAATGACGGCTGCGTCTCGCAGGCCAGCAGATCCACGCCGGCTTCCATCAACGCGGCGATGCGCGGGCGGTGGAAGTCCCGCAATGCCGCCTGCGGCAACGTGTAGTCGCCACGGTATTCGGACCCGTCGGCCAAGTAGGCGCCATACGGACCGACCGAGCCGGCGACCAGCAAGGCATCCGCCTGCGGATGCCGCGCGAGATGCGCCTGCCGTGCCTGCTGCGCCAGTTCGACGCTGCGTGCGATCAAGCGATGCGCTTGCACGAGGTCGATCCCGCGTGCGGCATACCCCTGCGGCGTGGCCTGGTAGCTGGCGGTGATCGCGCACTGCGCACCGGCGGCGAAATAGTCCTGGTGCACCTCGCGGATCAGGTCCGGTTGTTCCAGCAGGATCTTCGCCGACCACAGCGGATCGCGCAGATCGCAGCCGCGACGCTCCAGTTCGGTGGCCAGCGCGCCGTCGAGCACCAGGCACCGGTCCTCGGCCAGCAGCGCGGCAAGCGGGTTGTGCGGCATGGCACGGCCTCGCAGCGATGGAATGCGCAGTGTCGCAGACGGCACGCGCACCGGTGCGGCCGCACCGCTGCGCTATGCTTCTCCCATGGATTGCCCCGTTTCGCTCGCCCCGACTCAGCGCATGACCTTCACTACGCTGACACCGATGCTGCGCTGTGCCAACCTGACCAGGGCATTGGCGTTCTACACCGAAACGCTGGCGTTTCGCCTCGACAGCGGCACGGTGGCGGCGGGCTGGGTGTCGCTGCGGCACGGCCCGCTGGCACTGATGCTGGCCACGCGACTGTCGGAGGACGATGCAACCGTCTCCGATGTCGCCTGCTCGCTGTACTTCCGCACCGACGAGGTCGATGCCTGGTGGCAGCGGCTGCATCCGCATGGGCGCATCGTCTATCCGTTGCAAGACTTCGACTACGGCATGCGCGAGTTCGCGATCCACGATGCGGACGGCCATCTGCTGCAATTCGGACAGACGCTGTGCCGATGAGCCTGACCCTCGATGGCCTGCACCACGTGGCGATCATCGCCTCCGACTACGCGCGCTCCAAGGACTTCTATTGCCGCCTCCTCGGCCTGCCGGTGATCGCCGAGGTGTATCGCGAAACCCGCGACTCCTGGAAGCTGGACCTGGCCCTGCCCGACGGCAGCCAGCTCGAACTGTTCTCGTTCCCGACCCCACCGCCGCGACCGAGCCGCCCGGAAGCCTGTGGGCTGCGCCACCTGGCGCTGCGCGTGCGCGACCTGGACGCCGCCGTCGCGCACCTGCAGGCGCACGGCGTGGAGGTCGAACCGATCCGTGTGGACGAGTACACCGGCCGCCGCTTCACCTTCTTCGCCGATCCCGACGACCTGCCGCTGGAACTGTACGAAAGCGGCTGAACGCCCACCGCCGGCCACGCTGAACCGCATGCCGCAGTGCGGATTCCCAGCACCATACGCTTGGGTATACAGTCGGATCAGGCCGGCATCGCGCCGGCCGCACCGGACATCCCTCGGGAGGGGAACATGCGCACGACCTTCAAGACCCTGATGCTGGCCCTGCCGCTGAGCGCGGCGGCATTCATGGCGCACGCCGCCGACACCTCGCCGGTCGGCCGCTGGCAGACCATCGACGACGAAACCGGCAAGCCCAAGTCGATCGTGCAGATCGAACAGGCCGCCAACGGCACACTGAGCGGCAAGGTGGTCGAGATCCTGCAGTCCAACCACGGCCCCAACCCGATGTGCGACAAGTGCGACGGCGAGCGCAAGGGCAAGCCGATCAAGGGCATGACCATCCTGTGGGGCCTCAAGCCCGACGGCACCGCGGTATGGGACGGCGGCTCGGTGCTGGACCCGGCCAAGGGCAAGACCTACAAGGCCAAGGTCACCCTGACCGACGGCGGCAAGAAGCTGCAGATGCGCGGCTACATCGGTATCGAGGCGCTGGGGCGGACGCAGACCTGGATCAGGGAGTAGAAGCTGGGAATCGGGAGTGGAGAATCGGGAATCGTAAAGAGCGGCATCTGCCGGCCTGAGACCACCCCATTCCGACAAGGCGCCTGCAAAGGCGCCTTTTTCGTGGCCCATCAGTTCGCAGGCCACCGCTCTTGCCATTCCCCATTCCCGACTCCCCATTCCCAGCTCCATGCAATAATCCCCGGCCCCCAGAAACGCCGGCCGCCATGACCACCGCTCTCGTCACCACCGCCCTGCCCTATGCCAACGGACCGCTGCATCTGGGGCATCTGGTCGGCTATATCCAGGCCGACATCTGGGTGCGCGCGCGGCGGCTGCGCGGCGACCGCACCTGGTTCGTGTGCGCCGACGACACCCACGGCACGCCGATCATGCTGGCCGCCGAGAAGGCCGGGGTCACCCCGGAGAGCTTCATCGCCGCCATCCAGGCCAGCCACGAGCGCGATTTCGCCGCGTTCGGTGTGGCCTTCGACCATTACGACTCGACCAACTCGGACGCCAACCGCGCCCTGACCGAGGCGTTCTACGCCAAGCTCGACGCCGGCGGCCACATCGCGCGGCGCTCGGTGGCGCAGTTCTACGACCCGGCCAAGGGCATGTTCCTGCCCGACCGCTACATCAAGGGCATCTGCCCGAACTGCGGCAGCGCCGACCAGTACGGCGACAACTGCGAGGTCTGCGGCGCCACCTATTCCCCGACCGAACTGAAGGAGCCCAAGTCGGTGATCTCCGGCGCCACGCCGGAGCTGCGCGATTCGGAGCACTTCTTCTTCGAGGTCGGCCGCTTCGACGGCTTCCTGCGGCAGTGGCTTGCCGGCGACGTCGCCCTGCCCGGGGTCAAGGCCAAGCTGATGGAATGGCTGGACAGCGAAGGCGGCCTGCGCGCCTGGGACATCTCCCGCGATGCGCCGTACTTCGGCTTCCAGATTCCCGGCCAGCCGGGCAAGTATTTCTACGTGTGGCTGGACGCGCCGATCGGCTACCTGAGCAGCTTCCAGACCCTGTGCGCGAGCCTGGGCGAAGCGTTCGAGCCGCACCTGGCCGCCGGCACCGCCACCGAACTGCACCACTTCATCGGCAAGGACATCGTCAACTTCCACGGCCTGTTCTGGCCGGCGGTGCTGCACGGCACCGGGCACCGCGCGCCGACCCGGCTGCACGTCAACGGCTACCTGACCGTCGACGGCGCCAAGATGTCCAAGTCGCGCGGCACCTTCGTCATGGCCCGCACCTACCTGGACGTGGGCCTGGAGCCGGAAGCGCTGCGCTACTACTTCGCGGCCAAGTCCTCCGGCGGCGTCGACGATCTCGACCTGAACCTGGGCGACTTCGTGGTGCGGGTCAACGCGGACCTGGTCGGCAAGTTCGTCAACCTGGCCAGCCGCTGCGCAGGCTTCATCGACAAGCGCTTCGGCGGGACGCTCGCCGACGCGCTGCCGGATGCGGCGCAGTACGCGCGCTTCGTCGCCGCGCTGGCGCCGATCCGCGAGGCTTACGAGCGCAACGACCCGGCCAGCGCGATCCGCCAGACCATGGCCCTGGCCGACGAGGCCAACAAGTACATCGACGAACACAAGCCCTGGGTGCTGGCCAAGCAGGACGGCGCCGAAGCGCAACTGCAGGCCGTGTGCACGCAGGGCCTGAACCTGTTCCGGGTGCTGGCCGCCGCGCTCAAGCCGGTGCTGCCGCGCACCTGCGCCGAGGCCGAGGCGTTCCTGTCGGCCCCGCTCACCGCCTGGGAAGACCTCGACGCCCCGCTGCTGGCGCACGCCATCCAGCCCTACGCCCCCCTGTTCACCCGTATCGACCCCAAGCTGCTCGACGCCATGACCGACGCCTCCAAGGACACCCTCGCCCCCACTCCAACTGCCGCGCCCCCCGCCAAGCAGGAAGCGAAGGCCGCCACCAATCCTCAATCCCCAATCCCCAATCCCGGCCACATCGGCATCGACGACTTCGCCAAGCTCGACCTGCGCATCGGCAAGGTGCTGGCCTGCGAGTTCGTCGAAGGCTCGGACAAGCTGCTGCGCTTCGAACTGGACGCCGGCGAGCTGGGCAAGCGGCAGATCTTCTCCGGCATCCGCGGCAGCTACGGCGAACCGGAAAAGCTGGTCGGCCGCAACGTGGTGTTCATCGCCAACCTGGCCCCGCGCAAGATGCGCTTCGGCCTCAGCGAAGGCATGATCCTGTCGGCAGGCTTCGACGGCGGCGCCCTGGCCCTGCTCGACGCCGATAGCGGCGCGCAGCCGGGCATGCCGGTGCGGTAAGGCCGGGAAAGGAGAATCGGGAATCGGGAATCGCAGAGCTGCAGCCCACCGCCAGACCCGCTTTTACGATTCCCGTTTCCCCATTCCCCATTCCCATGGACCTGGCCCTTTTCGACTTCGACCACACGGTCACCACCGCCGATACCTATTCGGGATTCCTGCGCCGTGTGGCCACGCCGGCGCAGCAGGCGCGGGCGCGCTGGGCGGTCGGGCCGTGGCTGGCCGGCTATCGGCTGGGCCTGGTGTCGGCGGCGACGTTGCGCACGCGGGTCACCCGGCTGGTGTTCGCCGGCCGCGATGCAGACGAGATCGCCCGCGAGGCCGAGCACTATGCGCAGCAGGCGCTGCCGCCGCTGCTGCGACCGGACATGATGCAGCGGATCGCCTGGCACCAGGCCCAGGGGCACACCGTGGCGCTGGTCTCCGGTTCGCTGGATCTGTATCTGCGGCCCTGGTGCACGCAACATGGGCTGGACCTGATCTGCAACCATCTGGAAGTGCAGGATGGGCGCCTGACCGGCCGCTATCGCCACGGCGACTGCGGCCCCCGCAAGGCCGCGCTGATCCGCATGCAGTACGACCTGAACGCCTATCGGCGCATCCATGCGTACGGCGACAGTCGCGAGGATCGGCCGATGCTGGCGCTGGCGCACGAGCGCTGGTACTGCGGGCGCCGGATCGCCTGAGCCGACGACACTGCCCGATGCGGCGCCGTCGGGCGAACATGGGCACCGCGTTACACTGTGCGGGCTGACCACGCCGATGCATCTTCTTCGCTCTGTAGTCCCCGCGGCGCTGCCGCGCGCCGCCTCCGCCATGACGCCCGCCCACGCCCCGCTGCTCGAACGTCTCGATCGCCTGCTGCCGCAGACCCAATGCGGCCAGTGTGGGTTCGACGGCTGTCGTCCCTATGCAGAGGCGATGGCCGCCGGCACGGCGCAGGTGGACCGCTGCCCGCCCGGCGGCGACGCCGGCGCGCGCGCCCTGGCGCGGGTGCTCGGCGTCCCCGCCCTGCCCTATGACCGCAGCCGCGGCACGCACACGCCGCCGCAGGTGGCGTGGGTGGTCGAGGCCGACTGCATCGGCTGCACCAAGTGCATCCAGGCCTGCCCGGTGGACGCCATCGTCGGCGGCGCCAAGCACATGCACACGGTGCTGGCGCCCTTGTGCACCGGCTGCGCGCTGTGCCTGCCGGCCTGTCCGGTGGACTGCATCGTCCTGCGCTGAGACAGCCGCTGCAGCGCGAGCGCCACGGCGGGCGCATCCGGATCGGCACCCGCCGCGTATGTCCTGGTGTCATCCCACCGGAGCGCCGTGCATGCCGACGTCGACCGCCGCCTTCCCGCTCATCCGAGCGCACCTGCCGCTGGCCCTGGCCCTCGGCGCCGCCGCCCTGGTCGCCGCCGCGCCTGCGCGGGCGATGCTGCACTACGAGGGCATCGCCTATGCCGCCGACGGCAAGCAGGTGCTGTACCGCGAAAGCCACTGGGTCCGCGAGGATGGCGCGCGCCTGGTGCTGTACCAGTGCACCGACGGCGCCGCGTTCGCGCGCAAGCGCGTGGACGATGGCAGCGCCGCGCCGGACTTCGAACTGGTCGATGCGCGCAGCGGCTACCGCGAGGGCGTGCGCCGCAGCGGCAGCGGGCGCGAGATGTTCAGTCAGGCCAAGGGCCAGGCCGAACGCCGCGCGCCGTTGCCCAAGAGCACCGAGGCGCAGGTGATCGACGCCGGTTTCGACGCCTACCTGCGCCAGCGCTGGGACAGCCTGGGCAGCGGCGGACCGCAGCGCATCGCCTTCGTGCTGCCCAGCGAACTGCGCACGCTCGACTTCCGCATCACCCCCGGCCCTGCCGATGCCGAGATGCAGCGCTACACCCTGAGCCTGGCCGCCTGGTATGGCACGCTGCTGCCCGACCTCAGCGTCGCCTACACGCGCAAGGACCGGCGTCTGCTCGAATTCCGCGGTGTCGGCAACATCCGCGACGCGCGCGGCCGCTACCCGAGCGTGCGCATCGACTTTCCCGAACGCCTGCGCGGCCAGGCCGACGATGGCGCCTGGCAGCAGGCGCTGCAGCAACCCCTGGTCGCGCAATGCAGCGCGCGCTGAGCCGCGCCGCCAGCGCATTCACGTCGGCCCCCGCCGCACCCGCTACAACCATGCCTGCGCATCGCCCGCGCATCGACGAGGACACCTCATGGCCAAGGCCTACCTGTGGTTCAACGCCGCGCTGTACGCGCTCCTGGCCGTCTGGTGCACGCTGTTGCCGGCGCAGACCGCCGCGGCGGTGGGCTATGTCGGCCTGGACCGCTCCGGCCAGTCCGAATACCTGGTCATCTACGGCGGCCTGCAGTTGGGCATGGCCTTCCTGTTCGGCTACTTCGCCCGCACCGGGCAGTTGCGCACCGGCCTGCTCCTGGCGCTGGCGTTCTACGTGCCCATCGTGCTCTACCGCAGCGCCAGCCTGCTGCGGCTGTGGCCGGTCGGCCCGACCACGACCGGCCTGGCCGCGTTCGAGATCGTCCTGCTGCTCACCGCGTGCGTACTGTGGTGGCGCCAGCGCGCCTGAGCGACGGGCGCGGCGAAAGCCTGTAGCATCGCGCCGACCTTCGCCACCGTCTCCCGGCATGACCGATTCGCCCGATCACGACGAAGCAGGACAATTGCTGGTGGCCACCGCCACCGGCGACAGCGCCGCATTCGAACGCCTGTACCGCACCACCTCCTCGCGCCTGTTCGGCGTGTGCCTGCGCATCGTGCCGCAGCGCGGCGAAGCCGAGGACGTGCTGCAGGAAGTGTTTTCCTCGGTCTGGCGCAAGGCGGCGCAGTTCGACCCGCAGCGCGCGCGCGGCCTGACCTGGCTGACCATGATCGCCCGCAACAAGGCCATCGACCATTTGCGCGCACGCGCACCTGCGCGGCAGTCGGTGGCGCTGGACGACGCCGGTGAACTGCAGGACGAAGGCCGCGATCCGCTCGCCGACACCGAGTGGCGGGTGGCGGGTCGGCGCCTGGACGTGTGCATGGGCGAACTGGAGCCGCCGCGCGGCGACTTGATCCGCACCGCGTTCTTCGAAGGCATCACCTACGAAGAACTGGCCCAGCGCAGCGGCACGCCGTTGGGCACGGTCAAGAGCTGGATCCGCCGCGGCCTGGCCAAACTGAAAGCGTGCCTGGAACGATGAACGCCTCCGTGCCCGATCCACAGGAAACCCCGCCGCCGCGCGACGTGCTGGCCGGCGAGTACGTGCTCGGCGTGCTCGACGCGCAGGAGCGCCGCGCCGCCGAAGCACGCATCGACAGCGACCGCGAATTCGCCGCGGCCGTGCTGCAATGGCAGCAGCACCTGATGCCGCTGGCCGACGAGATCGCCCCGGTGGCGGTGCCCGAGCGCGTGTGGGTGCGCATCCGCGCCTCGCTGGGTCTGGATGCGCCGGCGCCGCGCCCGCGCCCCGCCGCACCCGGGTTCTGGGACAGCGTGCGGACCTGGCGTTGGCTCAGCGCCGGCGGCTTCGCCACCGCCACGGCCTGTCTGATGGCGCTGCTGCTGGCGCGTGCGCCGGTGCCGCCGCCGGCCGCGCAGCCGCCGCCGGTCGCCACCACCACCACGCCCAAGCCCAGCGGCATCGCGATGACCTCCACGCTGATGCAGGACGACGGCAAGCCCGGCTACGTGGCGCTGATGGACGCCGACAAGCGCAGCATCACCCTCACCCCGCTGGCCGGCGCCCGCGACGCCGGCCGCGTGCCGGAACTGTGGCTGATCCCGGCCGACGGCAAGGCGCGCTCGATGGGTGTGTTCGACGAGGCCAAGGCGCGCGTGGCGCGCATTCCCGATGCGCTGATGCCCTTGCTCAGCGACGGCGCGGTGCTGGCGGTGACCATGGAACCGCCCGGCGGCGCGCCCGGCGGCGTCGCCACCGGCCCGGTCGTGGCCAAGGGCGGCATCAGCACACTGCAGCTGGCGCCGTAGACACCCCTTCTCCCATCGGGACCATGGATGCCCTTCTCCCGTCGGGAGAAGGTGCCCCGAAGGGGCGGATGAGGGTACGGGCGAAGCCTCGTACAGCGTCCGCTAGCGCAAGTTGGATACGCGGAGGGCTTCGCTCCGTACCCTCACCCCAACCCCTCTCCCGATGGGAGAGGGGCAGTGCACCACGTACCTTGCACGCGCCGCGGAGAGATCGGGCCGCGGTCAGGCTATGCCGCGCTCGTCTACAAGAACCGGTCGCGCATTCACCCGCCCACCACTCGTGCGCAGGCAACATCCCCGCCGCCATCGCGCATCCGCACGACAGCCAGATCTTCCGATTCGTGCGACGCCTGCGCTGCGCCGTCGTGGCCGCCATGCCGCGTTCGCAGCCGTGCAGGGGAAATGCGACGCGGTGCATCCGTCTTCCGGTTTCGCCCGTATCGCTCCCAAGTCCCCCAATGAGACGCGCTTGTGCCGAGTCCCGTTCCGGAACCCAGCCATTCCACAATGCCACCAGCGCCGCGTGGCCGCATCCTGCGCACCTTGCGGCGCTGGTTCGACACCAGTGCCGAGATCGAGCTGGATCCGGCGCGGGCAGACCGCATCGACTGGCTGCGTGCCGCGCCCTACATCGGCCTGCACCTGGCGTGCCTGGGCGTGTTCTGGGTCGGCGTGTCGTGGTTCGCCGTCGGCATGGCCGTGGCGATGTACGCGGTGCGCATGTTCGCGCTCACCGGCTTCTACCACCGCTACTTCGCGCACCGCGCGTTCAAGACCTCGCGTCCGGTGCAGTTCCTGTTCGCCGCGATCGGCGCCACCTGCGTGCAGCGCGGACCGCTGTGGTGGGCCGCCCACCACCGCAACCACCATCGCCATACCGATACTCCGGCCGATCCGCATTCGCCGCGCCAACACGGCTTCTGGTGGAGCCATAGCGGCTGGTTCCTGACCCCGCGCGGCTTCCGCACCGACTGGGAGGCGATCCCGGACCTGCGCCGCTTCCCGGAACTGCGCTTCCTCGACCGCTTCGACCTGCTGCTGCCGGTGCTGCTTGCGCTGGCGCTGTTCCTGCTCGGCGAGTGGCTGCAGCAGCACGTGCCGCAGCTCGGCACCAACGGCCCGCAGTTGCTGGTGTGGGGCTTCTTCGTCTCCACCGTGGCGCTGTTCCATGCCACCTTCACCATCAACTCGCTGGCGCACCGCTTCGGCAGCCGCCGCTTCGACACCCGCGACGACAGCCGCAACAACTTGTGGCTGGCGCTGCTGACCTTCGGCGAAGGCTGGCACAACAACCACCATTTCTTCCCCGGCGCCGCGCGCCAGGGCTTCCGCTGGTGGGAACTGGACCTGACCTGGTACGGCCTGAAGGCGCTGTCGTGGACGCGCGTGATCCGCGAGCTCAAGCCGGTGCCGGCCGGGCTGGTGCGCGCACAGGCGCGTGCCCGATGAGCCGGATCGCGGTGGTGGGCTCGGGGATCGCCGGCCTCGGCGCGGCGTGGTTGCTGTCGCAGCGCCACGAGGTGACGCTGTACGAGGCGGCAGACTATCTCGGCGGCCATACCCATACCCATGCGATCGAACTGGACGGTGCGGAATACGCGGTGGACAGCGGCTTCATCGTGTTCAATCCGGAGCACTACCCGCTGCTGAGCGCGCTGTTCGCGCGGCTCGGGGTCGAGTCGCAGCCGACCACGATGAGTTTCTCGGTACACGAGGAGCGCACCGGGCTGGAGTACAACGCCGGCACGCTCGATGGGCTGTTCTGTCAGCGCCGCAATCTGCTGTCGCCGCGCTTCTGGCGCATGCTGCGCGATCTGCGGCGGTTCTACCGTGAGGCGCCGCAGGTCCTGCACGACGCCACGCTGGCGCAGCTCACCCTCGGCGACTTCCTGCAGCGCCACCGCTACTCCGAGGTGTTTCGCGACGCGCACCTGGTGCCGATGGCCTCGGCGCTGTGGTCCTCGCCGTCGCGGCAGATCCTCGATTTCCCGATGCGCCAGCTGATCGGCTTCATGGCCAATCACCACATGCTGCAGGTCAGCGGCCGCCCGCAGTGGCGGGTGGTGCGCGGCGGCTCCAACAGCTACGTGCGTGCGCTGCGCAGCCGCTGGCGCGTGCGCGAGCGGCTCGGCACGCCGGTGCGCGCGCTGCAGCGCACGGCCCACGGCAGCGTCGCGATCGCCTGCGATGCCGACACCCAGCAATACGACCACGCGGTATTGGCCTGCCACGCCGACGACGCGCTGCGCCTGCTGACCGACCCCAGCGACGCGGAAACCGCGATCCTCGGCGCGATCGGCTACCAGGACAACGAGACCGTGCTGCACACCGATGCGCGCGTGCTGCCGCGCGACCGCCGCGCCTGGGCCGCCTGGAACGCGCATGTACCGGCCGATCCGGACGCACCGTGCACGGTCAGCTACTGGATGAACGCGCTGCAGTCGCTGCAGGCGCCGCAGCCGTTCATCGTCAGCCTCAACCGCACGGATGCGATCGATCCGGCCAAGGTGCTGCGGCGCATGCGCTACCGGCATCCGCTGCAGACCCAGGCATCGGTGGCGGCGCAGGCGCGCAAGGGCGAGATCCAGGGCCAGCGCAATACCTGGTTCGCCGGCGCCGGCTGGGGCTTCGGCTTCCATGAGGACGGCCTGCGCAGCGCGGTCGACGTTGCCGCCGCGCTGGGGGTACCCTGGTCATGACGCTGATGCGCCGTGCTGCCGTGCCCGCCCCGCCGACTGGCGCCGTCTCGACAACGTCGGCGGCGGCGGGCACGACCCTGCATGGCCTGCACAGCGCGGTATACACCGGCTGGGTGCGGCATCGCCGTTACGCGCCGAAAGCGCTGGCGTTCCGCTATCCGCTGTTCCTGCTGTACCTGGACCTGGACGAACTGGAGCAGGTGTTCGCGCGGCGCTGGCTGTGGTCGGTGAACCGGCGCAACCTGGCCGAGTTCCGCCGCAGCGACTACCTGGGCGACCCCGCGCAGCCGCTGGACGAGGCGGTGCGCGACCGCGTGCAGCAGCACACCGGCGAGCGTCCGCTGGGCCCGGTGCGCATGCTCACCCACCTGCGCTACTTCGGCCACTGCTTCAATCCGGTCACGTTCTACTACTGCCACGACGCGCAGCAGCGCCTGCACAGCATCGTCGCCGAGATCACCAACACGCCGTGGCGGCAGCGCCACGCCTATGTGCTGCCGATGGCCGAGGCGCGCAATCACGGCACCACGCACGCCTGGCGCTTCGCCAAGCGCTTCCACGTCTCGCCGTTCATGGCGATGGCGCACACCTACGCCTGGCGCTTCAGCGAACCCGGCGCGCAACTGCGCGTGCACATGGACGTGCTCGATCCCACGCCGGCGGCGACGCGGCGACGCTTCGACGCCACCCTGGTGCTCGAGCGCCGGGCCCTCGATGGCGCCAGCCTGGCGCAGGCACTGCTGCGCTATCCGGCGATGACCCTGCAGGTCATGGCCAAGATCCACTGGCAGGCGCTGCGGCTGTGGCTGCGCGGCAACCCGGTGCACGACCACCCCGACCACTCCCTTCCGCGAGAACGCCGATGAACGCTCCGCACGCGCCCTCTTCCGCCGCCGCGCTGGCCCCTGCCGCACCGCCGCTGCGCGGGCTCGACCGCCTGCTGCGGCAACGCCTGCTCGCCACCCTGGACGGCCTGCGCGAAGGCCAGTTGCGCATCGAGGAAGCCGGCACGCTGACCACGCTGGGCGATTCCACCGCTGGCGCCGACGCGCTGCAGGCGCATCTGCGCATCCATGACCCGCGCTTCTACCGGCAGGCCGCGCTCAACGGCAGCGTCGGCGTCGGCGAGGCGTACATGGACGGGCTGTGGGATTGCGACGACTTGGTCGCACTGGTGCGCCTGCTGGTGCGCAATCGCGACCGCCTGGACGCGATGGAGACCGGCCTGGCCCGGCTCGGCGGCCTGGCGATGCGCGGCCTGCACGCGTTCGCGCGCAATACCCGCGCCGGCAGCCGCCGCAACATCGCCGCGCACTACGACCTGGGCAATCCGTTGTTCGAGCTGTTCCTGGATCGCAACCTGATGTACTCCTCGGCAATCTTCCGCGACGCCGACGCCGCCTTGGGCGAGGCCGCGCTGGAACGCGCCGCCGAGCGCAAGCTGCAGCGCATCTGCGCCAAGCTCGATCTGCAGCCGCACCACCACCTGGTCGAGATCGGCACCGGCTGGGGCGGCTTCGCGCTGCATGCGGCCAAGCACCACGGCTGCCGCGTCACCACCACCACCATCTCGCGCGAGCAGTACGAACTGGCCCGGCAGCGCATCGCGGCCGCCGGGCTGTCGGACCGGGTCGAGGTGCTGCTGCGCGACTACCGCGATCTCGACGGCCGCTACGATCGCCTGGTCTCGATCGAGATGATCGAGGCGATCGGCCATCAATACCTGGATACCTACTTCGGCAAGGTCGGCAGCCTGCTCAAGGACGACGGCCAGGCGCTGATCCAGGCCATCACCATCGAGGATCATCGCTACGCGCAGGCGTTGAAGTCGGTGGACTTCATCAAGCGCCATATCTTCCCGGGCAGCTTCATTCCCTCGGTGGCGGCGATGACCGGCGCGATCGGCCGCGCCAGCGACCTGCGCCTGTTCAACCTGGAAGACATCGGCCCCAGCTACGCGCTGACCCTGCGCGCCTGGCGCGAGCGCTTCATGGCCAGGCTGCCGCAGGTGCGCGCGCTCGGCTACGACGAACGCTTCATCCGCATGTGGGAGTTCTACCTGGCCTACTGCGAAGGCGGCTTCCTGGAGCGCTCGATCGGCGACGTGCACCTGTGGCTGAGCAAGCCGCGCGCACGGCCGGCGCAGTTCGCGCCGGCGCTGGCGGGCGACGCATGAGCAACCTGATCAACTACCTCGCCCTGCAGGGGCTGTGGCTGGCCGCCGTCGTCGGCGCCGCGCACGGCTTGGCCTGGGCCGGCCCGGCGGCGCTGGCGCTGTTCGCGCTGTACCAGTTGCAGCCGCGCCGCCGCGCGCGTGGCGACGCCGCGCTGATCGCCCTGGCGTTGCCGTTGGGCGCCGGTGTCGATGCGGCCATGCGCGCCGGCGATTGGGTGCGCTACGCCGCCGCGCCGCCGGCACCGTGGCCGCCGCTGTGGATCCTGGCGCTGTGGGCCGGCTTCGCGCTGACCTTCCAGCACTCGCTGGCCTGGGTGATGCGCCATCCCTGGCGCGCGGCGCTGTTCGGCGCCATTGGCGGCCCGCTGGGCTATGTGCTGGCCGCGCGCGGCTGGCAGGCGGTGACGCTGGTGGCGCCCACGCCGCAGGCGCTGCTGGCGCTTGCTGTGGGCTGGGCCGCGGCGCTGACCTTGCTGAGCCTGGCGACGCGCCGCCTGATGGTCGCCACGCCGGCGCTGCCGGCCACCGGAGCGGCGCGATGAACGCATGGCCGCTCCTGCATGTAGGCATCTTCACCGTGCTGGTCATGCTCGCCGGCTGGGCCTGGCAGCGACATACCCGCAATGCCGGCGTGGTCGATGTGCTGTGGTCGGCCTGCATGGCGCTGACCGCGGTGTACTGCGCCTGGCGCGCCGATGGCGCGCTGCTGCCGCGGGTGCTGACCGCGGTGCTGGGCGGGCTGTGGGGCGCGCGCCTGGCCTGGCATCTGGGCGTACGCGTGTTCGGCGATGCGCACGAAGACGGCCGCTATCGTGCCCTGCGCGAGCACTGGCACGGCGACCAGCGCAAGTTCCTGGCGTTCTTCCTCGGCCAGGCGCTGGTGGTGCTGGCGTTCGCGGTGCCGCTGTCGGTGGCCGCGCGCAATCCGCAGCCGCAGTGGAGCGTGTGGACCACGTTGGCGGTCGCGACCTGGCTGATCGCGGTCGGCGGGGAAAGCCTGGCCGACCGGCAACTGGCCGCGTTCCGCACCGACCCGGCGAACAAGGGCAAGACCTGCCGCCAAGGCCTGTGGCGCTATTCGCGGCATCCGAACTACTTCTTCGAATTCGTGCACTGGTTCGCCTACGTGTTCCTGGCGGTGGGCAGCGGCGCGCTGTGGGTCGGCGTGGCCGCGCTGGGCCCGTTGCTGATGTTCGCCTTCCTCTATCGCGTCACCGGCATTCCCTATACCGAACAGCAAGCGCTGCGCTCGCGCGGCCGCGATTACGCCGACTACCAGCGCAGCACCAGCGCCTTCTTCCCCATGCCGCCGCGGCACTGAGCCGCGCGAGGAGATCCGCCATGTCCAGTACCTTTGCCACCTCTTCCCCGCCTGCCGCGCCGGCCGAGCCGCTGGCCACGCGCCTGGCCGAATCCGGCCTGCTGCCCGACGCCATGCTGCGCGCGGCGATGCGCCGGTTGTGCGCGCAACGCTTGCGCGACGAGCGCGCCGGCGGCGCCGACGCGGCCTGGGAACGCCAGCGCCTGCTGATCGAATCGTTGCGCGAGAGCGCCATCGCGATCGAGACCGACGCAGCCAACCGCCAGCATTACGAAGTGCCGCCGCGCTTCTTCGAGCTGTGCCTGGGCAAGCGCCTGAAGTACAGCAGCTGCTACTGGGATGCGACCACGCCCGACCTGGACGCGGCCGAAGAACGCATGCTGCAGCTGTACGCCGAACGCGCACAGTTGCGCGACCGCCAGCGCATCCTCGAACTGGGCTGCGGCTGGGGCTCGCTGACCTTGTGGATGGCCGAGCAGTTCCCCGGCGCACGCATCACCGCGGTCTCCAACTCGCGGCCGCAGCGCGAGCACATCGAAGCGCAATGCCGTGCGCGCGGGCTGAACAACGTCAAGGTGATCACCCACGACGCCAACACCCTGACCCTGCCGACCGAGAGCTACGACCGTGTGGTCTCGATCGAGATGTTCGAGCACATGCGCAACTACCGCGAACTGCTCAAGCGGGTCAGCCACTGGCTGGTGCCGGGCGGCCGGCTATTCGTGCACATTTTCTGCCATCGCGACCTGGCCTACCCGTTCGAGGTGCAGGGCGAGGACAACTGGATGGGCCGGCACTTCTTCACCGGCGGCCTAATGCCGGCGGCCGACACCCTGCTGCAGTTCCAGGACGACCTGGCGATCGAACGCCGCTGGCTTCTGTCCGGCCAGCATTACGAGAAGACCGCCAACGCCTGGCTGCACAACCAGGACCGCCACCGCGACACGCTGATGCCGGTGCTGCAGGCCACCTACGGCGCCGACGCCAAGATTTGGTGGCAACGCTGGCGCATGTTCTGGATGGCCTGCGCGGAACTGTTCGGCTACGAACAGGGCCAGCAGTGGGGCGTGGCGCATTACCGGTTCGTCAGGCGCTGAGGCGCTGGGGTGCCGGGAATGGAGAATGGGGAAACGGGAATGGGCGTCCCGCGAGTGCCGGCATTACCTGCGCACCCAAGAAACGTGCGGTCAGCCGGGACGGGCCTTACCGGAGACGCCTGTCGCGGCTGAAGCCACTGCTTCACGCGGTCGCTCAGGCGACGCACTGCCGGCTTTCCCATTCCCCATTCCCAACTCCCCATTCCCGGCTTTCACGCCGCCGCGGTAATCACGATCTCGATCTTCCAGGCCGGGTCGGCTAGCTTGGCCTGCACGGTGGCGCGGGCCGGGGTGTTGCCCGGGCTGACCCATTCTTCCCAGACCTTGTTCATTTCGGCGAACTCGGCCAGGTCGGTCATGAAGATCTCCGCGCGCAGGATCCGGCTCTTGTCGGTGGCGGCGAGCGCCAGCAACCGGTCGATCGCGGCCAGCACCTGGCGGGTCTGGCCGGCGATGTCTTCGCTGGTATCGTCCGCGATCTGCCCGGCCAGATAGGCCACGCCGTTGTACACGGTCATCTCCGACATCCGCGGGCCGGTATCGAAACGCTGGATCATGATGCGCTGTCCTGTAGTGGGAAGACCGCGCCATTGTCGCGCGATTGCGCCGCGGCTGCAGGCACCAGCCGCCACACGCGATACGCCACCGGCAGCAGCCAGGCCAGGATCAACACGATCGGCAGTTTCTGGGTCAGCCCGCGCGGCGGCGCGCGCCACAGCACATGCACCCACAGGGCCACGAACGCCAGCACCGCCAGCAGCAACAGCGGCCCGGCGCGGCCCTTCCACGCCGCCTGCCCGCGCAGCCACGCGCTCTGCAGCAGCATCGCCGTGGTCACGCACAGGAACGCGGTCTGCGCGGAGAGCCCGTGCACCAGCGGCGCCAGCAGCGGTGCGCGCTGCGGCAGATAGCTGTCGCCGATCGCCACGCCGCACAGGCCGAGCGCGGCGCAGCCGAACAGCAATACAGGCGCACCGCTGCGCGCGCGTGGCGGCGCCTGCGCATACAGCCCGACCGCCAGCGCCACCACGCCGACGGCCAGCAGGACGTAGACGGTGCGCAGCAGCAGGCCGCCGGGCCCATGCAGGTACTGGCTGAGCGTGGCCTGCTGCCAGTGCAGATCGGCGCGCACGACCTGCAACGCCATGGCCACGCCGAGGAACAGCAGCGCCAGCAGCAGCGCTGCGGCGCCGGCCAGGCGCGTCCAGCGCGGCGGCGTGGGAAAGGGAGATGCGGACAAGGGCATCGACAGGCTCCGGAACCGACACAGACCGTCGCCACATGCGCCGGCCACGGCCCCTGCCGCGGTCCCGACGCCGTAGCGACGTGCGATTCCACTATCATGCGCGTCGCCGGCACGGCCGGTATAGCCTGGAGCGTGGGATGCACGGCAAGAGGAGCGGTACGGCTGACAGGGGGGCGATGTGTGCGCTGCGGGGTGCGGCCCGGGAGGCCGCCAAGCTCACCGGTACCGGACTCGCCTGCGCGCCGCTGACCGCGACCGCTGTCGGGACCTGACGCGTGGCATCCCACCGGGGTGATGCGCGGCAGGCCGGTGCAACCCGGCTTGCCCTGACACCCCACCCACCGCGACGCAGCCACTTGGTCGCAGCCCTCTCAATGTTCGTCACACGCTTTCATCCAACCGGTATCGCGATGGCCCGTCTTCGTTTCACCCGCACTTCCGCTCCGGCCGCGTCGCGCACCGCGCAACGTGCGCCGTCGCGCCTCGCCGCCGTCCGTCCGCAATGACCGACGCCGCGCCCTCCACTCCCGCACCCACGCCCGGCTGGCGCCGTGCGCTGCCGGTGCTGGCCAGCCTGGCGATCCTGGCCCTGGCGCTGCACGCGCTGGCCACGGAGTTCAGCACCCACGGCTACAGTGCGATCCGTCACGCCTTCAACCAGCTGAGCCTCAGCCAGATCGTGCTGACCCTGCTGCTGGGCCTGAGCAGCTATGCCTGCCTGATCGGCTTCGATGCCGTCGGCCTGCGCCGCAGCGGGCGCAAGCTGCACCCGATGCGGATCAGCATCACCGCGTTCCTGGCGCATGCGGTCGGGCAGACCCTGGGCTTCGCCGCATTGACCGGCGGCGCGGTGCGCCTGCGCGGTTACGGCCGGGTCGGGCTGAGCCTGGCCGAGATCGGCCAGGTGGTGCTGATGAGCACGCTCGGCTTCGTGTTCGGCGCGTGGCTGCTGCTGGCGCTGGCCCTGACCCTGGAACCGGCCGCGGCGGCGCTGGCGCTGCCGGTCGGCGCGACTGCGGTGCGCGCGATCGGCATCGCGTTGCTGGTCGGCTTCGCCACGATGCTGCTGCTGGCCGGCCGCGACGGCCGCACCCTGCGCTGGCGCAGCCACGAACTGTGGCTGCCGGACCGGCGCACCACCCTGGGCGTGACCGCGCTGAGCGTGGTCGAACTGGGCCTGGCCAGTGCCGCGTTCTACGTGCTGCTGCCCAACGAATCGGGCATCGAATACATCGGCTTCGTCGGCCTGTACCTGGTCGCGGTGGTGGCGGGCCTGGTCTCGACCGTGCCGGCCGGCCTGGGCGTGTTCGAGTGGAGCCTGCTCAAGCTGCTGCCCGGCGTGGCGCCGGCGGCGGTGCTGGCGGCGGCGCTGATCTACCGCATCACCTACTACGTGGTGCCGCTGCTGCTGTCGGTGCTGATGGCGTCGCTGTCCGGCCTGCGTCGGCCGCTGGCCGCCAGTGCCGGCGGGGTCCGCGTGGCCTGGCGCACGCTGCGCCCGTGGCTGCCGCAGATCATCGCCCTGGCGGTGTTCGCGGTCGGCGCGGCGCTGGTCATCGACGGCACCCTGCCCACGCCCAAGCGCCGCCAGGACATGGCGCCGCTGTCGATCATGGAAACCTCGCACCTGCTGGCCAGCCTCGGCGGCGTGGTGCTGCTGCTGATCGGCCAGGGCCTGCAGCGGCGCAGCCATGCCGCCTGGGTGCTGGCGATCGGCATCTGCGTGCTGCTGCCGCTGCCGGCCTGGCTGCGCGGCGGCCACGTCTCGGTGGCGCTGTCCTCGCTGGTGGTGGCGGTCGGCCTGTGGGGCGCGCGCCGCGAGTTCTATCGCGAGGGCGCCCTGCTCGACGAGGCCTGGTCGTGGCCGTGGCTGCGCAACCTCGGCCTGGTGCTGATCGCCACGATCTGGCTGCTGTTCTTCGTCTACAGCCACGTCGAATACCAGAACGAGCTGTGGTGGGAGTTCGCAACCTCGGCCAACGCGCCGCGTGCGCTGCGCGCGGTGCTGCTGGTCAGCGTGGCGGTGGTGGTATTCGGGCTGGCGCGGCTGCTGCACAGCACGCGCTCGCCGTTGCCGCCGGCCGATGGCGCGCAGCTGGACGCGCTGGCGCCGGTGCTGGCCGAGGCCACCGACACCCAGGCCTGCCTGGTGCTGACCGGCGACAAGGCGCTGCTGCAGGCCGAGGACGGCCCCGGCTTCGTGATGATGCAGCGCTACGGCGGCTCGCTGGTGGCGATGGGCGACCCGGTCGGCGCGCCGGAAGTGGCCCGCGCGCTGATCTGGCGCTTCCGCGAGGAAGCCGACCGCATGGGCCTGCGCCCGGTGTTCTACCAGGTCGGCGAGCAGCACTGGCAGACCTACCTGGACCTGGGCCTGACCCTGGTCAAGCTCGGCGAGGAAGCGATGGTGTCGCTGGAGGGCTTCCACCTGGAAGGCCGCGACCGCGCCGACCTGCGCCAGGCCTGGAACCGCGGCAAGCGCAGCGGGCTGAGCTTCCGCATCGTCGAGACCGACGCGGTGGACGCGCTGATGCCGGTGCTGGCCGAGGTCTCGCAGCAGTGGCTGGAAGACAAGGCCGGCGCCGAGAAGGGCTTCTCGCTGGGCAGCTTCGACCCGGCCTACCTGCGCCGCTTCCCGATCGCGGTGGTGGAGTTCGAGGGCAAGGTCGTGGCCTTCGCCAACCTGTGGCAGGCCCCGGCCGGTCACGAGCTGTCGGTGGACCTGATGCGGCACATCGCCGATGCGCCGAAGGGCACGATGGACTTCCTGTTCATCGAGCTGTTCCTGTGGGGCCGCGACCAGGGCTACAAGCGCTTCTCGCTGGGCATGGCGCCGCTGTCGGGCCTGGCCCAGCACCGCCTGGCCGGCCGCTGGAACCGCTTCGGCAACCTGATCGTGCGCCACGGCGAACGCTTCTACGGCTTCACCGGCCTGCGCCGCTTCAAGTCCAAGTTCGCCCCTGCCTGGCGCACCCGCTACCTCGCCGCGCCCGGCGGCATGCACCTGCCCGCCGCCCTGCTGGACGTGACCCGGCTGATCTCGCTGGATCCACGCAAGCCGGAGTGAGGCGGGGATTGGGGAGTCGGGATTGGGGATTGGCCTGGCTACCCCGTTTGCCGGAGCTTTACGAGGCTTCGCACCGTACCCTCATCCGCCCCTTCGGGGCACCTTCTCCCGCAGGGAGAAGGAACAGCAAAGCCCCTCTCCCCCCGGGAGAGGGGTTGGGGTGAGGGTACGACCGCCATGGAGTCCGGCGACACCGAACGGGCGCTTGTCCCGCGCAGAACTGGCGTTTCAGCGATCAGTGTCGCGGCTGAAGCCGCTCCTAAGACGGCGCGAACGGACAAGCCCGCACCCGCGACCAACCCCCAATCCCCAATCCCGCCTCCCCAATCCCGGCGTCTACTGAATCCGCTGCAGAATCTGCTTGGCCAGCGTGGCGTAGTCGCCCTGGAAATGATGGTCGCCGGGCAGCTTGACCAGTTGCACCGCGCCCTTGGGCAGGTCCGGGCACAGCGCGTCGTCGTCGTCCTGCCCGTAGATGCACAGGGTCTGCGCCGGCGGCATCTTCGCCACTTCCGGGGCGATCGGCAGGCCGTCGTCGCCGGAGCTGATCCAGTTGGACACGTGGAACTCGTAGTCGGCGGTCTTGCCCACCGACAGCAAGGCGGTGAGCTGCACCTGGTCGCGCATCGCTTCCGGCAACTGGTTGTAGGCCGCCGGCAGCACGTCGGCGCCCTGCGAGAAGCCGATCAGCACCACCCGCCCGCGTTGCCACAGGTGGCTGTAGTGGCGGTAGATGCGGTCCAGGTCGGTGGCGAAGCCCTGCGGCGTGCGCTCGCTCCAGAAGTAGCGCAGCGAATCCACGCCCACCACCGGGATGCCGGCCTTGGCCAGGGCGCCGGCGACCTGCTGGTCGAGTCCGGCCCAGCCGCCGTCGCCGGAGACGAAGATCGCGAACACGTTGCCGTTGTCGGCATCGCCCGCGCCCACGGCGGCAGGCACTTCGACCACCGGCAGCCCGGCCAGGTCGGCCGGGGTCGGCGGCAGGCTGACGCCGGGCCGGTCGCCCAGCGAACGCACCGCCGCACGCAGCCCCGGCAGCGCATCGCCGCTGGCGCTGCGGCGGAACTGCCGCGCCTGCGCCACCTTCTGCAGGAACGCATCGCTCTGCTGGGTGCAACGGTCGCGGCGGGTCTTGGCATCGAGCGCGGCCAGCCACGGCACCGGCAGCGCAGTCGCCTGCAACGCACGCGCCGGCGCGGTGATGCCGGCGCCGCAGATCTGGTCGTCGAGCACCTGCACCGGGCAGAAATCCTCGGTCAGCAGGCCCGCCAGCAGATGCTTGGGCGCCTGCGCCGCGACCGCATAGGCCAGCGCGGCGCCGTCGCCATCGCCCACCAGCAACGGCAGGTGGTAGGTCGGCACGTGGAAATAGGCCTGCACGTAGCGCGAGAAATTCTCCACGTCGCCGGCGGAGAAGCCGCAGGTGCCGTCGATCTTGGCCAGCACCGCCTGCAGGTGCGCACTGTCGATCACCGCGACCATCGCGCCGTCGTCGCGCAGCGCCTCGATCTGGCGCATGCGCTCGGCGTCGGCATGCTTGCCGCCGGCGAACCACAGCACCACGCGCTGCGCGTTGCCCTTGGGCAACAGCACCGGCACCTGCTCGAAGCGGCCGTGGCTGAGCTTTTCCGGCGCCGCGGCCGGTGCGCCGGCACGCGGCGCGGCGGTGGCCGCAGCGCCCGGTGCTGCGCCGGCGACGCCGGCCGCGAGCAGTCCGCCCAATGCACATCCCCACATCCAACCGCCACGCTTCTGCATCATCCGGCAATCCTGAAAAGGCGTGTAAAGATAATCCCGAACGGCGACGGCGCGAAGCGCGGCGCGCTCCCTGGTTCATGCCAGGTACGCCGGACCTGCGCCAGCGCCTGCACCGGCAGGCCTTTCAGGCGTCCGCGTCGGCGCCGGGATGGCGCAGCCGCCAGGCGGCCAGCGCCTGCCGGTAGCGCTCCAGCTCCTCGTGGTAGAGGTCGTAGACGCACAGCGGACAGCCGCTGTCGCAGCAGTCGCTGGGGCCCGGCGGCAGCGGCGCCTGCGGGCGGGGATCGGCATTGGCGGCAGGGTCGGACA
Source organism: Xanthomonas sp. LF07-6 (assembly GCF_034105445.1). Classification (NCBI taxonomy): domain Bacteria; kingdom Pseudomonadati; phylum Pseudomonadota; class Gammaproteobacteria; order Lysobacterales; family Lysobacteraceae; genus Xanthomonas; species Xanthomonas sp. LF07-6. Next base: position 467,989 of record NZ_JAXGGI010000001.1, read on the forward strand.
TGGGGCTCCGTGGCGGCGGCCGGGGCAGACCGGCGCGGCAGTGTAGAAGAAGGCGGCGCAGGCAGCGGTCAGCGTCCCCTCAGCCGATGGCGTGACGCAGGTTGGCGCGCGCGGCCGCGTCGTAGCGCGCATGGAAGCGCTCGCTGAGGAAGATGCGCGGCTGCGCCAGCACGGTGCGCAGGAACGCGCGGCGCTTGCGTCGGTACAACCAGCCCGGCACCACGCCGCGGTACTCCTTGGCGATGGCGCGGTCGTAGGCGGCGAAGGCCTCCGGCGCGGCGCCGAGGATGGCCATGTCGCAATCCAGGAACAGCGCGGCGTCCGCATCCACCGAGTCGACGGTCAGTTGCCCGTGACGCGCGGTGAGTTCGATCAGCGCAGCCACCCGCGTCGCCTCCACCCCGGCGTCCGGCAGCCATTGCGCGATCGCCGCCTCGGCCAGGCGCGCCGACTGCGCTTCGTTGTCGCCGCGGCCGGCACGATAGACCGCATCGTGATAGAGCACGGCCAGGTAGACCTCGCGTGGCTGCCGCCAGCCGGTGTCGGCGGCGACCTCGGCGTAGTGCGCCAGCACCGCCTCGACGTGGCCGAAATGGTGATACGCCCGCGGCGGTTCGGCGTAGGCCGCCCGCAGTTGCGCCCATTGCGCCTCGGGCAGGGTCAGCGGCGCCGCGTTCATGCGTCGTGCTGCGCAGGGGCGGCGCGCAACGGCCAGCTGGCTTCGTGCAGGTAACGGCCCTGGCCCTGTACGCTGCGGATCAGGCTCAGCGACGTCGCCTGCCAATGCAGCGCCGGCACCTGCTGCGGCGCCAACGCCTGATCGACATAGGCCAGGGTCATGTGCGGCAGATACGCGCCGTCGGCGCGCGGCGCCACGCCGTGCCGGGCCAACTGCTGCTGCAGCGCCTGACGCAACGCCAGCAACGGCGCAGGCTCGGCATCACCGCGCAGCACCAGTGGTCGGCTGCGCGCGCGGCTGTCGAAGGTCACCGCCTGGTCGAATGCAAGTTCAAATGGCGAGGCCGCAAGCGCCTGCCCGGCGGCGCATGCCTGCTGCAGCAAGCGTGGCGGAATCCCGGCGTATTCGCCGAGATAGTGCAAGGTGACATGCAGCCGCTCCGGCGGCAGCGCACGCCCGTGCAGACCATGCGCCTGGCACAGTTGCTGGCCAAGGCTGTGCACCGCTTGCGCGGTTCGCGTGTCGGGTAGCAGCGCAAAGAACAGGCTTTCGCGTGCGGCAGGCGCATCGAAACCGAGCGAGAACTGGGCGCCGGCAGGCGCAGCATCGGGAGACATGGGCAGAAGCGGCAAACGCCGCAATCAGGTCGGGCAGCGGTCGAGCACGCATGGTAGCAAGCGCACCGTCCCGCTGCAGACCATCGGCACGCCGACCCGGACAACGCCGCGATGCGGCGCGCCGGGCCGGCGGCGGGCGGCGCTTACGCCGCGTTCTTCATCGCTTGCTTGCGGGTGCGCATCACGTCGTGGCAGGCGCGCACTTCCGGCAGCAGGCGGGTGGCGGCGTCGCGCGCGGCGACCGGGGTGTCGGCGTCGGCGATGGTCTCGTTGAAGGCCTTCAGCAGACGATCTTCTGACTCTTCCAGCTCGGCGACGTAGCCGTACTTGGTGTCGCCCAGCGCGGCACGGACCTTGCCGTACATCTGCTGCATGCTGCCGACCATCGTGCCGTGCTCTTCCGGCTTGCCGCCGACCGACTGCACCACTGCGCTCAGGCTGCTCACGATGTCCGACTTGACGCCGGCGATGCGCAGGAACAGCGCGGACAACTCGGCGTCGCCCACCTTCTTGGCGGCTTCTTCGTAGAAGTCCTTGCCGTCGCGGGAAATGGCGATGAGGTCGTTGAGGCTGTGCGTGGTCTTGCTCTGGATGCTCATGGGAAACTCCTGTGGCGAAGCCGGCGATATCGCGCAACGGGCACACGGGGGTGAACCTGGATATCGCACGGCGCGGTCGAGAGGATTGCCGCGTTGCGTGGTGTTGGCGATGCTGGGCAGAGCGGCATAAAGCGCACGTGAGCCATCGGCGCTCGCTCGTCACGCGGCATTGCCCGTGGTGAACACGCGTTCATGGCCGCACTGCGCAGTCAGACATGTGGCGAAGTTTTCACCATCCTGTCTGCGTGCATTGTGGCGCCTGGGTGGCAGCGACTTATCCACACGGTTGCCCCACGTTCGTCCACAGCGGTTGTGGATGACCGCCGCCGTCGATCGCGTCGGCCGGAGACCGCTCGTCGGCACCGCCACGATGACCGTCCTGTCTCGCCAGCGAGGGCCTATAGTGCAGGCGAGCCCTCGCCACTGCAGGGCACCGCGAGGTGCGTCATGTTCGCCTGGACCGCGTTCGCCCTGCTCGCCGCCGCCACGGCCGCCCCGTCGCCGCCCACACCGTCGCGACCTTCATCGCACACGGCAGCGGCCGTCCAGAGAGAGGCGACACCGCCGGTTCCGGCGATGACTACCGCGGCAACCGCCGTTCCGATCCCTGAGCAGATCATGCAACTTCCACCGGCGCTGCATGCGCTGCTGCAGCAGCGCATCGACCGCGGCGCCGATGCCGAACACCGTCTGCAGCAACTGGTGGCGCTGGCCTTCGATGCCAACGGCCTGGACCTGCAATACGACCCCAAGGCCACCCACAGCGTCGCCGAGAGCTACGCCACGCGCCACGTCAACTGCCTGTCCTTCACCCTGCTGTTCGTGGCGATGGCGCGCGACATCGGACTGCAGGCACAGGTCCAGGAGGTGCGTCGCGTGCTGAGCTGGTACGAGGACGGCAATGCGCTGTACAACGTCGGCCACGTCAACGCCGGCGTGCGCGTGGACAGCGGCCGCGGCAGCATCGACCTGGACCGCAGCGTGCTGATGGACCGGCGCGGGCCGCAGCCCATCTCCGACCGCCGCGCCCTCGCCCACTACTACAACAACCGCGGCGCCGAGCTGATGGTCGACGGCGATGTCGACGGCGCCCGCGCGCATCTGGCGATGGCCCTGCAGATGGACCCACGCTTCGCCGGGGCCTGGAACAACCAGGGCGTGCTGGCGATGCGCGATGGCGACAGCACCGCCGCCGCACGCGACTACGCCAAGGCGCTGGAGATCGATCCGGAACACCTGCCGGCGCTGTCCAACGCCGTGGGCCTCGCCCGACGCCTGGGCGACGGCACGCGGGAGGCCGCCCTGCAGCGGCAGATGGAACAGGTGCGCCAACGCGACCCATTCCAGCAATACCTGCTCGGCAACGAGGCGGAACGGCGCCAGGACTACGCCGCGGCCATTGCCTATTACCGTCACGCGCTGCACCTGTACGACGGCGCCCACCTGCTGTACTTCGCCCTGGCCCGCGCCTACCTGCACAGCGGCGACACCCGCCGCGCCACCGCGGCGCTGCGCGAGGCCATGGCGCACGCCGATCCGGCCACGCAACCGCGCTACCAAGGCAAGCTGGACGCGCTACGGCGGCTGTCTTCCACCGCGCGGCCGCTGCGCTAGCGCCCCCTAGCCGGCCGCGTGCGCGCAGGCGCCACGCCGTGCCGCCTGGCGCGCCCACAGGTAGATCAGCAGGCCGCCCACGGCCATCGCCGCGCCGACATAGCCGGTGGAGGTCCAGCCCAGGCCGGCGCCGATCGCGATGCCGCCCAGCCACGGCCCCAGCGCGTTGGCCAGGTTGAACGCGGCATGGTTGGAGGCCGCGGCCAGGGTCTGCGCGTCGCTGGCCACGTCCATCAGGCGGGTCTGCAGCACCGGCGCCAAAGCGCCCATGCTGCCGACCGCGACCACCGCCGGCAGCACCGCCCACGGCGAGGTGGCCGCCAGCGGGAACACCAGCAACACCGCCAGCGACCACAGCAACACCAGCGGCACCGCGCGGAACTGCATCCGGTCGAACAGCCAGCCGCCGGCCAGATTGCCGAGCAGGCCGCCCAGCCCGAACGCGCCCATCGCCACCGGGATCCAATGCTCGGAGACCCCGGTGACCTCCATCAGGGTCGGCGCCAGATAGCTGAAGACGCAGAACATGCCGGCGAAGCCGATCGCGCCGATGCCCAGCGCCAGCCACACCTGCGTGCGGTTGAAGGCGCGCAGTTCGCGCAACGGCGAGGGCCGCGCCTCCTGCGGATCGGCCGGCAGCAGGCGCCACACCAGCACCACCGTCAGCACCGCGATCGCCGCGACCAGGGCGTAGGCATAGCGCCATTCCGCCACCTGGCCGAGCCAGGTCGCCAGCGGGTTGCCGACCAGCACCGCCAGGTTGAGGCCGAGCAGCACCCGGCTGACCGCCGCGCCACGCTGGTCGGGCGGACCGATCGACGCGGCCACCAGGGTCGCCACACCGAAGTAGGCGCCATGCGGCAGGCCGGCGACGAAGCGCGCCAGCAGCATGCTGTGATAGTCCGGCGCCACCGCGCTGGCGAGATTGCCGAACGCATAGAAGCCCATCAGCGCCAGCAGCAGATCGCGGCGCGACCAGCGCGCGCCGAGGATCGCCAGCAGCGGCGCACCGACCACCACGCCCAGCGCATAGGCACTGATCAGATGCCCGACCTGCGGCGCATCGATGACCAGACCACGGCCGATGTACGGCATCAGCCCCATGGTGGAGAACTCGCTGGTGCCGATCGCGAAACCGCCCATCGCCAGCGCGAACAGGATCAGCACGTAGCCGCGCCGCGACAGCGGCGCCGTGGCGGATGAGGTCATGCGCACGTCCCGAAGGAAAGGGCCGCCCATTATTGTGCATTGCAGCAAATCCTGCAGCCCCGCCTGCGCAACGCCGCGTTGCGTGGTGCCGCTGGTGGCGCCCGGGGTGGCGATGCCCTCGCGAAGGTGCCGCCGCAGCAACGCACTGTCCCACCGCGCCGCCGCGAAACCGCCGCACGCGCCCCCATGTCCTGCACGCACGCCGCCTTGCAGCGCCCCGCTGTAGGGTCGGCCGCCCCACCCACCACCGAGAGACCCACCGATGACCGACACCGCTTCCCCGCTGTTCACGCCGCTGCGCTTGGGCGCGATCGCACTGGCCAACCGCATCGTGATGGCGCCCCTGACCCGCAACCGTGCCGAAGGCGAAGGCCGCATCCCCTCGCCACTGGCCGCCGAGTACTACGGCCAGCGCGCCAGCGCCGGCCTGCTCATCGCCGAGGCGACCCAGATCAGCCCGATGGGCCAGGGCTACAAGGACACCCCGGGGATCTACAGCGACGCGCAGGTCGCGGCCTGGAAGAAAGTCACCGACGAGGTGCATCGCCGTGGCGGCAAGATCGTGCTGCAGCTGTGGCACGTCGGCCGCATCTCGCACGTCAGCCTGCTGCCGGGCGGCGCCGCGCCGGTGGCGCCCAGCGCGCAGCGCGCCGATGCCAAGACCTTCACCGCCGAGGGCTTCACCGACGTCTCCGCCCCGCGCGCACTGCGCCTGGACGAAATCCCCGCGCTGATCGAGGACTTCCGCCGCGCCGCCCGCAACGCCATCGCCGCCGGCTTCGACGGCGTGGAAGTGCATGCCGCCAACGGCTACCTGATCGACCAGTTCCTGCGCGACGGCAGCAACCACCGCGACGATGCCTACGGCGGCAGCATCGAGAACCGCACCCGCCTGCTGTTCGAAGTGGTTGAAGCGGTGGCACAGGAAATCGGCGCCGACCGTACCGGCGTGCGCCTGTCGCCGGTGACCCCGGCCAACGATGCGCGCGACAGCGACCCGCAGCCGCTGTTCGAGCGCGCGGTGGAACGCCTGGATCCGCTGGGCCTGGCCTTCGTGCACGTGATCGAAGGCGCCACCGGCGGCCCGCGCGACAACATCGCCTTCGACTATGCCGCGCTGCGCGCCAAGTTCCACGGTCCGTGGCTGGTCAACAACGGCTACGACAAGGCACTGGCCGAACAGACCGTGGCCTCCGGCCGCGCCGACGCAGTGGCGTTCGGCCGCCCGTTCATCGCCAACCCGGACCTGGTGGAACGACTGCGCCGCGACGCGCCCTTGAACCAGGTGGACGCCGACACGCTGTACGGCGGCGGCGCCAAGGGCTACACCGACTACCCGACGCTGGTTTGAACCCGCTGCGCAGGCTGCGGCACATGTGCCGCAGCCTGCAGTCGCAAGGCCGCGAACATCGGATCTGCGTGTAGCACCCGGCCATACCGCTGCACAACGCCATTGTGCGATTCCTGCACGCCTAGAACATCAATCGCTCGCCGAGGAAATCGACCAACACGCGCAGCTTCGGCAGCATGTGTCGGCTCGACGGCCACAGCAAATGGAAGGTGCCGGTGGAGTCGACATAGTCGTCGAGCAGCGTGCGCAACGTGCCGGCCGCGAGTTCCGCGCGCACCGAGTGCTCCGGCAGGAACGCGATGCCACAGCCGCGCACAGCGAAGCTGAGCCGCGTCTCGATGTTGTTGCACACCATCGACACCGGCAACGACAGGTCAGCCGCCGCCGCACCCAGCGGCCAGGCTTCCAGGCGCCCGCTGCTGCGAAAGCGGTAGTGCAGGCACTGGTGCGTCAGCAGGTCGGCCGGCCGCAACGGCGTGCCGCAGCGCTGCAGGTAATCGGGCGAGGCCACCAGGCAGCGGCGGAAACTGCCCAGGCGGCGTGAGGCCAGCCGCGAATCGTCCGGCTCGGCCACGCGCAACACCGCATCGAACCCCTCTTCGATCACGTCCACCAGGCGATCGTCGAAATCCAGGTCCAACTGCACCTGCGGATAGGCGCGCATGAAGTCGCCCAGCACCGGCAGCAGCACGTTGTTGTTCATCGGCAGGCTGATCCGCAGCCGCCCCTTCGGCGTCGCCGCCAGGCTTCCCAGCTCGCCGCGCGCCGCCTCGACCTCGGCCAGGATGCGCCGGCAGCGCGGCAGGAACAGTTGGCCTTCGGCGGTCAGGGTCAGGCTGCGGGTGCTGCGATGGAACAGGCGCACCCCCAGCGACTGTTCCAGCCGCGACACGCTCTTGGCCATCGCCGATGCGGACAGGCCCAGCGCCCGCCCGGCCTCGGCGAAGCCGCCGCTCTCCATCACCTGCACGAAGCCACGCAGGCTCCCCAGACTGTCCATTGCAGCGCTCCATTGCGGACATTTTTGTCCTTGTAGCCAGGAAATCTACCCGTCTTTTTCCGCAATTGGCAGGCGTCCACGCTGTCGTTCCCTTCACCGAGCGCTGCCCCCATGCCCGCATCCTCTGCCACCGCCTCCGCTTTTCCGTCCCCTGCGCTGCCGCCCCTGTCGCCCCAACAGGCCGCGCCGCTGGATGCCGCGATCGACGCCGCCCTGCAGCAGCAGCGGCTGGTCGGTGCGGTGGTGCTTGTCGCCCATCAGGGCGCCTGCGTCTACCGCCGCGCCGCCGGCTGGGCCGACCGCGAGGCGCAGCGGCCGATGCATGAGGAGACGCGTTTTCGCCTGGCCTCGGTCAGCAAGCCGATCGTCGCCACCGCGGCGTTGGCACTGGTGGCGCAGGGCCGCCTGAGCCTGGATGCGCCGGTCGCACGCTGGCTGCCGTGGTTCCGCCCCGCCCTGGCCGACGGCCGGGTGCCGGACATCAGCCTGCGCCAGTTGCTCAGCCACAGCGCCGGGCTGGGTTACCGCTTTCTTGAACCCGCCGGTGGCCCGCTCGCGCGCGCCGGCGTTTCCGATGGCATGGACGCCAGTGGCCTGAGCCTGGAGGAAAACCTGCGCCGTCTCGCTCAGGTACCGCTGCGGTACGCGCCGGGCAGCGGCTGGGGCTATTCCCTGTCGATCGACGTCGCCGGTGCGGTGCTGCAGGCCGCCAGTGGGCAGCCGCTGGCGCAACTGGTCCGTGATCTGGTCACTGGCCCGTTGGGGATGCAGGCCACGTCCTTCCATGCCGAGGACGTTTCCACCCTGGCGGTGCCGTACGTCAACGACCAGCCTTCGCCGCATCGGCTGGGCGAAGGCGAAGTGGTCGCGCCTTTTCCCGACGGCGCCTGGATCGTCTTCCATCCCTCGCGCGCACTGGACCGCAACGCGTTCGCGTCGGCTGGCGCCGGGATGGTCGGCAATGCCGGCGACGTGCTGCGGCTGCTGGAGACGCTGCGCAGCGGTGGCGCGGCGCTGCTGCCGGCTGCGCTGGTCGCGGAAATGGGCCGCGCCCAGGTCGGCGAACTCGGGCCGCCGGACGCACCGGGCTGGGTCTACGGCCTGGGCTTCTCGGTCCTGCGCGACCCGCTGCCGACCGCGACCCCGGAAGCGCCCGGCACCTGGCGCTGGGGCGGCGCCTACGGGCATAGCTGGTTCGTCGACCCGGCGCGGCAACTGAGCGTGGTGGCGCTGACCAACACGCTCTACGAGGGCATGTCAGGCGTGTTCGTCACCGATCTGCGCGATGCGGTGTATGCCGCGCTGGGTGGCGCGCGCGCATGAACGGGGCGATGCCCGCACCGCGCCGGGACGCAGCGGTGCCGCCGGCCGCGCCGCGCCTGCCCTGGAGTGGCCTGCTCGCGCTGGCCTGCGCCGGGTTCGTCACCATCCTCACCGAGACGTTGCCGGCGGGGCTGATGCGGGCGATGGCGGCCGGGTTGCAGGTCGAGGCGGCATGGATCGGGCAACTGGTCAGCGTCTACGCGCTGGGCTCGCTGCTGGCCGCGATCCCGCTGACCACCGCGACCCGCCGCCTGCGCCGGCGCCCCTTGCTGCTGGCCATCGCCGGCTTCGCTGTCGCCAACATGGTCACCGCGATCTCCGACGACTACGCGTTGATCCTGGCCGCACGCCTGCTCGCCGGTGTCAGCGCCGGCCTGCTGTGGGCCTTGCTCGCCGGCCACGCCAGCCGCATGGCGGCGCCGGCACAGCAGGGCCGCGCGATCGCGGTGGCGATGATCGGCACGCCGCTGGCGCTGACTTTGGGCATTCCAGCCGGAACCCTGCTCGGCCAGCATCTTGGCTGGCGCTGGGCGTTCGGCGCGATGTCGCTGCTGAGTCTGGTACTGCTCGTCTGGGTGCGCGCCACGGTCCCTGACTTCGCTGGCCAGGCGACGCAGGCGCAACTGCCGCTGCGCCGGGTGCTGGCGCTGCCCGGAGTCGGCCAGGTGCTGGCAACGCTGCTGCCGTTCGTCCTGGCGCACAACCTGCTCTAGACCTATGTGGCGCCATTGCTGGCGCGGATCGAAGCCGATCCCGCAGTGGACCGTTACCTGCTGCTGTTCGGGCTGGCCGCGCTGCTCGGCATCGCCGGGGTCGGGGTATGGATCGATCGCTGGCTACGGCCGCTGCTGCTGGCGAGCATTGCGCTGTTCGCACTGGCAACGCTGGCGCTGGCGCTGTGGCCACATGCGCCGCCCCTGGCGACGGCGGCGCTGGCGGTGTGGGGACTGGCCTTCGGCGGCTGCGCCACGCTGTTCCAGACCGCGATGGCGTGTCGCGCCGGCGCTGCCGCCGATCTGGCGCAATCGCTGATCGTCACCGCCTGGAACCTGGCGATCGCCGTCGGCGGCGGACTCGGCGGCGTGCTGTTGCAGCGCTCGGGTGTCGCTGCGCTGCCATGGAGCGCGTTGGCGCTGTTGTGCGCGGCCTGGATCCTCGCGCAGCCGGCACGCGCCTGGGCGCGCAGCGGCTGAGCCGGATCGCTGCCGCTGCGCCCGACATTCTCTGCGGCGCGGCGGCGCATCGGGCCAGCGGCTCAGGCCTTGCGCAGGAAGCAGGTCTTCAGCACCAGGCCCTTGATTTTGTCCGAGTTGCCTTCGATGTGTTCGGCATCGTCCTCGACCAGGCGGATGCCGCGGATCACCGTGCCCTGCTTGAGCGGGATCGACGAGCCCTTGACCTTCAGGTCCTTGATCACCACCACCGTGTCGCCGGCCTGCAGCACGTTGCCGTTGCTGTCGCGCACCACCGTCGCCGCGTCGTTGGCGGCGTCGGCCGCGACCGGCCACTCGTGGCCGCAGTCCGCGCACACCCAGTTGGCGCCGTCGACATAGGTGTTTTCCAGGGTGCATTGCGGGCAGGCGGGTGCGGCGGGCATGGGAATCCTTGATACGGCGACGACGGCGAGCCGCCTATTGTAGCCGCCCGCCCCGTGCCGCCGTGCGGCCGCGCCAGCCGCAGGAATGCCATGTCCGCCTCGTCCGGGTCCCGTCTCGCGATCTACGCCGCGCTCGCCGGCAATCTGGCCATCGCCATCGCCAAGTTCGTCGCCGCCGGGCTCTCCGGCAGTTCGGCGATGCTCAGCGAAGGCGTGCATTCGCTGGTGGACACGGTCAACGAGCTGTTGCTGCTGTACGGCCTGCGCCGCGCCGCGCGCCCGGCCGATGAGACCCATCCGTTCGGCCATGGACGCGAACTGTACTTCTGGAGCTTCATCGTCGCCCTGCTGGTGTTCGCGCTCGGCGCGGGGGTGTCGCTGTACGAGGGCATCGCCCATATCCGCGATCCGCAGCCGGCCAGCGACCACACCCTCAACTACATCGTGCTGGGGCTGTCGCTGTTGTTCGAGGGCGGCTCGTGGTGGGTCTCGCTGCGCGAGTTCCGCGCGCGCAAGGGCCGCCTGAGCTACATCCAGGCGTTCCGCGAGAGCAAGGACCCGAGCCTGTTCACCGTGCTGGTGGAAGACAGCGCGGCGTTGATCGGCCTGTTGATCGCGCTGGCCGGGCTGCTCGCCGCGCAATGGCTGGACATGCCGGAACTGGATGGCGTCGCCTCCATCGGCATCGCCGCGGTGCTGGCCTGCTCGGCATTCGTGCTGGCACGCGAGACCAAGGGCCTGCTGATCGGCGAGCCGGCGGCGCGTTCGCTCGGCGACGCGCTGCGGCGCATTGCCGCGGCCGATCCGGACGTGCGCGCGGTCAACGGCGTACTCAGCGTGCAGATGGGGCCGGACCAGGTGGTGGCCGCGCTCAGCGCCGAGTTCGAGGACCAGCGCAGCACCGCGCAGATCGAAGCGTGCATCGAGCGCATCGAGGCCGCCGCGCGCGCCGAGCATCCGGAACTGCAGGCGCTGTTCGTCAAGCCGCAGACCCCGGAGACCTGGCTGGCCCGGCGCACCGCGCTGCGCCGGCCGCCGCCGGCCTGAATGGCGGCGCCCCGACGCGACTTGCGGCCCTGCGCCGCTTTTCGTTAGGGTAGCCGGGTAGCACCCCTCTCATCGCGCTGTGACTGTGCCGGCGTATCCCCCTTACTCACTGAATGAGGTTTCCCATGGAGATCGCCAACGGGCTTGTCGCCACCATCCACTACACCCTCACCGACGACGCCGGTGAAGTGATCGACCAGTCCTCGCCGGACAATCCGCTGAGCTACCTGCACGGCGCCGGCAACATCGTGCCGGGCCTGGAAAAGGCGCTGACCGGCAAGCGCACCGGCGAGTCGGTCACCGCCGACGTGATCCCGGCCGAGGGCTACGGCCCGCGCCACGAGCAACTGGTGCAGCAGGTGCCGCGCGGTTCGTTCCCGGATGCCGGGTCGCTGGCGCCGGGCATGCAGTTCCAGGCGCAGACCGACCAGGGCCCGCTGCTGGTCACGGTCACCGAGGTCGGCGAAGAACTGGTGACCATCGACGGCAACCACCCGCTAGCCGGGCAGGTGCTGCACTTCGCCGTGGAAGTGGCCGGCGTGCGCGAGGCCACCGAGCAGGAAAAGAACCAGGGCCACGCCGGCGCCGCGCTGTAAGCGACCCGGTTTCGCGTCCCCGACGAGGCCCGCCGATGCGGGCCTCGTGCGTTTGCGGCCGCGCTTGCGTCGCGCGGCGGCTTGCCCCACAGTGCGCGGCCCCTCCCGCCCCCGGCACCGTCATGCGCCTCGGTATCGACTTCGGCACCAGCAATTCCGCCGCCGCCGCGGTGATCGACGGCCGCGTGGTGCCGATCGAGTTCGGCACGCAGCAGCAGTTCCGCACCACGGTGTACTTCCCCGAGGTGATGCGCGACCCGGCCGAGTTCGACCTGACCCCGGCGCTGGAACGGCAGGTGGACGAGCTGATCGAGTCCGGCCGCCGCGACGCGCTCGCCGCCGGCCGCGAACGCAGCCCCGACGCGTTGCGCCGCGATGCGATCCGGGTGGTGCGCCGGCAATGGATGGAAACGCAGATGCGCGAGCCGCGCAGTTCCGCGGCGCTGCTGCAGAACGCGGTATACGGCGATGATGCACTGGACGCGTATTTCGTCGAAGGCGAAGGCAACCTGGTGCAGAGTCCCAAGTCGATGCTGGGCTACAACCTGCATCCGCGCGCGCGCCAGACCATCACCGGCATCGCCGCGCACATTCTCGAACACATCCGCCTGACCGCCTCGCAGCAACTGGGCGTGCAGGTGCGCCGCGCCCTGCTCGGGCGCCCGGTGCAGTTCCGCAGTTCGATCGGCGAGGCCGGCAACGCGCAGGCGCTGGAGATCCTGCACAGCGCCGCGATCACCGCCGGCTTCGACGACGTCGCCTTCCTGGAGGAACCGGCCGCCGCGGCGATGCATTACCACGCGGTCAGCCGCGAGCGCCACACCGCGGTGGTGGTGGACATCGGCGGCGGCACCACCGACATCGCCCACGCCAGCGTCGGCGGCGACGCCGCGCCGCAGGTGCACCGCGCCTGGGGCATCCCGCGCGGCGGCACCGACATCGACCTGGCGCTGAGCCTGGCCGGGTTCATGCCGCAGTTCGGCCGCGGCATCACCCGCGTGCCCTCGCACCACTACGTCGAAGCGGCGATGGTGCAGGACACCACCCGCCAGCGCGATTTCCGCCAGCACCGCTACGACGCCGTCCCAGCGCCGTACGAGGCGCGCCTGCAGGCGCTGCAGGAACCGGGCAACACCGCGCGCCTGTATCGTGCGGTGGAGCGCAGCAAGATCCGCCTCAGCGACGCCGAGCACCACGCCGAGATCCTGGACTACATCGAAGCCGGCTTGCAGGTGCAGGTGCAGGCCGAGGAACTGGTGCAGGCCGCACGCAGCTATCTGGAGGCCCTGCAGGAGTTGCTGGCGCAGGTGCGCCAGGACATCGGCGGCGACCCGGCCGCGGTGTTCCTGACCGGCGGCATGTCGCGCGCCGGCTACCTGCAGCGCCTGGTCGCTGCCGCGTTCCCGCAAGCGCGCCTGGTCCACGGCGACCCCTCGTTCGGCGTGGTGCAGGGCCTGGCGCTGGCCGCCGCGCAGGACTGACGCGGCACAGGCGCCGGCGGCCCCTCCCCGACCGGCCGCTCGCGGCCGGCGCGCCGCCTGCGGCCCGCATTGTTCATGCAGCGGGCGCACGACTGGCGTAGCATGGCGGCACGCTTCAGCGTCACGTCGCTACGCGCGTCTCGTCCGGCCGTTCCTGTCGCCCGACTCGCTTCCTTCTCGCGCCAACCTCCGTCCCTTTACGGGCCGGATCCTTCGGAGCGCCATGTCCCCCGCCCTTGCCACGCTCCAGATCGAGCGTCTGGCGTCGCCGCTTCAGCCACCTTCCTGGCCGACAGGTCCGGATCGGGGCGGCGACGCATGAGCGAGAACGCGCGCGACGCGACCGACGCTGACATCGCCTGCGACCGCTGCGACGCGATCTGCTGCCGCCTGACCGTCCTGGTGATGCCGGACGACCACGTCCCCGAGCATCTCACCGAGTACACCCGCGAGGGTCTGCACGTGATGGCGCGCGACGAGGACGGCTGGTGCGTGGCGGTGGACGGCGCGCGCATGTGTTGCTCCATCTACGCGCAGCGCCCGGCGGTCTGCCGCAAGTTCGCGATGGCCGGCCCGTACTGCCGCGAGATCCGCCGTACCCACCACGAGCAACTGACCCGTGGCATTCCCCTGACGATGTACTGACTGCAGGAGTTCCAGCATGGCACGACCGACCAGCACCACCGCTTCGCCCAGCGCCAGGAACACACGCGGCGCCAGCGCCGCGGACAAGGCGCAAAAGGGCCTCAGCCGCGAGCGCATCGAGGCCGACCTGGCCGCGTTCCACCAGGCCGGCGGCCGCGTCGAGGTGCTCGGCACCACCCGCGTGCTGAAGAAGGTCGACGTCGCCGACGCGGGCTAACGCCCGCGCATCCCGCCGTCATCGCGCGCACCTGCGGCGGGACACGGCCGGACATGGACGCCGGTCCACGCCGCGCGAGGACGCGGCGCCTGGCACGCGACGACGGCGCCTCCGGCTGGCGCCGACGACCACACGGCCAGGCGAACACGGCGCCCTCGGAGTGCCGGCGCCGGTGCGCAAGCACGGCACCGTCTTCACGCCAGAAGCGCATACTGCGATCTCTTCCACGGTCTCGTTTCGGCATGCTCCTGCGCTCCCTGTCCGCCGAACTCGGCCAGCCCGCCTGCGGCAACTGTCGCGATGGCGAGCCGCTGGATTTCGCCGTGCGCATGGCGTTCCAGCCGATCGTCGATGCAGCCACCCGCTCCATCTACGCCTACGAGGCGCTGGTGCGCGGCGAGGACGGCAGCGGCGCGGCGGCGGTGCTGGCGCGGGTGCGCCCGCAGCAGATGTACCGCTTCGACCAGACCTGCCGGGTGCAGGCGATCGCCACCGCCGCGCAGCTGGGCCTGCGCACGCGCCTGTCGATCAACTTCATTCCCAATGCGGTGTACGAGCCGGCGACCTGCATCCGCCTGACCCTGAGGGCGGCCGAGCACTTCGGCGTGCCCACCGGCGACCTGATCTTCGAGTTGAGCGAGTCCGAACGCATCGCCGACCTGCCCAAGGTCGTGCGCATCCTGCGCGACTACGCGCAGCGCGGCTTCCTGACCGCGATCGACGACTTCGGCGCCGGCCACTCCGGCCTCAACCTGCTCGCCGATTTCCAGCCGCACCTGATCAAGCTGGACATGGCGCTGATCCGCGGCATCGACGGCAGCGCCGCGCGCCGCCACATCGTCGGCGGCATCGTCGCGATGGCCGCGCCGCTGGGCTGCCGCATCCTCGCCGAGGGCGTGGAGACGCCTGCCGAGTACCGTGCACTGCGCGCGCTGGGCATCGACCTCTACCAGGGCTATCTGTTCGCCAAGCCGGCGCTGGAAGCCTTGCCGGACGTCACCGAGGCGCAGTGGGAGGCGCTGGAACGCGCCGGCTGAGCCGCCCACCGCCGCAGCGCACGCCAGCACGACTTGCCCGCGGCGGCCACGCTTGCGACCATCGCGCCTCCCCTGCGTGTTCCGAAGTGCAATGCCCTCGCTCCATACCCTGCTGCCGCCGTGGACGCACCGCTGGCTCGACGTGATCGTGCCCGGCGCGCAGATCGTGCTGATCGTGCTCGGCGCCTGGTTGTTGCGGACCTTGCTGCGACGGTTGATCCGGCGCCTGGGCGAGCACTACGCGCTGCCGCCGGAACTGGTGATGATGGCGCGCCGCGGCAGCGGCTTCGTGATCTACGCGGCGGCGCTGCTGCTGATCCTGGACCGCTTCGGCGTCTCCGGCACCGTGCTGTGGACCGCCTTCACCGGCTTCGCCGCGGTCGCGGCGGTGGCGTTCTTCGCCGCCTGGAGCGTGCTGTCCAACATCTTCTGTACGCTGTTGATCTTCACCACGCGCCCGTTCCGCCTGCACGACCACATCGAATTGCTGGAGAACGGCGAAAAGCCGGGACTGAAGGGCCAGGTGATCGACATCAATCTGATCTACACCACGCTGCGCGAGGAACGCGACGGCGACGGCGAGAGCGTGCTGCAGATCCCCAACAGCCTGTTCTTCCAGCGCAGCACGCGCCGCTGGCGCAGCCATCCGGTTCCATCCGGGCTGGGCTGAGCGCCGCACGCCACCGAGGCCGACGCTGACGCCACGCACATGACGAAGCCGCTATGGTCGATGCCAGCCGCCTAGCGCGGCGATCTCCCCTTTCCCGACCAGGTACTGCATGGAACCCGTCATTCATCCGTTCGCCGACCTCTTCGCCCAACTTGGCCTGCCCAACAGCGAAGGCGAGATTCGCCAGTTCATCGCCCAGCATGCGCCGCTGCCCGATGACATGCGCCTGGAAGAAGCCCCGTTCTGGACACCCGCGCAGGCACAACTGCTGCGCGAGGAGCGCCTGGAAGACGCCGACTGGGCGATCGTGGTCGATCAGCTCAACATCGCGCTGCACGCAAAGCCTGCGCTGGAGACCGATCGCGCCGGCTGAGCCTCAGCGCAGCTGGCTGTCCTTGCTGCCGCGGCGGTTGTAGCCGCTGTGCTCGTGCTGCGCGCGGTCCTGCGCGTCCTGGCAGGCCACGCACAGGCGCACACCCGGCACGGCCTTGCGCCGCGCCTCGGGAATCGGCGCGTCGCAGTCCTCGCAGTGGCTCAGCCCCGGCCCCTGCGGAAGTTGGCTGCGCGCCCGCTTGATCGCATCCTCGACGGTCGCATCGATCTGGTCCTGCACCGCGCCGTCGCCTGCCCACCCAGTGGCCATGGTCGTCTCCACACTGTTGCCTTGCCTGGATGATGCGGCCGGCACCGGCGAATGCAATGCACGCCGGCTTCACCTCGCCGAGACGTTCATGCAGCGCCGCCCGGCGTCCCGCCTCACCAGATCAGATCGTCCGGCACCTTGAACTGGCTGTAGTACGGATCGTCCTCGCCGCTGGCCGGCGTTGCCGCCAGCGCATCGAACACGATGGTCGCCGGATCGCGGGCGACGATCTTCTCCACGACGGCGCGCGGCACCGGCACGTAGCCGGCATCCAGCCGCGCGATCGCCACGCTGCCGGCGATCAGCTGCGCGCGCAAGGCCGCATCCACCCGCAGCCGCTGGATCTTGCCGGCATCGGTGAAGTGGTAGTCGATCTCGCCGTCGGCCTTGAGCTTGTGGCTTTCGACCAGTTGCCGTGCCTGCACGCGCTGCTCCTGCGCACGCGCCTGCGCATTGCGCTCGGCAGACAGCGCACGATCGCGCTCCACCCGCTCCTGCCGCAACCGCTCGCTCTCCAGCTGCTCGGCACTGGGCGGCGGCGGGGTCTTGCCCTGGCGCGCCTTGGCCTGCTCGCGCGCGACCTGCGCCACCTGGCTCTTCTTCACCAGGCCGGCCTTGAGCAGTTGCTCCTGCAGGGGATTGCGCATCGGAAGCGTCCACGGACTCGGATTCGGGAGGCGCATGATACCCGCAGCGCCGGTGCCCGCCCGCGAAGGCCGCACACGGCGGATGCCCCGCCGCGCGCGCCAGGCTAAGGTGGCGGGATGGACACCCTGCGCTACCTCGTCGGCTACCCACCCCAGGTCCTGGACCAGGTGCGCGAACTGATCGCGCGCCAGCGCCTGGGCGACTGGCTGCGCCGCCGCTACCCCGAGGCCAACGCGGTGCGCACCGATCGCCAGTTGTACGACTACACGCAGGCGCTGAAGGACCGTTGCATGCGCAGCGCCGAGCCGCTGCACAAGGTGATCTACGACAACCGCCTGCAGGCGGTGAAGCACGCACTCGGCACCCACACCACGGTGTCGCGGGTGCAGGGCGGCAAGCTCAAGGCCAGCCGCGAGATCCGCATCGCCGGCGTGTTCCGCGATGCGCCGGCGGCGTTCCTGCCGATGATCGTCGCCCACGAACTGGCGCACCTGAAGGAAAGCGCGCACAACAAGGCCTTCTACCAGCTGTGCGCGCACATGACGCCGGACTACCACCAGTTGGAATTCGACCTGCGCCTGTACCTGACCCAGTTGGAACTGGCCGAGCACTGAGGCGCAGCTGCGTGGCAGCGTCCCCGCGACGCCCGTACACTGCGCCCCCGACCGATCGCGTACTGCCGATGCCCAGCCCCGTCCGTCTCGACAAGCATCTCGCCGCCCTGCTGCCGTGTTCGCGCGGCGAGGCGCAGCAGTACATCGAGGGCGGCTGGGTCAGCGTGGACGGGGTGGTGGTCGAGGAACCGCAGACGCCGATCACCACCCAGCAGGTGACGCTGGCGCCCGACGCGCAACTCGGCCCGGCGCAGGCGGTCACGCTGCTGCTGCACAAACCGGCCGGGATGCGCGCCGAGGATGCGATGGCATTGGCGACGCCCGGCAACCGCAGCGCGCTGGATGCCAGCGACATGCGTGTGCTCAAGCGCCATTTCCTGCGCCTGAGTCTGCCGCTGCCATTGGAGACCGAGGCCAGCGGATTGCTGGTGCTGAGCCAGGACCGCCGCGTACTGCGGCGGCTGAGCGAGGATGCGGCCACGCTGGAGCAGGAGTTCGTGGTGGAGGTGAGCGGCACGTTGCAGCCCTACGGCCTGCATCGGCTCGCGCACGGCCTGCGCCATGGCCAGCGCACGCTGCCGCCGTGCAAGGTCAGCTGGCAGAGCGAACAGCGCCTGCGCTTCGCGATCAAGCACGTGCAGCCGGGCCAGTTGCACGACATGTGCGCGCAGGTCGGGCTGGAAGTGACCGGCCTGCGCCGCCTGCGCATCGGCCGCATTCCGCTGGGCAAGCTGGCACCGGGCGAGTGGCGCTATCTGCCGGAGGGTGAGCGGTTCTGAGGGGCGGTGGGCGCTGTGGCGATGATCATTGTTTCCGGCGGTCGTACCCTCACCCCAACCCCTCTCCCGGGGGGAGAGGGGCTAGGAGCGCGCGTGGCTCAGGGCTTTGCCAGCGCGCGCTGGATGGCCCGCTCGGCCAGCGGCGCCATCACCGCATAGCCGGCGTTGTTGGGGTGCACGCCGTCGATGGCCACGGTCTTGTCCATGCCGCCGTCGCGGTTGCTCAGCTTGCTGTAGTAGTCCAGGTACACCGCGTCGTGCTGCTGCGCGTACTGCTGCATCCACGCGTTGAGCGCACGCACCTTCTGCGCCGGCTGCAGGCCCGGCCGCCACGGATAGTCGGTCACCGGCAACACCGAAGCCAGCACCACCTTGATGTGATGCGCCTGCGCAAGCTCGGTCATCGCGCTGAGGTTGTCCTCGATCATCTCCAGCGTGGACAGCCCGGTGTTGCCGGCCAGATCGTTGGTGCCGGCCAGGATCACCACCACCGCCGGCTTCAGGTCGATCACGTCCTGGCGGAAGCGCACCAGCATCTGCGCGGTGGTCTGCCCGGAAATGCCGCGATTGACGTAAGCGGACTTGCCGGGGAAGAACGTGGTGCCTTCGCGACGGCCCCAGGCGTCGGTGATGGAGTCGCCGTAGAACACCACGCGCGGCGCGTCCGCGGCCGGCGCCTGCAGCGCGGCATTGTCGGCGCGATAGCGCTGCAGTTGCGCCCAGTCCAGCAGGCGCTGCTGCATCGCCTTCACTTCGTCGGGCTTGAGCGTGTCCGGCGCACGCGTGTACAGCGCATCGACCTTGCCCTCCAGCGCCGCGGTGGACGTGGGCGTTGCCGCCTGCACGGCGCCTGCGGCCGTGGCGCACAGCGCGATGGCGAGGGACAACAGCGAGGGGCATTTCATCGAGGCATTCCTTGTGCGGACAACGGTGATCGCACAGTGTAACCAACCGCTCGCACCGCCCATGCGGCGTCGCCGCAGCGCACTGCGGACACGCCGGACTGCACCGCAATTCAGCCCGCGCTCACGCGGCGAATCCGGCACACGGGATCGATGGCGCATATCGCCACGCGCCACGCGGACGCAATCTGCCGCGCCGTGTCGATGCGCGACAACACGCGGCCGCGACGGCCATCGCAGCCTGCGACGACATGCGTCACGCGCGTGCCGGCACGATGACAACGCGATGCCGCCACCATCGTTTTTCGCTATCGCAGCAACCTTTTGCAAAAGCCCTAACTTTTTCGTAAGTACATGACACGCAAGGATTTTCACTTCTAGGATGGCCGCGGACGTGACGGGGGGATCCTCACTCCCAAGCCCGAAGGACATCCATGAAAACGCGTGATGCACACCAGAACCACTCCCGCCTGCGGCTGGCGTTGATTCCCGGCTTGATGTTCAGCGCAATGGCGATGGCGCAGTCCGCAGGCACCGCAGCGGCGACGACCAACACCAGCGCCGCCAGCGCACAATGGCGCAGCACGTTCTCCGGCGGCACGCCGTTCGCCACGCACAGCCTCTGGGACAGCGCCGGCGGCGGCTTCCTCAACACCCGCTTCGCGCCCGGCGAATGGCAGATCACTCCGTTCAACGCCGCGCGCCTGAAGACCGCGTGGACCTTCACCACCCAGGGCGACGTCTCGGCCACGCCGACCGTGCAGGGCACGGCGCTGTACGTGCCGGACTGGGGCGGCCAGCTGTATCGCATCGACACCGACCTGGGCAAGGCGGTGTGGCAGGTGAAGCTGGCCGACTACACCGGCATCGCCGGTTCGCTGTCGCGCAACAGCCCGGCGATCGCGCGCGACAGCGTGCTGGTCGGCGACCAGGCCAGCGGCACGGTGCTGGCGATCGACAAGGCCACCGGCAAGCTGCTGTGGAAGACCCTGGTCGAATCCAACCCGCAGGCGCGCATCACCGCCTCGCCGGTGATCTACGGCGACCGCGTCTACGTCGGCGTGTCCTCCGGCGACTGGGGCGGCCTGAGCGCCGGCTACAAGTATTCCTTCCGCGGCAGCGTCGCCGCGCTGGACCTGAAGACCGGCAAGTTGCTGTGGAGCTTCCGCACCACGCCGGAGGGCTACACCGGTGCCTCGGTGTGGGGCACGCTGGCGATCGATCCGCTGCGCCAGCGCGTCTACGCCACCACCGGCAACAACTACTCGGTGCCGACCGAGGTGGCCAGCTGCGTCAAGAACGCCAACGGCGACAAGACCGCGCAACTGGCGTGCATGGCGCCGGACAACTACGTCGACTCGGTGCTGGCGCTGGACATGCGCAGCGGCAAGCCGGTGTGGACGCGCCGCCTGCAGGGCGCCGACGCCTGGTCGCTGTCGTGCCTGGTCGCGCCCACAAATGGCCTGTGCCAGGACCCGCAGGGGCCGGACTACGACTTCAGCGGCGGCGGCGCCAACCTGTTCACGGCGTTCCGCAACGGCAAGCCGCAGGCGCTGGTCGGTGCCGGCCAGAAGAGCGGCGTGTACTGGGCCTTCGACGCCGACACCGGGCAGACCGTGTGGTCGACCCAGGTCGGCCCGGGCGGCACCGCCGGCGGCATCGAGTGGGGCTCGTCGGTGGATCCGTTCTCCGGTCGCGTGTACGTGGCCATCAACAACAACGAGCACACCGCGTACACGCTGGCGCCGGGCAACACCGAGACCTGGAACGCAGGCTCCTGGGCCGCGCTGGATGCGGCCAGCGGCAAGATCCTCTGGCAGGTCAAGGTGCCGGGTACCGATCCGGTGCAGACCGCGTTCGGCGCCGGCGGCCGCGGCCCGCTGGCGTCGTCGCCGGGCCTGGTCTATGCCGGCTCGATGTCCGGCGCGATGACCGTGCTCGATGCCAAGACCGGCGCCACGCTGTGGAGCTTCGATGCCGGCGGCTCGGTGTCCAGCGCACCGGCGATCGTCGATGGTGCGGTGTACTGGGGTGCGGGCTACAGCCGCTTCAACTTCGGCACCGGGGTCAACAAGCTGTACAAGTTCGTGCCGTCGAACCGGCGCCGCTGAGCGCAGCTCGGGACCGCCTCTTCGGTTGTAGTGCCTCTCCTGCGAATGCCTCTCCTGCGCAAGCGGGAGAGGCTGTTGCACGACGATCGAGCGCATCGCATCGCGAAGCGCAAGGCGCCAGGTGAGATCACGTGGCGCACGTACGCTTGGACAGCGCGCGCTGCGACGAGAGCTGACACGAGGCAACGCCAGGCCCATGAAGATCCGGGGGCTCCGCTTCCCGCGAAGCCCGCCGACGATCAGCTGCCCGCTCAGTTGAACGTGTAGTCCAGGGTCAGGAACATTTCCCGGCCGTTGTACTCGCTCGCGGTCTGCCCGGTGGTGACGAACTCGAAGCCGCCGGCGTAATACGGAATCGCACCGACCTTGTCGAAGATGTTCGACACGGTGAGCTTCGCATGCAGGTCCGGCGTGACCTGCAGGCCGACCGAGCCGTTCCAGGTGATCCAGGCCGGCGCGTGGCCCCGGTAGGTCGTATCCGGCACGGTGACCTGGTTGCCGTCCTGGGTGACCTGGCAGACGCCGGTGGAGATCGTGTTGCCGCCATTGGACACCGTGACCATGCCGGGCTGGATGCCGTTGGGCAGCACGTCGCAGCCGGCGTAGTTGGGGGCGCGCATGCGGCCGTTGCGCACGCCGGAGATCGACACATTCCAGCGGCCCTTGGTCCAGTCGGCGATCCAGGTCATGCGGCTGGCCACGTTCTGATAGCGGGTGTTCTGCAACGGATCCGACGCCAGCACGCGCTGCTTGTACGACAGGTTGTTGGTGTAGTTGATGCCGGCGCGGAAGTCGCCGTAGCCGTCGGTGTGGAACTTGTAGTCCAGCGTCGCATCGACGCCGGCCACGTACAGCGAGGCTTCGTTGATCGGGCCCGATTGCACCGAGACGATCTGGCCGTTGGCGTCGCGCTTCACCATCTGGGTGACCATCTGGCAATACTCCGATCCGGCCACGTGCGCCGTGTACGGCGACAGGCCCGACGTCCCGTTCGGCTTCAGCCCGGTCAGGCAGCCGGCTTCGTCGGCCAGCACGGTGTCCTGGCCGAGGTACTGGATGGCGTTGTCCACGCCCATGTTCCAGTAGTCGGCCGACACCGACAGCCCCTGCACGCCCGGCACCTGCCAGACGAAGCCGTAGGTCCAGGAGTGGCCGGTCTGCGGCAGCAGCAGGCGGCTGCCGTTGGTGTAGAGCGTGTAGTACTGCGACCCGGGACGCTGCACGCTGTTGCACCAGGTGTTGTTGTTCTGCCCGGCCTTGATCGCGTTCACGCACTGCAGCGGGTCGGCGTAGAAGCCCACCGGCGAGGTCGAACCGGTCAGGTAGATGGCCTGCATGTCCGGCGCCTTGAAGTTGGTGCCGTAGCTGCCGCGCAGCAGCAGACCGTCGTACGGGCGCCATTCCAGGCCCGAGCCCCAGGTTCGGGCGATGTCGGCACGGCTGGCGTCGTTGTACTTGTCCAGGCGGCCGGACAGCGTCCAGGTCACCGACTCCAGCACCGGCACGCGGAACTCCGTGCCCAGCGAGAAACGCTGCCGGGTGCCGGCACCGGTGAGGTAGGCGCCGAACGGGTTCTGGAACGTGGACGGATCGGCCGCACGCGGGTCGGGCGACAGCTTGAAGCCGTTGTGTGCGGCTTCGAGCACCGCGGCCCAGCCCACCGACCGGTCGGCCCAGGGCAGCTTGAACAGGTCGCCGTTGACGCGCAGTTGCGCCTGGTCGAGCCAGGACGACGCGGTGTTCACGCCGGTCACCGCGAACTGGTCGTACTGCTGCGGGGTGATCGGGTTCCAGAACTGCTGCCAGTTGAAGGCGTAGATCGGCAGGCCGTCGGCGGTGGTGCCCTGCTGCTGGCCGAGGAAGAAGTTGTTGGTGGCCTGCGCGTTGTAGCCGGTGAACGCCTCGCGGACGATGTACTTCTGCGTGTTGAGGTTGAGGTCCCAGTTGAAACGGCCGTCGAACACGGTGCCGCGCAGGCCGGCCTGCAGGTTCCAGTTGCGCTCGCGATCGTAGGTGTTGGCGCTGACGCCGATCTCTTTCTGAGTCAGCTGGCGGATCACCTGGTTGACCGTCTGCCCGGTGGTCTGGTCGTAGAACGGGCCGGCGCTGAACACGTTGAGCTGCGTGTTGGAGATGCCCACGGTCTGGTACAGCGCGGCCGAGCCGTAGAACTGCAGACCGTTCTGGAAGTCGTACTCGCCCGCCAGATAGCCGCTGTTGCTGATGCTGCCCGGGGTCAGCACCCAGTTCTGGAACAGCGCCGGCTGCGCGCAGTAGAAGCCGTTGTCGGTGACGCCGGTGACCTGGGTGCCGTTGGTGGTCACCGAGTGCGACTGGGTCAGGCGCGAGTTGGTGAACTTGTCGCAGGTGCCGGCGGGCGGCGTGATGTAGCGGCCGTTGGCGTCAGTGGCCGACAGCGCGATCGCGCCGGCGGCATCGTACTGGTAGCCGAACATGCGCGAGGCCGGACCCCAGGCGCCGTAGCCCGCGTCGGCCACGGAATCCTGGTAGGGCCGGTCCATGCCCCACAGCGCGCTGCGGTTGGAGTGCTCCAGGTTGTAGGTCACGTGCCAGTTGTCGCCCGCGCGGCCACCGACGTAGTTGATGTCGCCGTATCGGCGGCCGCCACGCGTCGCGCCGCCCGCAGTGACCTGCAACTGGTTGCCCTGGTAGTTCTTCTTCAGGATCACGTTCACCACGCCGGCGACCGCGTCCGAGCCGTAGATCGACGACGCGCCGGAGGCCAGCACTTCGACGTGATCGATCATCCCGGTGGGGAGGTTGTTGAAGTTCTGGAAGTTGCTCTGCTTGTTGAGCGGCTGCGGGTAGTCGACCACGCGATGGCCGTCGATCATCAGCAGGCTGAACCCGGGGCCGAGCCCGCGCAGGTTCACCGAGCGCGCGTTGACCGAACTGGAGCCCCAGGAGGCCGGGTCGGACACCTGCTGGCCCACCTGCGGCAGCGAGTCGAGGAATTCCCACAGGGTGGTGTAGCCCTGCTTCTTGATCTCTTCGCCGGTGATGGTGACCACCGGCGCAGGGCCTTCGACCTCCACCCGCGGGATCAGCGATCCGGTGACCGTCACCGCCTTGAGTTCGACCGGCTTGTCGGCCTTGCCGGCGCCATTGGGCGGGGCCGCGTCATCGGGCGCGGATTGCGCCATGACAGAAGGCGCCCACAGCGCGAGCGCAATGGAACTGGCGATGAGTCCACGCCGGAAAGCGGTTCTGTTCACTGGTCTCCCCCCACAGGAGCAATCGATGTTGGAGATGTGCCGAGCCCGCCCGATTCCCCTGGCCTTGCGCGGGCCATCCGCAAGGCGGTGCATAAAAGAACGAAAAGTTCATATATGCGACGCCAGCGTTATAGGCCGAATTTGAATCGATGCAAGCTGCGTCGCAGCACGCCAGATGACGATTCAAGTGATTGAATCTACTGAAATTTGTCGGAAAGATTGCAGAAAGGTGGCAACCGGTCAGGACCGTGCTCGGCGGGAGCGTCCGCGCCTGGCTTCATGCGGTTCGGCGGGGCGGCCTGAGCCGCTGGTGCACGTGTGCGGGGGGACTGGCCGACGTCCGTGTCGACGTGTCGATCAGGCCGCTCCAGATAGCGCCACCCATCCTGCCCTTCCCACTCGATCGGGCACGGATCCGCATTGCAGCGCCCATGCAACGATGTCGCTGCGGCATGGCAGCGCCGTGCGCTTCTTTCGCGCCATCACACGCAATGTGAGCAGCTGTCTACGAAACCGGCCCTCCGAGCGTGACGCCTGACACGCAACCGCCCTGGCGTCGTCCGTAGCCTCGGCAGGCACCTCGAACTCGGGTGCAATGGCATCCGGTCCCCTGCCGGATGGTCTCGTCCCTCTTCGCAGAAGGAAGATCGATGAATCGCAAGCATGCGTTGTACCTGGCGTTGCTCGCCGGCATTGCCGGCATGTCCCCCGCCGCCATGGCTGCCACTCCCCCAGCAGCCGAAATGGATTCCGCCCCGGTCGAAGCCCGCCCGGATGCCGCCGCGCTCGGTGGCGCGGAACTGCGCAGCCTTCCCCCGGGCAGCGCGCACGCCCCCCGCCTGATCGAACTGGCCGCGCCCGACAGCAGCAAGGCCGCGGCGATGAAGCAGGCACGCGGGCAACAGGTCAAGCACGGCCAGCCGCTGCAGATCGGCTTTTCCCGCGACGTCGCCAAGCCCGACATCAACCTGCGTCGCCTGCGCTGGCAGACGCTGCCCAACGGCGCCCAGGTCACCAGTTTCGAAATCGCCTCGACCAATGCGCAGGCGCTGCGCGCAGCGCTGCAGCTCAGCGGCAGCGGCGCCCAGCCCGGCGATCCGCGCAAGGCGACGCTGCGCTTCGCCGGCGAGGATGGCCGTGTGTTCCAGCAGAGCGGCGCCGAGTTCGCCGGCAGCCAGCCCGGCTGGTCGGCGGTGATCGCCGGCGCTCGCATGGTGGTGGAAATCGAACTGCCGGCCGGCCAGTACCCGCAAGGCTTCGCGCTGAAGATCCCGCAGCTCTCGCACCTGGACATCAGCCCGGTGGCCAGCGACACGATGATGCGGCCGATGATCGGCGAGAGCGATTCGTGCGAGCGCGACATCGTCTGCCGCGCCAATCCGACCTCCGGCTTCACCTCGGCGGCCAAGTCGGTGGCGCGCATGACCTTCACCAGCGGCGGCAGCACCTACCTGTGCACCGGCACCCTGCTCAACAACAGCAATTCGCCGAAGAAAGCGATGTTCTGGAGCGCGGCGCACTGCATCAGCACCCAGACCGTGGCCAATACGCTGCAGACCTACTGGTTCTACGACGCCACCACCTGCGGCGGCTCCACGGTCAATTCCAACTACACCACGCTCGGCGGCGGCGCCTACCTGCGCTATACCAACACCACCCGCGACACCACGCTGCTCGAGCTCAAGAGCGCTCCGCCGAGCGGCGCGTTCTACGCGGGCTGGAGCAGTTCGGCGATCGGCTCGACCGGCACCGCGATCGAGGGCATCCACCACCCGGCCGGCGACGTCAAGAAGTACTCGCTGGGCAAGGTCACCGCGCTGTCCAGCTCCATCGACGGCAAATCGCCGCTGTACCGCGTGCAGTGGAGCACCGGCGTCACCGAAGGCGGCTCGTCCGGCTCCGGCCTGTTCACCGTCAACAGCAGCGGCGCCTACCAATTGCGCGGCGGCCTGTATGGCGGCACCTCATACTGCAGCGCACCGAGTGATCCCGACTACTACTCGCGCTTCGCCGACGTGTATTCGTCGATCCAGCAGTATCTGAGCCCGTAAGCCAAGGTCCGGGAGGGCCGTACTCCCGCACCTGCGCCTAGGACAGGCCGTCCCGATGACGGCCTGTCCGTTTCGCACGCCGAAGCCGCGCAGCGGCTACACTCAGGGCATTCCCCTGACGGCAGACATGCATTGGCCAAGCCCAACTACTCCTTCGAAAAGCGGCAGCGCGAGCTGGCCAAGAAGAAACAGCAGGAAGAAAAAGAAGCGCGCAAGCGCGAAGCGCGTGCCGCAGCGGCCAAGCCCGCCTCCGACGACGACGCTGCAACGCACGAAGCCGATACCGCCAGCGACGCCTAGGCCTTCAATGGCACGGCAGGCGCCTGCCAACCACCACAGGGCCTCGCTCTACGGACTTGTCGCGCGACGCACCTGCATCGACGCGACACCCGGCCTGGTGCTTAACTGACCTTCTTGGCCAGCATGGTGCCCAGCACGAACAGCACCAGGGCGATGGCGATGCCTGCCCAGAACAGGAACTTGGCGACGCCGATCGCCGCGCCCGCCACGCCGCTGAAGCCGAGCGCGCCGGCGATGAGTCCGATGATGGCGATGATGATGGCCCACTTGATCATGATGCGGTCTTCCCGAAAACGAGGACAGGCGCACGCCGTCATCGCGTGCGCTGGCGTCTGCAGATGGCCGACGCTGGTTCGGGAGACTAGACAGCGCGGCATGCGCATGCGGTGAAACGCAGATGCACGCGCCGTGCACGGCGCGGCCTCGCATCAGGCGGTGCCGGTCTGCGCAGGCGCCGACGCATCGGCCGGCAGGCTCGCCGGGAACCATTCCGCGCGGCGCAGCCAGCCGGCCAGGAACTCGGCGTCGGCCGGACGCTCCGCCACCAGGCGCTGGTAGTAGGCGATGCGCTGCTGCCGATACTGCGCGTACACCTGTGCCGTGTCCGCACTGGCAAGCGCCGCCAGGGTCGCCGGCCCCATCTCGCCATCGACCGCCAAGCCGGTCGCGCCCAGTTGCTGCAGGACGCGCTGCAGCAGCGAGATCGCGACATCGCCGGCATTGACGTAGAAATCGAACACGAGCTCGGCCAACGTCTGCGAGGCGATCTGATCGGCGCCGATCCTGTCCCAGTAGTCGTGCTGGTAGATCGTCGCGGCCTGCTGCACAGTCAATGCGCGCAGGTTCTGCAGCGTCGGCGCTTGGCCCAGCAGCGCTTGCGCGCAGCGCTGGAAGGTGGCCAGGGTGATGCCGTGGTTGGTGGCGCCGCCCGGATCGTTCGGATCATCGACGAAGCCGCCCTCGAACCGCAGCAGCTGTGGGAGATACAGGTCGAACGATGCCATGGCGACGTCCTCGCGATCGATGGGCGGTCAGCGTGGCACCCGTGGCGGCACCATGCAGTGACCGCGGGCACAACGGGCGCGCCGCCAGGCCGCGCACGCACTCATGGCGTGGCCGCCGCCGGCGACGCCGCTGCCCCCTCCGGAAAGCCGAGCGCCTGCTCGGCCGCTCGCGCGGTCAGCGCCATGTCCGCCCAGGCCGGATGCGGCGTGGTGGGCGGGATCTGGCTGCGCATCAGCCGCTGCGGATCGGTCTGGTCGGCGAAGGTCCCGCTCCAGGCCTGCGGCGTCTGCCATAGGGCGTGCTGCAGCACGACCTGCATGTTGGCGATGGAGTGGCGCGGCAGCAGATGCGGGAACCAGGCGCCGTTGACGTCGTAGGCAGTGCGGAACGCCTGCCCCACCGACGCATAGCCGAACATGGACGGCGGCAGCGACGGCGCGTAGTCCCAGTAGTTGTAGCAGCGCGTGCTGTCGGCCGCGGCGATATGCGCGGCATAGGCCTGTTCCCAGCTCGCGTCGCCGACCATCGGGCTGCAGAAGTTGATGTTGCGGCTGGGCAGCCCCGGCCGGCTCAGCGCCAGGTCCAGCGAGAACAACTGGCTCAGCGCGCCGCCCAGGCTGTGCCCGGTGACGTAGACCCGGGTCGGCGCGAAGTGCTCCAGCAGCGCGAACAACTGCGCGCGCATCGAGGCGCGCATGGCGCCGCCCCTGCCGTTGTAGATGCCGTAGAACCCGGCCGACACCTGCGGCACCGGCGTGACGGTACCGGCGCTGGGCACGAAGGCGGTGGTGGAGAAGTCCAGGTCCTCGTAGATGTCCAGGTCCGAATCGGTGCCGCGGAACGCGAACAGATAGGTCCCGGCGGTGGCGGTGGAACGGAACAGCAGACCGAACAGCTCCTCGCTGCCCCCCAGCGGGTCGCCATCCCAGCCGGACCAGCGGGCGACCAGACGGTAGTCGGACGGCGCCGAGACCGGCTTGCCTTCGTAGGCCGCGTAGGCGGCGATGCTGGCGGCGGCCATCGCCAGGGTCAGTTGCGGCGGCAACAGCGGTTGCGTCGCGGGAATCGCACTCATCGGCAAACGTCCTGTCGGAAAGCGGCGCGTGCCGCGGGCAGTCGGCACACGCCTTCCCTGCGGAACCGTGGTCCGTCCGCCACGCTGCATGCGTGGCGTGGTCGCTTAGTAGCACTGGGGATCGGCGCGATGCTTCGATACGCATCGCAGCGCGCTGCGCGTCGCCGCACTTGTCTACAGAGGTACGCGCGCACCGGCTCTGCACGTGGCCTGCACCCTCCCGTCACGGCCTGCGCGCGCGCCCGCAGGCACAGTGCGGGCGGGCACTGTCGCCCGTTCGGAGATCCGCATGGCCAGCCCGCAGGAACTGGAAGAGAAATTCTGGAAGGCATTGAAGTCCGACCGCACCGTGATGCTGGGCCTGGACGGCGTCGAGGACGGCCACGCCCGGCCGATGACCGCGCAGTTCGAGGGCGATCGCGGCGGCCCGATCTGGTTCTTCACCTCCAAGGACAACGCGCTGGTGCAGAAGCTGACGCAGAGCCAGCGGGTGATCGCGGCGTTCAGCGCCAAGAACCACGACCTGTTCGCCAGCATCAGCGGCACGCTCAGCGTCGATAACGACCAGGCGGTGATCGAGCGCCTGTGGAACGGCTTCATCGACGCCTGGTACGAACAGGGCAAGGACGATCCGAAGCTGGCGCTGCTGCGCCTGGACCCGGATCACGCGCAGATCTGGCTCAACGGTTCCAGCCTGATGGCCGGCATCAAGGTGCTGTTCGGCATCGACCCCAAGCGCGACTACCAGGACAAGGTCGCCGACGTGCCGCTGCGCTGAGGTAGACGCGCTCGCCACGCCGCCGTAGCGCCGGCTGCATGCGTGCAGCCGGTGCATCCGCTCGGCCGGCCGCCTCCTGCCCGCCGGGCGCATCGCGTCTGCATGAGGTCGAGAAAACGCGCCGCGCTTCATGCAAGCGGCGCATGGCGTCGACCGCGCCGAAGCAACGGGTCATTCGGCCTTCAGCAGTCCACGAATCGCATCGCGCAGCACGGCTTCGGTGGCTCGCAGGGCACGATCGACCTGGTCTTCGGCCACCGCCTCCGCCAGCCGCAACCACGCCTGCGCCCCCGCCGGGTCGGCGTGCCACACGGCCATCAATGCCCGGCAGCGCGGGCGCAACGCAGGAGCGATCCAGTCCGCCTCCGCCGTCAGTCCCGCATCCAGCATCTCCATCTCGGCGCTTCCTGCCATTGCACGCGAAAATGCGAATTCGCACCGCAGCAGCATGACCAGCGTCTCCCATTGCGCGGCAGCGTGCCCCGCCTCGGCGAGGCGCTGTTCCATCTGCGGTTGCAGTTCCGCCGCTTGCCGCCACTGACCACGCTGTTGCGCCGCCTTCAACGCAAACCAGCTGTGGCACAAGGCCAGGTCGCTGCGTGCGAGCACGTCCAGGCGGGACGGCGACAGCCTGTCGCGGTGACGCCCTGGCATGTCCACCCATTGAGTTCTGCAAGCACGTACGCCGGGGCATCCGCTTCGTGCCACTGCGCCACATTCGCCCATTGCAAGCCGTCGGTTGCTCCCGACCGTCCCTGCACCGGCAACAGATTGATCAGCGCGACCGCGAAGTTGAGGACGCCGATGCCAACGCAGAATGCGCCCAGATTGCTGTCGACCCCGGCGCATCGCGCGGCAAGCCATGCGATCGACGCCACCAGCAGATTGGCCGCCGGCCCGCCGACGATCGTCAATCGATACTGCCGGCGCAGCGACAGGGAGGGATCCGGCACGGGCAGCACGAAACCGATCGGATGGCCCGGACGCACGCGCCGCCAACGCATCCTCCAGCCACGGCGGCGCGCATGCAGTTGCAGCGGGCCGATATGGATCAGGTAGACGGTCATGCCCGCGGCACGCGCCGCCAGCACGTGGCCGCACTCGTGCAGCGCCACCGTCGCCATGCCCGCCAGCGGAAGACTGAGCAGGATCACCGGCAACTCGACCATGCCCGGTGCCCAGACGCCCTGGACCAGGGCGATAGCGCCGACCGCCATCGCCGAGATGCCGATCAGCAACAGCACGCCCTGCACGCCTGTCAGGAGCCGATTGAGCCAGGGCGATGGCATCCACGCGCCGCGTGTTGTCCCGGCCGAACTCATGACCGGCTCCGCGCGGCACCGAGCGGCCACCTGCCAAGCCGGAACTGCGCAGCGCATGCATGCGCAGGCGCCGCCAGCAGGGCGCCACCTTCATGGACGGCGATCGTCGCCAACGGCGCCAGCAAGCAGATCAGCCTCGGCGCCAGCGTGGACACGACAGGGATCCGCGCCTGCGTCGGCGCATGCTGTCTCGCGCTGTCGGCTGCGCCGACCTCCCGTCGCATCGCCCGGTAGCCGCGCATCACTTCGGCACCCGCCCGCTCTGCCGCACGTTTCGACCAATCACTGGCTGGACCACGCAACGGCGCCACCTAACGGCGATAGCGCACCGCCAGCTGCGCGGCCGCCGCAGCGCGATGCCGGCGCAGGGCCAGGCCGAGCGCACTCATGGTCGCCGCATCGGCGTCGCCCGACTGCTCCTCCAGGGCGCGTTGCACGCGCGGCGACAGCCCCCAGTCCGCGGAAATGGCCTTGGCGCAGTGCGCCGACCAGGCCTCCAGCATCTCGGTCATCGCCGCCGGCGTGGGCGCTGCCTCGGCGTGGCGTGCGTGGACATCGCGCAGCACCTGCACCACCGAGACCGCACCCAACCCGCACAACAGCGCCAGCAACTGCGCGGCGTTCGCATCCTCGCGGTCGGGCACTTGGGAGGCGGCGTGCGCCGACAGCAGGGTGTGTTCCCACAGCACCGCCGCACAGCGGCCGAAGACGCTGCCGTCGTCGACGATCACCGGTTGCAGCAGCGCCGCCAGCACGATCTGGCGCAGGCCCTCGGTGCCGAGCAGGGCCACCGCCCGCTCCAGGTTCTCGATCGGCTCGGGATGGCGGCGGTAGACGACGCTGTTGGCGATGCGCAGCAGGTTGCCGGCCAGCGCCGGGTCCTGGCCCAGGATCGTGGCGATGGAATGGGCGCCGGCGGTCGGGTCGTTGATCGCGCGGGTGAGCTGCGGCAGCAGGTGCGGGCGTCGCGGCGTGTAGCGCGGATGCGCGTCGATGCGCGCCAGCACCGCGGCGGCCTCGGCCATGACCGCCGGCGCAGGCGTGGCCGACGTGCTCACCGGCCGGCCGGCGAATGCCAGCTCGCACAGACGCGCCAGGATCGCGGCATCCGGCACCGGATCCAGATCGAGCAGGGCCGGGTCGGCGAAAGGGTCGAGGCCCGGGTCCACCGGGGCAACAGGCGCGGCTGGCGCGGTGGGTGCAGACACTGCCGGTGCCGCGGATACGTCGGCATCCTCGGCATGGGCGCGCGCCTGCGGCGCCTCGGTCGCATCGCCGAGGCCACGCCGCAGCCACCACCACAGTCCGCCCCCCAGCATCAGCGCACCCGCACTGATGGCAATCCACATGATCGGCACGATCGTCGTCATCCGCAAAACATCGCCAAGTCCCCGCGCCCGGCCACCGGTGCGCGCCCACGCGGCACGCCATGTCATTCAAGCACGCCGCGCGGGTTTCTGCGCAACGCCGACGTGATGCGGTGGCCGACCGCCGTGAGGCGGTCATGGACAACGCGCGATCGCGCCACTCAGCAGCAAGCAAGCGGCGTGCCGACACCGCGCTGCACCACTCCATCAGCCTGTGGCGCCGCTCCTCGCTGCCGCCTGCGGACGGCACGTGGCGGATCTGGTCGGGGCGATGGGGCTTGAACGCCGCCCTATGGGGGGCGACGGCCACCCGCACGCTCAGTGCGGCGCCGGTGCGGGCGCGGTGCGATGCCCGTAGCTGAGTACCCGCGTCAACTTCCAACCGTCCGGATCCTGGCGCCACACCATCACGAACTTGGCGATGCCCTCGCAGCGGCCGCTGGCCAGCTCGCAGAAGCGGTGCTCGCCTTCCTCGATCGCCCCGAAGTCCTTGATCGGATAGACCCGCAACGTACCGGGCAGCAACTCGCGGCGGACCTTGCCGCAGATCCATTTGCGCGTGTTGTCGACGACGCTCGCGCGGTCCCGGGTGACGCCGCCGGTGTCGTGGTAGAACTCCACGTCCGGCACGAACATCGACTCGAACACGGCCAAGTCGCAGCGGTTGTAGGCCTCGAACAGGCGCTCATCCAGCGCCGCGACGGTGTCGAACAGCGGTCCCGCCACCCCATCTCCGGCCGGTTCCGCCGCGCGGGTCGCCGCCGCGCACGCCACCAACACTGCCAACGCTCCCCAGACTTTCA
The DNA here is from genome assembly GCF_034105445.1 of Xanthomonas sp. LF07-6. NCBI lineage: Bacteria > Pseudomonadati > Pseudomonadota > Gammaproteobacteria > Lysobacterales > Lysobacteraceae > Xanthomonas > Xanthomonas sp. LF07-6. The sequence continues at coordinate 501,305 of NZ_JAXGGI010000001.1, forward strand.
TCGGCACCCTCTGCGTGAATCGATGGGACACTATGAAACCGCCCGGGCCGCGGCCGCAAGATTGCCGCATGCGCTGGCGCGGCGCCGCAGAAGCGCATGCGGCAAGCCCCCTCGCCGACGCCGGCGCGCCGGCGTCGGCAGCCACGACCGTCGGCGCCTACATGTTGCGCCGATACTCGCCGCCCACCTCGTACAGCGCATGGCTGATCTGGCCCAGGCTGTGGGTCTTGACCGCCTCCATCAGCGCCGCGAACACGTTGCGGCGCTCGCGCGCGGTGCGCTGCAGCGCGCCCAGACCGGCGCCGTCGGCGGCCAGCGCCAGCGCGTTGCGGCGCTGCTGCCAGTCGCGCACGTTGCCGATCTGCTGATCCTTTTCCTGCTCGGTGGAGCGGATCAGCTCGATCTCGGTCGCGGTCTCGCCGGCATGCTCCTTGGGCAGGAAGGTGTTGACCCCGACCAGCGGCAGACTGCCGTCGTGCTTCTTGTGTTCGTAGTACAGGCTCTCTTCCTGGATCTTGCCGCGCTGGTACATGGTGTCCATCGCGCCGAGCACACCACCGCGCTCGCTGATCGCCTCGAACTCCTTGTACACCGCTTCCTCGACCAGATCGGTGAGCTGCTCTACGATGAAACTGCCCTGCCAGGGGTTCTCGCAGAAGTTCAGCCCCAGCTCCTTGTTGATGATCATCTGGATCGCCACCGCGCGGCGCACGCTTTCCTCGGTCGGCGTGGTGATCGCCTCGTCGTAGGCGTTGGTGTGCAGGCTGTTGCAGTTGTCGAACAGCGCGTACAGCGCCTGCAGCGTGGTGCGGATGTCGTTGAACTGGATCTCCTGCGCGTGCAGCGAACGGCCCGAGGTCTGGATGTGGTACTTCATCATCTGGCTGCGCTCGTTGCCGCCGTAGCGCTCGCGCATCGCCCGCGCCCAGATCCGCCGCGCCACGCGGCCGATCACCGTGTACTCCGGGTCCATGCCGTTGCTGAAGAAGAAGCTCAGGTTCGGCGCGAAATCGTCGATGTGCATGCCGCGCGCCAGGTAGTACTCGACGATGGTGAAACCGTTGCTGAGGGTGAAGGCGAGCTGGCTGATCGGGTTCGCGCCGGCCTCGGCGATGTGATAGCCGGAGATCGACACCGAGTAGAAGTTGCGCACCTTCTGCTCGACGAAATACTGCTGGATGTCGCCCATCATGCGCAGCGCGAACTCGGTGCTGAAGATGCAGGTGTTCTGCGCCTGGTCTTCCTTAAGAATGTCGGCCTGCACCGTGCCGCGCACGCTGGACAGGGTCTGCGCCTTGATCTGCGCGTAGGTCTCCGCGTCCAGCAACTGGTCGCCGCTGACCCCGAGCAGGGCCAGGCCGAGGCCGTCGTTGCCCGGCGGCAACGCGCCGTGATAGCGCGGGCGTTCGCGGCCTTCGAACAAGCGGGCCAGCGTCTGCTCGGCCTGGGTCCAGCGCTGCGCATCGGCCTTGAGATGTTTCTCCACCTGCTGGTCGATGGCGGTGTTCATGAACATCGCCAGGATCATCGGCGCCGGACCGTTGATGGTCATCGACACGCTGGTGGTCGGTGCGCACAGGTCGAAGCCGGAGTACAGCTTCTTCATGTCGTCCAGGGTCGGGATGTTGACTCCGGAGTTGCCGATCTTGCCGTAGATGTCCGGGCGCGGCGCCGGGTCCTCGCCGTACAGGGTGACGCTGTCGAAGGCCGTGGACAGGCGTGCGGCCGGCTGGCCGACGCTCAGGTAGTGGAAGCGCCGGTTGGTGCGCTCGGGCGTGCCCTCGCCGGCGAACATGCGGATCGGATCCTCGCCGGTGCGCCGGTACGGATACACGCCGCCGGTGTACGGATAGCTGCCGGGCAGGTTCTCCTTGCCGAGGAAGGTCAGCAGTTCGCCCCAGCTCTTGTAGCGCGGCGCGGCGATCTTCGGAATGGACTGGTGGCTCAGCGACTCCCGGTAGTTCTCCACCCGGATCGGCTTGCCGCGCACTGCATACTCGGTGACCGGGTCGGTGATCGACTTCAGCCGCTGCGGCCACTCGCGCAGCAGCTTCAGCGACTCGCTGGACAGCGACTGCAGCGCATCGTTGTAGCGCTGGCGCAGGAGCAGCAGGCTGGCGTCGACGGCATCAGCGGACGCATCGGCGGATGCACGCGACGCCGGCAGCAGATCCTGCGCCGCATACAGTTCCAGTTGCGCCGGCAACTGCGGATCCTGCAGTTCGTGCAGCGATTGCCAGAACGCCTGGGCACGGTCGGCGGCCTCGGCCTGGCGCAGCACGCCGGCATTGAGGGCGCGCCCCTGCTCGGCGATCTCGGCCAGGTAGCGCACGCGCGCGCCGGGGATCAGCACGGTGGCGCGCGGCTCCTTCAGCGTGGTGTCGAGCTGCGGGCGGAAATCGCAGTGCGCCGGCGGGCCAGCGGCGGCATCGGCCTGCGCCGTCAGCTTGTCGCGCAGCAGGCGGCACAGATTGACGAACATCCAGCTCACGCCCGGGTCGTTGAACTGGCTGGCGATGGTCGGATACACCGGCACCGCCTCGTCCTCCAACTGGAACGCCGCGCGGTTGCGCCGCCACTGCTTGCGCACGTCGCGCAGCGCGTCCTCGGCGCCGCGCCGGTCGTACTTGTTCAGCACCACCAGTTCGGCGAAGTCGAGCATGTCGATCTTCTCCAGCTGGCTCGGCGCACCGTAGTCGCTGGTCATCACGTACACCGGGAAATCCACCAGGTCGACGATCTCCGAATCGCTCTGGCCGATGCCGGCGGTCTCCACGATCACTAGGTCGTAGCCGACCGCCTTCAACAACGCGATGCAGTCCTTCAGCACCCGGTTGGTGGCGGCGTGCTGGCGCCGCGTGGCCATCGAACGCATGTACACGCGCGGGCTGCGCAGCGCGTTCATGCGGATGCGGTCGCCGAGCAGCGCGCCGCCGGTGCGGCGCCGGCTCGGGTCGACCGAGACCACCGCGATGCGCATCTGCGGGAAGCTGGCCAGGAAGCGGTTGAGCAGTTCGTCGGTGACCGAGGACTTGCCGGCACCGCCGGTGCCGGTGAGGCCGAGCACGGGCGCGGCGCGCCGACTGCGCGACTCCGCCGCGGACGCCGTGCCGGACTGCCACTGCTTGCGCAACAGCGCCAGTTCCGCCTCCGAGAACGCGCCGTCCTCGATCGCCGACAGCATCCGGCCGATGCCGATCTCGTCGTCGATGTCCGGCAGCGGGGAGCCGGCCGGCGTCGCGCCACGCGCCTCCGCCGCGGTCTCGCGCCCTTGCCCGGCACGCGCCACCACGTCCTCGATCATCTCCACCAGGCCCATCTTCATGCCGTCGTTGGGGTGGTAGATGCGCTCCACGCCATAGGCCTGCAGTTCGGCGATCTCCTCGGGCGTGATGGTGCCGCCACCGCCACCGAACACGCGTACATGGCCGGCGCCGCGCTCGCGCAGCATGTCGACCATGTACTTGAAGTACTCCACGTGCCCGCCCTGGTAGGACGACAGCGCGATCGCGTCGGCATCCTCGTGCAGCGCCGCGCGCACCACATCCTCGACGCTGCGGTTGTGGCCGAGATGGATCACCTCGGCGCCCTGCGCCTGGATCAGGCGGCGCATGATGTTGATCGCCGCATCGTGGCCGTCGAACAGGCTGGCGGCGGTGACGAAACGCAGGGGACTGGCGTCGGTCTGCAGCAACGGAACGCGGGACGCGGGAAGGCTCATCGTGCGGACATCGAAAAGAGAATGCCGCGATTCTAGGCGCGCAGCGCGACACGGGCAGGTTGCGCTGCAGCATGCAGACCTGCGTCCACTGGCGGCTAGCACGCCGCTGCACCTGGCTATCCGCTGCATGAATACGCCCTCGGAAACGCGTCAACAACCGTGCCGGTCGCGGCGTTTCCTCCCGCGTCGGCAGCCCGCCGATGCCTTCGGAGACATCGCATGTTCGCTCGTCCCTTGTTGCTGGCCACCCTGCTCGGCGGCGCGCTCGCCGGCGCCATGGCCGCCGCGCCCGCGCAGGCGCGCGAAGTGGTGGAACTGTCGGTCCGCACCGCTCCGCCGCCGCCTCGGGTGGAACGGGTGGTGGTGCGGCCCGGCTATGTCTGGATGCCCGGCTACTGGCAATGGAACGGACGCCACCACGTCTGGGTCGCCGGCCGCTACGTGGTGGAACGGCCGGGCTACGTCTATGTCGGTCCGCGCTGGGAGCACTACGGCCCCGCCTATCGCTTCCACGCCGGCTATTGGGTACGTCACTAATCCCAGCTCACCGAACCGGGCCCGCGATCGCCGTGCCGGCGGCGATCGCGGCCCACACCGCGGCGGCATGCGGGGCCGCGGCGGTACGGGCCCACCGCTGCCAATCACGGCTACCGACCGCTGCCGCCCCACGGCGCCGGCGCTCGTCCCGTGCCACTGCACCGGCTCGGCCACCGTCAGCACTCGACCGACCAGATCCGCCATCGCACCGCCCGCACCCGGGTGCCCAGCGCCATTGCCGCAGAAGCTCGCGTCCCGCCACCACGCAAGCCGCCCGGCGAACCGGCGCGCCACCTGCCCGACTGGCGTCGCACAGAGCCGCGAGATTCCCGCGCGTGGCCGCGGCGCCGTCGCACCGGCGGCCGGCAATTGCTTTAAAATGTCGGCATCGCGACGCTCAGGGCCTGTTCCGGAACCGTCGCGTTTTTGTTTTGCGCCACCCACCAGGCACGTTCCTGGACCATGGTGTCCGACACCTGCAACGCCAGCGGAGCCCCCATGCTTTTCGAAACGCTAGCCAATACCGGCCACGAACAGGTCGTCTTCTGCCACAACCGCGACGTGGGACTGCAGGCGATCATCGCCATCCACAACACCGTGCTCGGCCCGGCGCTGGGCGGCGTGCGCATGCGCCCCTACGCCAACACCGAGTCCGCCCTGCAGGACGCGCTGCGGCTCAGCCGCACCATGACCTACAAGAACGCGCTGGCCGGGCTCAACATCGGCGGCGGCAAGGCGGTGATCATCGGCGACCCGAAGAGCGACAAGTCCGAAGCGCTGTTTCGTGCCTTCGGCCGCTACGTCGATTCGCTGGGCGGCCGCTACATCACCGCCGAGGACGTCGGCACCGACGTCAACGACATGGAGCAGATCTACCTGGAGACCGAGTACGTCACCGGCGTGCACCAGGTGCACGGCGGCTCCGGCGACCCGGCCCCGTTCACCGCCTACGGCGCGCTGCAGGCGCTGATGGCGTCGCTGCAGCGCAAGTTCGGCCACGAGGAGATCGGCAAGACCAGCATCGCCGTGCAGGGCCTGGGCCACATCGGCATGGAGCTGGTGAAGCTGCTCAAGGAACGCGGCGCCAAGCTGTACGTGACCGACCTGGACCCGGCGCTGGTCGCGCGCGCGGTGGCCGAATACGGCGCCGAAGCGGTGGACCCGGACGACATCTACGACGTCGCCGCCGACGTGCTGGCGCCGTGCGCCATGGAGAGCGCGCTCGACGAGGCCAAGCTGCCGCGGCTCAAGGTCAAGATCGTCTGCGGCACCGCCAACAACCAGTTGGCCAATGCCGCGGTCGGCGAGGAACTGCACCGCCGCGGCATCCTCTACGCGCCCGACTACGCGGTCAACGCCGGCGGCGTCATGAACGTGTCGCTGGAGATCGACGGCTACAACCGCGAACGCGCGATGCGGCTGATCCGCAGCATGTACCACAACCTCGGCAAGATCTTCGACCTCTCCGAGCGCGAGAACATTCCGCCGCAACAGGCCGCCGACCGCATCGCCGAGGCGCGCATGCAGGCGATCGGCAAGCTCAAGCTGCCGCTGGGCCGTACCGCACCGCGCTCGATGGGCCACCTGCGCGGCGAGTGATGCCTCGCGCCGCCGCCTGCGCCGCAGGCGGGAGGCCGCAGATCGCAGGGCCGGGACGTCCCGGCCCTGCTTGACTGACTGATCGACCCCGCACCGGCGCAGCACGCGCCGGTTCGGGCACCGGAACTCAGAAGCCCAGGCGATAGCGCAGCGACACCGCGCGGTCGTCGCCGCGCGGGCCGAAGCGCTGGTCGTAACCCAGCCCCAGCAACGCCCCATTCCAGCGCGTCTGCAGGCTGGCGCCGAACAGGCCGCCGGAGCGCGCCGGCTGCAGGTCCACCAGCGGCGCCCACGCGTTCACGCCGACGAAGCTGGCCTGCCGGTCCAGCCCCTGCGCGGCCAGCGTCTGCTGCCACTCGGCATAGCCCTGCAGCGACCAGCCGCGCCCGCCGAATCCGCCGCGCAGGCCGGCCAACGCCTGGCTGCGCGAGGAACTGGCGGCACCGGCCATCAGCCCGAAGCCATCGCCGCCCTGTTCGCGGAAGCCATCGCTGTCGATGCGGCTGTAGTCGGCGCCGGCATACGGGGTCAGCCACGCCGGGCCGCGCCCGAGCCGATAGCCGACCTCCACGCTGGAGGACAGGAAGCGACCGGCATAACGGCTGGAGGCGTCGGCGACGGTGTCGCCGAGCAGCAGGCTGCGGTCGAGCTGGCGCTGGTACTGGCCGCTGCCCAGTTGCGCCAGCGCGTACGCATTGCCCGCCATCGCGCCGAGATAGGCCTGGCCCTGCACCTGGCGGTTGCGGCTGCGGTCCAGGCTGCCGGCGTCGCTGGCGCGGCTCTCGCCGAAGGCGAAGCCGGCCACCGCGTGCTCGCCCAGACGCAGGTCCTGGCCCATCAGCCAGCCATCGAGCTGGAACTGGCTGCCGGCGAAGCTGCCCTGCCCGGTCTCGCCCAGGCGCTGACTCCAGGCGCCGACCGCGCGCGGCTGGTCGAGCAGCGTATCGAAGCGGCTGGACAGCGCGCGCCGCTGCAGATCCATCGTGTCGAAGGTCATCGCGGTGGCCGCGGCATGCGCCTCGCCGGACAGGCTGCGCAGCGTTGCCGACGCCGCCGCCACGCTCGGCGACTGCTGCACCGCGCCGGCCGCCTTGAGCAGGGCGCCATCGACCGTGGCCGGGTCGTGGCTCAGCTGCGTGTTGAGCTGCGCGAACGCCGCGTCCACGCGCGTCGCCGAGGCCAGCGTAGCGGCGGTGATGTTGCCGAAGCTGGCCGCGGCCGCGGTGACGCTCAGCGACTGCACGGTGATCGAGGCGCTGGTGGCGTCGTAGGACAGCGACGAGGTCAGGAACACGTTCGACGGCGTGGTCACCGAGGCGAAGGTGCCGGTGAGCCCGCCGTTGGCCTGCAGCACCGTGTACGCGGTGTTGTTGACCACGTAGTCGCGCTTGCCGAGCACGTACAGCGAACCGCCCTGCAGGGTGGCGCTGCCGCCGACCGAGAGCTTGTCGCCGACCAGCAGCGCCAGGCGGCCGTTGCTGCTCTGCACGTAGTTGCCGCTCAGGCTCAGCGTGGCCGCACCGACCTGAAAGGTGCCGGCATTGGCGACGCTGCCGCCGAGCGCGCCGGCGCCGACGAAGGTGGCGCCATTGCTGATCGCCACGTTCGAGCTGCCCAGGCTGGCCGCGCTGAGCGTGCCGCCCTGCACCTGGGTGTCGCCGCTGTAGGTGTTCTGGGTGCCGCTGAGATTCAGCGTGCCGCTGCCCTGCTTGATCAGCCCGCCGCTGCCGGCGATGTTGTTGGCCCAGGTCGAATTGCCGGTGAATCCCACCGTCACGTCACCCCAGTCGAAGCGGCCCGGTCCCTGCACCGCCTTGCCGACGTTGAGCAGGCCGTAGCCGAAGGTCGCGTCCACGCCGGGCGTGCCCAGGTCGGTGGCGGTGCCGAGCAGGGTCTGCCGGACCAGGTCGTTGGTGAAGTACGGGAAGGCCTGCCAGACCAGCGCCGCCGCACCGGACACCAGCGGCGCCGCGAACGAGGTGCCGCTGCCGTAGTAGTAGTCGGGGTTGCTGGTGGAGGTGGTCGCCTTGGGATCGACGAACACCTCGGTGCCGGGCGCGACCAGGCAGTAGCGCATCGCCGCGCCGCAGGCGTTGGAGTACGAGGCCAGTTGCGTGCCGGTGCTCGAATCGGTTGCCGCCACCACCAGCCAGCCGCGCTCCAGGTCCGCCGCCGGCAGGGTGCCGTTGGGGCCGGCCTTGCTGGGCAGCGAAGCGATGTCCGAGGGCGTGGACTTGGATTCGTTGCCGGCGGCGAACACCACCAGGCCACCGTTGCCGAGCACGAACGGGCGGTACTCGGCGGCGATGGCATTGGTCGAGTTCAGGTCGGTCCAGTAGATGCCGCCCCACGAGTTGTTCATCACCTTGACGCCGGCATTGATCAGGTCCTGGTGCACCTGGGTCAGGCCCAGTCCGCCGCTGACCTGGTTGCCGCTGCCGCTGCCGTCGTCCTTGGGCGGCGTATCGGAAATGATGCGCGCGGACACGATCTGCGCGCCCGGCGCGATGCCGCCCGGCCACTGCCCGACCGACTTGCCTGCCGCCAGCTGCGCCACGGTGGTGCCGTGGCCGTCGACGTCGTCGACCTTGGTGTTGTTCTGGCTCGGATCGACGTAGATCAGGTTCGACACCACCCGCCCGGCCAGGGCCGGATGGTTGCGGTTGACGCCGGTGTCGACCACGCCGATGCGGTAACCGCTGCCGTCGTAGCCGGCGTTGTGCGCGGCCAGCGTATTGGTCAGGGTCAGGTGCGCGTCGAACGCCGGCTGGGGCGGCGGCGGCGAGGTCGGAGGTGGCGACGTCGGCGGCGGCGGCGGAGGCGGCGGTGGTGGGGGCGGAGGCGGCGAGGTCGGTGGCGGGCTGCCATGGGTCAGATTGCCGCCACCGCCACCGCCGCCACCGCACGAGGTGAGCGCAACCGCTACCGCGGCCGCCAGCAGCGACCGTGCCATCAATGCCCGCATGTTCTTCCCCTCAAATGTCGTCTGCCGGCCATACGGCCGGTGTTGCCCACGTTAGCGGCCGCCTACGACGGCGCTGAACTACGTCAAATCTACACGGGAATGCAAACCATAGGACTGGCCCGGCAGTGGACGCAATTGGCAGAACCCGCGCCGCGGCCGATAATCGGCACACCACTTTCGTAAGGGTTTGCCATGACCGAGATCGTCATCGCCGCGGCCAAGCGCACCGCCATCGGCGCGTTCCTGGGCCAGTTCAACGGCGTGCCCACGCCGACGCTGGGCGCCGCGGCCATCCGCGCCGCGCTGGAGCAGTCCGGCATCCCCGCCGCCGACGTTTCCGAAGTCATCATGGGCTGCGTGCTGCCGGCCAACCTCGGCCAGGCCCCGGCGCGCCAGGCCGCGCGCGCGGCCGGCGTGCCCGACGCCACCGGCGCCACCACCATCAACAAGGTCTGCGGCTCGGGCATGAAGGCGGTGATGCTCGGACACGACCTGATCAAGGCCGGTTCGGCCAGCATCGTCGTCGCCGGCGGCATGGAGTCGATGAGCAACGCGCCGCACCTGCTGCCGAACTCGCGTACCGGCAACCGCTACGGCAACTTCCAGGCGGTCGACCACATGGCCTGGGACGGCCTGACCAATCCCGACGACGGTCAGGCGATGGGCGTGTTCGGCGAGGCCACCGCGGAGAAGTTCGGCTTCAGCCGCCAGGACCAGGACGCGTTCGCGATCGAATCGGTGAACCGCGCGCAGGCCGCGCAGCGCGATGGCGCCTTCTCCGACGAGATCGTCCCGGTCGCCGTGGCCACCCGCAAGGGCGAGGTACGGGTCGACAGCGACGAGCAGCCGGGCAAGTCCGACGTGACCAAGATCCCGGCGCTGAAGCCGGCGTTCAAGAAGGACGGCACGGTCACCGCGGCCAGCTCCTCGAGCATCTCCGACGGCGCCGCCGCGCTGGTGCTGCTGGGCGCCGACGAGGCCGCCCGCCGCGGCGTCGCGCCGCTGGCGCGAATCGTCGGCCATGCGACCTTCTCGCAGGCGCCGGAATGGTTCACCACCGCGCCGGTGGGCGCGATCCGCAAGCTGCTTGACCAGGTCGGCTGGAGCCTGGACGACGTCGACCTGTTCGAGATCAACGAAGCCTTCGCCGTGGTGGCGATGGTGCCGATCAAGGAACTGGGCCTGGAACACGCCAAGGTCAACGTCCATGGCGGCGCCTGCGCGCTCGGCCATCCGATCGGCGCCTCCGGTGCGCGGCTGCTGGTGACATTGCTAAATGCGTTGCGCAGCCGTGGCGGCCGCCGCGGAATCGCGACGCTGTGCATCGGCGGTGGCGAAGCGACAGCGGTCGCCATCGAATTGATTTGATTGGGATTAACCCCTGAAACACAAAAATGAATGCGCGTGCGCTTGACAGCCGACTTTGGCTTGTCATCATGTTGAGGGCGCGCATTCGCGCGTTGCCTAACTAAACGACGAGGATAGACACAATGAGCATCAACAAGCTGCTGATCGCAATGGCCCTGGGCCTGGCCCTGGCCGCGTGCTCGAAGCAGGAGCAGGCCCAGGACGCCGCCGCTTCGGCTAACGAAGCCGCCACCGACGCGCAGGCTGCTGCCGACCAGTCGGCTGCCGCCGGCGCCCCGACCGCCGACGCCGCTCAGGCCGCTGCCGACACCGCCGCGACCGCCGCTAACACCGCTGCCGACGCTTCGGCCGCTGCCGCCGCTGCCCCGACCGATGCCGCTGCCGACAAGGCTGCCGACACCGCCAAGGCTGCGGAAGACACCGCCGACAAGGCGAAGGACGCTGCTCAGGAAGCCAAGAAGTAATCACTTCTTGCTTTTTGCAGTCCTGAAAGAGCCGCTGGTCCGCCAGCGGCTTTTTCTTTGCCTGGCGTTTGCCGGGCAGCACGGCAACGGCGCCACCAGCGTGCCGGCACAGCGTGTTCCCGGAGGGCGGCGTGGCAACGCATGCATGTTCGCCTCGCGCGACTGCCGCATCGTCGTTTGCCGCTGACATCACCTCGCAAGCGTGCGTCCCCGCACGCAGGATTTTTCCGCGCCATCGCATCGTCACCGCATTGCGCACCTGCAAGCGCGACGCATGACCCGCACGACACGCCGCACCGCCGACCGCGGCGAGCAATGCGGTCGATGCGCACCGCTGCCACGCGCCATGCACGTGCGTCGCGTACGCGCCGACGCCGCACATCCGCATGGCCCGCATGCGACGGCAGCCGCGCGCATCGCAGTGCCTGGCTCCCACCCCACGGCGCCTCCCCCACCAGCGACAGCGCCTTCCTGAACACTGCCCCGCGCCACCGCTTCGCCTTGACGCAGGCTGCATGCGCGTCCGCCTAGGCTGCGCCGCGTCACCCACCCGTGGACGGAGAAGCCGCATGAACAAGACCCCGATCGTGGCGCTGCTGGGCGCCCTCGCACTGGCCGGCTGCCAGGGTCCCGAATCGCAGCAGGCACAACGCGACGCCAAGGTCGCTGCCGAACAGACCGGCGAAGCGGCCAAGGAAGCCGCCGGCCAGGTCGCGCAGGCCGGGCGCGAGGTCGCCGCCGACGCGCGCGATGCCGCGCACCGTGCGGCCAACTCCGATGCCGTCAAGGATGCCTCGGCCGCAGCCAAGGAGATGGCGGCCGATGCCAGCGAGGCCACGGCGAATGCGGCGCAGAAAGTCGCCGACAAGGCACGCGAGAACGCCAACGAAGATCCGCACAACGGCGACCGCGAGCAGCATTGAGTCATTGGCCGTCCCCGTGCATGCGGGGGCGGCCTCTGCCGCGCAGCGCGTGCCGCGCGCTGTGCCGGCAAGGCGTCTTTTGTGACGCCGGTCCAAGGCGTTCGCGGCGTCACAGTAGACTTTTGCGATGCCGATTCTCCAACGTGTGCGGGCCAGGACCCGTCTAGCCCTGCTGTTCTCCGCCGCGGTCTTCGTGCTGATCGGCGCCGGCGTGTTCTACGGCGCGCAACGCGCGATCTCCGACGCCGCACGCGTCGCGCATACCCACGAAGTGCTGCGCAACATCGACGAGGTGCAATCCACCTTGCTGATGACCGAATCCTCGTTGCGCGGCTACGAGTTGACCGACAACCAGGCCTATCTGAGCCTCTACTACGACAGCGCCGAACGCGTGCCGCGGCAACTGGCGCAGCTGCGCAAGCTGGTCGCCGACAATCCCGTGCAGATCGCCAATGTGCAGATGCTGCAGCAACTGGTGAACACGCGACTGGTGCAGATGCGGCAGATGCTGGCGGTGTACCAGCGCGACGGTCTGGAAGCGCTGCAGCGGGCGATGGCGCCCAGCGTGTACCAGAGTTCCAGCGCGGTCCGCGATCAGGTACAGCAGATGACCGACGTGGAACTGCAGCTGCTGCAGAGCCGCGACACCTCCAACCAGCGCAGCGCCGACATGTTGCTGGCGCTGGCCCTGGCCGGCATTCCGTTCGGCCTGGGCAGCGTCGGCGTGGTGTACGCGCTGCTGCTGCGCGAACTGCGCAACCGCAGCAACGCCGAGCAGGCCGCCTCGGTCGCCAACGAGAAGATGGAAGCCAGCATCACCGAGCTGGAGCGCACCAGTGCCGACCTCAACGCGCTCAGCCGCTATACCGGACTGCTGCAGAGTTGCGTGGAGCCGGCCGAGGCACTGACCGTGACCGCACGCCTGCTCGCCGCGCTGATGCCCGACACCGGCGGCAGCGTCTACCTGCTGCGCGCCTCGCGCGACCGCGCCGAGGAAATCGTCAGTTGGGGCCAGCCGCCGGTCGGCAGCGAGCCGGCGGTGGCGCCGCAGGACTGCTGGGCCTTGCGCCGCGACAAGAGCCATTTCGTGCATGCGCAGGGCCACGACTCGGCCTGCGCGCATCTGCGCGAGGATCCCTACGCCGCCGGTGCCAGCACCGCCTGCATCCCGCTGTCCGCGCAGGGCACGCAATTGGGCTTCGTGTTCCTGGCCGGGCGCGGCACCGGTCCGCTGCCGCGCATCGCCATCGCCGAGGCCGCCGCCGAGCAGCTGTCGCTGGCGTTGAGCAACCTGCGCCTGCGCGAGTCGCTGCGTCTGCAGTCGATCCGCGACCCGCTCACCGGCCTGTTCAACCGGCGCTACCTGGAAGAATCGCTCAACCACGAACTGGCCCGCTGCGGACGCCGGCAGATGCCGCTGTCGCTGCTGATGCTGGACGTGGACCACTTCAAGCAGTTCAACGACCTGCACGGCCATGGCGGCGGCGACGCCCTGCTGGCCGCGGTCGGGCAGATGCTGTCGACGCGGCTGCGCGGCGAGGACATCGCCTGCCGCTACGGCGGCGAGGAGTTCACGGTGATCCTGCCGGAGACAGGGCCGGAACAGGCGCAGGCCATCGCCGAGCAGATCCGCAGCGCTGCCCAGCAATTGAGCGCGACCGTGGGAGGCAAGGCGCTGCCGGCGGTGACCATGTCGATCGGCGTGGCCAGCTATGCGCGCGACGGCGTGGTCGCCACCACCCTGCTGCGCAAGGCCGATGCGGCGCTGTACCGGGCCAAGCGCTGCGGCCGCAACCAGGTGCAGGCCTACGACCCGACGCTGGACGGCATGGGCTGAACCGGCGGCGGTCGCAGTCGGGCCGCCGTTTTGAAGAAAGCGTCACAAAACCGACGCGATAGAGCGGCGATAGTCGCGCTTCCCCCGACTGGAGACGACAGCCCATGTCCATCTGGAAAGACCAGGGTCCTGCGCGCAAGGATGGCCTGCCGCCCGTTCCCGGCAATGGCGCGTTACCGCCGGAGCCGCGCCCGCCGGGCGATGCCGCCCCGGGCGAACCGCTCGCCGCGGTCGCCGCCGCCGCCCCTGCCGCCCGCGCCCCTGCGCCGGCACCCGCCGCGAAGGAATCGCTGATCGCCGCCGACATCAGTATCGAGGGCAAGATCGAGGGCACCGGCCACATCCGCATCGCCGGCAAGTTCAAGGGCGACGTCAACGTGCAGGGCGACCTCACCATCGAGACCGGCGCCAAGCTCAGCGGCGGCGTGCGCGCCGACAAGGTGGTGATCGCCGGCGAGCTGGAAGGCAACATCGAATCGGCCTCGCGGGTGGAGCTGCTTGCGTCCGGCGCGCTGATCGGCGACGTCAAGGCCGGCTCGCTGACCGTGGCCGCCGGCTCGCGCATGCGCGGCCAGGCCGACTTCGGCTGGGACGACGACAAACATGCCCGCAAGGGCGGCAAGCCCGCGGAGTCCGACGCCGGCGCATGAGCAGCCCGCGTCCCGGCAGTCCGGGGGCGACCCGGACCTGCCCGCACTGCAAGGCCACCATTCTCGAGAGCGCCAGCGTCTGCCCGGCGTGCAAGCACCACCTGCGCTTCGATTCGGCGGTGCTGCAGCAGTCGGCGCCATCGGCGCTGGTGCCACTGCGGGTGGAAGGGAGCATCCGCCACCCGGCCGACGGCAGCGCCTGGGAGTACACCGTGTTGGTGAGCATCCGCAACGGCCGCGGCGAGGAAATCAAGCGCCAACTGGTCGGCGTCGGCGCCATGCTCGACGGCGAGGAGCGCAGTTTCACGCTGTCGGTCGAGGCGACGCCGGTGCGGGGTGGGAAGCGCGGAAAGCACTAGCGTCTGTGGCGCTGGGATTGGGGATTGGGGATTCGTAAGAGCCTAGCCCCTCTCCCACCGGGAGAGGGGTTGGGGTGAGGGTATGATCGTTCGCCGCCTGTGACCACCGCACTTGCTGCATGGCGACGCTGGCTGCCATACCCTCATCCGCCCCTTCGGGGCACCTTCTCCCGAAGGGAGAAGGAGGCGCCGCTGGTCCGCTTTCTACCCGGCGCGGCGCGATAGGCCGCCATGCACGCCCATGGCATCGCAGACGCTTAGCCCCTCTCCCACCGGGAGAGGGGTTGGGGTGAGGGTACGGCCGCGCGTCGCCGGTGATCGCTGCACTTGCTGCCTGACTAGGCTGGCAGCCGTACCCTCATCCGCCCCTTCGGGGCACCTTCTCCCGGAGGGAGAAGGAAGTGCCGGCCCGCTTTTCCACATGTCGAGGGCGCGCTGGCCTTCATACCGCAGCTCATGGCATTGCAGAAGCTGAGCCCCTCTCCCGTCGGGAGAGGGGTTGGGGTGAGGGTACGGTCGCGCGACGCCGGTGATCGCTGCACTTGCTGCCTGACTAGGCTGGCAGCCGTACCCTCATCCGCCCCTTCGGGGCACCTTCCCCCAAAAAGGGGGCCGTGGTCCCGGAGGGAGAAGGAAGTGCCGGCCCACTCATTTCCCACTTGGCGACGGCGCGGTGCGTCGGCATGCCACACGCCTACGGCAACGCACGCATCAGCAGTTCCTCGACCGGCACACCCGGCTCCAGCGTGCCGAACGCCAGGCCATGCGCGCCGGCCAGTCGGCTTTGCACGAACACAGTGGCGGCCGGACTGCCGCTGCGCAGCAGGAGCGCGGCCTGCAAGGCCAGCGCGACGCGTTCGGCCAGGCGCCGTGCGCTGTACTCGTCCACTTCGGCGTTGCCGGACAGCGACGCGCGCAGTGCGTCCAGCGCCGCGTCATAGGCCCGGTCGCTGCCGGCCGCGGTCTGCAGCTCCGCCAGGACCGAGGCCGCGCTGGCCGGCTCGCGCGCCAGCGCACGCAGCACGTCCAGGCACTGGATGTTGCCGCTCCCCTCCCAGATCGAATTCAGCGGCGCCTGCCGGTACAGCCGCGGCAGGATCGACTCCTCGACGTAGCCGGCGCCGCCCAGGCATTCCTGCGCCTCGTTAACGAAGGCCGGCGCGCGCCTGCACAGCCAATACTTGCCCAGCGCGGTGGCGATGCGCGCGAATGCGGCCTCGGCGGCATCGGTGTCGGCCGCGTCCACTGCGCGGGCCACGCGCAGCGCGAACGCGGTGGCGGCTTCCGATTCCAGGGCCAGATCGGCCAGCACGTTGCGCATCAGCGGCTGCTCGACCAGGCGCTTGCCGAACGCGATGCGATGCCGCGCGTGGTGCAGCGCCTGGGCGAGCGCCATGCGCATCTGCGCGGCGGCGGCGAGCATGCAGTCGAGCCGGGTCAGCATCACCATGCCGATGATCCGCGCCACGCCACGCCCTTCCTCGCCGACGCGCTGCGCCCAGGCACCGGCGAACTCGACTTCGCTGGACGCGTTGGACCAGTCGCCCAGCTTGTCCTTCAGCCGCATCAGCCGCAGCGCGTTGAGCTGCCCATCGGGCAGGCGCCGTGGCAGCAGGAAGCAGGTCAGGCCGCCCGGCGCCTGCGCCAGCACCAGGAAGCCGTCGGACATCGGTGCGGAGAAGAACCACTTGTGCCCGACCAGACTGTACGCGCCGGCGCCGTCCAGCGGCGTGGCGACGGTGGCGTTGCGGCGCACGTCCGAGCCGCCCTGCTTCTCGGTCATGCCCATGCCCAGGGTGATGCCGGCCTTGTCGGCGATCGGCACATCGCGCGGGTCGTAGTGCGGTGCGGCGGCCTTGTCGGCCCACTCACGCAAGGCCGGGTCCTGGCGCAACACCGCGACCGCAGCATGGGTCATGGTCAGCGGGCAACTGGTGCCGGCTTCGGCCTGGTGGTGCAGGTAGCTCAGCGCCGCGCGCGCCACATGCGCGCCCGGCTGCGGGCTGTGCCAGGACAGCCCGGCCACGCCATGGCGCTTGGCCGCGTCCAGCAACTGGTGATAGGCCGGGTGAAACTCGACCGTGTCGATGCGGTGGCCGTAGCGATCGTGCGTGCGCAGCCGCGGACGGTCGCGGTTGGCGTCGAAGCCAAGCCGATATAGCGCATCGCCGGCCAGCACGCCGTACTGCGCCAGCGTCGCCGCGAAGCCGTCCGCGCCCTCGCGTGCGCAGGCCTCACGCAGCGCCGCGTCGTCGGCCCAAAGATCGCGCGGTTCGAACGGTGGCGGCTGATTGTCGACCGTATGCGTGGCGAACGCCGGCAGGTCCGTGTGCATGCATCTCCCTCCCAGAAGCGCTGCACGCATTGTGGCCGATCCGTCGCGTCGCCGCGAACGCGCGGGGCGGATTCTCATCTCCTGCACACCGGCTTGGACACAGTGGCGCCTATGCCGAATGCCGCTTCCCAGGACCTGGTGGTGCTGCGCCCGGAAGGGCTGTACTGCCCCGCCGGCGATTTCCATATCGATCCCTGGCGGCCGGTGCCGCGCGCGGTCATCACCCACGGCCACGGCGACCACGCGCGCTCGGGCATGGGCGAATACCACTGCGCCGCCGCCGGCCTGCCCATCCTGCGCTGGCGGCTGGGCGAGCAGGCCTATCGGGCCTACGATTACGGCACCCGCTTCACGCTCGGCCGCGCGCAGGTGTCGCTGCATCCGGCCGGGCACGTGCTCGGCTCGGCGCAGGTACGCATCGAAGTGGATGGCGAGGTCTGGGTCGCCTCGGGCGACTACAAGCGCCAGCCGGATCCGACCTGCGCGCCGTTCGAGGTGGTGCGTTGCGACACCTTCATCACCGAGGCCACCTTCGCCCTGCCGGTGTACCGCTGGCCGGACACCAGCGCGGTGGCGCGCGAGATCGTCGCCTGGCGCCGCGAATGCGGCGCGCGCGGCGAGGCCGCGGTGCTGTTCTGCTACGCATTGGGCAAGGCGCAGCGCGTGCTCGCCGAATTGCAGCCGTGGGACGACCAGCCGGCGCTGCTGCACGGCGCGGTGGCGGCCGGCGTGGCGGTGTATCGCGAGGCCGGCGTGGCGATGCTGGACACGCGCACCGTGTCCGAACTGGACAAGCGCGCCGACTACGCCGGGCAGTTGGTGCTGGCGCCGCCGTCGGCCGCCGGCAGCCCGTGGCTGCGCCGCTTCCGCCATGCGCAACTCGGCTTCGCCTCGGGCTGGATGCGGCTGCGCGGCAACCGCCGCCGGCGCAACTACGACCGCGGCTTCGTGGTCTCCGACCATGCCGACTGGCCCGATCTGCTGCGCACCATCGACGAGACCGGCGCGCGGCGCGTGATTGCGACCCACGGCAACACCGACGCGATCATCCGCGCGCTCAACGAACGCGGTGTCGCCGCCGAGGCGTTCCGTACCGACTATGGTGGCGAGGAATGAAGCGCTTCGCCGCGCTGTACCGGCAACTGGACCAGAGCACCGCGACGCTGGACAAGCGCGCCGCACTGGTGGCGTATTTCGAGCAGGCGCCGCCCGCCGACGCGGCCTGGGCGATCTGGCTGCTCAGCGGCGGCAAACTGCGGCGCATCGCCAACACCCGCGAACTGCGCGAATGGATCGCACAGGAAAGCGGCCTGCCCGGCTGGCTGGTGGACGACAGCTACGACCACGTCGGCGATCTGGCCGAGACCCTGACCCTGCTGCTCGACGATCCGGCGGAAACCCCGGACCCGGCACCGCTGCGCGACTGGATCGAGGAGCGCCTGCTGCCGGTGGCCGCACAGGACGACACCGCACGCCGCGCCGCGGTGGTGGCCGGCTGGCGCAGCCTGGCCTTCGACGAGCGCCTGCTGTTCAACAAGCTGCTGACCGGCGCGCTGCGCGTGGGCGTGTCGCAGCGACTGGTGCAGCAAGCCTTGGCAGCGATGTCCGGGATCGACATCGCACGCATCGCCCAGCGCATGCTCGGCGCCTGGTCGCCGACGCCGCAGGCGCTGGAGCAGTTGCTGTCCGACGAGGTGCTGCCCAGCGACCGCCAGCAGCCCTACCCGTTCTTCCTCGCCTCGCCGCTGGAAGCCGAAGTCGCCACGCTCGGCGCTCTCGACGATTGGCTGCTGGAGTGGAAATGGGACGGCATCCGCCTGCAGCTGATCCGCCGCGACGGCGAAGTGGCGCTGTGGTCGCGTGGCGAGGAACGCCTGGACGGGCGCTTCCCGGAGATCGAGGCGGCCGCGGCGACGCTGCCGCGCGATGCGGTGATCGATGGCGAGCTGCTGGTCTGGCGCGAAGGCGAGCCCGCGCCGCTGCCGTTCACCGCACTGCAGACCCGCATCCAGCGACGCAAGCCTGGTGCCAAGACCCTGGCCGATACGCCGGCGCGGGTGCTCGCCTATGACCTGCTGGAACTGGACGGCCAGGACCTGCGCGAGCAGCCGCTGCAGCAGCGCCGCGCGCAGTTGCAAACGTTGCTGGAGGCGCACGCCGATCCGCGCCTCACGCTGTCGCCGCAGGTGCAGGCCGCGACGTGGGAGCAGGCGGCGGCGCTGCGCGAGGATTCGCGCGTGCAAGGCGTGGAAGGGCTGATGCTCAAGCGTGCGACGTCGCCCTACCAGTCCGGCCGCCGCCGTGGCGACTGGTGGAAGTGGAAGGTGGCGCCACTGACCATCGACGCGGTACTGCTGTACGCGCAGGCTGGTCACGGCCGGCGCAGCACGCTGTACACCGACTACACCTTCGGCCTGTGGGACGGCGAGCAACTGGTGCCGGTGGCCAAGGCCTACTCGGGCCTGGACGACAGCGAGATCCTGGCGCTGGACCGCTGGATCCGCGCGCACACCACCGAGCGCTTCGGCCCGGTGCGCGCGGTGACGCCGTATCACGTGTTCGAGCTCGGTTTCGAGGCGGTGAATCGCAGCAGCCGGCACAAGTCCGGCATCGCCGTGCGCTTCCCGCGCATCCTGCGCTGGCGCCACGACAAGCCGTTCGCCGAGGCCGACCGCTTGACCACGCTGCAGGCGCTGGCGCGATGAGCGCAACCGCGGCGCGGCGGCGCCCGGCCGATGCGCCGCTGCACGCCTGGTTCGCGCAGCAGGGCTGGCAACCGCTGCCGTTCCAGCGCGCGCTGTGGCGGCAGTACCTGGACGGCGGCTCCGGGCTGCTGCACACGCCCACCGGCAGCGGCAAGACCCTGGCTGCGTTCGGCGGCCCGTTGTTGGAGGGTCTGCGTGCGCAGGCCGCGGCGCAGGCGGCCGCCGCCAAACAGAAGCCCGCCCGTGGCAACGGCGCCAGCGCGACTGCCAAGACCGTCGCGCCGCCGCGCACGCGCCGGCAGGCGCAGCGCGACCTCAAGGTGCTGTGGATCACCCCGTTGCGCGCGCTCGCCGCCGACACGGTACGCGCGCTGCGCGAACCGGCGCAGGCGCTGGGCCTGGACTGGCAGATCGGCCTGCGCACCGGCGACACCAGCGCCCGCGACAAGCGCCTGGCGCGCAGCGGCAAGCTCGACGTGCTGGTGACCACGCCCGAATCGCTGGCACTGCTGCTGTCCTATCCCGACACCGCGCCGCAACTGGCGACGCTGCGCTGCGTGATCGTCGACGAGTGGCACGAGCTGCTCGGCAACAAGCGCGGTGTGCTGCTGCAGCTGTGCCTGGCGCGGCTGCGCGGCTGGGCGCCGACGCTGCGCACCTGGGGCCTGTCGGCCACGCTCGGCAACCTGGACGAAGCGCGCGACGTGCTGCTGCCGCACCTGCCGCAGGCGCCGATCGTGGCCGGGGTCAAGCCGCGCACCCTGACCCTGGAGACGCTGGCACCCGCGGTCGGCGAGCGCTTTCCCTGGGCCGGGCACCTGGGCCTGGCGCAATTGCCACGGGTGCTGGAAAAACTCTTCGCGGTGCGCACCAGCCTGCTGTTCACCAACACCCGCGCGCAGGCCGAGCTGTGGCATCAGGCGCTGACCTCGGTGTGGCCGGAAGAAGCGCACACCCTGGCGCTGCACCACGGCTCGCTGGACCCAGCGCTGCGCAGCGCGGCCGAGCAGGGCCTGCGCGACGGCAGCCTGCGCTGCGTGGTGGCGACCTCCAGCCTGGACCTGGGCGTGGATTTCCCCGCCGTCGATCAGGTGCTGCAGATCGGCAGCCCCAAGGGCGTGGCGCGGCTGCTGCAGCGTGCCGGCCGCGCCAAGCACCGCCCCGGCGAGGCCGGCCACGTGTTGTGCGTGCCCTCGCACGCGCTGGAACTGGTCGAGTACGCCGCGGCGCGCCGCGCCATCGCCCATGGCCGCATCGAATCGCGGCCCTCGCCGCGGCTGTCGCTGGACGTGCTGGCGCAGCACTGCATCACCTGCGCACTGGGCGGCGGCTTCGCTGCCGACGCGCTGTACGCCGAAGTGCGCGGCACCGCCGCCTTCGCCATGCTGGATGCGCCGACCTGGCAGGCGGTGCTGGAGTTCGTCGTGCAGGGCGGACGCGCGCTGGCGCAGTATCCGGACTACCGCAAGGTGGTGCTGGACGCGGACGGCCGGTACCGCGTGCACGACCGCCGCATCGCCCTGCGTCATCGCCTGTCGATCGGCACCATCACCAGCGATGGCAGCGTCGCGGTGCGCTTCCTGCGCGGCGGCCGGCTCGGCGCGGTGGAGGAGCAGTTCGTCGGCCGTCTGCGCCGCGGCGATCGCTTCCAGTTCGCCGGGCGCCTGCTGGAACTGGTGCGACTGGAGGACATGACCGCCTACGTGCGTCTGGCCAAGGGCGGCGACGGCAGCGTGCCGAAGTGGATGGGCGGGCGCATGCCGCTGTCTTCGGAACTGGGCCGCGAGGTGGAAGCGGTGTTCGCCGATCCGCGTGGCGAGGCCGAACTGCGCGCGCTGGCGCCGCTGCTCGGCCTGCAGCGCGCGCTGTCGGCTCTGCCGGCACCGCAGCGGCTGCTGGCCGAGCGCGTGCGCGCCCGCGACGGCCAGCACCTGTTCGTGTATCCGTTCGCCGGCCGCCAGGTGCACGAAGGCCTGGCCGCGTTGCTGGCGCTGCGCTGGGGCCGACGGCAGCGCAATACCTTCAGCTTCGCCGCCAACGACTATGGCTTCGTGCTGTCGCCGGCGGAGGACGCGCCGATCGATGCGGCGCTGCTGCGCGAACTGCTGAGTCCGGCGCAGTTGTTCGAGGATCTGCGCGAGAGCCTCAACCTCGGCGAACTGGCGCGCCGCCAGTTCCGCGAGATCGCCCGCGTCGCCGGCCTGTTGCCGCCCAGCCTGCCCGGCCGCCTGCCGCGCAGCCTGCGCCAGCTGCAGGCCTCCAGCGGCCTGCTGTACGACGTGCTGAGCCGCTTCGATCCCGAGCACTTGCTGCTGGCGCAGGCCGAGCGCGAGGTGCTGCAGGGCGAGATGGAACTGACCAGGCTCGCCGCCACCCTGGACGATTGCGCCGCGCGCGAGCTGGCGCTGCACAGCCCGCGCAGCCTTACCCCGCTGGCGTTCCCGCTGTGGGCCGAGAGCATCCGCGGCCAGCTCAGCACCGAGGACTGGAAGGCACGGGTGATGCGCGCGGCGGCGCAACTGGAGCAGCGCAATGCGCGCTGAACTGGACTGGCTGCTGGCCGGGGAACCGATGCGCCTGCTCGGCGACCGCGCGCTGTACTGGCCGGCGCGGCGACGGCTGCTGATCGCCGACCTGCACCTGGGCAAGGCCGACGTCTTCCGCCGCGCCGGCATCGGCCTGCCGCGCGGCGGCACCGCGCTCGACCTGGCGCGGCTGTCGGCCCTGCTGCAGGCGCAGGACGCGGCGGAACTGTGGATCCTCGGCGACGTGCTGCACGGCGCCGCACCCGATGCCGACTGGCAACGCCAGTGGCATGCCTGGCGCGCGCAGCATCCGCAACTGCGCGTGGCGGCGATCACCGGCAACCATGACCGCGCCCTGGCCGGCGCTGGGCTGGACATCGCGCCGCTTGGCACGCAGGTGGAAGACGGCCCGTTCGTGTTGCGTCACGATCCGGTGACGGATGCGCAGCGCCATGTGCTGTGCGGACATTTGCACCCGCTGGCCAAACTGCCGGGCCTTCGCCCGCGCTGGCCGGCGTTCTGGCTGCGCGACGGCATGACCGTGCTGCCGGCGTTCTCGCACTTCACCGCCGGCGTCGCCCCGGTCCTGGCGCCGGGCGAGCGCCTGGTCGCCTGCGTCGAAGGCGCGGCCTTCGCCCTTCCAGTGGCGACGGCGTAGATCGGGCGGGGTGGCGACTGATCGTGACTGCAACCGAAGTGGCGAGTGCGATGCCATGCTGTGGGAGGGACTTCAGTCCCGACGCGACAACTGAAGGGCGTCGGGGCTGAAGCCCCTCCCACAATGCAGTCGCAATGCATTGCGCGAGTGCTTGGCACCGTGCCGGAGGAAGCGTCGGCGTAACGCGGGGCAGCCCATGACCGCGATCAAAGCAACAAGTGCACTGCCCTAATGTGGGAGGGACTTCAGTCCCGACGCGACCAACTGAAGGGTGCAGGGGGCTGAAGCCCATCCCACACAAGATTGGCGAATCGCGGCACGACAATGTTGCAAGTGCAAAGACAGAACATCGCCGTCGGGCCGCGCTCGCCGCGTTGCGCTCTGCACGCGCCGTCGCCGCGACGAATCACCCAAGCGCGCGTCCACCTGCGTCCGCGATCTCGCCGCCTACGGCAGCGCCACGCGTCGCGCCACCGCGTCCTGCAACGCTTCGAGAAACTCTGGCGCCAGCGGCAGCTTGCCAAACCAGCCGTGCTGGGTGCCGCTGAGCACGCGCAGCATGTGTCCGCGGCCCCCCGGCATGCGCCCGGCCGGCAACATGCCCACATCGCGCAGCCGCGCCACCACGTCGCGCTCGGACTGGAACAGCGGGGTCAGCCAGCGGCTCCAGAACTGGTACACCGCCACGTGCGCCTGGCGCTGCGCCTGGTAGCGCGCCAATGCCGCGTCGATGTCCGGCGCGGTGCGCAGGCTCTCACTCAATGCCCAGGCATCCATCAGCGCCATGTTGACGCCCTGCCCCAGTTGCGGGCTCATCGCATGCGCCGCGTCGCCGGCCAGCACCAGGCGGCCGCGGTACCAGTGCCGCTGCACCGCATCGCGGTAGCTGGCCCGCGCCAGTTGCGCAGGTGCGTCGATCTGCGCCAGGCGTTCGCGCGCCTGCGGCCACAACTGCGCGATCTCCTCCAGCCACGGCTGCACACCGCGCGCCTGCCAGGCATCGAACTCGGCGGTCGGCAGGCTCCAGAAGAAACTCACCCGGGGCTCGGCATCGCCTGGGCGGGTGCCCACCGGCAGCAGGCCGATCATCTTGCGCGCGGCCACGTAGCGCTGGCGCAGTTCGTCGGGGAAGGCCCAGTCGCCGCGCGGCAGCAGGCACCACAGCGCGCCCCACGGATACATCCGGTCCAGCCGCGTCGCCTGCACCTGCGCGCGCAGCGCCGAGGCCGAGCCGTCGCAGGCGATCACCAGGTCGAACGGCCCGTGCCAGCGGCCGTGCTGGTCCTGCACCCGGCGCAGCGTGTCGTCGATGGCGACGATGCGCGTATCGCGCTGCAGCGTGGCGTAGCCGTCCCAGGCCTGCGCCAGCAGGGCGAACAAGGCGCCGCGCTGCATGCCCAGCCCGAACAGGCGCGCCTCCAGGTCGTGGTAGCGCATGTCCATCACCGCGCGCCCGCACGGGGTCTCGCCGTACAGGCGGTGCACCGGCGCGCCGTAGGCCAGGGCCTGCTCGAGCAGGCCGATCCGCCACAGCACCTGCAGGCCGGTCGGCTGCAGCAGGAAACCGGCGCCGACCGGCCCGGGCTCGGCGGCGCGCTCGAACACCTGCACGCGGTGCCCGTCGCGCGCCAGCAGCAGCGCCAGTGCCTGGCCTGCGGTGCCATACCCCACGATCCCGATCTGCAATCCTTGCGTCATTGCCCGCACCGCCTGCCGACGCCGACACCACGGCGTCTCCCATAAAAAACCCCGCCGAAGCGGGGTTCAAGGCACAACCGAGTCAACGCGCGCGCTTACTCGACCGGCGTGATATTCGAGGCTTGCGCGCCCTTCGGACCCTGGGTCACGTCGTAGCTGACACGCTGTCCTTCCTGCAGGCTGCGGAAGCCCTTGGAGTTGATCGCGGAGAAGTGCGCGAACACATCGGCGCTACCGTCTTCCGGAGAAATAAAACCAAATCCCTTGGCGTCGTTGAACCACTTGACGGTACCGTTCGGCATGGTGATGCGAGACCTTTTGCAGTGAATGGGTGGTGGTTGTGCGGCAGCCGCACCGGCGGAGTATGCAAAGCTTGCGCAACGAAGACAATCACCCGCGCGCCAGTTCCCCCACCAGCTCCGGCAGCCCGACCGAGGCCGCCTCGACATTGGCCAGCACCTCGGCCAGGGTGATTTCCTCGGCGTCGCCGCAGCCGGCCGCCCAGTTCGCCACGATCGCCAGGCAGGCGTAGTCCAGGCCCAGCTCGCGCGCCAACCCGGCTTCGGGCATGCCGGTCATGCCGACCAGGTCGCAACCGTCGCGGCGCAGCCGCGCGATCTCGGCGATGGTTTCCAGGCGCGGCCCCTGCGTGGCGGCGTAGCAGCCACCGTCCACAAGCGCGGTGCCGGTGACGCGCGCGGCGGCGAGGATCTTGCTGCGCAGCAGCGGCGAATACGGATGACCGAAATCCACGTGCAGCACCTCGCTGCCCGGCTCTTCGCACAGGGTGGAGATGCGCCCCCAGGTGTAGTCGATCAACTGGTCCGGGCAGGCCAGCACGCGCGGGCCGAAGCGCTCGGTGATGCCGCCCACCGTGTTCAACGCGAGCACGCGCGTGGCGCCGATCTGCTGCAGTGCAGCAAGATTGGCGCGATAGTTGATCTTGTGCGGCGGCAGCGAATGGCCTTCGCCGTGGCGGGCCAGGAAGGCGACGCGGTGGCCGAGCAGCGTGCCGACCCGCACCGGGCCGGAAGGCGCGCCGTAGCGCGTCTCGACCTCGTGGGTCTGCACGTCGTCCAACTGTGCGAGCTTGTAGACGCCGGTGCCGCCGATGACGGCCAGTGCGATGTTGTCCATGCGGATCCTCGAACGAAAGGGAACGCCTGCGCCGGCGACGCGCGCCGGCAGCGGGAAACTTCAGCGACGGAGGCGAGGCTGGCTCGCCTGCCCCGCTACTCCTTCATCGCGTAGATCGCCGGCAGGTTGCGCAGGGCCTCGTTGACGTCCATGCCGAAGCCGAACACGTAGCGGTCCGGCACTTCGACGCCGACGTAGTCGGCGCTGACCCCGGGCACGCAGCGGTCGTGGCGCTTGACCGTCAGCGCGGCGATGCGCACGTCGGTGGCGCCCTGCTCCAGGCACCACTCGCGCACCGCCTTCAGGGTCAGGCCTTCGTCGAGGATGTCGTCGAGCAACAGCACGCGGCGACCGTACAGCGCGGTGGCCGGGCGGTGCTTCCACACCAGTTCGCCGCCGACGGTCTCGCCGCGGTAGCGGGTGGCGTGCAGGTAGTCCAGCTGCAGGTCCTGGCCGCGGCTGCCCAGTTCCAGCGCCAGCTGGCCGGCGAACGGCAGCGCGCCGTGCATGATGGTCAGGTAGACCGGGGTTTCGCCGCGGTAGTCGGCGGCGATGGCGTCGGCCATTTGGGCGATGGCCTGGTCGATGCGGGTGCGATCGACCAGCAGGTCGGCCTGGGCCAGGGCCTGGGCGATGGTGAGAGTGGACATCAGGCGGTTTTTCCGAAGGTGGAGAGCAGATGGGATTGGGTGTGGCCATAGCGGGCGTCGGCCAGCAGGCCGTCCCAGCCAAGGCCGCCGCGGCCGATCAGGCCGAGCAGCGCGGCGGTGTTGAGCGGGCGATCGCGCACGGCCTGCAGCGAGTCTTCGACCAGTTCCGGGTGGCAGACCAGGACCACGTCGCAGCCGGCGTCCAGGTGCGCAGTGACCCGCGCGGCGACGGCGCCAGCGGCGAACGAGGCGGCCATGCCGATGTCGTCGGAGAACACCACGCCACGGAAGCCCAGCTCCTGGCGCAGGATCTGCCGGATCCAGCGCGGCGAGTAGCCGGCCGGTTCCGGCGCCACCTGCGGGTAGACCACGTGCGCCATCATCACCGCATCGGCGCCGGCGGCGATGCCGGCGGCGAACGGCACCAGGTCTTCCTGGCGCAGGGTCTCCAGCGGCCGCGGGTCCTCGGCGTTGTCGACGTGGGTGTCCTCGAGCACGGTGCCGTGGCCGGGGAAATGCTTGAGAGTGGCGCCCATGCCCACGCTGTGCATGCCGCGCACGTAGGCCGCGGCGAAGGCCGCGACCACCTGCGGATCGTCGCTGAAGGCGCGGTCGCCGATGGCGCGGTTGCCGCGGGCCAGATCCAGCACCGGGGCGAAGCTCAGGTCGATGCCGCTGGCGCGGATCTCGCTGGCCATCAGCCAGGCGTGCTGCTCGGCCATCTCCAGCGCCGCGGCCGGATCGCGCGCGTACAGCGCGCCGAAATCCTGCAGCGGCGGCAATGCGCTGTAGCCCTCGCGGAAGCGCTGCACGCGCCCGCCTTCCTGGTCCACGCAGAGCAGCAGCGGCCGCGGCGTAGCGGCGCGGATCGCCGCACTCAACTCGGTCACCTGCGCGCGCGAGGCGAAATTGCGTTTGAACAGGACCACGCCGGCCACCGCATCGTGCTGCAGCCAGTCGCGCTCCTGCGCGGTGAGTTCGGTACCGGCAACGCCGATCGCGAGCATGCGGGGGATTCCTCCTGCCGGCGCGGTTCAGGCGCCTGTGGGTCGGCATTGTCGCAGATGCCGGCGTCGGCGGCAGGTCGCGCCCCTGCCAGCTGACACGTCTCGGTAATGAACGCGGACGGAGCGGTGGCGCGCGCAGCGATGCGCGGCGCAACCAACGCCGGGCCGCACAGCAGATCGCATGATCCGCGCCCGGCAGGCGAACCTCGCGGCCGGCAGCCTGGTCGGCGTGGCCGGAATGGGCGCGCGGAATGCAGGGGGACGCCCCGGCGCGCCAGCATCGTGCCTGACAGGACGTCTGCGCACACCGCGGGCAGTCTCTTTACGGCCCCGAGACGACGGTCTGGCGGGCGACCTGCCGCGCGCGGATCGAAACGTGCCGCGCGCGCGTTCCTAGACCGCGCACCCCTCCGGACCGCAATCGCGGCCCGCCTGGGCGTCGGCCAGCAAACCGCGCACGGTGGCCACGAACACCTCCGGCGGCTGCGCGCCCTGCAGCGCCTGGCGGCCATCGATGACGTAGGTGGGTACCGCGCGGATGCCCATGGCCTGCGCCTGCTGCAGTTCCGCCTCGATCTCGTCCAGTCCCTCGTCGCCGGCCAGCAGCGCCTGCACCCGCGCCGCCGACAACCCACCGGCGGCGCCGGCATCGCACAGCGTCTGCACCTCGGCCAGGTTGCGGCCCTCGGCGAAGTGCGCATGGAACAGCGCCTCGGCGACCGCGTCGACGTCGCCCTCGCGCGCGGCCAGCCACAGCAGCCGGTGTGCGGGCAGCGTGGTCACCCGCACCTGGCCGCGACCGAAGTCGAACGGCAGGCCTTCGGCGCGCGCGGTGGCCTGGGTCTGCGCCAGGATCTGCTCGGTGCGCGCCGCACCGCCGAACTTGGCCGCATAGGCCTCGCGCAACGGCACCGGCTCGGTGCCGGCGTCCGGATCCAGCTGATACGGATGCCAGTGGATCTCCAGCGCCGGCGCATCCGCGCCGAGCGACGCAAGACCTTGCTGCAACCGGCGCTTGCCGATCCAGCACCAGGGACAGACCACGTCGGACCAGATATCGATGCGCATGAGCGGGGATTCGGGATTCGGGATTCGGGATTCGGGACTGGCAAAAGCATAAGCCCGATTGCCGCGAGAAGCGGGGATTCGGGATTCGGGATTGGGGATTCGCAAAAGCGGGCCGCGTGCGGCGTTTGGCTTTACGCTTTTGCCAATCCCGAATCCCCACTCCCCAATCCCTGCCATTCGCAGAATGGACAGTTCGCCAGCGCCACGTTGTAGTACCGCGGATCGTCGGTGACTTCGGCGCCGAGCCAGTCCGGCGTGGCGAACGCCTCGTCGGCGCTGTCCAGCTCGATCTCGGCGACCACCAGCCCGGCGTTGTCGCCGAGGAACTCGTCCACTTCCCAGAGATGGCCCTGGTACTGCACGAGATGCCGGCGCTTGTCGATCAGCCCGCCCACGCACAGCGCCAGCAGCGCGCGCGCATCGTCCGGCGGGATCGGATACTCGAACTCCTGGCGGGTATGCCCGAGCTCGCGCGACTTGAGGTTGAGGAACGCGGCCTCGCCCTGCACCCGCACCCGCACCGACGCCTTCTGCGCCCCGCTGGCCAGCGCCGCCT
The DNA here is from genome assembly GCF_034105445.1 of Xanthomonas sp. LF07-6. Classification (NCBI taxonomy): domain Bacteria; kingdom Pseudomonadati; phylum Pseudomonadota; class Gammaproteobacteria; order Lysobacterales; family Lysobacteraceae; genus Xanthomonas; species Xanthomonas sp. LF07-6. The sequence goes on from NZ_JAXGGI010000001.1 coordinate 530,067, forward strand.
GGTCGTTGAGATAGCCCTGCGCCATCGGAATCACCGCGTGCGCCGCCGCGCGCCAGCCGTCGCCGATGACGAGGAATTTGCGTTCGATTTCGATGGCCATGGGAATCGGGAATGGGGAAAGGAGAAAGCTTAAACCGCGCGCGCAGCCGCTGTGACGAATCCCTAATCCCGATTCCCCATTCCTGGCTTTTCGAACACCGCAATGCTCTCCACATGCGCGGTATGCGGAAACATGTCCATCGCGCCGGCGGCCTTGAGCACGAAGCCCTGTTCGTTGACCAAGTAGCCGGCGTCGCGCGCCAGCGAGCCGGGATGGCAGCTGACGTAGACGATGCGCTGGAACTGTTTCAGCGGCAGTTGCTGCAGCACCTCCAGCGCGCCGGAGCGCGGCGGGTCCAGCAGCAGCTTGTCGAAGCCCTGGCGCATCCACGGCGCCTGGCGCTGGTCCTGGGTCAGATCGGCGGCGAAGAACTGGGCATTGTCCAGGCCGTTGCGCTGCGCGTTGTCCCGCGCGCGCGCCACCAGCCCGGCGTCGCCTTCCACGCCGACCACCTCGCGCACGGTGCGCGCCAGCGGCAGGGTGAAGTTGCCCAGGCCGCAGAACAGGTCCAGCACGCGGTCGTCGGGTTGCGCGTCGAGCAGCGCCAGCGCGTGCGCGATCATCTTCTCGTTGAGCGCGGCGTTGACCTGGATGAAGTCCAGCGGCCGGAACGCCAGTTCCACGTCCCATTGCGGCAGCCGGAACGACAGCGGCACGGCTTGCGGATACAGCGGGTGCACGCTGTCCACACCGCCGGGCTGCAGGAAGATGGCGAAGTCGTGCTCCTGGGCGAAGGCAATCAGCGCATCCTGGTCGCGCGCGCTCAGCGGCTGCATGTGGCGGAAGGTCAACGCCACCGCGGCGTCGCCGGCGATGAACTCGATCTGCGGGATGTCGCGCTTGCCGTCCAGGCTTTCGACCAGCTCGGCCAGCGCGGTCACCTTGAAGCCGATCTGCGGGATCACCGTGTGGCAGACCGACAGGTCGGCGACGAAACGCGGATCCTGCTCGCGGAACCCGACCAGGGTCTTGTCCTTCTTTTCCACCCGCCTAACCGAGAAGCGGCCCTTGCGCCGATAGCCCCAGGGCGCGCCGGTCAGCGCCGGCAGCACCGCCTGCGGGGTCACGTGGCCGATGCGCTCCAGGTTCTCGGTCAGCACCCGCTGTTTGGCGACGATCTGCTGGTCCTCGGCCAGGTGCTGCAGCACGCAGCCGGCGCAGACCCCGAAATGCGGGCAGCGCGGCGTCACCCGCTGCGGCGAGGCCTGCAGCACCTGCACGGTGCGCGCCTCGTCGAAGTGGCGGTTGCGCGCGGTCGGTTCGGCCAGGACGGTCTCGCCGGGCAGCGCGCCGGCGACGAAGGCGACCTTGTCGCCCTCGCGGCGGGCCACGCCGCGGCCGTCGTGGCTGAGGTCGGCGATGTCGGTCTGGAAGGGCGTGCGGTCGAGACGGTTTCTGGATCGGGCCACGTGGCAACAGGCTGCGGGCGGAAAAGGGCGGCTATTGTCGCAGATGGGCCGGGCCGGGACCGGCTTGCGATTGCCGCGCCGGCGAGGCAAAGTGGCGCACGCACGCGCGCCACCGCGCGGGATGCGACCACGCCGCATGGAGGCATCAGCATGGCATCGAACCAGGACCCGGTAACGCGACTGCTGCTCGTCGAAGACGACCCGATCAGCCGCGCTTTCTTCGACGCGACGCTGCAGGCGCTGCCGGCCCAGGTGGACCTGGCCGACTCCGTCGCCAGCGCCGTCGCCCGCGCGCAGGCGCAGGCGCACGACCTGTGGCTGATCGACGCCAACCTGCCCGACGGCAGCGGCAGCGATTTGCTGTGCCAGTTGCAGCGGCAACGCCCCGGCACCCTGGGGCTGGCGCATACCGCCGACACCAGCGCCACGGTCCGCGCGCAGTTGCTCGACGCCGGGTTCGCCGACGTGCTGCTGAAACCGCTCAGCACCGAACGGCTGCTGCAATCGGTGCGCCGGCTGCTCGCGCGCGGCCGCCTCGGCGGCACCGCCGGGACCGCCGAACCGACCCTGGACTGGGACGAGACCACCGCGCTGGCCGCGCTCAACGGCGAGCGCGCGCACTTGATCGCATTGCGCGAACTGTTCCTGGCCGAGCTGCCCGGCACCCGCGATGCGGTGGCCTCGGCCCTGCAACTCAGCGACGACCAGGCCGTGCGCAGCCACCTGCACCGGCTGCAGGCCAGCTGCGGCTTCGTCGGCGCCGCCCGCCTGGCGCGGGCCGTGCGCCAGTTGCATGGCGACCCGGCCTCTTCGCAGGCCCGCCACCAGTTCAGCGAGGCGGTGGCGGCGTTGTTGCACTGAAGGCCGGGATTGGGGATTGGAGATTGGGGATGGCTCCCCGTCACTTCCCACGCGTCGGCGTGCGGCGCCATCTGCCGCAACCCGTGCTTCTCGAGCGTTTCCCTGGCGGTCCCGGCTGATAGCCGCCCTTCACCGTGCGGTCACGATCCGGTCTCGCGACGGTGACGACAACGACGGCGTCCGCATGGCGCGCGCCACACAGCGAAACTTGCAAATAAGATTCGTTCTCGAATAAATTAACGCCCCGACGACATCTGCGGACCAGCCATCGCCCCGTCCGTTCACTACACGCAACAGGGGCCTTCTCATGTTTCAGACATCATTCCACCGGCCAGCGCCGGCCATGGGCGTGCTCGCCCGCGCGCTGCTGGCCGCTCTCGTGGCCGCCGCGTCCACCTCGGCCAGCGCCCAGGACACCGCCAGTGACGGCACCCGCGATGCCGGGTCATCGGCCGAGGCCACGCAACTGGACACGGTCATGGTCAAAGGCCAGCGGCTCAGCCTGGACCTGCAGCAGGATGCGGCGGTCGGCGCGCTGGGCACGTCGCGCCTGCTGGATACGCCGTTCTCGGTGAGCCTGATCGAAGAACCCGAGATCGCGCGGCGCCAGGCCACCACGCTGGGGCAGATCTTCATCAACGATCCATCGGTGTTCGCGGCCGAGCCGCCGGCCACCACCAATTGGTGGGGCACGCAGATCCGCGGCATCGGCGTGCGCAATTTCTACGTGGACGGCGTGCCCATGCTGATGGAATGGGGCGGCGAGTTCCCGCTGGAAGCGGTGCAATCGGTGCAGGCGCTGAAGGGCCTGGGCGGCTTCATGTACGGCTTCGGCGCACCGGGCGGCATCGTCAGCTACCAGACCAAGCGCCCCACCGACACGCCACTGCTGGCCACCACGGTTGGCTACCGCAACGACAACGTGTTCTCGGCGCAGGTGGATGCGGGCGGCCGTGCCAACGGCGCCGACTCTTTCGGCTACCGCCTCAACGCCGGCATCGAACGCGGCGACGCGTACAACGGCGCGGGCATCGACCGCAAGACGATCGCTCTTGCGGTCGAGCAACCGATCGTCGAGGGCCTGACCTGGCATGCCGAACTGGTGCACGAGCGCAACACGCTCGAGCACGAGCCGCTGTATTTCTATTGGGACGCCTACCAGGGCACCCGCCTGCCCCGCCCCACCAGCGACTACGACAAGATCCGCGTCGACGGGGCCTACTACGAGACCGCCCTGCTGCACGCGACCACCGGCCTGAACTGGCGCATCGACGAGCGCTGGAGTGCGGCACTGAGCCTGGGCGGCAGCCGCCGCCGGCACACGTCGCACAAGATGTTCGCCAATCTGCTGAACGAAGCGGGCGACTACGCCGGTTTCGCCTACGACTTCGGTGCGGTGCTGCGCAACAGCGTGGTGCAGTTGCTGGTCAACGGCCGCGTCGACACCGGTCCGGTGACGCACGCGTTGGTGTTCGGTGCCTCGGTGCAGCGCAGTTGGGACCAGTGGAGCAAGGCGTTCTACTGGAGCAACGACTTCGACGGCAACCTGTATCGCCCGCAGTCCTTCCACCCCACCCGCCGACCGGACTACAGCCTGGCGCCGGTCAGCGCGGACCTGCGCCAGAAGGCGGTGTTCGTCAGCGACACCCTGCAGTTCGGCGACCACTGGCGCGCCATCCTCGGCGCGCGCCACGTGGATTACCAGCAACGCGATCTGGATGGCGACGCGTCGGTGGACAGCGGCTACCGCACCTCGGTGACGACCCCGACCGTGGCGCTGATCTACAAGCCCGTCGACGACGTGTCGCTCTACGCCAGCTACGTGGAGGCGCTGGAGCCCGGCAGCCGCGTCGGCACCGATGCGCTGCCCGCCTATGCCAACGCCGGCAGCGTGCTGGCGCCGACGGTGAGCAAGCAGTACGAACTGGGCGCCAAGCTGCAGAGCGGGCGCTTCGCGCTGACCACCGCCGCGTTCCGCATCGAGCGCGGCGCGCAGATCGACGCCTACCGCGACGGCCTGCGCTACCTGACCCAGGACGGCCTGACCCTGTATCGCGGGCTGGAAGTGATCGGTAGCGTCGGCGTGACCGAGGATCTGGAAGTGGGCGTCGGCGGACTGTGGATGGACCCGCGGCTGGAGGATCTGTCGCCGGACAACGCGGCCCTGCGCGGCAACCGCCCGGCCGGCGCCGCACGCCGGCAACTGCTGGCCAATGCCACCTGGCGCGTGCCGGGCGTGCGCGGCCTGAGCCTGCACGGCAACGTGCGCTACTCCGGCGATGCCTACTACGAGGATCAGAATCGCGTGCTCATCCCCGGGCATACCGTCGCCGCGGCCGGCTTCCAGTACGCCACCACGCTGGGCGGCTACGACGCATTGCTGACCGGCAACATCAACAACCTGTTCGATCGCACCTACTGGAACCAGCACACGCTGGGCGAGGCACGCAATGCGGCGCTGAGCCTGCGGATCGATTGGCGCTGAGTGCGCCTGCCGCTGCCGTGGCCCCGCGTGGCGACGGCGACGGCGGCGACGGGCGGCGGCGCGGAGGTCTGTGGTCGTGACGGAAGCGACCGCAGGCGCGGCTTGAGCTGCGAAGGCGTTACCAGGAAAACCCGTCGCCGCTGAGCCCGCAAGAACGGACAAGAACCGCTTCTACGGAGCAAGCCGCATCCGGTTGGGCGTGTGACGAACGCAGCTCACTCGGGTGTCCGCGTGGCGGCAGCGCTCGCGCCGTCGATCCGCCGCACTCACGACGCCGCGGAAGGCGGCGACCGCGGCGGCGCTTCGGGTGTGGATGTCGACATCGGATCGCGCTGCGCATCCAGCTCGGCGTCCGGCTCCGGCGTCGCCGCGGGCGCTGCCGACGCCGGCATTGCGGCGACGCCGGGTGCATCCGATGGCGGCGGATCGTCCTGCGGCGGTTCGGGATCGGCGACCGCCGGCGCGATGCCCGCGGCGCTGGCACTACGCTGCCGCGCCAGGTCCTCGACCATTTCCCAGGATTTCAGGCCGCGCCCGCCGAGGTGGTGCAGCAGCACCACACGCATGCCGCGGCGCAGGCCGGGCAGATCGTCGGCAGCCGGTTCGGTATCGTCGGCCAGTGCCAGCAGGGCGCGCCCGGTCGCCATGCCGCTGCGCTGATCGTGGCCGCGGTCGCTCAGCAGCCGGCGTGGCCCGTGCTCGGCGTCGAGCACGTAGCGCGCGGCCGGGTCGATCGGGTCGCCGTCGCCGTCGTGGCGCAGGTCGAATCCCACGCCCAGCGCCTCCAGCAGGTCGCGCTCGAAGCAGCGCAGCGACCAGGCCAGCGGCGCTTCGGCGGCCAGCCGCGCGCGCACCCGCGCGTACGCCAGATACAGGTCCGGCGCCGGATCGTCGCGCGGCGCCAGACGCAGCGTCAGTTCGTTGATGTAGAAGCCGGCCAGCATCGCCTCGCCGCTCAGCCGCGGCGCCGCATCCATCGCCTCGGCCTCGCGCAGTTGCGCCAGTTCGCCGCGGCGCTGCGCGCTGAAGCGGATCGACTGCAGCGGCTGCAGTGCCGCGCGCAAGGCCTGCTTCTTCGGCCCGTGCACGCCGCGCGCCAGCACGCCGAGCCGGCCGTGATGCACGCTCAGCACCTCCACCAGCAGGCTGGTCTCGCGCCAGGGCCGGGCGTGCAGGACGAAACCGGGTTCGTGCTCGATCAAGGCTGCAGGGGCTGGGAATGGGGAGTGGGGAATAGGGAATGGAACAGCATGCCGTCCCTGGCCGCATCATCGTCCAACGAACGGAAGGAGCCAGCGTCGTGTAGAAGCGGCTTCAGCCGCGGCGGGCGTTACCGGGGGAGCGCACGTGGCTGAAGCCGCCCCTACGCACGCCATGATTGTCCGGGAGGCGCGGAAATCCGATTCCCGATTCCCGATTCACCATTCCCGGCTTATTCCCCGTACCCGAACGCCTTCAGCGCGGCTTCGTCGTCGGACCAGCCCTCGCGCACGCGGACCCAGGTCTCCAGGAACACCTTGGCGCCGAACAGGCGTTCCATCTGCTGGCGGGCCTTGGCGCCGATGTCCTTCAGGCGTGTGCCGCCCTTGCCGATCACGATCGCCTTCTGGCCTTCGCGCTCGACCCAGATCACCGCGCCGATGCGCAGCAGCGCGCCGTCCTCGGCGAAGCGTTCGATCTCCACGGTGGTGGCGTACGGCAGTTCCTCGCCGAGCTGGCGCATCAACTGCTCGCGCACCAGTTCGCCGGCCAGGAAGCGCTGGCTGCGGTCGGTGATCTCGTCCTCGCCGAACATCGGCGGCGCTTCCGGCACCAGCGCCAGCAGGTCGCGCACCAGCGCCTCCAGGCCCTTGCGCTTGAGTGCGGAGATCGGATGCACCGCGGCGAAGCTGCGGCCTTCGCTGACCTGCTGCAGGAACGGCAGCAGCGCGGTCTTGTCCTTGAGCCGGTCGACCTTGTTGACCACCAGCACCACCGGGATGCCGGCGTCGCTGAGCACGTTGAACGCCAGCGTGTCCTCCTCGTCCCAGCGCCCGGCCTCGATGACCAGCAGGCCGGCGTCCACGCCTTCCAGGGAGCCGCGCGCGGCGCGGTTCATCACCCGGTTCATGGCGCGCTTCTGCTCGCGGTGCAGGCCGGGGGTATCGACCAGCAGCAACTGGCCGGCCGGGAAGCTGGCGATACCCAGCAGCCGGTGCCGGGTGGTCTGCGGCCGATTGGAGACGATACTGACCTTGGCGCCCACCAGGGCGTTGGTCAGGGTGGACTTGCCCACGTTGGGGCGGCCGATCACGGCCACGCTGCCGCTGCGGTAAGGGGGAGTGGCTTGTTCGTTCACTTGCTCGAATCCAGTTGCTCGATGGCGGCGGCGGCGGCCTGCTGCTCGGCCAGGCGCCGCGAGGTGCCCTCGCCCTCGGTCACCAGGGCGGGCTCGGCGAGTACGCAGCGTACCCGGAATAGCTTGGCGTGGTCGTCGCCGGTCTCGCTGATCAGTTCGTAGGCCGGCAAGGTCCGCTGCCGGGCCTGCAGCCATTCCTGCAGGCGGGTCTTGGCGTCCTTCTCCACCTTGCCGACCGGCAACGCCGCCAGCGCGGCCTCGAACCAGGGCAGGATGGTGGCGCGGCAGGTCTCGAAGCCGGCGTCCAGGTAGATCGCCGCGACCACGGCCTCCACCGCATCGGCCAGGATCGAGTCGCGGCGATGGCCGCCGGACTTCATCTCGCCCGGCCCCAGGGTCAGGCGTTCGCCCAGCTCCAGTTGCCGGCCGATCGCGGCCAGCGAGGCCTCGCGCACCAGCTCGGCGCGGGCGCGGGTCAGCGCGCCCTCGTCGGCCTTGGGCCAGCGCTGGTACAGCGCCTCGGCGATCAGCAGGTTGACGATGCCATCGCCGAGGAATTCCAGGCGTTCGTTGTGCGGTGCGCCGGCACTGCGATGGGTCAGCGCCTGTGCCAGCAACTGCGGCTCAGCGAAGCGGTGACCGATGCGGTCACCGCGCAGGATGGTCTTACTGGCCACCACGCGTCGTCAGGTCCTGGGTGGCGTCGAACTTGCCGACCACGTCCAGATTGGCGATCAGCGGGCGGCGCACTTCGTAGGCCACGTGCATCTTCACGCCGGTGTCGGTGCGCTCGAAGGTGACGTCGCCCGGCTTCACGTTGTCCGAGTTGTTGATGTCCAGGCGCCGGAACAACGAGGCCTTGGCCTGCGACGGGTCCATCTCGGCGCTGCCGGCTTCGGTCGCCAGACCCTTCATCGCCGAGCGCACCGCATAGAACTCCATGTACATCGGGAACAGCTTCATGCCGATGTAGACGAAGAAGCCGACCACCGCCAGCACGATCACGAACGAGGTCAAGGTCATGCCACTTTGCTTGTGCTTCATCGCGCTTCCCCTCACGCAAGTCACTGAATGGTCGTCCCGATCCGCGACGGATCGAAACTGCCGCTGCAAAACCAGCCTTCGCAATTGAGCCAGATCAGGAACGCCTTGCCGCGCAGGTTCTCCTCGGGCAGGAAATGGGTCTGGGTCCAGAACCGGCTGTCCTCGCTGTTGTCGCGATTATCGCCCATCACGAAGTACTTGCCCGGCGGGACCACCCAGTCGCCCTGGCCGGCCGGATTGTTGCGGTCGATCCACTCCAGCTCGGTGTGGGTGCGGCCCGGCAGGTACTCGGTGAGCAGCGTGGCACCGGTCATTTCCGCGCCCTTGCCCTTGCCGACGTACTCGCCCATGACCTTGTACTTCATCGGCGTGCCGTTGATGTACAGGGTGTCGCCGTGGAAGCCGATGCGGTCGCCCGGCAGGCCGATCACGCGCTTGATCCAGTTTTCGTCCGGCTTGTGCGGCGGCTTGAACACCACCACGTCGCCGCGCTTGGGCTCGCCGACCGGAATGATCTTCTGGTTGGTGATCGGCAGGCGGAAGCCATAGGAGAACTTGTTGACCAGGATGAAATCGCCGACCAGCAGATTCGGCATCATCGAGCTGGACGGGATCTTGTACGGCTCGGCGATGAAGCTGCGCAGGATCAGCACCACCGCCAGCACCGGGAAGAACGCCCGCGAGTAGTCGACGATCACCGGCTCGCTGTCGAGCAACCCGGCCCGCGCGGCGCGGCGCTTGGCGAAGAACAGCTTGTCCAGCAGGGTGATGATGCCGGTGGCGAAGGTCAGGACCACCAGCGCGATTTCAAACCATTTCATTCGTATTCCTTCGGAATGGGAATCGGGAATGGAGAACGGGGAATCGGGAAGGCAAGAGCATGCGCTCTTTCGATTCCCCATTCCCTATTCACGACTCCCAGCTACTTGTCCATCTGCAGCACAGCCAGGAAGGCTTCCTGCGGGATTTCCACGCGGCCGACCTGCTTCATGCGCTTCTTGCCTTCCTTCTGCTTTTCCAACAGCTTCTTCTTGCGCGAGACGTCGCCACCATAGCACTTGGCCAGCACGTTCTTGCGCATCGCCTTGACCGTGGTGCGGGCGATGATCTGCGAGCCGATCGCGGCCTGGATCGCCACGTCGAACATCTGCCGCGGGATCAGGTCCTTCATCTTCTCGCACAGTTCGCGGCCGCGGCGGTCGGCGTGGCTGCGGTGGGCGATCAGCGACAGCGCATCGACCTTGTCGCCGTTGATCAGCACGTCCACGCGCACGAACGGGCCGGTGTCGAAACGCACGAAGTGGTAGTCCAGCGAGGCGTAGCCGCGGCTGACCGACTTGAGCTTGTCGAAGAAGTCCAGCACCACCTCGGCCATCGGCAGCTCGTAGCTGATCTGCACCTGGCTGCCCAGGTAGTTGATGCCGATCTGGCTGCCGCGCTTTTCCTCGCACAGCTTGATGATGTTGCCGATGTATTCCTCGGGGGTGAGGATGTTGGCGCGGATGATCGGCTCGCGGATCTCCTCGACCATGTTCACCGGCGGCAGCTTGGCCGGGTTGTCCATGCTGATGATCGAGCCGTCGGTCTTCAGCACCTCGTAGACCACGGTCGGCGCGGTGCTGATCAGGTCCAGGTTGTACTCGCGCTCCAGGCGCTCCTGCACGATCTCCATGTGCAGCATGCCAAGGAAGCCGCAGCGGAAACCGAAGCCCATCGCCTCGGAGCTTTCCGGCTCGAAGCGCAGCGCCGCGTCGTTCAGGCGCAGCTTGTCCAGCGCCTCGCGCAGGTTGGTGTAGTCCTCGGCATCGACCGGGAACAGGCCGGCGAACACGCGCGGCTGCATTTCCTGGAAGCCCGGCAGCGGCTTGCTCGCCGGGTCGCCGGCCAGGGTCAGGGTGTCGCCGACCGGCGCGCCGTGCACGTCCTTGATGCTGGCGGTGACCCAGCCCACCTCGCCCGCGCGCAGCGCCGGCAGCACCTTGCGCTTGGGCGTGAACACGCCGACGTTGTCGACCTGGTGGGTGCGGCCGGTGGACATCACCAGCAGCTTGTCGCCAGCCTTGATCTCGCCCTGCATCACCCGCACCAGCGAGACCACACCCAGGTAGTTGTCGAACCAGGAGTCGATGATCAGCGCCTGCAGCTTGTCGGTGTCGCGCGGCACCGGCGGCGGGATGCGGTGAACGATCGCCTCCAGCACGTCGCGCACGTTCAGCCCGGTCTTGGCGCTGACCGGCACGGCGTCGGTGGCGTCGATGCCGATCACCGCCTCGATCTCGGCCTTGGCGCGGTCGATGTCGGCGGTGGGCAGGTCGATCTTGTTCAGAACCGGCACCACTTCCAGGCCCTGCTCCACCGCGGTGTAGCAGTTGGCCACCGACTGCGCTTCCACGCCCTGCGCCGCGTCGACCACCAGCAGCGCGCCCTCGCAGGCGGCCAGCGAGCGGCTGACCTCGTAGGAGAAGTCGACGTGGCCGGGGGTGTCGATGAAGTTCAGGTGGTAGACCTGCCCGTCCTGCGCGGTGTACGGCAGCGACACGGACTGGGCCTTGATGGTGATGCCGCGTTCGCGCTCGATCGGGTTGGAATCGAGCACCTGCGCTTCCATCTCGCGCGCCTGCAGGCCGCCGCAGAGCTGGATGATGCGATCGGCCAGGGTCGATTTGCCGTGGTCGACGTGGGCGATGATGGAGAAATTGCGGATGTTCCGCATCGAATCAGAGGACATGAGGTGGGCGGCCAACAAAACCAGCGGCAAAGACATCAACTATGTCGCCATGTACCACATCGCGCAAGTACCGCTCATCTGCATTGGCGGGCAGGATAGCCGAAACAGGCTAACACCTTGACTTTTCAGAAAAATTCAAGTACCAAACCGCAGCCCGGTATCGCACTGGGCAGTCGACACTTTTCTCTTCGAAAGGAACATGAAATGAAAAGGTCAATTTTCTTCAAGAACGTCACGATCGCTTGCATCGCAGCGCTTTGGTCCGTATTGGCCACAGCGGCAGCAGCGCCATCGGACAATAGCGACGACGCTCACCGGCCGACTTCGGCTTTCAGCAACAGCGGCATGCCCAAGCAAAGCTTCAAAATTTGCCCGGTAAAGAACGACAGCGGAAAATCTCAGAAGTACATTGCGTCCCCCAACAAATTGATGGATTGGTGCGACCACTATTGTTGCTGGGTCGAGAATGGGGTTAAGTACTGCCGTGTGGACTGCACATGCGCTTGATGAGAAACACCAGCGACATGACCTTGGCGAGGCGCACACTCGACTAGAAGCATCGACTCACGCAGCGATCAATAGCGTCGATGCCGCAATCACGAACCGTGCCTCACCAGAACCAACGCAGGGCTGGAGTGCCAGCCCTGCGTTTTTCTTCATCCAAAGAGGCAATGCATTACGACAGCGAGATCATTCCACGCTGATGGCCACGAACTGACTCGCCGGACTACCTGGCGCACGCACCAACAACATCACCACGTCGCCCTTCTTAGCGTCGGACGTGAGCTTGTGGAATTGAGCCGGACTGGAAACCGGAACCCGCCCGACCTGCAGCACGATCATGCCAGGTCGCAATTGCGACTTTCTCGCAAGCGCACTGCTGACCTGCGCCACTTGCACGCCTTGGTCGGGCTCCAATCCAAGCTTCTGGCGCATTTGCGCAGGGATCTCCTGGACGCTGATGCCCAGCGCGGTGCCCTCAGCCGCCTGTGGCGCAGGCGCCGCCCCGGCGCGACCAGGCAGTTGCTGACCCAACATTCCATCGTCGGCAATCAGCTCGCTCAAGGTCACCATGACGTCCCGCTCCTTGCCATCGCGAACGATCGTAACGCGCGCCTTGCTTCCAGGCGGCAACATGCCCACCAACGGAGGCAAATCCTCGCGCGTGTTGATCCTCTGACCATTGAAGGCAACGATGAAGTCGCCGGGTTCGATACCGGCCTTGGCCGCACCAGTGCCCGGCTGGACACCATTGACCAGAGCACCGCGCGTGTCCGGCAGCCCCAGCCCCTTAGCCTCGACGTCACTGATGTTCGGTTGCATGGTCACGCCCAGCATTCCGCGACTGACCTTGCCGGTCTTCTTGATCTGCTCGACCGCGCTCATCGCCAGGTCGATCGGGATCGCGAAGCTGATGCCCATGTAGCCGCCGGATGCGGAGAAGATCTGCGAGTTGATGCCGACCACCTCACCGCGGGTGTTGAGCAGCGGGCCGCCGGAGTTGCCCTGGTTGATCGCCACGTCGGTCTGGATGAACGGCACGTAGCGCTGGTCGGCGTAGGGGTTGCTGCGGCCGGTGGCGCTGACGATGCCGGCGGTGACCGAGTGGTCCAGGCCGAACGGCGAACCGATCGCCACCACCCACTGGCCGGGCTTGAGCAGGTTGGAGTCGCCGATGCGCACCGTCGGCAGGTTCTTGCCGTCGATCTTCAGCAGCGCCACGTCGTACTGCTGGTCGCTGCCGACCACCTTGGCGGTGAACTCGCGGCGGTCGGTGAGCTTGACCTTGACCTCGCTGGCGCCGTCGACCACGTGGTGGTTGGTCAGCACGTAGCCGTCGGGCGAAATGATGAAGCCCGAGCCCATCGAACGGCCGGCGGGCGCGCCATCGTCGTCGTCCGGCGCGCCGCGGCCGCCGCGCGGCTGCCCGGGCATGCCCGGCATGCCGTCCGGGCCGAAGAAGCGCCGGAAGAACTCGGGCATCTGGTCGTCGTCGGGCATGCCGCCGCCGGAGCGTGCGGCCGCGGCGCGGCGGCTGATGGTGGTCTCGACATTGACCACGCCCGGGCCGACCTGCTCGACCAGGCGGGTGAAGTCGGGAAGGTTGCCGACCAGCTGCGGCGCCGGCGCGGCCTGCGCGGCCGGCGGCGGGGCGCTGGCGGCGCTGGGACTGGGCTGCTGCGCGCAGGCGGCCAGCGGCACGGTCAGCGCCAGCAGGCCCAACAGATGGTGGCGGATACGGTGAGTCATCGGACGCAAGCCTCCGGTTCGGGAAGGGGAACAACGAGGGGACGAAGCAACGGGGACCACGCGCCGGAATGAGGCACGGACGCCTGCCGGCGCGCGGGGTCAGGGCTGCGGATGCAGCGGCGGGTTGGCCACGGCGTCGGCAGGCAATCGGGGTTCGAACGGATAGAACGCCGCCGGGTCCGCGCCGCTGTGCGGGAAGCTGGCGGTGAATTCGCTCCCGGCATCGGCGGATGGCAGCGTCGAGCGCGGCCACGGCCGGGCCTGCAGCGGCGTCGCCGGATGCCCGAACGGATCGCTGGCGCGTTGCGCGACCATCGTCGGCGGCGCGACCGGCGCAACGAACGGCGTCTGCACCGGCGCCTTGGCCTGCGGTTTGGTAGGCGCCGCTGCGGCATAGGCGGGCTCGGCCGGGACGCTGCGGGTGCGCGCGGCCTGTGCGCTACGGGTGGCCTCGCGTCGCGCCGCCGCGGCCGCCTCCTGGCGACGATTGGCGGCGATCGCCATTGCCGGCGCGGCAGCGACGGCTGCGGCGAGATCGCCCTGCGGATCGGCCGGTGCCGGCGCGGGTGTCGGGACCTGCGGCGTGGTGGCGGCCGGTGCCGGGCTCGGCGCGGTGGCATCGGCGACCTGCGCCGGCGCCAACGCCTCGGGCGTCTGCGGCAGGCGCTGGGTCACGAACAGCGCGAGCAGCGCGACCGAAGCGGCCAGGGCGGCACTGCCGCCCCAGCGCCAGGTGCGACGCTTGCCGGCGGCGCTGGCTGCATCGGCACGCGCGGCCTGCTGCGCTTCGGCGGCCACCGCCTGGCGCACGCGCGCACTGAAATCGCTGGGCGCCGGCACGCTGACACGGCCGCGCAGGATGTCGCCGCACAGCTGCCAGCGCTCATGGCAGCCGGACAATTCCTCGTCGTGCTGCAGCCGGCGCAGCACGAAGCGTGCTTCGTCGGCCGGCAGTTCGCCGTCGATCAGCGCGGACAGTTGCTGCCGGTAGTGCAGCTCGAACTTGTCCGGCGCGGCGCTGTCGGGCGCCGGCACAGGCTTGGGAAAGGGCGTGCTATCGGTCATACGCGGTGTCGCTCACGGGTGGCGCTGTCGGTATCCAGCAGGGGACGGAGTTCGGCGTCGATGGCCTCGCGGGCGCGGAAGATCCGCGAACGCACGGTGCCGATCGGGCAGCCCATCTTCTGCGCGATGTCCTCGTAGCTCATGCCCTCCACCTCGCGCAGGGTGATGGCGGTGCGCAACTCTTCCGGCAAGGCGTCGACCGCCTTCATCACCGTGCGCTCCAGCTCCTGGCGCATCAACTCGCGTTCGGGCGTGTCGGTGTCGCGCAGGCGGGTGCCGCTGTCGAACTGCTCGGCATCGAGCACATCGACGTCGTCGGTGGGCGGCCTGCGGTTGTGCGCGACCAGGTAGTTCTTGGCGGTGTTCACGGCGATCCGGTGCAACCATGTGGAGAACTGGGCGTCGCCGCGGAAACTCCCGATCGCGCGGTAGGCGCGGATGAAAGTGTCCTGGGCCACGTCCTGACATTCGCTCCAGTCGGCGATGTAGCGCCCGATCAGGCCGACGATCCGATGCTGGTACTTGCGCACCAGCACATCGAACGCCGCGCTTTCGCCGCGCTGCACACGCCGGACCAGTTCAAGGTCCAGCTCCTGGGGTGTTTCGACATCGGCCATAGCGGGCCGCACTCCTGTCAGCCCAACCTACGTCGGACCCTCTGACCGCCAATTCGGAAAAAAGTTCAGCGCCCCTCAGCGGATCGCCGCCCCACGACGTTAACCGGCGTTCCGTTAGGCTGGCGCAAGGCCAGCGGTCGCGGGACGCGCCTCAATTCCCCTGCATTGGGATTTGACGCGACGGAAACAACCTCTGGATGATAACGATCTTCTCCATACACAAGCGGATGGTCCTCCCCATGCTTTCAGGCTTCGACGGGCTCCGATTCAGTCACTGGCAAGCGGACATCCGCGGCGACGGCATCGTCGTGCTCAGCCTCGACCGCCAGGACGCGCCCGTCAATGCGCTGTCGCAGGACGTGTTGCTGGAGCTGGGCAATCTGCTCGAGCGCATCGCCATCGATCCGCCCAAGGGCGTGGTGATCCGCTCGGCCAAGGACAACGGCTTCATCGCCGGCGCCGACCTCAAGGAATTCCAGGAATTCGACCGCCGCGGCACCGTCAACGACGCCATCCGCCGCGGCCAGGCCACCTTCCAGAAACTGGCCGAACTGCCCTGCCCCACGGTCGCGGCGATCCACGGCTTCTGCATGGGCGGCGGCACCGAGATCGCCCTGGCTTGCCGCTACCGCGTCGCCTCCAGCGATGCGGCCACCCGCATCGGCCTGCCCGAGACCAAGCTCGGCATCTTCCCCGGCTGGGGCGGCAGCGCGCGCCTGCCACGGCTGATCGGCGCGCCGGCGGCGATGGACCTCATGCTCACCGGGCGCACCGTGTCGGCCTCGGCGGCGCGGGCGATGGGCCTGGTCGACAAGGTCGCCGCGCCGGCCGTGCTCACCGATACCGCGGTGGCGCTGGCGCTGTCCGGCAGCGCCCGCCCCTTCAAGCAGCGCGCCACCGCCTGGGCCACCAACACCTGGCCGGCGCGCAAGCTGCTGGCGCCGCAGATGCGCAAGCAGGTGGCGCGCAAGGCGCGCAAGGAGCACTACCCGGCGCCGTACGCGCTGATCGGGGTGTGGGAACGCAGCGGCGGCAGCGGCATCCAGGCGCGCCTGGACGCCGAGCGCAAGGCGGTGGTCAAGCTGGCCAGCACCCCGACCGCGCGCAACCTGATCCGCATCTTCTTCCTCACCGAGCGGCTCAAGGCGCTGGGCGGCAAGGAGCACGGCATCCGCCACGTGCACGTGGTCGGTGCCGGGGTGATGGGCGGCGACATCGCCGCCTGGTCGGCCTACAAGGGCTTCGAGGTGACCCTGCAGGACCGCGAGCAGCGCTTCATCGACGGCGCGCTGAGCCGCGCCGGCGAGCTGTTCGCCAAGCGGGTCAAGGACGACAGCAAGCGCCCGGCGGTGGCGGCGCGCCTGAAGGGCGATCTGGCCGGCGAGGGCGTGCCGAGCGCCGATCTGGTGATCGAGGCGATCATCGAGAACCCGCAGGCCAAGCGCGAGCTGTACCAGGCGCTGGAGCCGCGCATGCAGCCGACTGCGCTGCTCAGCACCAACACCTCCTCGATCCCGCTGACCGAACTGCGCGAGCACATCCAGCGCCCGGCGCAGTTCGGCGGCCTGCACTACTTCAATCCGGTGGCGCAGATGCCGCTGGTGGAGATCGTCTGCCACGACGGCCTGGCGCCGGAGAACCAGAAGCGGCTGGCCGCCTTCTGCAAGGCCATCGACAAGCTGCCGGTGCCGGTCGCCGGCACCCCCGGATTCCTGGTCAACCGCGTGCTGTTCCCGTACATGCTGGAAGCGGCCACCGCCTATGCCGAAGGCATTCCCGGCCCGGCGATCGACAAGGCTGCGGTCAAGTTCGGCATGCCGATGGGCCCGATCGAACTGATCGACACCGTGGGCCTGGACGTGGCCGCGGGCGTGGGCGCCGAACTGGCACCGTTCCTGGGCCTGCCGATCCCGGCGGCGCTGCAGACGGTGGAGCCGGGCAAGCGCGGCAAGAAGGACGGCCAGGGCCTGTACGCCTGGGAGAACGGCCGCGCCAAGAAGCCCGAACTGCCGAAGGACTACCGCGCGCCGGACGACCTGGAAGACCGCCTGATCCTGCCGCTGCTCAACGAAGCGGTGGCCTGCCTGCACGAGGGCGTGGTCGCCGACGCCGACCTGCTCGATGCCGGCGTGATCTTCGGTACCGGCTTCGCCCCGTTCCGCGGCGGCCCGATCCAGCACATCCGCGCCGCCGGCGCCGACGTGCTGCTGGCGCGCCTGCGCGCCCTGCACACGCGCTACGGCGAGCGTTTCGCCCCGCGACCGGGTTGGGAGTCGCCGGCGTTGCGCGAACCGGTGGTGTGAGGCGCGCGCACGCCTTCTGTAAGCGTGCGTCAGGGCACCTCCCATAACGACGGGTCGCGCCCCTTTGGTAGCGGCTTCAGCCGCGGCGGGCGTTTCCCGGCAAGACCCGTCGCGGCTGAAGCCGCTCCCACGCGATCTTGCGGCGAATTCGCCGGGCGTACTGTGGGAGGGACTTCAGTCCCGACGCATTACGCCATCGGAAAGCATGGCCGCTTCGCCAGGCGCTGCTGCATGACAGGTGATTCCCACAAAGCAAGCTGCCCGTAGCTTGATTGTGGGGAAAGCAGGTCGCTGCAGGCGCCCTTCAGTCGCACTCGGCATTCCAGGTGCGCGCGGACGACAAATCCCAAACCAGAACAAAGCCGCACCTGCACGAATGCCGTTACGCAGCCGTGCTGCTAGTGCGAATGCCCCTGCATGTGGCCGTGCCCATGTGCGGGATGGGGATGGGCATGATCGTGATCGTGGTCCTCGTGACCATGCCCGTGATGATCGTGACCACCACCCTCGCCCGCCGCCGGCGTGCCGCACGGGGTAGCGCCGCAATGGCCGGCTTCCATCTGCAGGGTGATGTGATCGATGCCGAACTGCGCATGCAGGCCATCGCACAGCGCGGCGCGCACGGCATCGGCGTCACCGCCGTCGGCGACCACCACATGCGCGGTCAGCGCCGGCGTGCTGGAGGCCAGCGCCCACACGTGCAGGTCGTGCACGCTGGCCACGCCGGGCGCGGCCTGCAGATAGCCGCGCACCGCGCCCAGGTCCACGCCCTTGGGCACGCCTTCCAGCAGCACGTTGATCGCCTCGCGCAGCAGCACCCAGGTCCGCGGCAACACCCACAGACCGATCAGCACCGCCAGGATCGGATCGATCAGTTTCCACCCGGTGACGCGGATCGCCAGCGCGCCGACGATCACCGCGACCGAGCCGAGCATGTCGCTCCACACTTCCAGGTACGCGCCCTTCATGTTGAGGCTCTCGCCGCTGCCGGCCTTGAGCAGGCGCATCGAGATCAGGTTGATCAGCAGGCCGAATGCGGCGATGCCGAGCATGCCGACGGTGGCGATCTCCTGCGGCTGGCGGAAGCGCTGCACCGCCTCCCACAGGATGTAGCCGGCCACCACGAACAGCAGCGCGCCGTTGACCAGCGCGCCCAGCGCCTCCAGCCGTGCGTAGCCATAGCTGCGCTTGGCATCGGGCGGGCGCCGGCTCAGCCGCACCGCGATCAGCGCGATCATCAGCGCCAGCGTGTCGGTGGCCATGTGCGCAGCGTCGGACAGCAGCGCCAGGCTGTTGGTGAGGAAAGCGCCGGCCACTTCCACCACCAGGAACAGCGCGGTGAGACCGAGCGCCCACCACAGGGGCTGCTCGTGGCGGATTTCGGTGGGGGCGTGGCTGTGATCGTGTCCCATGGGGCGACCGGGCGGCGATGCGGAGGAAGATGGCCGCTACCTTAGGCCGCCGCCCGCGCGGAGACTATTACACCGTTCGACAGCGGCACGCGCTCTTGATGCTGTTGTGCAGCCGATGGACCGCAAGCAGACACGGCAACCAGGCACGCCAGATACCGGGCTCAGGAAGTCTGATCGCGGCCCGACCTGCCACACGCTGGCCAAGGAAGAGGCGCGACTCATGAAAGCGCGGATCTCGGCATGGCGGCCGAGACCCGCACGACGCTCAACGGGCCGGCGCCGCCGATGGCGCGCCAGCGCTCTGCAACTGCTGCGCCTTGGCCAGGTGCTCGGCCACATGGGTACGCGTGGTACGCAGATGCGCGGCCACGTCCGGGGTCTTCGCGGCGGGGATCAGGGTGCTGTCGAGCATCTGCAGGGCGGCCTGATGATCCTTGACCATCGCCATGACATAGGCCTGTTCGAAGCGATCGCCGTCCATGGCCTGCAGCTTGCCGGCCTCCGCCTTCGCCTTCTGTATCTGCTGCTGCGCCGACGCGGCCTTCGCATCAGGACCCCACGGCGCGATCTTGGCGTTGTTGTCGGCGTGCTCCTTGACCATCTGCATGGCGTAATCGCGCACCGGGCCCTTGACCTGCTTCTGCAAGGCCAGGTTGCCAGCGTTGACCTCGCTGGTGTTGATCGCCGACAACACGCCGAGCGCCTGCTTTTCGTTGAGCGCGGACGCGCGCGCGCCTTGCGCGCCCTGCATGCCGGTCGACGTCTGCGCGGCGGACGTCGACGGCGTTTGCTGCTGCATCGCGCCGGGATCGGCACTGCCAACCTCGCCGGACGTATCGGTCTGCGCATGCGCAAGGCCGACGCCGAGAACCGACATGAGCGCCAGAGAGAACGCGGAACGGGAATGACGCATGACAATCTCCTTTGCATGGCAGGTATCGCCATGCTCCGCGGCCTTTCGTGAGCGCCTGGTTGAACGTGGGTGCAGGCGATGCGAAATGCTGCAGATGCACGTGGACTGCGGCGCCTACGCCGACGGCAAGCAGCGCAGCAACAGCACACTGAGGCTGGCCAGCGCCAGCAACGACAGCGTGCCAGCCGCCAGTACGCGGCCGCCGGACGCGAGCACCGTGCGCAGATTCACCGACAGGCCCAACGCGGCCATCGCCACCAGGGTGAACAGCAGCGACAGCGACTGCGCCGCTTCGATCGCCGGCGCCGGCAACACACCCAGCGCGCGCAGCCCCATCATGCCGACGAAGCCGAACACGAACCACGGCACCAGCGCGTGCGCCGGGCGCCGCTGCGTCGGCGATCCACCACGGACCAGCCCCAGCAGCAACATCACTGGCCCGAGCATCAGCACCCGCATCAGCTTGACCAGCGCCCCCACCTGCGCGCTCAGCGCGCCCACTGGCACGGTCGCCGCCAGCACCTGCGGCACCGCGTACACGGTCAGGCCGGCGAGGATGCCGTAGTGGCGCTGGTCCAGGCCCAGCACGGGCACCGCCAGCGGCAACAGCAACACCACCAGCACGCCCAGCGCCGCGGTGAAGGCGATCGCTGCAGCGACGTCGCCGGAGTCGGCGTCGATCACCGGCGCTGCCGCCACGATCGCCGAATTGCCGCAGATCGCATTGCCGCACGCGACCAGCGTGGCCAGCCGCGACGGCAGGCCCAGCGCGCGACCGATGCCGTAGCCGATGGCGATCGCCAGCAGCACCACCGCGGCGATGGCGCCCAGCAACAGACCGCCGGCCGCGCCGATGGCGCCGATGCCGACCGAGGCGCCGAGCAGCACGATGGCCAGTTCCAGCGGCAGCTTGGCGGCGAAGGCGATGCCGGCGTGCGTGGACGGCGGCAGGCGCCACGCCGTGCGCAGCAAGGTGCCGAGCACGATCGCGAACACCAGCGCGTCGATCCAGCGCCGGCCCAGCCACTGCAGTTGCGCGCGCTCGGCCAGCCAGGCCAGCGCCGCCACCGCGATGGCCAGGGCCAGGCCGGGCAGCAAGATGGAAGGTCTGTGCGGTTGGGTGCGCATGGCAGCGATCCGGATCGAGTGGCGGCAGATTGCGCCCGCAGACCGTTCCGATCCATCGCATAATTGTGCACACTTCATTCGCTCACTCCGAACAGTTGCCCCATGACCCTGGAACAACTCGCCCTGTTCGTGGCGGTGGCCGAACGCCAACACCTGACCCTGGGTGCGCAGGCCGCGCACCGCACGCCGTCGGCCGCCAGTGCCGCGATCAAGGCGTTGGAGCAGCAGTACGGGGTGGCCCTGTTCGACCGGGTCGGTCGCGGCTTGGTGCTGACCGCGGCCGGTGCGGCGTTCTGTGAGGACGCCAAGGCGATCCTGGCGCGCAGCCGTGCGGCCGAACTGGCGCTGAGCGAGTGGCGCGGCGTGCTGCGCGGCACCCTTGATCTGCACGCCAGCCAGACCGTGGCCAGCTACTGGCTGCCGACCCGGCTGATGGCGTTCCATGCGCGCTATCCGCAGATCGAGATCCGCCTGAGCGTGGGCAACACCGACAGCGTGGCGCGCGCGGTGCGCGAGGGACGCGCCGAACTGGGCTTCGTCGAGGGCCGCGTGCAGGCCCCCGAACTGCTGAGTTCGGCGCTGGGCCACGACCGGCTGCGCGTGGTCGCCGCGCCGGACCATCCGTTGGCGGGGCGTCGCCACCCCGGGCTGGCACGACTGGTCGCCGACAGCACCTGGATCATGCGCGAACCCGGCTCGGGCACGCGCTCGGCGTTCGAGGCGGCGCTGCGCGATGCCGGCATCGGCCCGGAGCGCCTGCGTGTGGCGCTGTCCCTGCCCTCCAACGAAGCGGTGCTGTCGGCGGTGCAGGCCGGGCGCAGCCTGGCGGCGATCTCGCAACTGGCCGCGGCGCCGTGGCTGGAGAGCGGCCGCCTGCAGCCCCTCGCCGTGGCCCTGGGCGAACGCACCTTCCATGCCCTGCGCCACCGCGAACGCAGCCTGGGTGCCGCGGCAGCCGCCCTGCTCGGCTTGCAGGCCCCATCCACCGCGGCCTGAGCCTCGCGTGGGCGACGGTAGACGCGGCGCGCGATATCCATTCCAAAACGAGATAGCCCTCGGCAAATGCTTCATTGGAATGGAATGCCTGTCGCTTCTATCCTCGCTTCCGGTCTCTCGCGCGCCAAGGCAGCGGAAGGGGAATGTCCGCGGCGCCGCCAGCAGACATGCCACGCACGCCCCGCCACGTCGACAGACACGCCATCGAGGACAGCGACCGGGACAGCCTGCAGCCCTGCATGACGCCCTGCCGATGCCTCCAGGACCGGGTTTTCCGGTCCACGCCAATTTGATCGGTCACTTTTTGTCCTGGGAGGGAACAAAAATGCCTTTGGAACAGTCCCGTCGCCCGGTCGGCCGGCGCGCGCACCGCCCTGCCGCCCGCACCCTGCTGGGCGCGGCCATCGTCCTGGCCCTGTCCGGCAGCTTCGCCGCGCAGGCGCAGAGCACCAGCGCCGATCCGGCAGCCACGCCACCCGCCAAGCCCGATGCCACGACCGACGCCAAGACCGGCCAGCAGCCGGTCACCCTGGACAACGTGATGGTGGTCGGCCAGCGCGCCAGCCTGGAACAGGCCGTGCAGGCCAAGCAGCTCGACGACCACGTGGTGGAAGTCATCTCCGCCGACAACATGGGGCAGATGCCCAACGTCACCGTGGCCGAGGCGCTGGTGCGCCTGCCCGGCGTCAACGGCACCCGCGACCGCGGCAACGAAAGCCTGGCCACCGTGCGCGGCCTCGGCCCGCGCATGACCATGGGCACGGTCAACGGCCGCGAGATCGCCTCCTCCGAACCCAACCGCGCGGTGCGCTGGGAAGTCTTCCCCACCGAGATCGTCTCCACCGTCAAGGTCTACAAGACCCCGTCGGCGGACCTGATCGCCGGCGGCATCGCCGCCACCGTGGACATCTCCACCATCAACCCGCTCGACCACACCGGCCCGACCTTCGTCGCCACCGGCGGCCCGGTCTACTACGACGAGGCCAAGGACGCGCGCGACTACTCGCCGTGGGGCCAGCGCCTGGGCGCGAGCTGGATCCACCGCATCAACGACAACCTGGCGGTCGCGCTCGGCGCCACCTACCAGAAGCAGAAGAACGCCGGCGTCTCGATCGGCAGCTGGGGCTACACCGACGCCAGCAACGCACGCGATGTGGATGGCGACGGCAAGGTCGACTACACCCCCTGGGGCGCGGCCGACCAGCTCAAGCTCACCGAGCAGACCCGCACCGGCGCCATGGGCACCGTGCAGTGGCGCTCGGGCAACCTGGAACTCAAGCTCGACGGCCTGTACTCGCGCATCCGCATCGACGAGGACCAGCGCCAGAACTGGTTCAACAACCTCGGCTACAGCATCTACTCGGCCAGCAATCCGTACACCACGCCTGGCTCGTCCTACACCATCGTCGACGGCGACGTGGTCGCCGGTACCCTGGCCAATTCCAAGCTGCAGGTGGACCACGTCGTGGCCCGCTACGACGAGGTCAAGACGCTGGCGGCCGGCGGCCTCAACGCCAAGTGGCGCGGCGACGTGTGGACGCTGGGCAGCGACCTGTCGTTCTCGCAGGCCAAGCGCGACAACGACTGGCGCGCGGTGCGCTTCGGCAGCAACCCGGACACGGTATCGTTCGACTTCCGCCATGGCGTCACCCCCACCATCAGCACCAGTTCCGACGCGCCGGAATGGGGCATCAGTGGCCAGACCGAACCGCAGGCGCTGCGCGACCGCATCGCTGCTCTGGCGCTGAGCGCCAGCCGCGCGATCGAGGATTCGCCGGTCACCGCGCTGGAATTCGGCGCGCGCGCCTCACGCCGCGAGAAGCAGAACCGCCACTTCACCAGCTTCCAGTCCGGCTACAGCCAGCCGATCTCGGCCTACCAGGACCTGATCTACCCGGTGACGATGCCGGACCTGAACGTGCCGACCCTGACCGGCGGCGACCTGGACGCGATCGCCAAGCTCGGCTTCGGCGGTTTCGATCCGAGCCTGGCCACCGAGCAGCGCCTGGATCACTGGAATGTCGAGGAGAACGTGCGCGAGGCCTTCGCCAAGGCGGTGTTCAGTTCGCAGTGGTTCGGCGTCGACGTCACCGGCAACGCCGGCGTGCGCGTGGTCCACACCGACACCGACAGCCATGGCTACGACACCGTCGGCGGCGTGGTGCAGCCGAGCAGCGCCGGCAAGACCTACACCGACGTGCTACCGAGCGCCACGGTCAACTTCCTGATCGATCCCGAGCGCATCCTGCGTCTGTCGGTGGCCAAGGTGATGGCGCGGCCGCCGCTGGACGAACTGCGCACCGGGCGCGCGCTCGACGATCCCAACACCACCGTCGGCCAGCTCACCGGCAGCGGCGGCAACCCGCAGCTCAATCCGTTCCGCGCCACCCAGCTCGACCTGTCCTACGAGTGGTACTTCCACAAGGAAGCGCTGGCGGCGCTGGCGCTGTACCGCAAGTGGGTGGATTCGAGCATCGGCTACAAGACCCAGCACGAGACCATCGACGGCCGCGACTACCTGATCAGCGGACCGTTCAACGGCGGCGGCGGCTACATCAACGGTGCCGAACTGACGTTCCAGACCCCGTTCTTCTTCATCCCGCACATGGAGAACTTCGGCATCTACTCGAACTACTCGTACGTGGAATCCAACCTGCACGAGTTCTCGCCGGCGGACAATCCGCTGCCGCTCAGCGGCCTGGCGCGCAACACCGGCACGCTGGACCTCTGGTACAACAACAACAAGTTCGAAGCGCGGATCGGCTACAAGTACCACAGCCCCTACACCGTGGTGTACGGCTGGAACGCGGCGCGGCTGGCGCGACTGGAGAGCGAAGGCACGGTGGACCTGAGCCTGGCGTGGCGCTACAGCGAGCACCTGGGCTTCAAGTTCCAGGTCGGCAACCTGACCAACGAACCGCTGCGCGCCTACAGCGACAACAAGCGCAACCGGCTCGCCAACCAGGACGATGGCGGCTACCAGCTGTTCGGCCGCCGCTTCGCCCTGGAAGCGACCTACACGTTCTGAGCCGGTGGAGACCCGCATGCGATCCAGACGCACCTGGCTGCCGGCGCTCGCGCTGGCTCTCGCCACCGCCCTCGCCGCGCCCATGGCCGGCGCCGGCACGCTGTACCTCGGCGCCGACCTGTCCTACGTCAACGAGATGGAGGATTGCGGCGTGCAGTACCGCGACCACGGCGCGCTGCGCGACCCGTTCGAGCTGTTCCACGCGCACGGCGCCAACCTGGTGCGCGTGCGCCTGTGGAACGATGCGCGCTGGACCCGCTACAGCGACCTGAGCGACGTCAAGAAGACCATCCGCCGGGCGCGCGCGCAGGGCATGCAGGTGCTGCTGGACTTCCACTACTCCGACGACTGGGCCGACGGCGAGAAGCAACTGATCCCCAAGGCCTGGGCCAACATCACCGACCAGGACGAACTGGCGCGCACGCTGTACGGCTTCACCTACAACACGCTCAGCGCGCTGGACCGCGCCGGGCTGATGCCGGAACTGGTGCAGGTCGGCAACGAGAGCAATTCCGACCTGATGGACAGCCAGCCCTGGGACAAGCGCCGGCCGATCGACTGGACCCGCAACGCCAAGCTGTTCAACGCCGGCATCCAGGCAGTGCGCGACGCCGGCGCGCGCTCGACGATCAAGCCCAAGGTGATGCTGCACATCGCCCAACCGGAGAACGTGGAGCCGTGGTTCGCCGACGCCGCCAAGGCCGGCGTGCGCGACTTCGACTTCATCGGCATCAGCTACTACCGCAAGTGGTCGCGCGAGACCATGGACCAGCTCGGCGCCACCATCAAGCGCCTGCGCCAGCGCTATCCGGCCGAGGTGATGGTGGTGGAGACCGCCTATCCGTGGACGCTGGAAAGCGGCGACCCCTCGCCCAACCTGCTCGGCGCCGACTCGCTGATCAAGGGCTACCCGGCCACCCCGCAGGGCCAGCTGAACTACCTGGTCGACCTCACCCAACTGGTGGTCGACAACGGCGGCAGCGGCGTCGTGTACTGGGAGCCGGCCTGGACCAGCAACACCTGCAAGACCCGCTGGGGCGTCGGCTCCTCGTGGGAGAACGCCAGCTTCTTCGATTTCCGCCACGGCAACGAACTGCTGCCCGGCATCGGCTTCATGCAGCACGCCTACCGACCGGCGCCGGCCACGACGACCGGCAAGGGGGCCGCGCCGGCGCAGGACGCGCAGCCATGATCGAACTGAGCCGCCGCGACCTGCTGCGCTCGCTGGTCGCCGGCGGCGTGCAGGTGGCGGTGCCCGGTGCCGCCGCGGCGCTGGCGCCGGCCGCGCTGGCCGCCACGCCCGCCGGCAGCGATGCCAGTGCGCCGATCTCGCTGGATCTGGACGACGATGCTCCGCGCCAGCGCCTGCTGTGCGACGGTGGCTGGCGCTTCCATCTCGGCCACGCCGACGACCCGGCGCGCGACTTCAATTTCGGCACCTTCCAGCGCACCTACGCCAAGGCCGGCAAGGACACCGCCGATGCGGCCCTGCTCGGCTTCGACGACAGCGCCTGGGAGCGCATCGACCTGCCGCACGACTGGGCGGTGGCGCTGCCGCCGCGCCAGGATCCGACCTCCACCCTGGTCAACGGCGAAGACCCGGCCGCCGCGCACGGCTACACGCCGCTGGGCCGCACCGATCCGCAGACCAGCATCGGCTGGTACCGGCGCGTGCTGGAGATTCCGGCGGAAGACCTGGGCAAGCGGATCAGCCTGGAATTCGACGGCGTGTTCCGCGACTGCATCGTGTTCTGCAACGGCCACATCGTCGGCCGCAACGGCAGCGGTTACTGCGGCTTCGAAGTCGACCTCAGCGACGTGCTCGACTACGGCGCCAGGAACATCATCGCCGTGCGCGTGGATGCCACGCTCGGCGAAGGCTGGTTCTACGAGGGCGCCGGTATCTACCGCCACGTCTGGCTGCGCACCACCGACGCACTGCACGTGCCGATGGACGGCGTGTACGTGCGCAGCGTCTGGGACGGCGGCGCCGCGCAGGCGCTGGTGGAGACCGAACTCGGCAACCACGGCGCGACGCCGCGGCAGTGCAGCGTGGTCTCGGTGATCCGCGCGCCGGACGGGCGCATCGTCGCCCAGGCCAGTTCCGCGCCGATCACGGTCGAGCCCGGCGTGGTGCAGCGCGTGCAGCAGACCCTGGACCTGGGCACGCCCGCGCCGTGGTCGCCGGAGAACCCGCAACGCTACACGCTGTCCACGCGCCTGCTCGGCGACGGCCATACCTGCGACGCGACCACCACCCACTTCGGCGTGCGCCGCCTGCAGTTCGATCCGCAGCGCGGCCTGCTGCTCAATGGCGCGGCCTACAAGCTGCACGGCACCAACAACCACCAGGACCATGCCGGCGTCGGCACCGCCATTCCCGACCGCCTGCACGAATGGCGCCTGCGCCAGCTCAAGTCGATGGGCTGCAACGCCTATCGCAGCGCGCACAACCCGGCCTCGCCGGCGGTGCTGGAGCTGTGCGACCGGCTGGGCCTGCTGCTGATCGACGAGACCCGGCGCATGTCCTCCGACGACGAGGCCATGGCCGAACTCACGTCGATGGTGCGGCGCGGCCGCAACCATCCCTGCGTGATGCTGTGGTCGCTGGGCAACGAAGAGCCGCAGATGGTCACCGCGCGCGGCGCGCGCATCGTCGCGCGCATGCAGCGTCTGGTGCGGCGCCTGGACCCGAGCCGCCCCACCACCTTCGCCATGGACAAGGGCTTCGACGACGGTGTCGGCCAGGTCGTGGACGTGATCGGCTTCAACTACCGCACCACGCAGATGGATGCCTTCCATGCGCGCCATCCGCAGATCCCGGTCTACGGCAGCGAGACCGGCAGCACCGTCGGCGTGCGCGGCAACTACCGCACCGACGACGTGCGCGGCCATGCCCGCGCCTACGACCTGGACTACCCCTGGTGGGCCAGCAGCGCCGAAGCCTGGTGGAGCTACGTCGCGCAGCGCCCGTACATCGCCGGCGGCTTCGTCTGGACCGGCTTCGACTACCGCGGCGAGCCGACCCCGTACAACCGCTGGCCGAACGTCGCCTCGCAGTTCGGCATCCTCGACAGTTGCGGCTTTCCCAAGGACAACTACTGGTACTACCGCGCGCAATGGACCACCGCGCCGGTGCTGCACCTGTTCCCGCACTGGAACTGGGACGGCCTGCTGGACGAGCGCGACAACGGCATGGTCGACGTGTGGTGCCACAGCAACCTGGACGCGGTGGAACTGCTGGTCAACGGCGTCAGCCAGGGCCTGCAGCAGGTGCCGGCCTACGGCCATGTCGAGTGGCGCGTGCGCTACGCACCCGGCCGCATCGAAGCGCGCGGCTACCGCGGCGGCAAACAGGTGCTGACGCAGCTCCGCGAGACCGTGGGCGCCCCGGCCGCGGTGCGCCTGCGCTGCGAACGGGCGAATCTGCTGGCCGACGCCGAGGACGTGGCCGTGGTCGCAGTGGAGATCGTCGACGCCAAGGGCCGCGTCGTGCCCACCGCCAGCGACGCCGTGCGCTTCGCCGTCCGCGGCCCCGGCCGCCTGATCGGCGTGGGCAACGGCGACCCGTCCAGCCACGAACCCGACAAGGCCGACCAGCGCCGCGCCTTCAACGGCCTGTGCATGGCCTTGCTGCAGACCACGCGCGATGCCGGCACGCTGACACTGGAAGCGACCGCGCCCGGATTGGCGCCTGCGCGGCTGGCGCTGAAGAGTGTGCGCACCAAGCCGCGGCCGTTCGTCGCCTGAGGCGGCCGCGCGCTTTCGAGGCGCTGCGCGGCGCCATCGTCATGCGCTCCCGACTCGGTGCTCCTACGCGGCGCTGGCGCGCCAGGTACGTCCGCCCAAGCCGTGGTCGGCACACGCGCGACGCAGAATGAAGTGAAGCCGCTGACGCGTCATTCCGAAGCCGATCTACGACGCCTCGCCAGCGTCGCCGCACCCACGACGCTGCATCGTCCCGGCGATGCACGCTCCCCCACCGCGCATCGCGGCGAGGGAGCGCCAGCCCTCACCGCAAGCGCGAGAAGGCACCGATCCCGGCGATCGCCAGCCGCTCGGCGGGCAGCGCCGTTTCGGCGAACGACAGCCGCAGGTAACGGATCTGCCGCACCTCGGGGAAATTCAGCCGCTGGGTCGAGAGCGCGTAGGCGATATTGGACAACTCGCCGCCCCCGGCCGGCTGCCAATGCTGGCCATCCTCGCTGCTTTCGGCGCGATAGCCCTTCGGCGGTGCCGCACCGTTCATCACCGTGCGCGAGGGGGTGAGGCTGAAGCCGGCGACCTGGCGCAGCGCACCGAGGTCGATGGTCACCTGCGCGGGATGGCCCGGCGTGGGAGCGGGCACGACCCAGATCGTGCTTGCATCGTCGTCGAGCAACTTCTCCGCTCCCGGCGCGCTGGCGGCGACGATGCGCCAACCCGCGGTGGACAGCACGTCCGGCGCGTTCGTCGTGGGCCGCGCAACCGCAACGGGCGCCACCGCGCGAAACAGCGCGAATTCGCTGATCGCCGGACAGACCGGCGCCTCGAGCACACGCAAGCGCACACGGCGCGCGGCAATCGGACGATCGAGCCGCAGGATCCGCTGCGCGCCGATGCATTGCGCTTCGGCCAAGCGCTGCCATTGCCCGTCCACCTCGGCGTCGATCGCGAAGCGGGTGACGCGCACGCCCAGCGGCAGGTATTCGCGCAGCCGGATCAGGTCGAAGCTCTGCGCCGCCGACAGTTCCAACGTCAGCGTCGGCGTGGTGACGTCGTCCGGCGTGGACCAGTAGCTGTCCGGCTGGCGGTCGAGCACACGCTCCGGCTCGAACCCCGGACCGCGCGCCGCGCTGGCGCTGGCCTTGGCGCCCTTGGCCAGATCGATGGCGAAGCTGGCGCGGATCGCGTCGCCGAAGCTCTTCAACACCGCAACGTCGTGGTCGGCGATGCGGCCGCGCCGGTCCGGCGGAAGATTGAGGTTCATGTTGGTGCCGCGCGCGACCGAGGTATCGAAGTAGCGCACCAGATTCTCCGGGCTGCGCACCTTGCCGTCTTCGTCGGCATGGTAGAACCAGCCCGGGCGGATCGAGGTGTTGGTCTCCGCAGGCCACCACAGCGCCCCGCCTCGCACGCCGGCATTGCCGTTTTCCTGCGTGTAAGGCGCATTGGGCATGGTCGGCCAGCACGGATCGCCGGCCACGCCCTCCTCGTTGCCGACCCAACGGATATCTGCCCCCAGCGGGTCGAAGGTGCAGGCCATCGGCTGGTGTTGGTGGACCAGCTCGATCATCCGCGGCCAGTTGTAGTAGGCGGGGGCATCGATCTTGCGGGTTTCGCGCGCTCCGCCGTAGTAACCGTCGCCACCATTGGCGCCGTCGAACCAGAACTCGAACAGGTCGCCATAACCCGTGCACAGCTCGACGATCTGCTTGCGGAAATAGTCGAGATAGCCGGGACGGCCATACTCGGCGTGGTTGCGATCCCAGGGAGAGAGATAGATGCCGAAGGCCAGGCCGGCACGCCGGCACGCCGCGGCCATTTCGCCGACGATGTCGCCCTTGCCGTTCTTGTAGGGCGAATTGCGGATGCAATGCTCGGTCAGGCGCGTCGGCCACAGGCAGAAGCCATCGTGGTGCTTGGCGGTGAAGATGATCCCTTTGAGGTTGCCGGCCTTGGCCGCGGCGACGATCTGATCGGCGGAGAAATCGCTGGGATCGAATCTGCGCGGATCTTCGTCGCCGTAACCCCATTCCTTGTCGGTGAAGGTGTTCATCGCAAAATGCACGAAGGCGTATTGCTCCCAACGGTGCCAGCGCAGTTGCCGCGCGCTTGGCACGGCGCCCCACGGTGCCGGCCCTTTCGGACGCGGTGCGGCCACGATCTGGGCGGCGGATGCGCTGAAGCCCGCGGCGACGGCCACGACACCCGTGGCAAGAAAGGTACGACGATCGATCATGGACGCCTCCGGCTCTACACAAGCCCGGATCTTAGCTTTTCCAACAGCGAAACAGTCCTACGCGGAGCGACACCCGGGCATTCAAAGGGCACAACGTCACCGTGTGGCCGATCCGCCGCCGCATGCTCGTGAATCGCACCGCGTGCTGTCGCCGATCCACTTTTTTACGGACAATGGCAGCTGGCACCGAGACGACTCGCACGCAGTGGCTGCGGACTCGGCATTGCACGTGCTGCGTGCGCATCGGACATTCGCTGTCTCGCAATTGACCTTCCTGCCGTTGTCCGTGGAAACGGCGCAGCCCCGACGTTGCACCGTGGATCGGCAGGTGGCGCATCGAACCATGCACCGGGCTGGCGCCGCGCCACGCTGTCATTTGCTGCCGGCACCCGTCCATACTTGTCCACGGACCGTCACCCCGAAACTCCTTAAGTCACTGAATCAGATGCAGAATCGAGAAAAAACCCAAGCTCCTGGAAGCGCAGCGGAGCACACCCCGCTGATGAAGCAGTTCTTCGCCGCAAAGTCCGAGTACCCGGACCTGCTGCTGTTCTTCCGCATGGGCGATTTCTACGAACTGTTCTACGACGACGCGCGCAAGGCCGCGCGGCTGCTGGACATCACCCTGACCCAGCGCGGCAGTTCCGGCGGTGCGCCGATCCCGATGGCCGGGGTGCCGGTGCATGCCTACGAGGGCTATCTGGCGCGGCTGGTGGCGCTGGGCGAATCGGTGGCGATCTGCGAGCAGATCGGCGATCCGGCGCTTGCCAAAGGCCTGGTCGAGCGCAAGGTGGTGCGCATCGTCACCCCCGGCACGGTCACCGACGAGGCCTTGCTGGACGAGCGCCGCGACACCTTGCTGATGGCGATCGCACGCAACAAGCACGGCTACGGCCTGGCCTGGGCCGACCTGGCCGGCGGCCGCTTCCTGGTCAACGAGGTCGACAGCGAGGACGCGCTGGAGGCGGAACTGGCGCGGCTGGAGCCGGCCGAACTGCTGGTGCCCGACGAGGACCAGTGGCCGGAGTTCCTGCGCGAGAGCCGCGGCGTGCGCCGCCGGCCGCCGTGGCTGTTCGACGCCGACAGCGGCCGCCGCCAGTTGCTGGCGTTCTTCCAGTTGCACGATCTGAGCGGCTTCGGCATCGACGACAAGCCGCGCGCCACCGCGGCCGCCGGCGCCCTGCTCGGCTACGTCGAGGAAACCCAGAAACAGCGCCTGCCGCACCTGACCGCGATCGCGATGGAGACCGCCGGCGAGGCGATCGCGATGAACGCGGCCACGCGACGCCACCTGGAGCTGGACACGCGCGTGGACGGCGACACCCGCAACACTCTGCTCGGCGTGCTCGACAGCACGGTCACGCCGATGGGCGGGCGCCTGCTGCGGCGCTGGCTGCACCGTCCGCTGCGCCTGCGCGAGGTGCTGGTGCAGCGCCACCACGCGGTCGGCACGCTGATCGACCGCGGCGCCGACGCCGACCTGCGCGAGGCGTTCCGCGCGCTCGGCGACGTCGAACGCATCCTCACCCGCGTCGCCCTGCGCTCAGCACGCCCACGCGACTTCTCCACCCTGCGCGACGGCCTGGGCCTGCTGCCGAAGGTGCGCGCGGTCCTGGCACCGCTGGATTCGCCGCGGCTGGCCGCGCTGGCGGCGGAGCTGGGCCAGCACGACGAGATCGCGCACCTGCTGGCGTCGGCGATCGCCGAGCAGCCGCCGCTCAAGCTCAGCGACGGCGGCGTCATCGCTGCCGACTACGATGCCGAGCTGGACGAACTGCGCCGGCTCAGCACCAATGCCGACCAGTTCCTGATCGACCTGGAAGCGCGCGAACGCGCCAACAGCGGCATCGCCACGCTGAAGGTCGGCTACAACCGCGTGCACGGTTACTACATCGAGATCAGCAAGGGCCAGGCCGACAAGGCGCCGGTGCACTACAGCCGGCGCCAGACCCTGACCAACGCCGAACGCTACATCACCGAGGAACTGAAGAACTTCGAGGACAAGGTGCTGTCGGCGCGCGAGCGCGCGTTGTCGCGCGAGAAGCTGCTCTACGAAGGCCTGCTGGACACGCTGGGCGAGCGCCTGGAGCCGCTCAAGCGCGCCGCCGCCGCGCTCAGCGAACTGGACGTGCTGGCCGGCTTCGCCGAACGCGCGCAGGCGCTGGACTGGACCCAGCCGGAACTGGAGACCGGTGCGTGCCTGCGCATCGAACGCGGCCGCCACCCGGTGGTGGAAGCGGTGCGCGAGCAGCCGTTCGAACCGAACGACCTGGACCTGCACCCCGACCGCCGCATGCTGGTGATCACCGGCCCGAACATGGGCGGTAAATCGACCTACATGCGCCAGAACGCGCTGATCGTGCTGCTCGCGCACATCGGCAGCTACGTGCCGGCGCGGCGTGCGGTGATCGGCCCGATCGACCGCATCCTCACCCGCATCGGCGCCGGCGACGACCTGGCCCGCGGCCAGTCCACCTTCATGGTCGAAATGGCCGAGACCAGCTACATCCTGCACCACGCCACCGCGCAGTCGCTGGTGCTGATGGACGAGATCGGCCGCGGCACCTCCACCTACGACGGCCTGGCGCTGGCCGACGCGGTGGCGCGCCATCTCGCCCACCACAACCGCTGCTACACGCTGTTCGCCACGCACTATTTCGAGCTGACCGCGCTGGCCGACGAATCGGTCGAAGGCGGCGCCAGCGGCATCGCCAACGTGCACCTGGACGCGGTCGAACACGGCGACCGCCTGGTGTTCATGCATGCGGTCAAGGACGGCCCGGCCAACCGCAGCTTCGGCCTGCAGGTGGCGGCGCTGGCCGGCCTGCCCAAGGCCACCGTGGCGCAGGCGCGGCGACGCCTGGCGGAACTGGAACAACGCGGCGGCGAGAGCCACGCCTCGCAGATGGCGCCGCAGGCCTTGGACGCCCCGCAGCAGTTCGGCCTGTTCGCGGCCACGCCGTCGGCTGCGCAGGAGGCGCTGGCCGCACTGGATCCGGACGAACTCACGCCCAAGCAGGCGCTGGAAGCGCTGTACCGGCTCAAGTCGCTGCTGTAGGCGGCCTGCGATTTAGCCCCTCTCCCATCGGGAGAGGGGTTGGGGTGAGGGTTCGGCGCGAAGCGTCTCACAGCGCCAGGACACACGAGGCTGCGCCCGCACCCTCATCCGCCCCTTCGGGGCACCTTCTCCCACTGGGAGAAGGGAAGCGCCAAAGCCCCTCTCCCACCGGGAGAGGGGTTGGGGTGAGGGTTCGGCGCGAAGCGTCTCGCAGCGCCAGGACACACGAGGCTGCGCACGCACCCTCATCCGCCCCTGCGGGGCACCTTCTCCCAAGGGGAGAAGGAAAGCGCTAGAGCCCCTCTCCCCCCGGGAGAGGGGTTGGGGTGAGGGTCCGGCGCGAAGCGTCTCGCAGTGTCAGGACGCACGAGGCTGCGCCCGCACCCTCATCCGCCCCTTCGGGGCACCTTCTCCCAGTGGGAGAAGGAAAGGCTGCAAGCCCCTCTCCCGTCGGGAGAGGGGTTGGGGTGAGGGTCCGCCCGCACGGCATATCCAACCTCCAGTCATCCCACATCCCGCTAGGCGCTCGCCGGCACGGCGTTCGGGCGCGGCATGAACGGGTTCGGATGCGCCGCCAGCAACGCATCGTCGATGGCCGCGGCACGCTGCGCCGCCGGGCGCGCCATGTGCCGCTGCACGAAGGCGACAAACGCCGGCCGCGCCTGCAGCACACCGATCCGCGTGTAGAAGCCGAGGAACGCCGCGGCATACAGGTCGGCTGCGCTGAAGCGGTCGCCGGCCAGGTGCTCGCGACCGGCGACGCCCTGCTCCAGCATGTCCAGCAGATCCTCGCCATGGCCGTAGCCCGCGCTGTGCGCCGGCGCCAGCGTGCCGTGCTGCCTGGCGGTCAGGAACGCCTCGGCCGGACCGGCCAGCAGGAACAGCCAGCGGTAGTAATCGCCACGCGCCGGCGATCCAAGCGGCGGCGCCAGTTGCCGCTCCGGCACCAGGTCGGCCAGGTAGGCGCAGATCGCCGCGTTCTCGGTGACGGTGGTGGTGCCGTGGACCAGCGCCGGCACCTTGCCCATCGGGTTGATCGCCAGATACGCCGGCGTCTTCATGCCGGTGCCGTAGTCGAGGATCTGCGCGCGGTACGGCAGGCCGGTTTCTTCGAGCATCCAGCGCGCGATGCGGCCGCGCGACATGGGGTGGGTGTAGAGCACAAGATCGTGGGACATGGTCGGACTCCGTGGTGGACGCCACGCAGTCTGCGCGTGCCCTGCTGACACCTGCTGTCAGGAGCCGACGCCGTGTCCGGTGGCGGCGCGCCAGCGCCGGATCAGCAGATGCCGCCGCGTCGGGTAGCGTTCGCTGTCGTCGCGCAGCGCCAACACCCGGTCGGCACGGAAATGGCGGAAATCGCCGCGCAGTTCGCACCACGCCGCGATCATGCCGAAACCGCCCAGGAAGGCCATCGCGAACGGCCAGATGCGCCGTTGCGAGGCGACGCCGCCGGCATCGGCGTAGTCCATGTGCAGCACGTGTTCCAGGCGGATGCCACGACGCAGCACCGGCAGCCACGGTGCCGCCGGCTGCGCGGGCGTCGCCGCGGGCACCAGCAACCCGCTGGTCTCCAGCGCCAGCCGCAACGGTGCCGGCAGCGACGCCCCGATCCGGGTGATGGCGCGCTGCGCGGCCTGCGCCAGTTCCGGATCGGCCTGGCTCGCCACCCAGCGCGCGCCCAGGGTCAGCGCTTCCAGCTCGTCCTCGCTGAAGTTCAACTCCGGCAGCAGGAAGCCCGGGCGCAGCACGTAGCCCACGCCCGGGTCGCCGAGGATGTCGGCGCCCTGCCCGCGCAGGCTGGCGATGTCGCGGTACAGCGTGCGCAGGCTCACTCCCAGATCGGCAGCGAGCTGCGCCCCGGCCACGGGCCGGCGTCGCCCGCGCAGGGCGTCGAGCAGGCGCAGCAGACGGGTGGCGCGTTGGGTCATCGCGACAGGATAGTAGGCAGGCGCCGCCAACGGGAGGCACTGTTGCGTCAGGCATCGCCCGCTTGTCGCTGCAGTCCGATCGGTGTCGCACTGCGCAGCGACGCTGTCGCCTGGAGGAAACACGGACTTCTATACTCGACGGCGAACGCGCCGCCCCGCTCCGTCGCAAACGGGGCCGCGCACACCAGCACAGGCCGCACGCGTCCGCGACGGCTACATCCAACGAGGGAACGCATGCAGCCACGCTCGCGAACGTCGTCACGCCCCCCGGTCCGCTGCACCATCGCAGGTGCCATGCGGGCGCCACATCCGCGCAGCGGCCGTCGCGGCATCCGGGACTGAGGCGACGATGATGGAATTTGCCCTTTTCGCCATCGGCGTGGTCGTCGGTGCGGTGCTGTTGCATCTGGCGCGCCCTCTCGGGCGCAGCGCCTCCGCGCAGCGGCCTGCACCGGCGACCGACGCCGGCGACAACCACCACGCCGCGCCCGAGGCAACGCAGGAGACCCCGGCGCAGCACCTGCAGCGGCTGCGCCAGCAGGTGGAAGCACAGGACGAGCAGATCCACAGCCCTGCCGATCTGGCACAGATTCCGCAGTTCCAGCACGGCGTGGCGCTGCTGGCGGGCGCGGAGTTCTCCCATCAGGAACTGGTCGAGGCGCTGGGCAGCCCAGGCTATGTGCTGCCGTGCATGGCAGCGCAGGCCTTGGCGCAACGCCGCTCCCCGGATACGGACGCGGTCCTGGACGTGCTCCCGCACCTGGGCTCGTATCCGCTGAGCTTCCTGTTCGACTACCTGCAGCGCCTGCCGGATGCCGACCATCTGCACGCGCTGCTGCGCCACGCACGCGACTGGTGGTGGAACGTCGTCCCGTTCCGGCAACGCCTGCGCGCCTATCTGCAGTGGGCCGCAAGCAAGGCCCCGGCGGACCGCCCGGTGGATTTCGACGAACTCGACGATGCAGCGCTGACCGCACTCGGCGACACCCTGGCGCAGTTCAAGGAACCCGTGCTGGAGCCGTTCCTGCAGCGCCTGCACGACGCACGCAAGCAGCGTCGCGAGCAGCGCGTGCTCGGCGGCTTCGGCCGTGTCGTCGCCGCGGTGCCGGCGCGCCTGCGCCTGCACCACCCGGGGCTGGACGCGGTCTTGCAGCGCGCCTACGAGCACGTGGTGACCACGCCCCCGCAACCGGTCCTGCTGGTCGGCGAGCACGGCGTGGGCAAGAGCGTGCTGATCGACCTGCTCAGCGAACGCCTGCTCGGCGAAGGCTGGCGTGTGTTCGAGGCCTCCGCCGCGGAGATCCTGGCGGGACAGAGCTACATCGGCGAACTGGAGGGACGCATCCGCGAGATGCTGGCGGTCCTGCACCGCGAGCGCGCCCTGTGGCGCGCGCCGGACTTCTACGACCTGCTGCACAAGGGCGCGCATTCGCGCGATCCGCGCGGCATCCTCGATCTGGTGCTGCCGGCGCTGGAGCGCGGTGAGCTGCGCCTGATCGGCGAGATCACGCCGCGGCAACTGGCGCAGCTGCAGGTGGCGCGGCCGACCACGCGTTCGCGCTTCGAAGTGGTGACGCTGGCACCGGCCACGTCCACCGCGCTGGCGCAGATCGGCGCACAGTGGGCGCAGGCCCAGGCGCAGGCGCTGCAGACCGAGGTGATCGACGCGCGCGTCCTGGCCGAAGCCGAACGCCTGGCCGCGCAGTACTTTCCCGATCAGCACGAACCCGGCCGCCTGCTGCAACTGCTCGACGAGACCCTGCAGGCCGCGAAGGACGGCGACGACGCACGCCTGCCGCTGGACGACGATGCCCTGCTGCAGGCGGTGGCCAGGCGCAGCGGGCTGCCGCTGGAGGTGATCGACGATCGCCAACGGCTGGAACTGGAGACGCTGCGCCGTTTCTTCCGCAAGCGCGTGCTGGGCCAGGACGAGGCGGTGGAGACCCTGCTCGACCGCATCGCCATGCTCAAGGCCGGGCTGATCGACAGCCGCCGCCCGATCGGCGTGTTCCTGTTCGCCGGCCCGACCGGCACCGGCAAGACCGAATTGGCCAAGGCACTGGGCGAACTGCTGTTCGGCACTCCCGAGCGCCTGCTGCGCCTGGACATGAGTGAGTTCCAGGGCGAGGACGCGCTGTACCGGCTCACCGGCGACGACAGCGCCGGGCAGCGCACGCTGATCGCGCGCATCCGCGAGCAGCCGTTCTCGGTGGTGCTGCTGGACGAGTTCGAGAAGGCCCACCCCAAGGTCTGGGACCTGTTCCTGCAGGTGTTCGACGACGCCCGCCTGAGCGACCGCAACGGCAATACCGCCGACTTCCGCCACAGCATCATCATTCTCACCAGCAACGTCGGCGCCACGCTGGCCCGCGGCGCCGGCCCCGGCTTCGCCACCGTCGCCGGCGGCTACTCGCGCAACGCGGTGGAAAAGGCGGTGTACGAGACCTTCCGCCGCGAGTTCGTCAACCGGCTCGACAAAGTGGTGCTGTTCAACCCGCTGGATCGGGCGCTGATGCGCGAGATCCTGCACAAGGAACTGGATCGCACGCTGACCCGGCGCGGCCTGCGCAATCGCGCCTGGGCGGTGGAATGGGAGCCGTCGGCGATCGAGTTCCTGCTCGACCGCGGCTTCACTCCGGACCTGGGCGCGCGGCCGCTGCGCCGCGCGATCGAACAGCATCTGCTGGCGCCCCTGGCACGCAGCATCGTCGAGCAACGCGCCCCCGAAGGCGACCAGTTCCTGTTCGTGCGCGGCGCCGGCGACCGCCTCGACGTGCGCTTCATCGCAGCGGACGCGCCGCCGACGCCGGAACCCCTGCCCGCGGCGGTCGACCCCGCCACGCCCACGGATCTGCGCGACCTGGTGTACGCGCCCAATGCAGACAGCGCGGTCCTGCCGCGCCTGGATGCGGCCTTGCATCGCCTGCAGGAATCGCACGCCGCGCCGGCCTGGCGGCAGGCGCGCGAGGCCGATTTCGCCGCCATGGGCGAGCGCGATTTCTGGTCGCAATCCGGCCGCTTCCAGGTGCTGGACCGGATCGAGCGCCGCGACCGCATCGAAAGCGCGCTGGCCACCGCCGTGCGCCTGCGCGCGCGGCTGGACGGCGGCGCTCAGCGCGACGGCGAGTTCGTGGCGCGCCTGACCCAGTTGCTGTGGCTGCTGCACCTGGCCAGCACCGCGCTGCAGGAGCAACGCCCGCAGGATGCGCTGCTGGACCTGCGCATCGGCGCCAGCGAGCTGCACCGGCATCCGGCCGAAGCACGGCAGTGGTGGCAACGTCTGCTGCAGATGTATCTGGCCTGGGCCGAGCAGCGCAACATGCGGGTGGACGTGCTGGCACAGGATCCGCAGCAAGGCCGCGCCTGGCTGGCCATCGCCGGTTTCGGGGCACTGGCGTTGCTGGACGCGGAAGCCGGCCTGCATGTGCAGGAGCAGGAGGTCGACGAACCGACCCTGCGCCGGCTCGCGGTGCAGGTGCGGGTCGCCCCGGACCTGCCCGGGCAGGCACGGCGCGCGCCCATCGGCGAGGACGAACTGCGGGTGTGCCGACGCTATCGGATCGCGCCTTCGCCGTTGGTGCGCGACAGCGTCCGCGGCTGGCGCAGCGGACGCCTGGAACGCGTGCTGGGCGGCGATTTCGACGTGATGCCGGTCGACTGAATCCTGTCACCGACGAACGCGGCATGCGGCCACTGCAGGAGCGCTGGGCAGGCGAGCGATGCGCGGCCACACCGCACACCGCCATCGATGCGATAGCTGCACGCTATCGATTGATTAGAAGAATTCGAATTCTCTAAATCGCGGCTTCCGCCTATCGTGTCTCCAGTTTCACCGTGTCGCCGCCGTATGATCGCGGCGCCGAGCCACCCCATCTCGTCCACCAAGAGCCAAGGCAGCCTCCCATGACCAGCGAATCGAAATGCCCGTTCCACCAGGCTGCCAGCGGCAGCGGCACCAGCAATCGCGACTGGTGGCCCAAGCAGTTGCGCGTGGACCTGCTCAACCAGCATTCGGCCCGTTCCAACCCGCTGGACCCGCAGTTCGATTACGCCACGGCGTTCAAGCAGCTCGATCTGGAAGCGCTCAAGCGCGACCTGCACGCACTGATGACCGATTCGCAGGACTGGTGGCCGGCCGACTTCGGCCACTACGGCCCGCTGTTCGTGCGCATGGCCTGGCATAGCGCCGGCACCTACCGCACCGGCGACGGCCGTGGCGGCGGTGGCCGCGGCCAGCAGCGTTTCGCTCCGCTCAACAGCTGGCCGGACAACGTCAGCCTGGACAAGGCGCGGCGCCTGCTGTGGCCGATCAAGCAGAAGTACGGCCAGGCCATCTCCTGGGCCGACCTGCTGATCCTCACCGGCAACGTCGCGCTGGAATCGATGGGCTTCAAGACCTTCGGCTTCGCCGGCGGCCGCGCCGACACCTGGGAGCCGGACCAGGACGTGTACTGGGGCCGCGAGACCAAGTGGCTGGGCGGCGACGAGCGCTACGCGCACGGCTCGCCGGGCGTGGACGAGGCGCACGGCGTGCTGGTGAAGGACGACGACAGCGAAGTGCGCCATACCCGCGACCTGGAGAACCCGCTGGCCGCGGTGCAGATGGGCCTGATCTACGTCAATCCGGAAGGCCCGGACGGCAATCCCGACCCGCTGCTGGCGGCCAAGGACATCCGCGACACCTTCGGCCGCATGGCCATGAACGACGAAGAGACCGTGGCGCTGATCGCCGGCGGCCACACCTTCGGCAAGACCCACGGCGCCGGCCCGGCCGACCACGTCGGCGCCGAGCCGGAAGCGTCCGACCTGGAAAGCCAGGGCCTGGGCTGGTCCAACAGCTTCGGCAGCGGCAAGGGCGGCGACACCATCACCAGCGGCCTGGAAGTCACCTGGACCACCAGGCCGGCGCAGTGGACCAACGAGTTCTTCGAGCACCTGTTCAAGTTCGACTGGGAACTGAGCAAGAGCCCGGCCGGCGCCCACCAGTGGGTGGCCAAGAACGCCGAGGCGGTGATTCCGGACGCGCACGACCCGTCGAAGAAGCACCTGCCGACCATGCTCACCACCGACCTGGCGCTGCGCTTCGACCCGGCCTACGAGAAGATCTCGCGCCGCTTCCTGGAGAACCCGCAACAGTTCGCCGATGCCTTCGCCCGCGCCTGGTTCAAGCTGACCCACCGCGACATGGGCCCGCGTGCGCGCTACCTCGGCCCGGACGTGCCGGCCGAAGAACTGCTGTGGCAGGACCCGATCCCGGCCGTGAACCACCCGCTGGTCGACGCGCAGGATATCGCCGCACTGAAGAAGACCCTGCTCGACTCCGGGCTGAGCGTGGCGCAACTGGTGTCCACCGCCTGGGCCGCGGCCTCCACCTTCCGTGGCTCGGACATGCGCGGCGGCGCCAACGGTGCGCGCATTCGCCTGGCCCCGCAGAAGGATTGGGAAGTCAACCAGCCGGCGCAGCTGGCACAGGTGCTGGCCACGCTGGAGGACATCCAGGCGCAGTTCAACGGCGCGCAGAGCGGCGGCAAGAAGATCTCGCTGGCCGACCTGATCGTGCTCGGCGGCGCCGCCGCGGTGGAACAGGCGGCCAAGCTGGCCGGACAGATCGTCGAGGTGCCGTTCGTGCCGGGCCGCATGGACGCCTCGCAGGAACAGACCGACGTGGAATCATTCGCGGTGCTGGAACCCATCGCCGATGGTTTCCGCAACTACGCCAGGCGCCGTTACGCACTGTCGGCCGAAGCGCTGCTGATCGACAAGGCGCAGTTGCTGACCCTGACCGCACCGGAGATGACCGTGCTGGTCGGCGGCCTGCGCGTGCTCGGCGCCAACAGCAGCCAGTCCGCGCACGGTGTGTTCACCGATCGCCCGGGCGTGCTCAGCAACGACTTCTTCGCCAACCTGCTGGACATGGGCACCGAGTGGAAGGCGACCTCGGAGATGAAGGACGTCTACGAAGGCCGCGACCGCAAGAGCGGCGCCGTGAAGTGGACCGGCACCCGTGCCGACCTGGTGTTCGGCTCCAACTCGGTGCTGCGCGCGGTGGCCGAGGTCTACGCCAGCGCCGACGCGCAGGCGAAGTTCGTACGCGACTTCGTCGCCGCCTGGACCAAGGTGATGCAGCTGGATCGCTTCGACCTGGCCGCCTGACGACGGCAGACGGGGCGCCGCAGCGGCGCCTCGCTTGTCCTGGTTGCATGACGACAACGCCCCGCTCGCCGGGGCGTTGTCGCGAGTGCAACGGCTCCACACGCTCTGTCGCAGAGGGCAACGCACGAATGGGGATGACGAGGATTGACCGCCCTGCGTCGCGGCTGAAGCCGCTCCCACGGTGTGTCAACCGCCATGAGCACGCCGACGCTCGCCAGGACGCAAGCCGGTTGTGGGAGTGACTTCATTCCCGACTGCATGCCGCCAAGGAAGCCTGATGTTGCTTGCAGCGACTGGACATCGAGCGAAACACGCGACCAGCGCACCACCCACCTTCGGCAACGTCACGACACCATTCTGTCGTCGCTGCAACTCGGTCAACCGCACCGATCCTCGGCCAGGCGCAGCGGACTCGGCTACAACGCGTCCAGATCCCCCAGCGCGCGGATCAGCCGCCGCGCGCGCTTGTCCGGTTTGCCCTCCGGCGCCTGGTAGCCGTTGCGCTCGGCGCTGCGCTGTGCGCGCAACTGCGCACGCCGCTCGCGCGAGGCCTCGCTCTCCAGGTACAGGGTCTGCGCCACGCTGGCCGGGCCGCGGATGTCGCTGAGCCCCAGCACCTGAATCTCGAACACCTCGTCGCCGCGCTGCACGCGCACCTGCTCGCCCACGCGCACCGCGCGCGAAGATTTCGGCCGCTGCCCAGCCACGTCCACCTTGCCGGTCTCCACTGCCTGCTTGGCCAGGCTGCGAGTCTTGAAGAAGCGCGCGGCCCACAGCCAGACATCCAGGCGCACCGCGGCAGCTTGCACGACAGATTCATTCATTGCGTTGCTCGACATCCACTCGCGTTGGGGATTGCAGGCAGTCAAAAGGCGGCGCCGGATCGGAGACCATCGCGCCGCCCGAGAGCATGCGCGGCGCATACGTTTCTCCGCACAGATGGCGATGCGATCGCACCAATGCAAGTATCGCCCCGTGCGGCCCAACCCTCGGGGATGAATGGGTTGAGAGCGAGCGACCTCGAGGCAGGCGCACCCGGGGGCGGCTCGCCCAGGTTTCATGTCCCATGCCGGTGCTGGCGTCGCCCCCTACCCGGCACCAAGCAATGACCCGAGCCGTGCCGAACGCAGTTCCATCCTCGCCGCAGCGCACCACCGCGGCTTGGGCAGGACCGGCCGCCCCCAGTAAGGGCCCACGCCACCCGCCGTGGGGCGGCGCAGGCCCGCCCCCTTCCCGCCTGCGGCAAACGCTGCAGACCCAGATCCGCCCATCGCCCCGCCGACATCCGTCGGTGCTAGTGTGGCCGGCTCACGCTCGCTCCCGACCCGCGATGACCAAACCCGCTGCGCTCACCGAAGGCCCGATCGGCCGCCAGTTGCTGCTGTTCTCGCTGCCGATCCTGGCCGGCAACATCGCGCAGTCGCTCAACGGCTCGGTCAATGCCGTGTGGATCGGCCGCTATCTCGGCGAAGCGGCGCTCACCGCCGCGGCCAACGCCAAC
Source organism: Xanthomonas sp. LF07-6 (assembly GCF_034105445.1). Classification (NCBI taxonomy): domain Bacteria; kingdom Pseudomonadati; phylum Pseudomonadota; class Gammaproteobacteria; order Lysobacterales; family Lysobacteraceae; genus Xanthomonas; species Xanthomonas sp. LF07-6. The sequence goes on from NZ_JAXGGI010000001.1 coordinate 573,328, forward strand.
AGCATCATGTTCTTCCTGATCGGTTCGGTGTTCGGCATCGGCATGGCCGCCACCATCCTGATCGGCCAGGCGATGGGCCGCAGCGACGTGGCCCAGGCGCGGCGGGTGATGGGCACCAGCGCCACCTTCTTCATCGGCATCTCGGTGCTGATCGCCGCCAGCGGCTGGTGGCTGGCGCGGCACCTGCTGGCGGCGATGGGCACGCCGGCGGCGTCGCTGCCGCTGGCCGAGGCCTATCTGCGGGTGATCTTCCTGGCGATGCCGCTGCTGTACACCTTCGCGTTCCTGTCGGCGGCGCTGCGCGGCACCGGCGATTCGCGCACGCCGTTCCGCTTCCTGCTGCTGTCGGTGGCGTTGGACATCGGCTTCAACCCGCTGCTGCTGTTCGGGCTGGGGCCGTTCCCCAAGCTGGGCATCGCCGGGGCGGCCTGGGCCACGCTGATCGCGCAGGCGGTGTCGCTGACCGGGTTGCTGCTGTACCTGCGGCACAAGCGCCACGTGCTGTGGCTGGGCCGCCGCGACGCGCGGCTGTTCCGGCTCGACCTGCCGATCCTGCGCGCGCTGATCGTCAAGGGCGTGCCGATGGGCCTGCAGATGGTGCTGATCTCGCTGGCGATGATCGTGATGATCTCGCTGGTCAACGGCTATGGCACCGCCACCTCCGCGGCCTACGGCGCGGCGCTGCAACTGTGGGCCTACCTGCAGATGCCGGCGATGGCGATCGGCGCGGCCTGCTCGTCGATGGCCGCGCAGAACGTCGGCGCGCAGCGCTGGGACCGGGTCGCGGCGACCGCGCGCAAGGGCGTGCTGTTCAACTTCCTGCTGACCGGCGCGCTGATCGCGCCGCTGATCCTGTTCGACCGCTGGACCCTGGCGCTGTTCCTGCCGCCGCACAGCGCGGCGCTGGAGATCGCGCGCCACCTCAACCACATCGCGGTGTGGTCGTTCCTGTTCTTCGGCGTCACCTTCGTCATCTCCGGCGTGGTCCGCGCCACCGGTGCGGTGGTCCCGCCGCTGCTGATCCTGGCGCTGTCGCTCTGGGGCGTCCGCGTGCCGTTCGCGCAGTTGCTGCAGCCGCAGCTGGGCGTGGATGCGGTATGGTGGAGCTTTCCGACCAGCGCCACCTGCGCGATGCTGCTGTCGCTCGCGTATTACCGCTGGGGCAACTGGCGCACCGCGCGGATGCTGGCGCCGTCGCGGCCGGAGACCGTGGCGCATCCGGCGGAAGTGCCGGTGCAGCCGCCGGCACCGGTCGCCGACGTGGCGGTGGCGCAGGATCCGGCGCGCTGAGCGCTGCGCTCGCGTCGCGATCCACAGGCGCCCTTGCCTGTGCGGGAGTCGACTGTCATGCAGCCGCAGCGATCGAAGCCCAAAGCCGTCCGACACCGTCACGCGTCGGGACTGAAGTCCCTCCCACAAGGGCGCCAGCCCTGCCCTTGTGGGGAAGCGACTGACGCTATCCCTACAACGGCCAGACCCCACAACGCGGGCCTGATGGCGCCGCCTCCACGATGTGCAACACACGCTGCCACAAACGCAAACGGCCGCCCGAAGGCGGCCGTTGCGGCAGCGACCGAGGGTCGCTGGAAGATTACTCGGCCTTGGCGGCGGCGGCAGCAGCCTGGCGCGCGACCTTGGCCTGCGCAGCGGCGGCCAGGTCTTCCTTGATGCGGGCAGCCTTGCCTTCCAGGCCACGCAGGTAGTACAGCTTGCCGGCGCGGACCTTGCCGCGGCGCTTCACTTCGACCGAGTCGATGGTGGCGCTGTGGGTCTGGAACACGCGCTCGACGCCGTAGCCGTGCGAGATCTTGCGCACGGTGAACGAGGAGTTCAGGCCGGCGTTCTTGGTGCCGATCACCACGCCTTCGTAGGCCTGCACGCGCTCGCGGTTGCCTTCCTTCACCTTGACGTTGACGACGACGGTGTCGCCCTGGTTGAACTCCGGCAGCTTGCGCTGGATCTGGGCGGCTTCGAAGTCGGCCAGGATGGTCTTGTTGAGCTTGCTCATGGTGGGCACCGCTTGTGTCTGGTGAGGTGGTCCGGCAGTCGCCGCACGGCGATTGCGCGATATCGGATGGGCCAAGCACGGAACGCACTGGCCGGAAAGCCGGGCATTTTAACCCAGCCCGGCGGCAATGGCTAGGGCTTGGATGGATTTTCCTGTTCGGCGGCCTGCGCCGCCTCCCGCTCCTGGCGGAATTCCTGCAGCAGGCGCCGGTCGGCCGCGCTCAGCGCCGTCTCGTCCAGCAGTTCCGGACGCCGCAGCCAGGTCCGCCCCAGCGCCTGCATGCGCCGCCAGCGCGCGATCGCGGCGTGGTTGCCGGAACGCAGCACCGCCGGCACCTCACCCAGCGCGTGTTCGCGCGGATGGGTGTAGTGCGGGCAGTCGAGCAGGCCGTCCGGGCCCTCGAAACTGTCCTGGGCCGCGGATTCGGCGTCGTTCAGCGCCCCCTCCTGCAGCCGGGTGACCGCGTCCACCAGCACCGCCGCGGCCAGTTCGCCGCCGGACAGCACGTAGTCGCCGATCGAGATTTCCTCGTCCACCGCGGCGGCGACAAAACGCTCGTCCACGCCCTCGTAGCGCCCGCACAGCAGCAGCAGCCGCGGCAGCGCGGCCAGTTCGCGGGCCTTGGCCTGGGTCAGCGGCCGGCCTTGCGGGCTCAGGTAGATCAGCGGCGCCGGCTGCGGATCGGCCGCGCGCACCGCCTGCAGGCAGGCCTGCAGCGGCTCGATCATCATCACCATGCCCGGGCCGCCACCGAACGGCCGGTCGTCGACCTTGCGGTAGCCGCCGCTGGCGTAGTCGCGCGGGTTCCAGCCGTGCAGATCCAGCAACGCCCGCTCCTGCGCACGCCCGACCACGCCGAACCCGGCGCACTGGGCGACGAACTCGGGGAACAGGCTGATGACGTCGATGCGCATGAGGCTGGGAATGGGGAGCCGGGAATGGGGAATGGGAAAGGCAAACGCCAAAGCGGCCGCATGGCCGCTTCGCTCAGAACTCGGGGTCCCAGTCGACCACGACCAGGTTGGCCTCGAAATCCACCGACTTGATGTAGTCCGGCTGCACGAACGGCACCAGCCGTTCGCGGTCGCCGCGCACCACCAGCACGTCGTTGGCGCCGGTGGAGAACAGGTGCGACACCTGCCCCAGCGCCACGCCGTCGACGGTGCGCACGTCCAGGCCCTCCAGGTCCACCCAGTAGTACTCGTCCGGGCGCGGCGGCGGCAGGCTGCTGCGCACCACGTAGATCTCGGTGCCGCGCAGGGCCTCGACCGCGTCGCGGTCGGTGACCTCGGGCAGCGTGGCGATCAGGTACTTGCCGGACTCGCGGCCGCGCACGCCGCTGAGGCTGCTCTCGCTGCCGTCGGGCTTGCGCACGATCCAGGGCTGATAACGGAAAATGGCGAGGCGCGGCTCGGTCCAGGACTCGAGCTTGGCCTCGCCACGGATGCCGAACGCGCCGAGGACCCGACCGAGCAGGATGCGGCGCTGGCTGTCTTTCATTGGGGCAAACGCGAGGGCCGCGCGCTGGGCGCGGCCCGCGGAATCAGGCCGCGGCGGCCTGGTTCTTGGTGGCTTCCTTGTACAGGTTGCGCACCTTGTCGGTCAGCTGCGCGCCATTGGACACCCAATGGTCGACGCGGGCCAGGTCCAGCACCACGCGCGGCTCGGCGCCCTGGGCGACCGGGTTGTAGTAACCGACGCGTTCGATGTTGCGGCCGTCGCGCGCGCTGCGCACGTCGGTGACGATGATGTGGTAGAAGGGGCGCTTCTTGGCGCCGCCACGGGTAAGGCGGATCTTGACCATGGTGAGTTTCCGGTGTTGCCCAGTCGCCAGGATGGCGCGGTTAACCGACGATTATAGCGGCCGGCCCCGGCTCTGCCAAGTCTGGGCAGTGGCCTGCGGCCGCGGGATTGGGGATTCGAGATTGGGGATTCGCCAGGAGCGGCAGCCATGCCACGATGGCCGTCCACGGAGTGCTCAGATCGCCTGCCAGGGCTGGGTGTGCAACGCCGCCTCCAGCATGGCCAATAGATCCGCGGCCGGGCGCAGCGTGCGACCGTCCACTGCCGCCACCGCCTGCTGGCCGCGGGCATTGCAGGTGAAGGCGGCCACCTCCGGCCCGAGTTCGTGGAGCGACAGCGGCCGCACCTCCTGCGCCACGCCCAGCGCGACGAGCCCGGCCTGCAGCAGCCGTTCCTGGGTGCCGCGCAGCGCTGGTGCCTGCGGCCAGTGCAGGCAGGCGCCATCCCACAGTCCCAGGTTCCAGGTCGGCCCTTCGGCCACCTGCCCCTGCGCGTCGACGAACAGCGCATCGTCGCTGCCGGCCTGCAGCGCCAGGCGGCGCTGGTGGAACGCGCCGAAGGTGCCGACGTGTTTGAGCTGCGCCGTCTCGCGTGCGAACACGCTGCTGCGCAGGCGCAACGGCACCGGGTCGGCCTGCGCCGGTTCCGCCAGCGACACCAGCAGTTCCACCGCGCAGTCGGCGTCGGCCCGGCGCAGCGTGAATGCCGGCGAGCACACGGTGACGCGCAGCGACGCGTCGCCCCTGCCGAACGCGGCCAGCGCCGCGCGCAGCTCGCCGCGCACGCGTTCGGCCGCCAAGGCGCTGCCGAACAGCGCCGCATTCGCCTGTTGCAGCCGCTGCAGATGCAGCTCGAACCCGCGCACGGCGCCATTGCGCACCTGCATGGTGCTGAAGTGCCCGTAGTTCACCAGCGCGGCGGCGGCCAGCAGGTCGGCATCCGCCGGCTGCCCGCGATGGAAGACCTGCGCGCTCACCGCAGGGCCTGCGCCTGCGCCCACCAGCGCGCCAGCAGTTCTGCCGCCGGCTCGGCCGGTGCCATCCAGGCCGACTGCCCGGCCCAGGCCTGCATCGCCGCCAGGCGGCCGGCGCGCTGTGCGGCCTGGCGCATCGGCGCAGTCAGGCCACGCTGCACCGGGTACGGCCGCGGCGGCGGCGCCTCCGCGGCAGCGGCGGCGCGCACGTAGTCGGTGGCCAGCGCGCGGCCCAGGCGGCCGGAGAAGGCGCGGGTCAACGTGGTCCGCTCGGGTTCGGCCTGGGCCAGCGCATCAGCCCAGGCCGGTGCCAGCGCCGCCTCCGGGGTGCGCAGCAGGGCGGTGCCGATCTGCACCGCGCTCGCGCCCAGGGTCAAAGCGGCGGCGATGCCACGGCCGTCGCCGATGCCGCCGGCGGCGATCACCGGGATCTGCAACTGGTCGGCCAGCCGCGGCAGCAGCGCGAACAGCCCGGTCAACTGCCGCTCGGCGCTGCCGGCCTCGAAGGCGCCGCGATGGCCGCCGGCCTCCGCCCCCTGGGCGACCACCGCATCGGCACCGGCGGCCTGCGCGGCCAGCGCCTCGTCCAGGGTGGTGGCGCAGGCGAACCAGGCGATCCCGGCCCGCTGCAGGCGCTGCACCTGGTCCGGCCGGAACAGGCCCATGATCGACGAGGCCACTGCCGGCCGCGCCGCGAGCAGGGCCTCGAACTGGGCATCGAAATCGGCGGGCGCCGCATCGCCGGCGGCGGCGTCGACCGGCGGTCCCCAGGCCGCGAGAAAGGCGCGCACCTCGGCCTCGGCGGCGGCATCGCGCGCGGGGGGCGGATCCGGCACCCACAGGTTGACCTGTGCCGCCCCGCCGCCGGCGGCGCGGAACGCATCCATCCACGCCACGATGTCCTGCGGCGCCGACAGCACCGCGCCCATCGCCCCCATGCCGCCAGCCGCGGCGACCGCGGCCGACAGCGGCACCGGGCAGGCACCCGCCATCGGGCTGAGCAGGATCGGCAGGCGCAGGCCGAAGCGCTGCCGAAAGGCGTCCACGCGCGCCAGGCGCTGCATCATGCGTGCTCCGCGGTTCCAGGAACGGCCATGGTAGCCGCGCCGCCTTCCGGCCGCCGTGCCAGAGATGCGAGGACGCTCACGGCAGCGGCACCGGCAAACATTGCCGGTCCCGATCGCCGACCCACACCTGCTGCAGGGAAAAAGCGCGCAACCGTGACGGGCACTGGACGAAGGCACCCCACAGCCGCAGATCGACGAACGTCTCGACAGCACGATCGCGCCACGCCGCCGAACCGGACAGCCGCAGCTCCAGGCAATACAGCCCATCGACCGGACACACCACCTCCACGCACGTCGGCGTCGCCGCGGACGGACGCAAGGCCATCAGCTGCGGCCCGTGCAACAGCGCGAACAGCCCCAGTTCGCCGTCGGTCGGACGGCTGCCGCCGGGCACCGGCAGTGGCTGACCGAACAGGCCGGATGTCCACACCGCCTCCAGCACCAGGACGTCGCCCTGGCTCAGTTGCAGAAAGTGACGATGCACGACCACGTCATCCGCGGGATCCGCCACCGCGGTGTCCGGCGCTCCATGCACGTCCCAGGCCCGCTCGGCGCCGGCGAACAGCAACGCGGCCGCGGCCGGCACGCGCGCCACGCAACGCGGCGGCAACTGCGCCAGCGGCCACGCGTCACGCGCTGATGCCTCGGCAACGGCGAGGCTGCCATCGGGGCGCTGCGCATACGCCAGCGGCGTGCCGCGCAGCGGCTGCACCGGCAGCGCCAGCCGCTCCGGTTCCGGCACGCGCCGCCACAGCGCCACCGTGCCGGGCACCTGCAGCTCGGCCTGGCCGATACCGATCGAGTACACGCCGGTGCGCACGATCGGCACGACGCACTCGGCATCGGCCGCCACGTCCAGCCACTGCGCCTGGGTCGCGCCCGGTGCCAGCAGGTCGCAGCGCCACTGCGCGGGGCCGTCAGCGGCGGGATGGAAGGCGAGCACCAGCGCATCGCCGGCGGACAGCACCAGCTCGGAGGTGGTGCAGATGCCCTGGCGCGGGAAGCGCTCCTCCGGGAACGGGACGATGTCCTCGAGATGGCGGCGCCATTGGCGCGGACCGGACGGCCGCGCACGCATCGCCGCAGGTGGGATGACGGGCTGCGCTGGCGGCGGCAACCGCGCCGGCGCAGGCGTGACGCCGGCCTCGCCAATGGCGGGGCCCAGGGAAGCCGCCGCGGTACTGCCGGCCGTGCGTCGCGCCATCGCGCGATCGATCGCTGCGGCGACCAGCACCACCAGCACCCAGTACACCAGCGTGGCCGGCAGCACCGCCCAGCCGGAGGCCGAGTGCAGCGCCAGGGCCAGCGCCAGGGCCAGGCGCAGCACGCGCGTGCCGACGGACACGCTCACCGCACGCGCCGTGGCCGCGGGCTCAGCGGAACGGCAGGCCGCCGCGGCCGCCCATGCCGCCGAGCATGCCCTTCATGCCGCGCATCAGGCCCTTCATGCCGCCGCCGGCCATCTTGCTCATCATCTTTTCCATCTGCTGATACTGCTTCATCAGCTTGTTGACGTCGGCCGGCTGGGTGCCGGAGCCGCGGGCGATGCGCGCGCGGCGCGAGCCGTTGAGCAGGCCCGGGTTGCGCCGCTCCTTCTTGGTCATCGAGCCGATGATGGCGATCATCCGCGGCACGTCCTTGTTGCCGGCGACCTGCTGCTTCAGATGGTCGGGGATCTGGCCCATGCCCGGCAGCTTGTCCATCAGCCCGGACAGGCCGCCCATGTTCTGCATCTGCTCGAGCTGGTCGCGCATGTCGTTGAGGTCGAACTTCTTGCCCTTGGCGACCTTCTCGGCCAGCTTCTGCGCCTTGTCCTTGTCGACCTGGTGCTCGACCTGCTCGACCAGCGACAGCACGTCGCCCATGTCGAGGATGCGGCTGGCCAGGCGGTCGGGGTGGAACACGTCCAGGCCGTCCGGCTTCTCGCCGACGCCGATGAACTTGATCGGCTTGCCGGTGATGTAGCGCACGCTCAGCGCGGCACCGCCGCGGGCGTCGCCGTCGGTCTTGGTCAGCACCACGCCGGTCAGCGGCAGCGCCTCGCTGAACGCCTTGGCGGTGTTGGCCGCGTCCTGGCCGGTCATCGCGTCGACCACGAACAGGGTCTCGACCGGGGCGATCGCCGCGTGCAGCGCCTTGATCTCCTCCATCATCGCCGCGTCGATGGCCAGGCGGCCGGCGGTATCCACCAGCAGCACGTCGACGAAGGACTTGCGCGCGTCGGCGATCGCGGCACGGACGATGTCCACCGGCTTCTGCGAGGCCTCGGACGGGAAGAACAGCACCCCGACCTGCTCGGCCAGGGTCTTGAGCTGCTCGATCGCGGCCGGGCGGTACACGTCGGCCGACACCACCATCACCTTCTTCTTGCGCTTTTCCTTCAGGTGCTTGGCCAGCTTGCCGACCGTGGTGGTCTTGCCCGCGCCCTGCAGGCCGGCCATCAGCACGATCGCCGGCGCCGGCACGTTGAGGTTGAGGTCGCTGGCGGCCGAGCCCATCACCGCGGTCAGCTCGTCGCGCACGACCTTGATCAGCGCCTGGCCCGGGGTCAGGCTCTTGAGCACTTCCTGGCCGACCGCACGGACCTTGATGCGCTCGATCAGCGCCTGCACCACCGGCAGGGCGACGTCGGCCTCGAGCAGCGCGATGCGCACTTCGCGGGTGGCTTCGCGGATGTTCTCCTCGGTCAGGCGACCGCGGCCGCGCAGGCGCTGCATGGTGCCGGAGAGGCGTTGGGTGAGGGATTCGAACATGCGGGCGGGTCGCGGACGGGAAACGGCCGTCGATTATAGCCGGGCGCGCCGGCGATCCCCGGCGGCGCCGTCACGGCGGCTGGTCCGATATGCGAAACTGGCGCGATGCTCATCACCGTCCTCGCCACCCTGCTGTACCTGGCCGCCACCGGCCTGCTGATCGCCGCGGTGGTGCGCGACCGGGTGGACCGCAGCCGCGCCTGGCTGTGGCCGGCGCTGCCGGCGGTGGCGCTGCACGCGGGCTATCACGTGCAGGTGGCCCTGCACACCGCCGGCGGCCCGGACATGCACTTCTTCGCCGCGCTGTCGCTGGTCAGCCTGGGCATGGCGCTGATGACCGCCCTGGTCGGCGCCAGCGGGCGCATGGCCGCGCTGGGCGTGGTGGTGTTCCCGCTGTCGGCGGCGCTGCTGCTGGCCTACCACGGCTACGGCCACGAGCCGGCGCCGGTGCTGGACTGGCGGCTGCAGTTGCACGCCTGGCTGGCGCTGCTGGCCTACGCCACGCTGGGCATCGCCGCCCTGCTGGCGGTGATGCTGTGGCTGCAGGAACGCGCGCTGCGACGCCGCGACTTCCATCCCTGGCTGCGCGCGTTGCCGCCGCTGACCGCGCTGGAAACGCTGCTGTTCCGCACCATCGTGGTCGGCTTCATCCTGCTGACCCTGACCCTGCTGACCGGGGTGCTGTTCGTGCAGGATTTCCTGGCGCAGCGGCTGGTGCACAAGACCGTGCTCAGCGTGCTGTCGTGGATCGTGTTCGGCGCGCTGCTGTTCGGCCGCTGGCGCTACGGCTGGCGCGGGGTCAAGGCGGTGCACTGGACCCTGGCGGCAATGGTGCTCCTGCTGCTGTCGTTCTTCGGCAGCAAGTTCGTGATCGAACTGGTGCTGGGGCACGCGCAGTAGCGGCCCGGTCTTCCCGTAGAAGCGGCTTCAGCCGCGACGGGTGACACCGGGAAAGGCCCGGTCGCGGCTTCAGACACGCCTGCGACGTCCCACGCCTCAACCGCCGCCCTGCTCCGCCAACGCCGCCTCCACCGCCGCCCAGTCGGCGCCGCGGCCGACCTCGGCGAAGCGATAGTCGATGCGGTGCCGATAGACCTGGCCGGGACGCAGGATGCAATCGGGAAAGCCGGGCTGGTTCGGCGCGTCCGGATAGCCCTGCGGCTCCAGGCAGATGCCGCGGCCCAGCGCCGGATGCTGCCGGTCCAGGCCCTGGCCTTCATAGAGTTGCACCGCCGGCATCGGACTGACGATGCGCATGGCCACGCCGCTGTGCGGCGAATACAGCAGCGCGGTGCAGTCGTGGCCTTCGGCCAGCACCAGGCAGTGGTCGTAGCCGGCGCTGAGCGACAGCTGCGGATCGGCGGCGATGTCCTTGTCGGCGATGGTACGCGCCCGGCTGAAATCGAACGGCGTACCGGCCACCGTGGCGATCTCGCCGCGCGGCAGCAGCGCCGCATCGCGCACCGGCAGGTAGCGATCGGCCGGCACCCGCAGCCACTGCGCCGCGGCGGGCACCGCGGCATCGCCGGCCAGGTTGAAATAGGGATGGTGAGTAAGATTGAGCGGGGTCGGCGCATCGGTCTGCGCCACGAACTCGACGCTCAGGCAGCGGTCTTCGACGCGGTAGGTCGCCTCCACCGACAGGTTGCCCGGGTAGCCCTCCTCGCCGGCCGGCGAGTCGTAGCGCAACTGCAGCATGCGCTCGGTCTGCGCCGACACCGTCCACACCCGGCGGCCGAAGCCCAGCGCGCCGCCGTGCAGATGGTTGGCGCCCTCGTTGGCGGTGACGGCGTAGTGCCGACCATCGACGGTGAAGGCCGACCCGGCGATGCGGTTGCCGAAGCGCCCGACCAGCACGCCCAGGTAGGCCGGATCCTGCAGGTAGTCCTGCAGCGTCGGCAGCCCCAGCACCAGCTCGGTCTCGCCGTGCGCGCCGTGCAGGCGCAGGCTGCGCAGCAGGCCGCCATAGGTCAGCACTTCGGCACGCAGGCCGTCGCCGCTGTCCAGGATCATGCGCTGGATGGCGGTACCGTCGGGAAGATGACCGAAAAGCGAGGACATGCAGGAGCCTTGGAAGTCGGTGCGCATGCGCGGGGTCCGCAGCATAACCAGCGATGGCGCGACACGGCCATCGCCGCGCGAGCGCCGACAGCGCGCTGTGCGATACCGCGCACGTTCTGGGAACACACCGCATGCGGCGCCGTACCGCGCATTGCAATTCCGATATGGCGGCCTCGCATTTGGGCATTGGTTCGCCCTCCACGTGTCTTCTATGCTCGGGAGCGGGGCACACCGGGGACAGGCACGGAAGCGATCGTGCCGGGGGGTGTGCGCCCCGGAATGCGGCAGCGCCTGGGCTTCATGGCCAAGGCCGCGCGCCGGCCGTCACTCCAACGCGACGCTGGCGACGGCGCCGCCCTACCCGACAAGGAGCTCCCGATGCCTTCGCCCCGTTTCCTGCAGCAGCGTGCGGCACACTGGCGGCGGCTGCCGCTGATCGCCGCGACGCTCGGCCTGGCACTGGCCGCAACACTGGCCCAGGCCGCCGACGTCGAGGTGCGCGGCACGCTGCGTGCCGACCGCCCTGGCGCCACGGTATCGCGCCACCTGTTCGGACAGTTCGCCGAGCATCTGGGCAACGGCATCTACGGCGGCGTCTGGGTCGGCCCGGACTCGAAGATCCCCAACACCCGCGGCTACCGCAACGACGTGGTCGCCGCGCTGAAGGCGCTGGAGGTGCCGGACATCCGCTGGCCCGGCGGCTGCTTCGCCGACGAATACCACTGGCGCGACGGCATCGGCCCGCGCAGCCAGCGCCCGACCAGCGTCAATACCCACTGGGGCGGCGTGGAGGAACCCAACAGCTTCGGCACCCACGAGTTCATGGACCTCACCGAACTGCTCGGCACGCAGGCGTACGTGGCCGGCAACGTCGGCGACGCGGCGCCGGACGAGATGGCGCAGTGGGTGGAATACATGACCGCGCCCACGCGATCGACCCTGGCCGAACAGCGCCGCCGCAACGGCCGCCAGGCCCCGTGGAAGGTGCCGTTCTTCGGCGTCGGCAACGAACTGTGGGGCTGCGGCGGCAACATGCGCGCCGAGTACGCCGCCGACGTGTTCCGCCGTTACCAGACCTTCGTCAAGGCGCCGGCCGACCAGAAGATCCTCAAGATCGCGCCCGGCCCGAACGAAGACGACTACCACTGGACCGAGGTGATGATGCGCGAGGCCAGCAAGTTCATGGACGGCCTGAGCCTGCACTACTACACCGTGCCCGGCGGCTGGCCGCCGCGCGCCTCCTCCACCAGCTTCGACGAGGCGGCGTGGATCGAAACGCTGTCGCGCACGCTGCGGATGGACGAGTTGATCAGCAAGCACAGCGCGATCATGGACAAGTACGACCCGGACAGGAAGGTCGCGCTGGTGGTCGACGAATGGGGCACTTGGTACAAGGGCCTGCCCGACGTGAACCCGGGTTTCCTGCACCAGCAGAACACCTTGCGCGATGCGCTGGTGGCGTCGCTCAACCTGGACATCTTCGTCCAGCATGCCGACCGCGTGCGCATGGCCAACATCGCGCAGATGGTCAACGTGCTGCAGGCGATGATCCTCACCGACGACGACAGGATGCTGCTGACGCCGACCTACCACGTCTTCATGCTGTACAAGCCGTACCAGGACGCGACCGCGCTGCCGCTGCAGATCAGCACGCCCGACTACCGGCATGCCGGCTATACGGTGCCGGCGGTGCACGGCTCGGCGGTGCGGGCCAAGGACGGGCACGTGTACGTGGCGCTGACCAATCTGGACCCGAACCGCAGCGCCGACGTTACGGTGCAGGTCGACGGCGTGCAGACGCGCGGCGTCGACGGTCAGATCCTGACCGCGCCGACCATCGACGCGCTCAACACCTTCGCGCAGCCTCAAGCGGTACGCCCGGCCGCCTTCGCCGGCGCGCGCGTGCAGGGCGACACGCTGCAGGTGGCGCTGCCGGCCAAGGCGATCGTGATGCTGAAGCTGCAGTAGCCCCAGGCCCTTGCCGCGCTCCTAGCCCCTCTCCCCCCGGGAGAGGGGTTGGGGTGAGGGTCGGCCCGCGCAGCGCAGCCACTCCTCGCCAATTCCAAAAAGGGATCTGAATTCCTATGCGGCGTGCCGCGCTGCGCGCCTAGTCTTGCGCGTCGGTCAGCAGCGCGAACAGCGATTGTCCATCCGGCGCGATCAGGTCGCTGACCGCCCAGCAGCCGTTGCCGCGGCGCTGCAGTTCGATCTTGACCGAGCCGGCGCCGCCGAGCGTGCGCCGGTAATCCATCCGCACCTCCACCACCGTGGCCTGCGCACCACCGGAGACCAGAGTGAATCTCGGCGCGCCCTGCAGTTGCCCGTCCTGGGCATCGGTCCATGGGGCGAAGTCCAGCCGGCACCTGCCATCGCGCCTGGCGCAGCGCCGGTCGGCCTGGAGCGCCTGGGCGAAGGGCGGCGTCAGCAGCTTCTCCAGGTTCTGCGGCTGCCAATCGACATCGCGCGCCCGGAACAGACCCTCGGCCACCTGCAACGGCGTCTGGCATCCCGGCGGCTGCGCCGCGGCGAGTACCGGCGACAGGGCGAACAAGGTCAGCAGGGCAAGACGGCGATGCATGGGCGGCTCCGGCGATCGGGGCCGGCTATGAAGCCTGGATCGCGGCGTCGACGCAAGCACGGACAAAAAAAGAGGAGCCGGCGAACCGGCTCCTCGTTCTCCTGCCGCATTGCCAGATGGCAACGCGCCTCACGCGGCCTTGACCGGCGCATAGCCGTCGAAGGTCATGCTCGCCGATGCCCGTCCCTGGGTCAGCGAACGCAACGCCGTGGCGTAGGCCTGCAGTTGCGCCAGTGGCGCCTGCGCGACCACGTCGGCACGGGAGCCGCGCTCTTCGATCGCCACGACGCGTCCCTCGCGCCGCTGCAGATCGCCGAGCACGTCGCCGACGCTGTGCGCAGGCGCATCGATCGCCACCGCCATCACCGGCTCCAGCAGCAGCGTGCCGGCCTGCGCCAGCGCCGCCTTCACCGCGTCCGAAGCCGCGCGCTGGAACGCCAGGTCCGACGAATCCACCGCATGCGCCTGGCCATCGACCAGCACCACCTCCACGCCGACCACCGGATGGCCGAGCGGGCCTTGCGCCAGCGCCGCACGCGCACCCTTCTCGGTGGCGGCGACGAAGGCCTTCGGCACCACCCCGCCACGGCTGCGGTCGACGAAGGTGACCGCACCGTCCGCACGTGGCAGCACATCCAGCACCACCTGCGCGAACTGGCCCTGGCCGCCGTTCTGCTTGGACAGCCGCGCCGCCACGCCCAGCGCGGCCGCACGCGGCGTTTCCTGGTAGGCAACGCGCGGCGCGCCGGTGCGCACGTCCACGTGCCACTCGCTGCGCAAGCGCTCGACCATCACCTCCAGATGCAGCTCGCCCATGCCCCAGATCACCGCTTCACCGGTCTCCGGATCGCTGTCGACGCGGAAGGACGGATCCTCCTGCGCCAACCGCGCCAGGCCCTGGCCCAGCCGCACCAGCTCGGTCGCATTGGCCGCGCCGAGCCGCCACGCGAGCACGGGCGGTTGCGTGCGAATGCGTTCCAGCACCCACCGTGCCTGCACGCCGCTGAGCGTCTCGCCGCTGACCGCGTCCTTCCAGCCGAGCACGGCGACGATCTCGCCGGCCTGCGCCTGCGCCACGTCGTGGGTGCGCTGCGCCTGCACCACCGCCAGCCGCCCGACCCGGCGCGGACGCCGTGCATGCGACGTCCACACCGTGTCGCCGACGCGCAAGGTGCCCGAATACACACGCACGAACGCCAACGGCCCCTGCGCGGTATGCGCGAACTTGAACACCAGCGCCGCCAGCGGACCGGACGGATCCGGCGCCAGCAAGGTGTCGGGTCCGTCCTCGGCGCCGGCATCGGTGTCCGTGTCGGCGCGGGCGGCGACCGGCGGGCGGTCCAGCGGCGACGGCAGCCAGTCGACGATCGCGTCCAGCAACGGCTCGATGCCCTTGCGCTTGAACGCCGAGCCGGCCAGCACCGGCACGCCGGCGCCGGCCAGGGTGGCCCGGCGCAAGGCGGCGCGCAGCAGCTCGGCGTCGATCGCGCGTTCCTCGAGATAGGCCTGCGCCAGCGCCTCGTCGTGCTCGGCCACCGCGGCGATCAACTGCTCGCGTGCGTCCGCGAACGCGGCCGCCTCTTCGGCCTGCCAGGCGCGCGCATGCAGGTGCCCCTCGTCGTCCCAGCTCAGCAGGCGACCGTCGACCAAGTCACTCCAGCCGTCGAAGCCGGAGTCGCCCGACACCGGTACGCCGACCGCCCAGACCGTCGCGTCGAACTTGCTGCGCAACTGCGCCAGCACGCCGTCGAACGAGGCACCGGCACGGTCCATCTTGTTGACGAACGCGAGCATCGGCACGCCGTGGCGGCGTGCTTGCCGCCACACGGTTTCGGATTGCGGCTGCACGCCGTCGACCGCGGAGAACACCGCGACCGCGCCGTCGAGTACGCGCAGCGAGCGTTCCACCTCGATCGCGAAATCGATATGTCCGGGGGTATCGATCAGGGTCAGGCGATGCGCCGGCTGCCCGGCCGGTGCCCACTGCACCTGCACCGCAGCCGCACCGATGCTGATGCCGCGCGCACGTTCGATGTCCGAGAAATCGGTGGTGGCGGCACCGTCGTGGACTTCGCCCAGACGATGGATCGCACCGGCGGCCCACAACAGGCGTTCGGTGAGGGTGGTCTTGCCGGCGTCGATGTGGGCGATGATGCCGAGATTGCGCCAGCGGGAAAGGGTGTTCGTGTTCATGAGAAAGACTCCGCATTGCCAACACGGGGGACGCCGCATGCCCCGGTTGGCGAGGCGGGCATGCGGCTAGGTTTCGGGTTCGGCGGCGTAGTGCATGGCACGTTCTCCTTGGCGTGTCGGAACGGTGGAACAGCGAAAAACAGGCAATAAAAAAGCACCCATCGGGTGCTTGTCTGCGGCGAATCGGCGATGGCCGGCGTTAGCGCACGGCGTCGACCACTCCTTCAGGCAGGCGCACCCGGCCTGCGCTGACGCGCAGGGCGTTTGGCAATATCAGCAGCGGTGCGTGGGCCATGGTGGCGTGGACGTTCGGGTGCAAATGTGGCCGCAAGTCTGAACCTGTGCGAGGGCCCGGTCAATGCGGGCGGCGCAGTGCTGTTGGAACGGTCAGAAGCGCTGCATGCAACGCTGACATGGCTGGAGGCACTGCCAGCGGTACAGAAGCGCACGGCCATGCATGCGCGTCCGGCGCCACGGGGCGGGACATTTCAATTGGACCGCCCCGATCGTCGCGCCGGTGCGGCAGATGCCTCTGCCGGCACCGACATGACGTGCGCCTCACCAACCGATATTGGTGTTCTGGACCAACCCGGCCGCGGCGTTGGGGCCCTTCCAGAGCACGTTGCCCATCGCCACGCCGTACTGGCCTGCGCCCCAGAACAAGGATTCCTTGCCACTGGAGCGGCAATGGTTGCCGATGATGCTGACCCTTGAAATGTTGTTGAAGAACATCGCGGTGTCGCGCGTATTGTTGAAGATGTTGTTGTGGACGGTGATGTCGTGGATGCGGCCGACGGTGTCGGAGACCACCGACAACTGGAAATCGCCGCCCTCGAAGGTGTTGTCGGCGAAGGTGATCGAGTTTGCATCCTGGCTCAACGAGCACACCACCGTGCCGGGCGGTCCGGACAGCCAGTTGCCGATGCATTTGACATAGGAACTGTTATTGGTGATCTGCACCGAGGCCACCTTGACCTGATCGATCACGTTGTGCGAAATGTTGATCTCCAGGCCGTGGTCGACGTAGACGCCAATGCCTGCACCGGCCGAGGCGAGAATCGAGTTGTTGACGATCCTGACGCCCTCCGGCTGCGCCGACGTGGAGCCCAGATAGACGCCCCCGCAACCAAGCATGTAATTGCCCTCGACGAACGAGTTGATGCCGCCGTCGCGGTTGTAGACCGCATAGTCGCCGATGGAATTGAAGAAGCACTCGCGGATCTGGTAGCCCTCGCCGCCGACGCAGTGAAAGCCGTTGGACAGGAACCGCGAGAACGCCACGCCGCGGATCAGGATGGTGCGGTCGTCGGGACGGTCCGGTGCGGAGTACGCGTATTCCACGCCATTCTGCGCGCGGTTCATGCCATCCAGCCCCAGATCGAACAGCGCGGCGTTGCCGCCGAGCACGTAGACCAGGGCCACGTTGGCCGGGAAGTTCTCGCCGGCACGAATGGCGCAGTTCTGTCCGGAGCCGGCCACCACGAAGCCCGCCGCGCTGTTGACCTTGCTTTTGACGAATAGTGGAAAGTCGACACGATAGGAGCCCGCGGGAAAGAACACATAGCCGCCATCTGTCCCTACGCTGTCCAGGGCTGCCTGAATCGCCGGCTGGTCGTTCGTCGCGCCATCGCCGACTGCGCCGAAATCCTTGACATTGACGATCGGGGAAGCTGTTGCCGCCGCCTGCGTCGTGTTGGCGCCGGCCACGTCAACGCCAGCCAGCGCCGCCACCCCAGCCATGCCGCCCAGCCCCACAAAGCGGGAAAAATCGCGGCGCGACATTCCGGCCGGGGGACGCTGTCCATTCGAGTTCTGTTGCATGTCCATCTCTCGTTTTGGTGAAAAAGGGCGTTGTGGAGAAAGCCGCATCGGAGGCATCACATGTGATCCCAAAAACGTTTCAGCCGGCACCCGACAACGACCGCGATCGCACCGTGAGCCAGCGATGTGCTGTCAGCGACAGCCGGCGTCACACACTCCAGATATCGCCGAACACCCGTTCGAAATTCGCTCCCAGCACCTTTTCGGCGACCCGGGCACTGTAGCCCTGGCGCAGCAGCGCGTCGGCGACGCGTTCGAGCTTGCGCGGGGTGTTGGCGTCGGGCAGATAGGGCAGACGGTTCTCGCCCGGGGCGCCGATGCCGTCGCGACGGCGCTGCACCAGGTCTTCCTCGAAGGCGCGCCGGTCCTGCTCGGTGATCGGGAAGAACAGCGAGTCGGTGCCGATGCCGACATGGTCCTCGCCACACACGTCCAGGGCGTGCTGCAAATGACGCATGTAGTCGGCCAGCTGCGGCTGGCGGCTGTCCTCGGTCAGGAACGGCAGCATGTACACGCCCATCACTCCGCCCTTGTCGGCCAGCGCGCGCAGTTCGGCGTCCTGCTTGTTGCGCGGATGCACGAACACCGCGGCGCAACCGGCATGGGTGATGACGGGCGGACGCTGCGACAGCGCAATGCCGTCGCGGGTGGTCTGCAGGTTGCAATGGCTGAGATCCAGCGCCACGCCGAGCCGGTTCATGCGCGCGATGGCGTCGCGGCCGAGCGCGGTGACGCCGCCCGTGTCGCCGTCCAGGCAGCCCACGCCGAACGGCGTGGTGCGGTTGTAGGTCAGTTGCATGACCCGCACCCCGAGCTGGCGGAACAGGTCGATGCGCGCGGGCTTGTCCTCCAGCATCGCTGCCGATTCGAAGGAGAAGATCAGCGCGACGCGCCCCTCGCGCTTGGCGCGGCGCAGGTCGGCCGGCTGCAGCACCTTGAGGAAATGCTCGGGATAGCGCTCGACCAGCGCCTGCGCGGCGGCGATGTCCTGCACGGCGGTCTCGAAGTCGCCGGCCGCACCGCCCAGCGTGGTCTTCAGCGCCGACACGCCGGAGTCGCGCAATTGCTGCAACAGCTGCGGTGCATCCGGGCCATCGAATACCTGCCCGATCGAGGCCAGGGCGTTGGCGTCGAGCACCAACGCACGCCGGTACAGCGCGTCGGCATCGTGCGCACGGGCAGCGGCGGCGCCCGCGATGGCGACCCCGGGCAGCACGCCGGCCACTGCGCCCGCGACAGCGGCGCCCAGGCATTGCCGCCGCGTCCATCCCTTGCTCATCGCTTCGCTCCCCGGTGCGTCCTGCGGTGTCGGGCCGCATGCGTGTACGGCCTGCGCCATGCGCGCGCCAGGCACCATACCGCAAACGCGCCCCGCCCCACCATGTGAGGCGCGGCCGCATGGATTTCATCGCCACGGCCTCCTATCATCCGCCGACACTTCCAGGACGGCCGCCCATGACCACCCCGCAGATGTCGGTGTATTTCTTTCTGCAGGCGGCGGTGATCCTGCTGGTGTGCCGCCTGGTCGGCCTGCTGGCCAGGCGCCTGGGCCAGCCGCAGGTGGTCGGCGAGATGATCGCCGGCGTGGCGCTGGGGCCGTCGCTGTTCGGCGCGCTGCTGCCGGACCTGCAGCAGGCGCTGTTCCCCAAGCCGACCCTGGACATGCTGTACGTGGCCGCGCAGTTCGGCGTGGGCCTGTACATGTTCCTGGTCGGCACCGATTTCCGTGGCGAGCACTTCCGCACGCGCTACCGCAGCGCGATGGGCGTGTCGCTGGCCGGCATCGCCGTGCCGTTCGTGCTCGCCTTCGTGCTGGCGCCATGGCTGCTGCACGTGCCCGGGCTGTTCTCGGCCAAGGCCAAGCTGCTGGAGGCGTCGCTGTTCCTGGG
This sequence comes from Xanthomonas sp. LF07-6, assembly GCF_034105445.1. NCBI lineage: Bacteria > Pseudomonadati > Pseudomonadota > Gammaproteobacteria > Lysobacterales > Lysobacteraceae > Xanthomonas > Xanthomonas sp. LF07-6. The sequence continues at coordinate 592,474 of NZ_JAXGGI010000001.1, forward strand.
CGCGGCCATCGCCATCACCGCGTTCCCGATGCTGGCGCGGATCATCCACGAGCGCGGCCTCACCGGCAGCCCGCTGGGCACGCTGGCGTTGACCGCCGGCGCGGTCGACGACGCCGCGGCCTGGTGCATCCTCGCGCTGGTGCTGGCCAGCTTCGGCGGCAGCTGGGGCAGCGCCTATCTGGCGATCGGCGGCGGCGTGGGCTACGCGCTGTTCATGCTGCTGGTCGGCCGCCACTGGCTGCGCCGCCTGGCCGACCACGTGCGCCCCGAGCAGCCGCTGAGCGCCGGGGTGCTGGCGGTGGTGCTGATGCTGTTCTGCGTCAGCGCCTGGGCGATGGACGCGATCGGCATCCACGCGGTGTTCGGCGGTTTCCTGCTCGGCGCCTGCCTGCCCAAGGGCGCACTGACCGAAAAGCTGCGCGAGCAATTGCAGCCGTTCGTGGTGGTGTTCCTGCTGCCGATGTTCTTCACCTTCTCCGGGCTCAAGACCGAGCTGAGCGTGCTGCTGGACCCGCAGATCCTGCTGGCCGCCGGCGCGGTGCTGCTGGCTTCGTTCCTGGGCAAGGGCATCGCCTGCTGGGCGGCGGCGCGGATCAGCGGCGAGACCAACCGCAATGCGATGGCGATCGGCGCGCTGATGAACGCGCGCGGGCTGATGGAGCTGATCATCATCAATATCGGCCTGCAGGCCGGGGTGATCGAACAGGGCCTGTTCTCGATCCTGGTGCTGATGGCCATCACCTCCACGCTGATGGCCACCCCGCTGTTCAACTGGGTGATGCGCCGCGCGGGCGACGACGCGCTGCCGGCGGTGGCGGGCGGGAGACCCTGAGGCGCGCAGGCGTTCGGCGGCGCGTCGCCTACACCGCACACGGATGCAGGAAGCGACGCGGCGTCAGAGCGGCGTCAGCCGCCACAGTCCATAGGGATTGGCGAACAGGTCGCCGGACTGGAACTGGGTACAAGGCTCGGCCTGGAGCCGATAGCGCGGCGCGTCCGCCGCGACCGAGAAGGTATGGCCCTCGCGCACGTCGGGCGCCTCGTTGAACAGGTAGCAGGTGAAGGTGTGCAGCAGGCCGACCGGGTCGGATGCCGCCTGCGCCGCGACGATCGCGTCCTTCATGCCGAACTGGTGCATGCCGCAGGAATGCACCTGCTCGCCGGTGATGTTCAGCACATAGGCGCGATGGGCGCTGCCTAGCGCCAGGTCCGCGCACAGTTGCCGCCAGTCGGCGGGGCTGTGGGCGACGCCGCTGCTTTCCACCTTCACCCCCAGGCCGCCGGCGTCCAGCAACGCCGCGGCTGCGCGCATCATCGTCTCCGCACGCACCCGCGAGCCGCCGGCACCGATCAGGTAGACGACGGACGCATGCGTCCCGATGCGCGCCATGTCGGCCGAGCAGCGCCAGTGCGGGCCGGCGGCGGCGAACGCGCCGGCCATGCGCGCATCGTGCGGTTCGTACTGCAGTTCGCATGCCTGGCCGCTGTCCATGTGCATCAGCACGTGCCCGGCGAACAGGTAGCCGCCGCTGTCCTGGACGATGCGCGCGAGCAGGTCCGCGCGATCCGGCCATGGGCCGGGAATGCAGAGCACGATCTTGGGAGGTTCGATCACGGGTGGCGGCTCCTTGCCGTCAAGTGGGAGCGAGCGGTTCACGGGCATGGCCGCCGCCGCAACGGCACCGTCCCCCGCCGGAAACGCCGCACTCAGGTCAGCGCCGTCATCACGCCCTTGCGATAGGCCGGGCGCTGCTGCAGACGTTGGTACCAGGCGTGCAGGTGCGGCAGCGCCGGACGTTCGATCGGCATCTCGAACCAGGCATAGGCGAAGCTGCCCAGCGGGATGTCGCCCATGGCGAAGTGCTCGCCCGACAGCCAGGGCTGTTGTGACAGTGCGGCGTCGGCGGTGTGCAACAGCTCGGCCGATTGTTCCAGCGCGGCGGCGATCCTGGCTGCATCGCGCTGTTCCGGCGCGGTACGCAGCACACCCCAGAACAGATCGCGGAAGGCGCCGGCGAAGCGCGAGGTGGTCCAGTCCATCCACTTGTCGCCCTGCGCGCGCAGCACCGGGTCCTGCGGGTACAGCGTGCCCGGGGCGTAGCGCGCGGCCAGGTAGCGGACGATGGCATTGGATTCCCACAGCGCCAGGCCATCGTCCTCGATCGCCGGCACCAGGCCATTGGGATTGAGCGCGCGATAGGCTGGCTGATCGTTGCCGCCGAAGGCGCCGCCGACCTCGATGGAGGTGTAGGCCAGGCCGATCTCCTCCGCGCACCACAGTACCTTGCGCACGTTGCTCGAGTTGTGGCGGCCCCAGATGGTCAGCATGTCGGCGCTCCGCTTGCGGTTGCCGAATTCTACGCCGCCGTGCCGCTCACTCGCTCGCCGCACCCTGCGGCAGGCGCCGGGTCAGCAGTCGCTGCAGCAGGCAGAACAGCAGCAACAGGCCACCGATCACGATGCGCGTCCACCACGAGCTGAGCGTGCCGTCGAACACGATCAGGGTCTGGATCGCGCCCAGGATCAGCACGCCGAACAGGGTGCCGATCACGTAGCCGCTGCCGCCGGCCAGCAGCGTGCCGCCGATCACCACCGCGGCGATGGCGTCCAGCTCCAGGCCCTGCGCATGCAGGCTGTAGCCGGACAGCATGTAGAACGTGCACACCACCCCGGCCAGCGCCGAGCAGAAGCCGCTGAAGGCGTAGACGCGCACCTGGGTCGCCTCCACCGGCAGGCCCATCAGCCGCGCAGAGGCCTCGCTGCCGCCGAGCGCGTACACGCAGCGGCCGAAACGGGTGCATTGGGTCAGCCACATGCCCAGCGCCACCATCGCCAGCGCGATCAACGCACCGATCGACAGCGACGCGTCGCCGCCCAGCGGCAGCCGCGCCTGCGCGATCGCGGTGTACAGCGGGTCGGTGATCGGGATCGAATCGACGCTGATCAGGTAACTGGCGCCGCGCGCCAGGAACATGCCGGCCAGGGTCACCACGAACGGCTGCAGGCGGTAGCGCTGGATCAGCAGGCCCATGAACGCACCGAAGACGCTGCCGAGCAGCAGCACCAGCGGGATCGCCGCCAGCGGCGACCAGCCGTGGCGCTCGACCAGCGATGCCGACAGCACGGTGGTGAACGCCAGCACCGCGCCCACCGACAGGTCGATGCCGCCGCTGAGGATCACCAGGCTCATGCCCACCGCGGCAATGCACAGGAAGGCGTTGTCGATCAGCAGATTGGCCAGCACCTGCGGCGCCAGGAAGCCGTCGTAGAGCACGCCGCCGGCCGCGAGCATGGCCACGAACAGCGCCACGGTGATCGCCAGCGGCAGGCGCGCGCCCTGCAGCATGCCCGCCGCCTTGCGCAGGCCGGACCCAACCAGGCGTGGAGCCGCCGCGCTCATGGCCGCACCTGCGGCGGCGGCCGCCGGATCCAGCCGCGCAGGTTGGCGCGGAAGCGCGGCGATTGCAGCAGCATCACCGCGAACACCAGCAGCGCCTTGATCAGCATGGTGACCTGCGCCGGCACGCCGAAGGCGTAGATGGTCGCGGTCAGAGTCTGGATGATCAACGCGCCGATCACGCTGCCGGCCAGGCTGAAGCGGCCACCATCGAGCAGCGTGCCGCCGAGCGTGACCGCGAGGATCGCGTCCAGTTCCATCAGTTGCCCGGCGTTGTTGGCGTCGGCGCTCTTGACGTTGGAGCTGATCAGCAACCCGGCCAGGCCGGCGCTGAACGCGCAGAACACGTACAGCAGCACCGCGATCAGCCGCGCACGCACGCCCGCCACACGCGCCGCGCGCGGGTTGTGGCCGATGGCGCGCACGAACAGCCCCAGCGCGGTGCGCCCCAGCAGCAGTTGCAAGGCGGCGAACACCGCCGCGACCACGAACAGCGCGAACGGCAGGCCGAGCAGGAAGCCGTTGCCCAGGTAGAAATACGGCGGGTAGTAGATGGTCAGGATCTGCCCGTCGCCGATCAGCTGCGCGATGCCGCGCCCGGCCACCATCAGGATCAGCGTGGCGATGATCGGCTGCATGCCGACCTTGACCACGAGCAACCCGTTCCACAGCCCGCACAGCGCCGCCACCAGCAGCGGTGCCAGCAGCACCGCCCACAGCGGGAAGCGGCTGTGTTCGCCGCCGCCGATCATCCACGCCGCCACCGTCGCGGCGATCGCCACCACCGCGCCGACCGAGATGTCCAGGCCGCGCACCGCGATCACCAGGGTCATGCCCATCGCCACCAGCGCCAGCGGCGCGGCGCGGTTGCCGATGTCGACCAGGTTGCCGTACAGGTGGCCGTCGCGCCATTGCAGGCTCAGGAAGCCGGGATCGAACAGGCCGTTGCCGAGCAGCAGCACGGCCAGCGTCGCCAGCGGCCAGAACAGCGGGTGCGTGCGCAGCCGTTCCGGCCAGCGCGCCACGGCGGCGTCGGGTGTGGCGGCGGCGCTCATGCCGCGCTCCCAGCGATCAGCTCGAAGATCGCGCGCTCGCCGCAGCCGCCGGGCAGTTCGCCGACCAGGCGGCGTTCGCGCAGCACCGCGATGCGGTCGGCGATGCGCGCGATCTCGGCGACCTCGGCGGAGATGAACAGCACCGCCATGCCCTCGCGGGCCAGGGCCAGGATCCGGGTCATGATCTCCTGCTTGGCGGCGATGTCGATGCCGCGGGTGGGTTCGTCCAGGATCAGCAGCCGCGGCCGCGTCGCCAGCCAGCGCGCCAGCACCACCTTCTGCTGGTTGCCGCCGGACAGCAGCCCCACCGGCGTCTCCAGGCTGGCGGTCTTGATGCCCAACACGTCCACGTAGCCCTGCGCGATGCGCAGCTGCTCGGCCGGCGCCAGGAACCGGCGCAGGCCCATGCGCGCCTGCAGGGCCAGCACGATGTTCTCGCGCACCGACAGTTCGGCGACGATACCCTCGGTCTTGCGTTCTTCCGGGCACAGCGCCAGGCCGTGGGCGATCGCGTCGGGTGGGCCGCGCAGCGCCACGTCGCGGCCGTCGATCGCCACGCGGCCGCGATCGGCACGGTCCAGCCCGAACAGCAACCGCGCCAGTTCGGTGCGGCCGGCGCCGAGCAGGCCGGCCAGGCCCAGCACCTGGCCTTGACGCAGTTGCAGGTCGACCGGCTGCAACTGGCCGCGCCGGCCCAGACCCTGCGCCTGCAGCAGCGGCGCAGCGTCCTCGGGCGCGGCTGCGCGCACCGCGGCTGCCGCGGCGCTGGCCGGGTCGAGCGCGCGCCCGACCATCGCCGCGACCAGCTGCGGCGCCGGCAATTCCGCCGGCGTGTACTCGCCGACCAGGCGGCCGTTGCGCAGCACGCTGATGCGGTCGGCCACCGCGTACACCTGGTCCAGGAAGTGGGTGACGAACAGGATCGCCATGCCGCCATCGCGCAGCGCGCGCATCACCCGGAACAGTTCGGCCACCTCGCCTTCGTCAAGGCTGGAGGTGGGTTCGTCGAGGATCAGCACCCGCGCCGACACGCCGACCGCGCGCGCGATCGCCACCATCTGCTGCACCGCCACCGGATAGCTGCCAAGCGCGCGCCGCACGTCGATGGCGATGCCCAAACGCTGCAGGCCGGCCTCGGCCTCGCGCTCGACCCGGCGCCAGTCGATGCGCCGCAGCCAGCCGCGCAGCGGGTAGCGGCCGGCGAACAGGTTCTCGGCCACCGACAGGTTCGGGCACAGGTTCACTTCCTGGTACACGGTGCTGATGCCGAGCCGTTGCGCCTGCTGCGGCGACGCCGGCGAGACCACCGCGCCATCCAGCACGATGCGCCCGGCGTCGGCGGCGGTCACGCCGGTGAGCAGCTTGATCAGGGTCGACTTGCCGGCGCCGTTCTGGCCCATCAACGCGTGGATCTCGCCGCCGCGCAAACGCAGCGCCACGTCCTCCAGCGCGGCCACGCCGGCATAGGCCTTGCTCAGTCCCTGCGCCTCCAGCACCAGCGGATGCATGCGCGCGGCCTCAGTACTTGCGCTTGGGCAGTTCGGCCGCGGCCTGGTCCTGGGTGTACACCGACTCCTCCACCACGATGCGCTTGGGCAGCGGCTTGCCGGCCTTGAGGCCGCGGATGGCCTGCACCAGTTGCGGGCCCAGCAGCGGATTGCACTCGACGGTGACGTTGAGCTTGCCGGCCTGCATCGCCTCGAACGCGCCCTTCACCCCGTCCACCGAGATCACCAGGATGTCCTTGCCCGGCTTCAGGCCGGCTTCCTCGATCGCCTGGATCGCGCCGATCGCCATGTCGTCGTTGTGCGCGTAGAGCACGTCGATGTTGCGCCCCTCCGACTTCAGGAATGCCTCCATCACTTCCTTGCCCTTGGCGCGGGTGAAGTCGCCGCTCTGCGAGCGCACGATCTGGAAGCGCGGATGCGCCGCCAGGATCTCCTTGAAGCCCTTCATGCGATCGATCGCCGGCGCCGAGCCGACCGTGCCCTGCAGTTCGACGATGCGCACCGGCTTGTCGCCGTCCTTCAGCGGCGAACGCTCGACCAGCCAGCGCGCCGCCTTGCGCCCTTCCTCGACGAAATCCGAACCGATCAGGGTCACGTACAGGCTGTCGTCGGACACCTTCACCGCGCGGTCGGTCAGCACCACCGGGATCTTCGCGGCCTTGGCCTCGCGCAGCACCGTCTCCCAGCCCGACTCCACCACCGGCGAAAACGCGATCACGTCCACGCGCTGGGCGATGAACGAGCGCAGCGCCTTGATCTGGTTCTCCTGCTTCTGCTGCGCGTCGGAGAACTTCAGCGTCATGCCGGCATCGGCCACGGCCTGCTTGATCGAAGCGGTGTTGGCGGTGCGCCATTCGCTCTCGGCGCCGACCTGGCTGAAACCGACGGTGAGTTGCCCGGGCGCCTTGCCAGCGTCCTTGCCGCCGCCGGAACAGGCGGCCAGCGCCATCCCCAGCAGTGCCGCGATTCCCAGCGCCCGCATTCCCGACGTGTGCTTGTGCATAGCCCCTCCTCGTTGATGGCACGCTGGCGGCGGACGGGCCCGGAGGCCGCGACGCGCCGCCCACCCTCCCAGGCAGGCGTGCGCTGATTCGATCAGTTCATGGTGCGGATGTGTAAGCCGTCTTGACCGTGGTGTAGAACTCCACCGCATACCGGCCCTGCTCGCGCGGGCCGTAGCTGGAGGCCTTGCGTCCGCCGAACGGGACATGCGGGTCGACGCCGGCGGTGGGCAGGTTGACCATCACCATGCCCGCCTGCGCGTGCCGCTTGAAATGCGTGGCGTGCTTCAGCGAGCGCGTGGCGATGCCGGCGCACAGGCCGAACTCGGTGTCGTTGGCCAGGGCCAGCGCGTGTTCGTAGTCGTCGGCCACCAGCACCGCGGCGACCGGGCCGAACACCTCCTCGCGGGCGATGCGGTGCTGCGGCTGCGCGGCCACCAGCGCCGGGCGCAGGTAGTAGCCGCGGTGCGCGCACTCCAGCGCCTCGCCGCCGTAGAGCAGTTCGGCGCCTTCCTCGCGGGCGATGCGCAGGTAGTCGCGGTCCTGTTCGAACTGGCTGGCGCTGGCGACCGGCCCGATGTCCACGCCCGGCTCCATCGCATGGCCGATCTTCAGTGCGGCCAGGCGCGTGCGCACGCGCGCGACGAAGTCGTCGTGCACCGCGCGTTCGACGATCAGCCGGCTCGACGCAGTGCAGCGCTGGCCGGTGGAGAAGTAGGCGCCGTTGACCGCGATCTCCGCCGCCAGGTCCAGGTCGGCATCGGCCAGCACCACCAGCGGATTCTTGCCGCCCATCTCCAACTGGATCTTCAGCCCGCGCTCGGCGGCCTGCTTGAGCAGCCGGTTGCCGGTGGGCACCGAGCCGGTGAAGCTCAGCGCATCGATGCCGCGCTCGCCGACCAGCGCCTGGCCGACCGTGCTGCCGCTGCCGAGCACCAGGTTGAACGCGCCGTCGGGCAGGCCGGCGCGGCTGAGGATCTCGGCCAGCGCCCAGGCACAGCCGGGCACGATCTCCGCCGGCTTGAACACCACGGTGTTGCCGTAGGCCAGCGCCGGCGCGATCTTCCACGCCGGGATCGCCAGCGGAAAATTCCACGGCGCGATGATGCCGACCGTGCCGACCGGCTCGCGGGTGATCTCGACGTTGACCCCGGGCCGGGTGGAGGCCAGCGTCTCGCCGGGAATGCGCAGGGCCTCGCCGGCGAAGAACTTGAAGATCTGCCCGGCGCGCGCCGCCTCGCCGATGCTCTCCGGCAAGGTCTTGCCCTCTTCCGAGGCCAGCAGCGCGCCCAGTTCCTGCTTGCGCGCCAGGATCTCGCTGCCGACCGCGTCCAGCGCGTCGGCGCGCTGCTGCGGGGTGCTCGCGGCCCACGCCGACTGCGCCACGTTGGCGGCGGCGATCGCCTCGCGCACCGCGGCCGCGTCGAGGCTGCCGGCTTCGCCGACCGGTGCCGACAGGTCGGACGGATTCTCGTCGGGGGCGAGATCGTCGCCGGCCACCCAGCGGCCGTCGATGTAGCTCTGGAAACGTCGGGTCATGCCTACCTCCGTGCGGTTCTACAGCGCGCGCACGCCGCCCAGGGCGAATCCGCTGTCGACGCGCTGCAAGGGATTGACCAGCGCCGCGCCGAACTCGGCCAGTTCGATCTCGAAGCGGTCGCCGGGCTGCGCCTGCACGCCATCGGCAAAACTCAGCGTGGCGGTACCGAAGAAATGCAGGTGCACGTCGCCGGGCACGCGGTGCGCGGCGTACTTGAAATGGTGGTATTCGAGATTGGCCAGCGAATGGCACATGTTGGCCTCGCCGGTGACGAAGGGCTTCTCCCAGATCACCGCATCGCCGCGGCGGATGCGGCTGTGCCCGCGCAGGTCGCGCGGCAACGGGCCGCAGCGCAGCTCCGGGCCGACCGCGCAGGCACGCAGCTTGGAATGGGCCAGGTACAGGTAGTTCTGGCGCTCGGTGACGTGGTCGGAGAACTCGTTGCCCAGCGCGAAGCCGAGCCGGTACGGCACGCCGTCGACGCCGATCACGTACAGCCCGACCAGTTCCGGCTCCTCGCCGCCGTCCAGGGCGAAATCCGGCGACGGCAGCGGCGCGCCCGGCGCGACCAGGCTGCTGCCGTCGCCCTTGTAGAACCATTCCGGCTGCGCGCCGGGCTGGCCGTCGCGGGGGATGCCGCCGTCCACGCCGAGCTGGAAGATCTTCATCGAATCGGTGAGCGTGCCCTGTGCCGCCTGCTGCTGCAGGTTCTGGTGCATGGCATCGCGGGTGGCGGCGCTGCCCAGGTGGGTCAGGCCGGTGCCGGTGACGCGGCAATGCGCCGGGTCCGGATGGGTCAGCGGCGGCAGCACCCGGCCGGCGGCCAGCAGCGCGGCGTAGTCGAGCACGCGCTCGCCGCGCAGCTGCTGCGCCTGCGCCTCCAGTCTGGCGCCGGCGGCCAGCGCCGCGTTGGCCAGCGCATAGGTGGACGCCACCTCGCGCAGCAGCCGCACCTGGCGGCCGTCGTCTTCCACCACACCGACGCCGGGCGTGCCGGCGTCATCGAGCAACTGGATCAATCGCATGCATCGGTCGCCTGTCGGAATGCGGACGCGCAGCGGGCGGCGCGGGACACGCGCGGCGCGATGCGCCCGACCTATTCTGGCCGGACGACCTATATGCAACAAATATCGGTTTTGGCTTAACGTATACGAACATTCGTATCGCTGTGAGCGCCATGCCTGCCGCCCCGCCCTGGTTCGTCCGCGCCCGCCTGAAGACCCGGCAATTGATGCTGCTGCTGGCGATCGAGGAGGAAGGCAACATCCACCGCGCTGCCGAGACCTTGAACATGTCGCAGCCGGCCGCCTCCAAGCTGCTCAAGGACCTGGAGGACATGCTGGCGGTGCCGCTGTTCGAGCGCCTGCCGCGCGGCATGCGCGCCACCTGGTACGGCGAGGCGATGATCCGCCACGCGCGCATCGCCCTGGCCAGCCTGGGCGAGGCCGGCGCCGAGATCGAGGCGCTGAAGGCCGGCTATGCCGGCAGCGTGGCCGTCGGCGCGATCGCCGGGCCGGCGATGAGCCTGCTGCCGTCGGCGCTGGCCCAGGTCGGCGCGCAGCATCCGCTGCTGCGGGTGAGCCTGCGCGTGGACGGCAGCGACGTGCTGCTGGAGCAACTGGCACAGAACAAACTGGACATCGTGGTGGCGCGTCTGTTCGCGCGGCACGACAAGCGCCACCTGCACTACCAGGCACTGGCCGAGGAAAAGGTCTGCGCCATCGCCCGCCCCGGCCATCCGCTGCTGGCGGCGCCGGCGCCGACGCTGGCGGTGCTGGCCGAGGCACCTTGGATCGTGCCGCCGGACGGCAGCGTGTTGCGCCACCGCTTCGAACTGATGTTCCAGAACGCCGGGCTGGAGGCGCCCAAGCGGGTGATCGAGACCTCGGCGCTGGTGGTGCTGCCGCAGTTGCTGCGGCATGGCGACGCGCTGGCGGTGGTACCGGAGGACGTGGCCCGGCATTTCGCCGACCACGGCAGCGTGGCGATCGTGCCGGTGGCGCTGTCCTGCCGCATGGACGCCTTCGGCCTGATCACCCGCCGCGACTGGCTGCTGTCGCCCGGCGCGCGGATCGTGCTGCAGGCGCTGCAGGAGGCGGCGGCGACGGTCTACGGCGTCGCCGTGACGGCGACCCCGCCGTCGCTGCCTGCGGACGGCTGATCGCGTCGGGACTGAAGTCCCTCCCACAACGCGCCGCCCAGCAGCAGCGCCCGGCTGTTTGTGGGAGGGGCTTCAGCCCCGACGAGCGAAGCCGGATACCGCCTCCGCTGTTGCCCTGCCCGAACCGGTGCCCCCGCGACGCCCAGCCGCGCGACCGCACTCAGGTCCAGCCGCCGTCCACCACGAACTCCTGCGCGGTGATCGCGCGCGCCTCGTCCGAGGCCAGGAACAGCGCCATGCGCGCGATGTCCTCCGGCATCACCTTGTCCGGCAGGCACTGATTGCGTGCCAGTTCGCGCTCGCCGGCCTCGTCCAGCCACAGGGTGACCTGGCGTTCGGTCATCACCCAGCCCGGGGTCAGCACGTTGATGCGGATCCGCGCCGCGCCCAGGTCGCGGGCCAGGCCGCGGGTCAGGCCGTTCACCGAGGACTTGGCGGTGGCGTACACCGGGTAGCCGCCGGTCTTGCTCTGCCAGCCGGTGGAGCCGAGGTTGACGATGGAACCGCCGCCCAGCCGCTGCATGCCCGGCACCACCGCCTGGATGGCGAAGAACGCCGCACGCTGGTTGATCGACACGCAGCGCTCCCAGTACTCCGGGGTCACCGCCTCCAGCGCATGGCGGTCGTCGCTGCCGACGTTGTTGAGCAGCACGTGGAAGTCGCCCAGCTCGGTCGCCGCCTCGCCGATCGCCGCCTGCAGCGCGGCCACGTCGGTGACGTCGCAGCGACGCCACCACGGCGCGGTCAGGCCGGCCGCGGCCAGCCGCTCGGCCAGCGCGGCGCTGGCCTCGGCCGCGACGTCGACGAAGGCCACCTGCGCGCCCTGCGCGGCGAAGGCTTCGACCAGCGCGGCGCCGATGCCGGAGCCACCGCCGGTGATGAAGACGCGGCGCCCGTGCAGGCTGCCATAGGTTGCGTTGCCGAGGGAGGAAGGCGCTGCGCTTGCCGAGTTGTCCATGCCGTTTCGCTCTAGGTGGATAGGATTTCGATATATGAAAACAAATATCCATTCGGAGATATTTGCTATTTTTCACGTATCAATATGCCCGCTAGCATCCCCGGCGTAAAGCATCCGGGGGCGGCTTGCGCACAAGGCGGATCCCGGCGTCCTGGACTCGAGGAATCCGCCGACATGGGCTCACCCAGCAAACCGCCGCGCCGCAGCCAGGCGTGGTTCGGGCGCGAAGGCAAGCAGGGCTTCTACTACCGCAGCTGGCTCAAGAGCGCCGGCCATCCGCACGACATGTTCGATGGCCGCCCGGTGATCGGCATCTGCAACACCTGGTCGGAACTGACCCCGTGCAACGGCCACCTGCGCGAACTGGCCGAACACGTCAAAAAGGGCGTGTACGAGGCCGGCGGGTTCCCGCTGGAGTTCCCGGTGATGTCGCTGGGCGAGACGCAGATGCGCCCCACCGCGATGCTGTTCCGCAACCTCGCCAGCATGGACGTGGAGGAATCGATCCGCGCCAATCCGCTGGACGGCGTGGTGCTGCTGATGGGCTGCGACAAGACCACCCCGTCCTTGCTGATGGGCGCGGCCAGCGTGGACCTGCCGACCATCGGCGTGTCCAGCGGGCCGTCGCTGTCGGGCAACTGGCGCGGGCAGCCGCTGGGCTCGGGCACCGGCGTGATCGAGATGTCGGAGATGGTCCGCGCCGGCACCCTGAGCCAGGACGACTTCGTCGAGGCCGAGGCCTGCATGCAGCGCTCCAAGGGCAGCTGCATGACCATGGGCACCGCCTCGACCATGGCCAGCATGGTCGAGGCGCTGGGCATGTCGCTGCCGGAGAACGCGGCGATCCCGGCAGTGGATGCGCGCCGCGCGCGGCTGGCGCGGCTCAGCGGGCGGCGCATCGTGCAGATGGTGGAAGAGGATCTGCGCATGTCGCAGATCCTCACCGCCGACGCCTTCGCCAATGCGATCAAGGTCAATGCGGCGATCGGCGGCTCCACCAACGCGGTGCTGCACCTGCTCGCCCTGGCCGGCCGCGTGGGCGTGCCGCTGCAGTTGGACGACTGGGACCGGCTGGGTTCGCGGCTGCCGTGCCTGGTCAATCTCAAACCGTCCGGCCAGTACCTGATGGAAGACTTCTACTATGCCGGCGGGCTGCCGGCGGTGATGCGCGAACTCGGCAGCGAACTGGCGCTGGACGCGCGCACCGTCAACGGCCGCACGCTGGGCGAGAACGTGGCGCAGGCGCCGTGCTGGAACCGCGAGGTGATCCATCCGCTGGACGCGCCGGTGCGCGCGGAGGCCGGCATCGCCGTGCTGCGCGGCAACCTGGCGCCGGACGGCGCGGTGATCAAGCCGTCGGCCGCCTCGCCGCACCTGTTGCGGCACCGCGGGCGCGCGGTGGTGTTCGAGAGCATCGAGGACTTCAAGGCGCGCATCGACGACGAGGCGCTGGACATCGACGCCGACTGCATCATGGTGCTCAAGCACTGCGGCCCGCGCGGCTACCCGGGCATGGCCGAGGTCGGCAACATGCCGTTGCCGCCGAAGCTGCTGCGCGCCGGCATCACCGACATGGTGCGCATCTCCGATGCGCGCATGAGCGGCACCGCCTACGGCACCGTGGTGCTGCACGCCTCGCCGGAGGCCGCCGCCGGCGGCACCCTGGCGCTGGTGCGCGACGGCGACATCATCGAACTCGACGTCCCCGGCCGCGCGTTGCACCTGGAAGTCAGCGACGAGGAACTGCTGCGCCGGCGCAGCGAATGGACCCCGCCGCCGGCGCCGCCGCGCGGCTGGAGCAAGCTCTACGTGGAGCACGTGCAACAGGCGCACCTGGGCGCCGACCTGGATTTCCTGGTGGGCGGCAGCGGCGACGCGGTGGCGCGCGATTCGCATTAGCGGTCGCGGCGGGATGCATCCACCGCGATTTCGTCGGAGCGGCTTCAGCCGCGACACGCGCCACCGGCAACGCCTCATCGCGGCTGAAGCCGCTCCCACAGGGGCTTGCGGCGAGCCCGCCAGGTGCACTGTGGGAGGGACTTCAGTCCCGACGCATTGCGCCATCGGAACGCACACCACGTCGCGCGTCGCGGCTGCATGACAGTCGACTCCCACAGGAAGCGGCGAACGCCGCCTTCTTCCACACGCACCGCGCCCACGTCACCGCGCCGTCATCTGCAGCTTCTAGCCTGCGCCGCACCCCAGGGACAAGGCAGGCTCGGTGGCGGCACACCCCAAACGCGCATGGGCGCGCATGTTCGCGGAACACGGCCCGGTGCTGCGCGGCTTCTTCGTGCGCCGCGGCGCACGCGAAGACGCCGAGGACATGGTGCAGGAAACCTATCTGCGGTTGCTGCGCGCGCATCGGCAGCAGGGCGAGGCCATCGCCAATCCCGAAGCCTATCTGTACACCGTCGCGCAGAACCTGGCGCGCGAACAGGCCGCGCGTCGCCGCCAGGCGCCGCTGCGCATCGACGAGATGGAGCAGTTCTCGCAATTGCTGGCGGCGGGAGACGACGTGGAAGACAGCGCACACCGGCGGCAGCGCCAGCAGCACCTGCAGGCCCTGCTCGCCGAGCTGCCCGCGCGCACCCGCGCGGTGCTGGTGATGCAGTACCGCGACGGGCTGAGCTACAAGCAGATCGCCGAACGCATGGGCGTGTCGCCGCACATGGTCAAGAAGCACGTGGTGCGCGGGCTGTCGGCCTGCCGCCGCGCGCTGGCCGACAGCGGAGACCGCTGGTGAACGACAGCACGTTCTCTTCGCGCAGTGCCATCGCCGATGCCGCGCACTGGCATGCGGTGCAACGCATGCAGCCGCTGGACGCGAAACAGGAACAGCAGTTGCTGGACTGGCTGACCGCCTCGCCGCAGCATCTGCGCGAGTATCTGGCCATGCAGCGCGTGGCCGGCGAACTCGGCGAGGCGCTGCGCGGCATGGACCTGGACGTGGACGCCTTGCTCGCCAGCGACGACACCGCCGATGGCACGGCGAGCGGCAACGTCATCGCCCTGCCCGTGCCGCGGCGCGCGACAGCGGCAGCGCCAACGCGTGCGGCGCGCGCCCACGCCGCGCCGCGCTGGCGTCTGACCGCAGCCGCCGCGGTGTGCGCGGTGGCGGTGCTGGTCGGCTGGGCCTGGCCGCGCAGCCAGACCTACCGCACCGCGCTCGGCGAACAACGCAGCGTGCAACTGGCCGACGGCAGCACGGTGCGGCTCAATGCGCAGACCCAGATACGCGCCACGCTGACCCCCTGGAGCCGAAAGCTGCAATTGCGGCAGGGCCAGGCCAGTTTCGTGGTCGCCGCCGACCGGCGCCCGCTGCAGGTGCAGGCCGGGGGCCTGCGCGTGGAAGATATCGGCACCACCTTCGACATCGCCCTGCACCCCGACCAGGCGCGCATCGAGGTCTCGGCCGGGCGCGTGCACGTGTGGCGCCAGGATCGGCCGCAACAGCCCATGCTGGCCGATCTCGGCGCCGGCCAGAGCGCGCGCATCGACACCGCCGATGGCCGGGTCGAACTGGGCAACGAGGACGTCGCGGCGATGCACGCGTGGTGGCAACACCGCATCGTGTTCCGCGACGAACCGCTGGCCAATGTCGCCGAGGATTTCAACCGGCTCAACCGCACCCGTCTGCTGATCGACGACGCCGACGCCGGGGCGATGCGACTGACCGGCAACCTGCGTGGCGACGACGTCGCCGCGTTGCGCGCCTTCCTGGATGCGCAACCGACATTGCAGGTGCGCACCAGCGCCGACGGCATCCACGTGCGCAGCCGCACGCCGACACAGGCGCGCCTGCAGTAGCGCGGCAACTGCGTCGCGCGCACTGCGCGACGCACGCATCCTTCAAACCAGACGGCCGGCACGCCATCAGCGCGTCACATGCATCGTGCACGCACGCATCCGTGCGCGCACGCGAAGCCAGCACCCCCACGCACGTGTCACAGAAAATTCATCGAAAAACGGTGCCCGATCTTCGTCGTCGCGCCTCGTAGTCCGGGGACAGCGCAGGCAAACGCCCATGGGCGATGCCGCGCGCACCACACCACCCCCGCTCTCACAGGACCCGACGATGCGCCGCACCCTGTTCCTTTCCATCGCCCTCGCCCTGCACGCCGGCGTCGCCGGCGCGCAGACCGCGCCCATCGCGGTCGAGGCGATTCCCGCGCAGCCGCTGGCGCGCGCGCTCAATGCGCTGTCGCGGCAGACCGGCCTGCAGTTCGTCTATGCCGCCGGCAGCACCGGCAACCCGCAGACCCATGGCAGCCGCGCTGGTGCGGCGCCGGAACAGGCGCTGCAGCAACTGCTCGACGGCACCGGCCTGCGCTACCGTTTCCTCACCCCGACCACGGTGACGATCGAGGCAGCGAGCGCGCCGGCGGAAACAGCGGCCACTGCACCGGCGGCGATGGCGGCCGCACCGACGCCGGCACCGGTGGCGTCGGCGGATGCGCCGGTCAAGCAACTGGACAGCATCCAGGTGCTCGGCAGCTACGCCGGCAGCCTCAGCGCCGCGCTGCGTGAGAAGCGCTACGCCGACAGCGTGGTCGACGTGATCGCCGCCGAGGACATCGGCAAGCTGCCGGCGCAGAACGTGGCCGAAGCGCTGCAGCGCGTGCCCGGCGTGTCGATCGTGCGCGACCGCGGCGAAGGCGTGTACGTGCGCGTGCGCGGCCTGGGGCCCAACTTCCAGGTGACCACGCTCAACGGCCAGACCATGGCGGTCAACGAGAACGTGCGCACCTCCGGCCAGACCGGCCGCCAGTTCCGCTACGACACCCTGCCGGCGGAACTGGTCGCCGGCCTGGAAGTGATCAAGAGCCCCACCGCCGACCTGGACGAAGGCGCGATCGGCGGCATCGTCAACGTGCGCACGTTCCGCCCGCTGGAACTGGGGAAAACGCTTACCAACGTGTCGCTGGAGTCGAGCCAGGCGCAGCGCACCCATGCCAACGACCCGCGCGTGTCCGGCCTGTTCAACTGGGTCAACGCCGACGGCACCTTCGGCCTGCTGCTGTCCGGCGCCTACGCGCAGCGCAGCCTGCGCCAGGACCGGGTCAACGAAGTGAGCTGGGACTACTACCGCAACGGCGTGCCGGGCGTGCCCGGCGCCAACTACGTCCCCACCGGCCTGCGCCCGACGTTGGAACTGGAGCAGCGCGAACGCACCGGCATCGCCGCCTCGCTGCAGTGGAAACCGAGCGCGGCCTGGGAAACCAACCTGGACCTGCTCTACGCCAAGCAGACCGTGCACTACGACGAATACAGCCTGGGCGTGGGCTTCGACAGCCTGGCCAAGCTCAGCAACCTGCGCGTGGCGCATGGCGGCGTCGCCGGCTTCGACTACCGCAACGGCCAGGTGCAGATCTCGCGCGAGACCTCCGGCATCACCGACGACAACCGCAGCGCGCGCCTGTCCAGCACCTGGAGCGGCGATGCGTGGACGCTGGGCGCGGTGGCGTTCCACTCGCAGGCGCACAGCTACGACTCCGATCCGATCCGCCGCACGCGCCTGCGCAGCGGCACCACCCTGTCGATGCGCGTGGACATGCCGCAGGCCGATGGCGACGACGTGCCCGACTGGCGCTTCACCAACGGCTTCGACCCGACCAACCCGGCCAGCGTAGCCGGCCGCCGCCTGGAGTGGCGCGAGATCGATGCGCGCGACAAGGAGGACGCGCTGCAGCTCGACGCCAAGCGCGCGCTCGGCGACGGCTTCTTTCGCGAGCTCAAGTTCGGCACCAAGTACCGGCAGCGCTCGCGCACCTACGATCGCGCCGACCTGCTGCTGACCAGCATCGCCGGGGTGCGCTTCCCGGCCGGCAACTTCACCGCGCTGCCGGTGGACGACATGCTGACCGACGCCAACGGCAACCTGCCCCGGCAGTGGCTGGCGCCGATCGAATCGCGCTTCTTCGGCACCTGGCCGACCGCCGCGGACCTGGTCAACACGCCGAACAGCGCCGACCTGCAGAACTCCTACGAGGTGAAGGAGAAGATCGGCTCGGCCTATGCGATGGCCGACTTCGGCGGCGACCTGGCCGGCCGCGCGCTGCGCGGCAACCTAGGCGTGCGCCTGGTGCGCACCGAGCAGACCACCGACGGCCATGCCGACGTCAACGGCAGCGCGCAACCGGTGCACTTCGAACGCAGCTACAGCAACGCACTGCCCTCGTTCAACGCGGCCTGGGACGTGCGCGAGGACATGGTGCTGCGCAGTTCCGCGGCCAAGGTCATCACCCGTCCCGACCTCACCGACCTGTCGTCCAAGCTCACCTTCAATTCCAGCGGCGAGATCCTCACCGCCAGCGGCGGCAATCCGTCGCTGCGTCCGTTCGAGGCGTGGCAGTACGACCTGACCTTCGAGTGGTACATCGACGGTACCTCGGCGCTGACCGGCGGCGTGTTCTACAAGGACATCTCGCGCTTCATCCAGACCCAGATGTCGAACCTGCAGTACCAGGGCCAGACCTACCTGCTCTCGTCCAAGACCAACGGCAGCCAGGCCAGCGTCAAGGGCGTGGAAGTGGCCTACCAGCAGGTCTTCGCCGGCCTGCCGGCGCCGCTGGACGGGCTGGGCATGCAGCTCAACTACACCTGGACCGACAGCGAGGCCACCTATCGCGACGGCAGCCGCACCTTCACCGACAGCCTCGAAGGCGTGGCCAAAAACACCTACAACGCGGTGCTGTTCTACGAGAAGGGACCGCTGATGGCGCGGGTGAGCTATGGCTGGAGCGACGACATCGTCAACGCGGTCGGCACCGCCAACGTCGCCACGCTCAACAGCGACAAGTTCGGCAGCCTCGACGCGAACGTGGCCTGGAAGGTCAACGACACCCTGTCGGTGTTCGTCAACGCGATCAATCTCACCGGTGCGGTGCAGCGCCAGTACGTCGGCGACCGCCTGTTCGGCGGCTACACCGACTACGGCCGCACCTGGTCGGTGGGCTTGCGCGCACGTTTCTGATCCGCCGCGCTGCCGCCCAAGCGCGGCAGCCAGCCCGCCCCGCGGCCTGCATCGCCGCGGGCGCCGGCCATCGCACCGTGCGCCGCCCACCGCCGCGCGCGGCGCACCGCCTCTGCCTGGAGCTTGCCGATGCCATCGCTGCCGCGCCTCGCCACCCTCGTCCTGTTCGCCTTCGCGCCACTGGCCTGCACCGCCGCACGCGCGCAAGCGGCCGCGACGGACACGCTGGAAAAAGTCGTCATCCTCAAGCGCCACGGCGTGCGCGCGGCGATGTCCAGCGCGGAGCAACTGGAGCGTTACTCGGCGCGCCCCTGGCCGCGCTTCGCGGTGCCCGCCGGGTATCTCACGGCGAACGGCGCGGCACTGGAACGCTTGTTCGGCGCCTACTACCGCGCTCGCTATGCACCGCTGGGGCTGTTCGCCGGCGACGGCTGCGCGACCGCGTATTACTGGGCCAACCGCACCCAGCGCACCCTCGCCTCGGCGCAGGCGCTGGCAAGCACGCTGACCCCGGGCTGCGCCAATCCGGTGCACAGCGTCGCCGACGATGCCTCGGATCCGCTGTTCGACGGCGCGCCCGCCCTGCGCACTCCCGCCGCGGTGGCGCGGATGCGCGCGGCCATCGCCGGCCGCATCGGCGGCGATGCGCAGGCCTGGAACGCGGCCCAGGCGGATGCCATCGACAGCCTGCAGCAACTGCTGCTGCAGTGCGCGCAACGGCCCTGCCCGGCCGACGCCGGCAGCGGCAAGCTGCGCCTGGATGCGGTGCCGGCGCGGCTGGGCGATGCCGAGGACGCGATCCCCGGCATCGAAGGCCCGGCCGCGGCCGCTTCCGGCCTCAGCGAAAGCCTGCTGATGGCCTGGGCCGACGGCCAGG
Organism: Xanthomonas sp. LF07-6; assembly: GCF_034105445.1. Lineage (NCBI taxonomy): Bacteria > Pseudomonadati > Pseudomonadota > Gammaproteobacteria > Lysobacterales > Lysobacteraceae > Xanthomonas > Xanthomonas sp. LF07-6. The sequence goes on from NZ_JAXGGI010000001.1 coordinate 611,947, forward strand.
ACTTCGCCGCGCTGGGCTGGCGCGGCGTCGACGAGGCCAGCCTGCTGCGCGCCTTCGCCCCGCACCAGGCCGAGTTCGCGCTGCGCCTGCGCGCGCCGGCGGTGGCGCGCATGGCCGCCTCGCCGCTGGCGGCGCGGCTGCTGGCGACGCTGCTGGACGGCAGCGGCCAGGCCACGCGGGCCGAACCGATCGGCGGCGCGGCGCGGCTGGTGGTGCTGTCCGGCCACGACGGCACCTTGACCCTGCTGGCCGGCATGCTCGACCTGCACTGGCAACTGCCTGGCTACCAGCCCGACCAGACCGTGCCCGGCGGCGCGCTGGTGTTCGAGCGCTGGCGCCGCGCCGACGGCGAACGGGTGATCCGCCTGCGCTACACCGCGCAGAGCCTGGCGCAACTGCGCGAACGCCGCGCGCTGACCGTGCAGGCGCCGCCGCTGGAGTCGCCCGTGTTCATCCCGCAGTGCAGCCGCGCCGACGCCGCCTACGACTGCCCGCTGCCCGCCTTCGCCGCCGCGGTCGAGGCCGCGCTCGATCCGCAGTTCCTGACCCCATGACGCCACGTGCGCCGGCCCCGGCCGGTCGCGCGGCGGCATCGGTGCCTTCCGGCACCGCCCCTGGCGCTCGCGCCACCCGCTGTTCCTCCCAACCCGCAAGAGGCGATTCATGATCCAGCATCTACGCACCCTCGTGAGCTACGGCATCGGATTGAGCCTGGCCTGCGCCGGCGTGGTCCACGCGCAATCGGACGTCGGCGTGCTTGACGTGCTCACCTACAACGTCGCCGGCCTGCCGCAGGGCATTTCCAGCAGCAACCCGGCCGCCAACACCGCCCAGATCGCACCGAAGCTGGCGCCCTACGGCCTGATCAACGTGCAGGAAGATTTCAACTACCACGCCACCTTGTACGCGGGCGACAAGCACCCCTACCGCACGCCCACCAGCGGCGGCGCGGCGATCGGCGACGGCCTCAACACGCTGAGCAACTACCGTTTCGACGACTTCACCCGCATCAAGTGGGACAAGTGCAACGGCACCGACTGCCTCACCCCCAAGGGCTTCAGCTACATGCGCGTGCGCCTGGACGACGGCGTGCTGCTGGACGTGTACAACGCGCACCCCAACGCCGGCACCGAAAGCGCCGACCTGGCCGCGCGGCGCGCCAACATCAGCCAGCTTTCGCAGTTCATCCAGACCTGGTCGGCCGGCAACGCGGTGCTGGTGATGATGGACTCCAACACCCGCTACACCCGCGCCGACGACAACATCCGCGCGTTGATTTCCGGCAACGGCCTGACCGATACCTGGGTGGAACTGGTCAAGGGCAGCGCCCCGGCGGCCGGCGCCGCGCCGCTGCTGTGCGGCACCCCGCCGACCAACGACTGCGAGGTGGTGGACAAGATCCTGTACCGCGACGCGCCGCAGCTGACCCTGGTCGCCAACCGCTACAAGCTCGACGACGGCAACTTCTACGACAGCGACGGCAAGCCGCTGTCCGATCACTACCCGCTGGCCGCGCAGTTCGGCTGGGCGGTCGGGACCACCGTGCGCACCAGCGACCAGTTCGGCGGCCCGCACGGCACCCCGTTCAACGACATCGCCAAGGGCGCCGAGCAGCGCACCATCGCCAGCGTGACCCTGCGCGGCGCCTCGCGCCTGGACGGCATCGCGCTGGGCCTGGACAACGGCAGCACCCTGGCCCACGGCGGCAGCGGCGGCGACCCGGTCACGCTGCGCCTGGGCAGCAACGAGCGGCTGACCTCGGCCACGCTGAGCGTGGGCCAGTACAACGGCCACACCCGGCTGTTCTCGCTGAGCCTGCGCACCAACCAGGGCCGCAGCCTCAGCGCCGGCACGCCGACCGCCGAGACCTACACGCTCACCGCGCCCAGCGGCTGGCACATCGCCGGCTTCACCGGCCGCGACGGCGACGAGATCGACAAGCTCGGCGTGGTCTACCGCAAGGATTGACGGACCCGCGGGCGCCATCGCGCCTGCGGCACCGCAAGGGCAACGGCGCGCGTGGCGACGCGCGCCGTTCGCCTTACCGAAGAAGAGGCGCCGGCTGCGACCTGCGGCCGGTCGCGCGCATCGACATGCAGCGAGCGGATGCACGTGGCTGACGGTGCGGATCGGCAATCTCCACACCAGGCCGCGCGATGCGGCCACGCGTCTATGTGGGCCGCACTCGCGCGCGCACCACCGCATCGCGATTCGAAGCGACGCAGTACACGGGGACGACGCGCCGCTGCCCGCCGACGCCGCAGCCTATTCGCTCGCCGCTTCCAGCGCCTGCGCCAGGCGCTCCACCGCGATCACCTCCATGCCCTTGACCGTACCGGTCTTGGGCGCATTGGCCTTGGGCACGATGGCGCGCTTGAAGCCGTGCGTGGCGGCCTCGCGCAGCCGGTCCTCGCCATTGGGCACCGGGCGGATCTCGCCGGACAGGCCGACCTCGCCGAAGGCGATGGTCTTTTCCGCCAACGGCCGATCGCGCAGCGACGACAGCACCGCCAGCAGCACCGGCAGGTCGGCCGCGGTCTCCTGCAAGCGGATGCCGCCGACCACGTTGACGAACACGTCCTGGTCGCCGACCACGATGCCGCCATGGCGGTGCAGCACCGCCAGCAGCATCGCCAGCCGGTTCTGTTCCAGGCCCACCGCCACGCGCCGCGGATTGGACAGCGGCGAGGCATCCACCAGCGCCTGCACTTCCACCATGAGTGGCCGGGTGCCTTCGCGGGTGACCATCACGCAACTGCCGGGCTGGTGCGCGCTGCCGCCGGACAGGAAGATCGCCGACGGGTTGGAGACTTCCTTCAGCCCCTTCTCGCCCATCGCGAACACGCCCAGTTCGTTGACCGCGCCGAAGCGGTTCTTGAACGCGCGCAGCAGGCGGAAGCGGCTGCCGCTCTCGCCCTCGAAGTACAGCACCGCATCGACCATGTGCTCGAGCACGCGCGGGCCGGCGATGCCGCCCTCCTTGGTGACGTGGCCGACCAGGAACACCGCCGTGCCGGTCTCCTTGGCGTAGCGCACCAGGCGTGCCGCGCTCTCGCGCACCTGGCTGACCGAACCCGGCGCGGCGGTCAGCGCCTCGGTCCACAGGGTCTGCACCGAGTCGGCGACGATCAGCTTGGGCCGCGCCGCGCTGGCATGCTGCAGGATGTGCTCGATGCCGGTCTCGGCCAGCGCGTTGAGGCCGTCCAGCGGCAGGTCCAGGCGTACCGCGCGCCCGGCGACCTGGCCCAGCGATTCCTCGCCGGTCACGTACAGCACCGGCAGCGTGCCGGCCATCTTCGCCAGCGCCTGCAGCAGCAGGGTCGACTTGCCGATGCCGGGGTCGCCGCCGATCAGCACCACCGCGCCCTCGACCAGGCCGCCGCCCAGCACCCGGTCGAACTCGCCGATGCCGGTGGACACGCGCGCCTGGTCGCGGTGCTCCACGTCCTTGAGCGCGGTGATCTTCGGCGTCTCGGCCTTGCCGGCCCAGCCGCTGCGCCGCGCCACGGCAGGCGCCTTGGCCGTGGCCGCGCTCTCCAGCACGATCTCGCTCAGCGCGTTCCAGGCACCGCATTCGGTGCACTGGCCCTGCCACTTGTTGTATTCGGCGCCGCACTCGCCGCAGACATAGGCCGTTTTCGCTTTCGCCATCTGCTTCTGGTCCGCTCAGACAATGCATCAGCATAGTGGCTGGCGGTCTCAAGGTCCGCGACGCGGCGCCAGGCACCGCATCGCAGTCGCTTCCCCAGCGTGTAACGCGGCGCCGGGAAGACGTCGCGCAGTCGGCAGCGACGCCGATGTACGGCGGCGCTGCTGCGTTTCCCCGCGACTGGTGACCCAAGTCGCCCGCGCACGGCCGCCAGGCGGCAGCAGGAGGCAGCCTGTGGCGCCGACGTCGGGTCAGACCGATTCTGCCCGGGACGATGTCCTCTTCGCTTGTCGCGGCAGGGAGGCCGTCAGCGCGCCTTCAAGGCAGCAAGCAGGTGTTCCGCCTGCTCCCGTCGCCTAATGCGCACGAAGCGAATATGCGCGTACTGCGGGTTGTGCAGATCGGCCTGGTAGCGCGCGCGGTTGCTGCGCCAGGTCTTGAGCATCCAGATGATGATGGACTCCCGGCTAAAGAAGGCGCGGCGAAAACTCTCGCGATTTCCCGTACCGGGCCACAGCTCCTGTTTGTGCCAGGCCCGTTTGAACGCTCTGGCGACATCCTGGAACAGCGTGCGCAAAAATCCATAGTCCACCCACACCACCAGGTCCACGTCGCGCCATTTCACGGGGCGCGTCCGGTTGTAGTTGCCATCCAGCACCCAGTCGGCAGAGGCGGCTAACGCACGCTCCAGTTCTTTCAGGAACACATCGTCCGGGGTCCCCTGCCAGTCCGGGCGCCAGTAGAGTCTGTCCATTTCGACATAGGGAATCGCAAGTTCCTTGGCGATCAGCCTGGCGAGTGTGCTTTTCCCGCTTGCGCTGGTGCCGACCACATTGATTTTCACCGCCTGACCTCGTCCCCGCAAAGAAGATCGGCCACCTCGGCCGCTCCCGCACGGTGCTGCGCTCGCTGCAGGAACGGCTTCACATGGACTGCGCCATCGGTGGCGACCAAACAATGAGCATCGCGCGCGCAACCGCCGCAAGCGACACGCGCCAGCACGACGACGCCGTCGCCGCACCGCGCACCGAGGCGCCGGCACAACGAAGCGCTGGGCGGCGATCGCGCTCGCCGCCCTCAACGCGCCTTGTACAACTCGCTCAGGCGATCCGGCGTGCCGGCGATGCGCTCCAGGTGCGGATACTGCAGGCCGCCGTAGTAGGCGATGCGCACGGTGTCGTAGCGGTCGCCGCGCTTGACCAGCAGCTCGATCGGCGTGCTGCCGCCCTTGGCCGCGGTGACCGCGTCCTTGAGCGCCTCGGCGCTGTACTCGCGGCCGCCGACTGCGACCACGCGGTTGCCGGCGATGAGGCCGGCATTGAACGTCGGGCTGTCCCACAGCACGGATTGCACCCGGCCCTGCTCGTCCAGGCTCAGGCCCAGCGAGTAGCTCAGGTCCAGGTTCTTGTTGCGCGCCTCGGAGGTCTTGCTGGCCGCGTTCGGCTGATCGGTATAGACCAGCTTCCAGCCGCTGGCCTCGATCCCGCCGACCAGCGACCCGTGCGCATCGAGACGGCTGCGCAGCAGGCTCGCCCAGTCGTACTTGGCGATCCCATCGAGCGTGGCGACGATGTCGTCGAAGGTGTAGGTGTTCACGTCCCAGGCGCCGTCGTGCATGCCGAAGAACGCCTTGGCGAAATCGTCCAGCGAGCGCTTGCCGCCGCTGAGCTCGCGCAGCTTGGCGTTGACCTCCAGCCAGACCATCTGCCCGCCGGAATAATAGTCCTCGCTCAGCTGGTAGCTGCGGTAGGCGCGCGGCCGGCGCATCGACATGGTCGGGTCGTTGGTGGTGTCCTGCAGCGCGCGCCAGGCCAGACCGGGACGGCCGCGCTGGTAGACCGCGGCGACGTTGGCCAGCATGTCGCGGGCCTGGTCCTGGGTCCACAGCCCTGCGCGCGCGGCGATCACCTCGCCCCAGAACTGGGTCTGGCCCTCGTACAGCCACAGCAGACTGTCGCCCATCGGCACGTTGAAGTTGGGCGTGGCCAGGTCGGCGCCGCGCCGGTACTTGCCGTTCCAGGAGTGGTTGAACTCGTGCGCGAGCAGGTCGCGCATCTCCCAGCTCTTGTCCCACTCGGTGAAGTAGTCGAGCGGGCCACTGTTCTCGCTGGAGCGATGATGCTCCAGGCCGATGCCACCGAGCTTGTCGGTCAACGCCAGCAGGAACTCGTAGTGGTCGAAGTGACGCGCGCCGTACAGCTTGTCCATCTGCTGCACCAGGGCCACGTGCGCCTTGATCTGGTCGGGCTTGGCCTCCAGCGACTTGGGCTTGTCGGCGAACACGTTCAGCGCCACCGGCGCCTTGCCCTTGTCGTCCAGCATGATGCGCTTGTAGTACTTGCCGGCGAACATCGGCGAATCGACCAGGTCGTCGAAATCGATCGGCTTGAACGTCACCGTATCGCCGCTGCGCGTGGCGGTTTCCAGCGCGGTGGCGTAGCTCCAGCCGGCCGGCAGGGTCACGCTGGCCTGCGCCTTGATGTTGCGCGCGTACACCCCGGCCGGATACAGCGCGGTGGTGTTCCACTGCAGGTTGAGCATCTCCGGGGTCATCATCACCCGGCCCTGGCCGTCGCCCTGCGAGGACAGGAACTGGTACTCGGCGACGATCTCGCTGACGCCGGCGGGCACGTCGATCTTGAACGCATAGACGTCGAACTGGTCGCGCGTCCACGGCAACACCTTGCCGTTGGCCTTGATCACCAGCCCGGCGAGCTTGTCGATCGGACCGGTCGGCGAATGGTTGCCGGGGATCCACTGCGGATACAGCAGGGTCATCGGCCCCGGCGTGGCCGGGATGGTGCTTCGCACGCGGAAGATACGGTGCGCCAGATCGGTGGCATCGACATCGATCTTCAACGTACCGGCGAAGGGCACGTCGCGCGGCGGTGCGGTCTGCGCCGTGGCCTGGAACGCGACAGTGGCGGCCAGCAGCAACGGCGCCATCCAGGCGGTGGACTTGTTCATGGGGTCTCCAGAGGGCGAACGACAGCGGACAGGCAAACTCCCATGCTATGCCTGCGCCGCCGCCGCGTGCCATGCCATAGGTCATGCCCGCGGCGATCGCCGCGCACGGCGCCTGCCGCATTGGCCGGAGCCCTCAGCGCCCGGCCAGTTGGCTGCGCCGCTCGACGATGCGCGACACCAGGCCGTAGTCCATCGCCTCCTGCGCCGACATCCAGCAGTCGCGCTCGATGTCGGCCTCCACGCGCTCCAGCGGCTGGCCGGTCTCGCGGGCAATGACCTTGGCGATGCGGGCGCGCGCCTTGAGGATCTCGCTGGCCTGGATGGCGATGTCGCTGGCCGGGCCGCCGGCGCCGCCGCTGGGCTGATGGATCAGGAACCGGGTCTGCGGCAGGCACACCCGGCGCTCGCGCGGCACGCCCAGGAACACGTGCGTGGCCGCGCTGCCGACCCAACCCGAGCCGATCATGTCGACCGGTGCAGAAATGAAGCGCAGCGCATCGTGGATGGCGTCGCCGGATTCCAGATGCCCGCCCGGCGAGGACACGATCATCGCGATCGGCGCATCGGACTCGGCATCCAGCGCCAGCAGATGGCGTACCGTCTGGTAGGCGCTGGCGTCGGTGATGGTGCCAAACAGCAGCAGGGTCCGCGCGCGGAACGCCTTTTCCTCGAGGAAGGCGACGGACGGCGACTGCGCGGAGGGCGCGGCGGGGGACGTTTCGTCGGAACGCAGCATCGGCCTATCTCCATGTATGGTGGGTGTCACTCCCAACGAACGACGGGGCCACGACGTGACATCTCCGACCGACACGCCCACGCCGGCCGACGGCGAGGCGCTGCGCCGCCAGTTGCTGGCCCTGGCGCATCGCTGGCTTGGCCAGGGCCAGGACGCCGAGGACCTGGTGCAGGAAGCCTATCTGCGCGCCGCACAGGGACCGCTGCCGGCCAGCGGCCGCGACGCCTGGCTGACCACCGTGCTGCGCCATCTGTGCATCGACCGCCTGCGCCGCCGCAGCCGCTACCGGGTCCTGCTGGAGCGCATCGCACAGGAACACGCAGTGTCCGTCACCGACGACCCGGACGGGCCGGAACGCCACGCCCTCCACAGCGCGGCAGTGGCGCACGCGCTGGCGGCGCTGGTGCGCACGCTGCCGGCCGGCGACGTGGCGATGCTACTGCTCGCCGAGGCCTTCGACTTCAGCCATGCCGACCTGGCGGCATTGTCAGCGCGCAGCGAAAGCGCCTCGCGCCAGTACCTGCGGCGCCTGCTGCAGCGCGCGCGTACAGCGATCGAGGACGCCACTGCACCGACGCGCGCGCACCCGCACGACGACGACGCCTGCCTGCTGGCGCTGTGCCGCCACGCCCTGCGGCACGGCGATCCGGCCGGACTGGTCGCCACGTTGCGTGCGGCGCGGCCGCAGACCCTGCTGGCCAGCGCCTGGTCGGCCTCCGCGCACGCCGCGCCCAGCGCCGCGCCGGTCTATGCCCAGCCGCTGCAGCAACACGGGCAGCTGGGGCTGCTGATCCGCAACGGCGAAGGCGTATTGACCTGGCTACCGTTGTGCGAACTCGCCGAGCCGCCCTGCCTGGCGTGATCCCGGCGCATTCCTGCGGACATCGCCAGCGCGATTGCACGCCCCAAACGCAACGGGCCGCCAGTCGCCTGGCGGCCCGTTGCGTTGCGCGGCAGGGGTGCCCGCTCAGTGCATCATGTTGACGTTGAGGTTGTGCATCACCCACAGCGAGCCGACCACCACGATGCCGATGATCAGCAGCGAGAACAGGCCCACGTGCACGTTGGAGCGCTGTTCGGCCGACCGGTCCATGTGCAGGAAGTAGATCAGGTGCACCAGCATCTGCACCGCGGCCAGCACCGCGATGACGATGACGGTGACGCCGCGCGGGAACGCCCCGCTCATCACCATGCCGAACGGGATCACGGTCAGGATCACCGCCAGCACGAAGCCGACCAAGTAGGACTTCAGGCCGCCGCCGTGGCCGTGCTCGGCGTGCGTGTCGGAGGAATGATGGTTGGCCATTACAGCGCTCCCAGCAGGTAGACGATGGTGAACACGCCGATCCAGATCACGTCCAGGAAGTGCCAGAACAGGCTCAGGCACGCCAGGCGGGTCATGTTGCGCGGGGTCAGGCCGTTCTTCGCGATCTGGATCACCAGCACGGTCATCCACAGCAGGCCCGAGGCCACGTGCAGACCATGGGTGCCGACCAGGGTGAAGAAGGCCGACAGGAACGCACTGCGGCCGGGGCCGGCGCCCTCTTCGATCAGGTGGTGGAACTCGTAGAGCTCCATGCCCAGGAAGCCCAGGCCCAGCGCCGCGGTGACTGCCAGCCAGCCGTACAGGCCGCCCATGCTGCGCTTGTTCGCCGAGATCATCGCCAGGCCGAAGCCCAGGCTGCTGAACAGCAGCAGGAAGGTTTCCACCAGCACGAACTTCAGGTCGAACAGTTCCTTGGCGGTCGGGCCGTCCACCGTCGCGCCGGCCAGCACCGCATAGGTGGCGAACAGGCCGGCGAAGATGAGGCAGTCGCTCATCAGGTAGACCCAGAACCCGAAGACGGTGTTGCCGCCCGCGTCGTGGTGTTCGTGGTCGTGGTCGTGGCCGCCCGCGTGGGCGGCGTGGGAATCGAGCGTCGTGGAAGCCATGGTTCAGACCGCCTTTGCGGCGTTGGCCGCGTGTTGCTGTTCCAGCAGCGCGAAGCGCGCGTTCTCGATGCGCTCCACTTCCTCCGCCGGGACCCAGTAATCGATGTCGTCATCGAAGGTGCGCGCGATGAAGCTGCCGATCATGCCGACCAGGCCGATCACCGCCATCCACCAGATGTGCCAGGTCAGACCGAAGCCCAGGACGATGCTGAAGGCGCCGATCCAGAAGCCCGCCGCCGTATTGCGCGGCATGTGGATCGGTTCGTACTTGGCCGGACGCGGCCAGCCCTTGCCCTTGAGCTTGTCTTCCCAGAACTGGTCGCGGTCGTCGATGTGCGGCAGCACGGCGAAGTTGTAGAACGGCGGCGGCGAGGAGGTCGCCCACTCCAGGGTGCGGCCATCCCACGGGTCGCCGGTCAGGTCCATGTTCTCCTTGCGCTTCCAGATGCTGTAGCCGATCTGCACCAGGTTCAGGAAGATGCCGGTACCGATGATCGCCGCACCCACCGCTGCCACCATCAGCCACGGCGCCCACTCCGGGTGGTTGTAGCTGTTCATGCGCCGGGTCATGCCCATGAAGCCGAGCACGTACAGCGGCATGAAGGCGACGAAGAAGCCGATGATCCAGCACCAGAACGAGGCCTTGCCCAGCTTCTCGTTGAGCTTGAAGCCGAACGCCTTCGGGAACCAGTAGGTCAGGCCCGCCAGGTAGCCGAACACCACGCCGCCGATGATCACGTTATGGAAGTGCGCGATCAGGAACAGGCTGTTGTGCAGCACGAAGTCCACCGCCGGGATCGCCAGCATCACGCCGGTCATGCCGCCGATGACGAAGGTGATGATGAAGCCGATGGTCCACAGCACCGGTGCGGTCATGTGCACGCGGCCGCGGAACATGGTGAACAGCCAGTTGAAGATCTTCACGCCGGTCGGGATCGAGATGATCATCGTCGTGATGCCGAAGAAGGCATTGACGTTGGCGCCCGAGCCCATGGTGAAGAAGTGGTGCAGCCACACGATGAACGACAGCACGCCGATGCACGAGGTCGCGTACACCATCGAGGTGTAGCCGAACAGGCGCTTGCGGCTGAAGGTGGCGATCAGCTCGGAGAAGATGCCGAACGCCGGCAGGATCAGGATGTAGACCTCCGGGTGGCCCCAGATCCAGATCAGGTTGACGTACATCATGGCGTTGCCGCCACCGTCGTTGGTGAAGAAGTGCGTGCCCAGGTAGCGGTCCGCACCCAGCAGCGCCAGCGCCACGGTCAGGATCGGGAACGCGGCGATGATCAGGATGTTGGTGATCAGCGCGGTCCAGGTGAAGATCGGCATGCGCATCAGGGTCATGCCCGGCGCGCGCATGCGCATGATCGTCACGAAGAAGTTGATGCCGGTGAGCAATGTGCCCAGGCCCGAGATCTGCAACGCCCAGATGTAGTAGTCGACACCGACGCCTGGACTGTATTCCAGCCCGGACAGCGGCGGGTAGGCCAGCCAGCCGGTCTGCGCGAACTCGCCCACGCCCAGGGAGATGTTGACCAGCGCCGCGCCGGCCACGAACAGCCAGAAGCTCAGCGAGTTCAGGAACGGGAACGCCACGTCGCGCGCGCCGATCTGCAGCGGCACGATCAGGTTCAGCAGGCCGGTCATGAACGGCATGGCCATGAAGAAGATCATGATCACGCCGTGCGCGGTGAAGATCTGATCGTAGTGGTGCGGCGGGAAGATGCCTTCGTTGCCGCCGTGCGCGATCGCCTGCTGGGTGCGCATCATCGCCGCGTCGGCGAAGCCGCGCAGCAGCATGATCAGCGCCACCACGATGTACATGACGCCGATGCGCTTGTGGTCGACCGAGGTGAACCACTCCTTCCAGAGGTAGCCCCACAGCTTGTACTTGGTGACCGCGGCCACCACCAGCAGGCCGAGCAGGCCGGCGCCGCCAAGGGCCGCCATGATGATCGGCTCGTGGTACGGAACCGCCTCGAGCGTGAGTTTGCCTAGCATCACTTGTCTCCAGAAGTGCACATGGCGACCGGCTCAGCAGCCGATGCCGGATGAGCGTCGTGGCCTTCCATCTTGTGGCCCTTGCCCATCATGTATTTGTCGATCAACGACTTGAACAGGCCGTCCTGCACCGAGGCGTAGTACGTCACCGGGTAGGCGGCCTTGTCGTTGCGGTTGGCCGCCAGCACCTGGAACTCGGCCTGGTTCAGGGTCTTCTGCGAGGCCTTGACCTTGGCCACCCACGCGTCGAAACCGGCGCGGTCGGTGGCATGCGCGGCGAAGCCCATCTTCGAGAAGCCGTGGCCGCTGTAGTTGGCCGACAGGCCGAACATCTCGCCCGGCTCGTTGGCGATCAGGTGCAGCTTGGTCTCCATGCCGGCCATCGCGTAGATCTGCGTGCCCAGGTGCGGGATGAAGAACGAGTTCATCACCGTGTCGGAGGTGATCTTGAAGTTCAGCGGCGTGTCGACCGGGAACGCGATCTCGTTGACCGTGGCGATGCCCTGCTCCGGGTAGATGAACATCCACTTCCAGTCCAGCGCCACCGCCTCGATGGTGATCGGCTTGACCTTGGAATCCAGCGGCTTGTACGGATCCAGCGCATGCGAGGAGCGCCAGGTCAGCACCGCCAGGACCAGGATGATCATGCACGGGATCGACCACACCACCACCTCGATCGCGGTGGAGTGCGACCAGTTCGGCTCGTAGCGCGCCTTGGTGTTGGACGCGCGGTAGCGCCAGGCGAAGGCCAGGGTCATCACGATGACCGGGATCACCACCAGCAGCATCAGCACCACCGAGGTGATCAGCAGCGTCTTCTCGTCGTGGCCGATCTGACCCTTGGGGTTGAGGATGGCCGAGTTGCAGCCGGCCAGCAGCAGCGCGGCCAGCAGCAACAGACCGGAGCGCAGCGAGCGCCGGAGTTGTTTCAACGGAATCATCGAACGATCCAATTGCGTAGGGGATGCGAACCGCGCGGGAGCGGGAGGCGGAGCGCCGTAGAGAGGGCTGTCCCGCGTCCGCCGCGGCATCCGGGCCGGCATGCGCGATCAACGACGCATTTTATGCTGCCGTGCGGCAACTCCGGAAGTCATTGACAAGCCCGGGCGGGCGCCAGGCCGCGTTTTTATGTGCGACACATTGCCGCACCCGCCTGCGACACGGCGTCGCAGGCCGCCGCGCGCACGGACCTGCGTCGCAGAAAAACGGGAGCGCAGACACCAGGAAGGCAGCCTCGCGGCTGCCTTCTGGGTACGTCTGGTGCCGGAAACAGGAGTCGAACCTGCGACCTACGCATTACGAATGCGCCGCTCTACCGACTGAGCTATTCCGGCGGAACTGGCAATTCTAGGCGTCGGCCCGGGCCGGGGTCAATCGCTGCCCGGGCCTTCGCGCGCGCGCCGCAATCGATGGGTTACCCTGCCGCCCCCGTCGTCCCCCTCACCCTGCTCATCGTGAAGTTGTTCGCCTGGTTCTGGCTCGCGTTTCTGCTGTTCTTCGCCATCCCCTTCCCCTGCATCCTGTATTTCGCCAGCGACTGGCCACGCGTGCTGGCCCAGCCCAGCACGCCCGCATGGGCGCTGACCCTGCTGGCGCTGTCGCTGGGCCTGTGGCTGCACCTGCTCTACGCCTACCTGGACACGCTGCTGCTCATGCCCGGGCGCGCCCTGCACCGCGTGCGCCACCTGCTCACCCACGGCGTGCGCCGCGAGGCACTGATCGAACGCGCCGCCCCGACCGGGGTCGAGGTCAAGGGCTGGCCGCAGCTGTCGCTGACCCTGGCCTTCGACAACCTGTCCGGCACATCCATCCGCGACACCGTCTTGATCGTGGACCGCAAGCCGGCGCAACGCCGCTTCGAGAGCGGACGCACCGTGCCGCTGCGGCTGAGCACCGCGCCGGGCGCCACCCCGAACCTGGTGCTGGAGGACGCCGAGCCGGCGCTGGACCGCGCCAGCCTGTGGCGACGTGCGGCCGGCGCCGTGCTGCTGGCGGTCCTGGTCGGCGCGGCCTACGTGGCGGCCTGGCGCCTGCAGAACCGCGGCATGGGCTGGACCTTCCTGTCCTTCAACCACCCGCTGCTGATGAGTGCGCTGGTGCTCAACGGCTATGTGCTGGCGCTGCGCGTGATCCTGCGCGTGATCCGCAGCAACGCCACCGACGAGACCCTGAAGTACCGCGGCCTGCGCGCGCGTGCGCGGGTGCTGGACGTGCGCCAAACCGGCACCACCCTCAACGAGCAGCCGCAGGTGGAGTTCCGCGTGGCGTTCGCGGACGCGTCGGGCAACCCGCACGAGGCGACGATGCGGCGGTTCGTGTCGCTGCTCGACGTCGGGCAGTTGCCGCGCGACACCGTGTCGGTGCTGTACGACCCGCAACACCCCGCCCGCGCCGACCTGGAGCTGCCATGAAGACGCCACCCACCCCCGTGGTCTTCGCCGGCGTGGTGCTGCTGCTCGGCGGCCTCGCCTTCGCCGGCGGCGCCTGGGACACCGTCCGCGCCACCCTGCAGGCGGCCGGCCCAGGGGCTGCCCTGCAGGCCCCCTCCAAGCCGCAATCGCTGGCGGTGCCGACCCCGACTGCCCGTGCTGCCGACACCGCGCCGGCGCCGACGCCGGCACCACGCGGCAACCTGCTGTTCGACCCGCAGCGGCTGCGCGCGGCGCGGCAGGCGCTGGCGGACCTGCCCGCCCTGCAGGGCCACGACCTGCGCGTGTTCCATGCCGTGCATTTCTACGATGACCGGATCGGACTCGAACTGCTGGACCCCGCACAGCCGGACCACGTGGACGAATACAGCTTCCACGACGAGGCATGGCACAAGGATGCGCCAGTGAATCCGCGCATGTTCGGGCCGTTCCTCAAGCCAGCCACCGACACCGCCGCGCTGCAGGACATCGATTTCGAGGGCGCCTACCGGGTGGCCACGGCCTTGCAGGAACAGGGCGAGGCGCTACAGGCCGAGCCGAAGAAGGTGGATCACGTGTACGTGCTGGTGGGCCGGCGCGGCCGCCTGCGCTGGATGCCCGATGGCGTGGAAGGCGATCGCGTCAGCGTGGGCATCGAATTCGATGCGCAGGGACGGCCACGCGGCATGCAGCGCCAGTAAGCCGTGGCGCTTGCCACGCGACAGCACCACATCACGTCATCTCGCAGGAGCGACTCTTGTCCCCTTTTCGAGGATCAGCCGCGACAGGCTTTACCGGGATCGCCCGTCGCGGCTGAAAGCCGCTCCTACGCGCGCCACGACAAATACGCCCATCCAGCGTACGAACACGCGACCGAACGCGACCGTCAGTCGACCAGACGCAGCCGCAATTCCTTCGGCAGGGCGAACACCATCGACTCCGGTTCGCCCGCCAGTTCCGACACGCCATCGGCGCCGAGTTCGCGCAGCCGCGCGATGACCCCGTCCACCAGCACCTGCGGCGCCGAGGCGCCGGCGGTCAGACCGATGCGGCGCTTGCCGGCGATCCAGGCCGGGTCGATCTCGTCGGCGCCGTCGATCAGGTAGGACTCCACCCCGTCGCGCCGCGCCAGCTCGCTGAGCCGGTTGGAATTGGAACTGTTCGGCGAACCGACCACCAGCACCAGGTCGCACTCCCTGGCCAGGTCGCGCACCGCGTCCTGGCGGTTCTGGGTGGCGTAGCAGATATCGTCGTTCTTCGGCCCCTGCATCGCCGGGTAGCGCGCGCGCAGCGCCTCGATGATGCCGCGGGTGTCGTCCACCGACAGCGTGGTCTGGGTGGTGTAGGCCAGGTTCTCCGGCTGCTGCACGTCCAGCGTGGCGACCTGCTCGATGTCCTCGACCAGGTAGATGCGGCCGGCGCCGCACTCGCGGTCCCACTGCCCCATTGTGCCTTCCACCTCCGGGTGGCCGGCGTGGCCGATCAGCACCACGTCGCGGCCGGCGCGGCAGTGCCGGGCCACCTCGAAATGCACCTTGGTCACCAGCGGGCAGGTCGCATCGAACACCTTCAGCCCGCGCCGCTCGGCCTCCTGGCGCACCGCCTGGGCCACGCCGTGGGCGCTGAAGATCACCGTGTTGCCGTCGGGCACCTCGTCCAGTTCCTCGACGAAGATCGCGCCGCGCTGCTTGAGGTCGTCGACCACGAAGCGGTTGTGCACCACCTCGTGGCGCACGTAGATCGGCGCGCCCAGGGTTTCGATGGCGCGCTTGACGATCTCGATCGCGCGATCGACGCCGGCGCAGAAGCCGCGGGGGTTGGCGAGCAGGACATCCATTAGCTAGATCCGCCGGCCGCAGGGGGCCAGGCGCTTCGACAGGGAGAGTGGCACCGATTATCCCGCTTTTCGCTTCGCCTTGCCGTCGAACACGCCGAACAGGGCGATGCCGATGGCGCCGGCGACGATCGCCGAGTCGGCGATGTTGAACGAGGGCCAGTAGTGCTCGCCCACGTACCACTGGATGAAATCGACCACGTGGCCGTGCATCAGCCGGTCGATCACGTTGCCGATCGCCCCGCCGATCACCAGCGCGTACGGCAGCGCGCTGCGCCACTCGCCGCGCGGGGTGCGCGCCAGCCACCAGGCCAGCAGGGCGCTGATGCCCACCGCCAGCGCGGTGAAGAACCACAGCTGCCAGCCGCCGGCCTGGCTCAGGAAACTGAATGCCGCGCCGGTGTTGTAGGTCCGGTACCAGTTCCAGAAGCCGGGGATCACCGGCACCGCGGTGAACTCGGGCAGGCTGGACAGCACCCAGGCCTTGCTCCACTGGTCCAGGCCGATCACCGTGGCCGACAGCAGCAGCCAGATCAGGGCGGAGGGGTTGGGTCGTGCGGTCATGCGGGAAGTCCGCCTTGGGCGAAGAAGGAAAGGAAGGATGGCCGGCGCCGCAGCCACGGCGCCGCCGTCGGCCCCGGCGACGCGCAAGCCGCGTGGCCGGGGACGGCACTCAGAACCAGCGGCGCTCCTCGCCCGGTCCTTCGATGTTGCTGACGCAGCGGCCGCACAGTTCCGGGTGCGCCGGGTCGGCGCCGACGTCGGCGCGGTAGTGCCAGCAACGCACGCACTTGGGCTTCTCGGTGGCCTGGGCGCTGACGAAGATCTCGTCGGTGCTGGCCTCGCGCACCACCACGTCGCCGCTGATGAACAGGAAGCGCAGCTCTTCCTGCAGCGGCTGCAGCTTCGCCGCGGTGGCGGCGTCGGCGGCGACGGTGATCTCCGCCTCCAGCGCCGCGCCGATCACGCCGTTGCCGCGCATCGGCTCCAGCACCTTGGCCACCTGCTCGCGCAGCGCCAGCAACTGCTCGAAGTCGGACGCGCTCAGCGCCGCGTCGTCCGGCAACGGCGCCAGGCCTTCGTACCAGGTGGCGAACAGCACGTTGCCCAGGTGCGCGCCCGGCAGGTAGCCCCACAGTTCGTCGGCGGTGAAGCTCAGGATCGGCGCGATCCAGCGCACGAAGGCCTCGGCCACATGGAACATCGCGGTCTGCGCCGAGCGCCGGCCGAGCGAGTCCTCGGCCATCGTGTACAGCCGGTCCTTGGTCACGTCCAGGTACAACGACCCCAGGTCCACGCTGCAGAAGTTCAGCAGCGCCTGCACGATGGCGGCGAAGTCGTAGCGCGCGTAGGCGGCCTTGATCTGCTCCTGCACCTCGTAGGCGCGGTGCACGATCCAGCGGTCCAGCGCCACCAGTTCCGGCAGCGGCCGCAGGTGCACGGCCGGGTTGAAGCCGTGCAGGTTGCCGAGCAGGAAGCGCGCGGTGTTGCGCAGGCGCCGATAGGCGTCGGCGTTGCGCTTGAGGATCTCCTGCGACAGCGACATCTCGTTGCTGTAGTCGGCCGAGGCGATCCACAGGCGCAGGATGTCCGCGCCCAGCGTCTTCATGATGTCCTGCGGCTCGATGCCGTTGCCCAGCGACTTGGACATCTTGCGGCCGTGCTCGTCCACGGTGAAGCCGTGGGTCAGGCACTGCCGGTACGGCGCGGCGTGGTCCAGCGCCACACCGGTCAGCAGCGAGGACTGGAACCAGCCGCGGTGCTGGTCGGAGCCTTCCAGGTACAGGTCGGCCGGCTTGGGCAGGCCGCGTTCGGTCAGCACCGCCTCGTGGGTGACGCCGGAATCGAACCAGACGTCGAGGATGTCGGTGATCTTCTCGTAGTCGGCCGCCTCGTCGCCGAGCAGCTCGGCGGCGTCGAGCGCGTACCACACGTCCACCCCGCCCTCCTCGACGCGGTCGGCGACCTGGCGCATCAGTTCGGTGCTGCGCGGGTGCGGCTCGCCCGTCTCGCGGTGCACGAACAGCGCGATCGGCACGCCCCAGGTGCGCTGGCGCGAGATCGTCCAGTCCGGGCGCCCGGCGACCATGCCGGCGATGCGCGCCTGGCCCCAGGCCGGGTACCAGTGCACGCCCTCGATGGCCTGCAGCGCCTCGGCGCGCAGGTTGGCCTGCTCCATCGAGATGAACCACTGCGGCGTGGCGCGGAACGCGATCGGGGTCTTGTGGCGCCAGCAATGCGGGTAGCTGTGGACCATGCTGGCGCGCGCCAGCAGCAGCCCGCGCGCGGCCAGCAGGTCGGCGATGACGTCGTTGGCCTTCCAGATGTGCAGCCCGGCCAGTTCCGTGCCATCGACCGCCGGGGTCGACGGCAGGTACACGCCGCGCGCATCGACCGGGTTGATCTGCGCCGCGCTGTAGCGCTCCAGCAGCCCGTACGGCTTGACCGCCACGTAGTCCTCCTGGCCGTGGCCGGGGGCGGTGTGCACCGCGCCGGTACCGTCGGTGTCGGACACGTGGGTGCCGAGGATCACCGGCACGTCGCGCTCGTCGTAGAAGGGATGCGCCAGCACCTGGTGCTCCAGCGCCGCGCCGGCGACGCGGCCGTGCACCACCACCTCATCCACCCCGTAGCGCTGCAGCGCGCGCTCGGCCAGCGCGTCGGCCAGCACCAGCCAGCGACGGCGACCGTCGCGGGCCGGACCTTCGACCAGCGCATAGACCAGTTCCGGCCCCAGCGACACCGCCAGCGAGGCCGGCAGCGTCCACGGCGTGGTGGTCCAGATCGGCACGGCCACTTCGGCACCGTCCGGCAGGGTCGCACCGAACGCGGCGGCCAGCGCCGCGCCGTCGCGGGCCGTGTAGGCCACATCCACCGTCGGCGACTGCTTGTCGGCGTACTCGATCTCGGCCTCGGCCAGCGCCGAACCGCAGTCGAAGCACCAGTGCACCGGCTTCACGCCGCGGGTCAGGTGGCCGTTCTCGACGATCCGCGCCAGCGCGCGGATCTCGTTGGCCTCGAAATGGAAGTCCAGCGTGCGGTACGGGTTTTCCCAGTCGCCGATCACGCCCAGGCGCTTGAAGTCACGGCGCTGGATGTCGATCTGCGCGTTGGCGTATTCGCGGCACTTCTGCCGGAACTCCACCGCATCCAGCTTCACTCCGACCTTGCCGAACTTCTTCTCGATCGCGATCTCGATCGGCAGGCCGTGGCAGTCCCAGCCCGGGATGTACGGCGCGTCGTAGCCGGACAGGTACTTGGACTTGACGATGATGTCCTTGAGGATCTTGTTGACCGCATGGCCGAGGTGGATCGCGCCATTGGCGTACGGCGGGCCGTCGTGCAGCACGAACAGCGGCCGGCCTTGGGCGTTGTCGCGCAGCCGCGTGTACAGGCCCTCGCTCTCCCAGCGCGCCAGGATGTCCGGCTCGCGCTTGGGCAGGTCGCCGCGCATCGGGAACTCGGTCGCCGGCAGATGGAGGGTGGCTTTGTAGTCCTGGGTCACGGGCAGTTACCGGTCGGTGGTCTTCAGGGGGAGGTCCGCGCGCGGGGCGGCGGACACGGGCGGCAGGCCCGCGCCGGCAGGCGCAGCGAGCAGTTGCCGCGCCAGCGCGGCGTCGCGGTGCATCTGCGCGGTCAGCGCCGGCAGATCGGCAAAGGTTTCCTCGTCGCGCAGCTTGGCGACGAACTCCACCTCGATGTGGCGACCGTACAGGTCGCCCTGGAAATCGAACAGGTGCGCTTCCAGCAGCGGCTCCACGCCCTGCACGGTCGGGCGGGTACCGAAACTGGACACCGACGGCCACGGCTGCGCCGCCACCCCGTGCACCCAGGTGGCGTAGATGCCGGACAGCGCCGGGGTGCGGGCGAACCGCAGGTTGGCGGTGGGATAGCCGAGCGTGCGCCCGAGCTGCTTGCCGCGCACCACGCGGCCGCCGATCGCATACGGGCGGCCGAGCAGTTCGGCGGCATGGGCGAACTCGCCGGCCACCAGCAGCTCGCGGATGCGGGTGCTGGAAATGCGCTCCTCGCGCAGGTGCACCGGCGCGATCTCGTCGGCGGCGAAGCCATGCTGGGCGCCCAGCGCACGCAGCAGCGCGATGTCGCCGCCGCGCTTGTGGCCGAAGCGGAACGCCGGGCCGATCCAGACCTCGCGCGCACGCAGGCGCTCGACCAGCACGCGCTGCACGAAGTCCTCCGCGCTCATCGAGGCCATGCGCCGGTCGAAGCGCAGCAGGCCGACGCTGTCGACGCCGAGTTGGAGCAGGCCCTGCACCTTGGCCCGGGCCAGGGTCAGCCGCGGCGGCGGCGCGGCCGGGGCGAAGAACTCGCGCGGCAGCGGCTCGAAGCTCAGCGCCACCGCAGGCACGCCCGCTTCGCGCGCGCGCGTGATCGCCTGCCGCACCAGCGCGCGGTGGCCCAGGTGCAGGCCATCGAAGGCGCCGATGCAGACCACGCTTCCCTGCGGGAACAGGGTCCCGCCCTCGACGTCTCTAAACAGCCTGCTCATTCCTCGGTCCGAAGCGCCGGCGCAGGAAGCGCCGGTCGATGATGCGTAACCGTCGAGTATAGCGGGTGGGGGCTTGGCTCGGGGCTCGGGACCCGGGTCGGCAGCATCGGCGTGCGGAGCCAGACCATCGCCAGGCGATCCGGCAAAAACAAAGTGATCACTTTCTGTGGGAGGGACTTCAGTCCCGACGGGCTTTCCCGGGAAGGCCCGTCGGGGCTGCAGCCCCTCCCACAGTTCAATCGCAAGCGCTTAGCACTCGCGGAAACTCCCGGGTCCCGGACCCCGGACCCCGGACCCCGGACCCCGGCTTCAATGCTCGCGCAGATCCCGCGGCCGGAACCCCAGCGCCAGCAACGCCAGCAGATACACCGCGCCGCCGCCGCCGACCAGCAGCAACAGGCTGCCGATCCGGTGCCACTTGTCCATGGTGGTAAACGCCGGCAGCCAGTGCAGGCCCAGCGCCAGCACCGCAGCCATCGCCGCGCAGGCCACGCCCAGCCGCAGCAGGTAACCGCCCCAGCCCGGCTTGGGCTGGTAGACCTGGTCGCGGCGCAGCCAGCGCCACAGCAGCGACAGGTTGAGGTAGCTGGCCACCGCACTGGCCAGGCCCAGCGCCAGGTGCAGGCCCGGCACCGCCTCCAGCGCCGCGCGCACGCCCTGCGCACGCAGCTCCGCCGGCACCCACAACTGGTACAGGATCGCCAGGAACAACAGGTTCAGCGCCATGTTGGCGACCAGCGCGGCGACGCCGGCACGCACCGGCGTGCGCGTGTCCTGGCGCGAATAGAACGCCGGCAGCAGCACCTTGAGCAGGGCGAACGCCGGCAGGCCGAAGCTCAGCCCGAACACCGACATCGCCGCCATGCGCGTGTCGAAGGCGGTGAACTTGCCGTACTGGAACAAGGTCGCCACCAGCGGCTGGCTCAGCAGCATCAACCCCAGCATCGCCGGCACCGCGATCAGCAAGGTGGTGCGCAGCCCCCAGTCCAGCGCGCTGGAAAAGCCCGCGCGATCGGTCTTGACGTGGTGCCGCGACAGCGCCGGCAGGATCACCGTGCCCAGGGCCACGCCGAATACGCCCAGCGGCAGCTCCAGGAAGCGGTCGGCCTGCGACAGCCAGCTCTGCGAGCCGGCGTACAGGAACGAGGCGATCACCGTGTCCAGCAGCAGGTTGATCTGCGCGATCGAGGAGCCGAACAGGGTCGGCACCATCAGGGTCAGCACCCGGCGCACGTCCGGATGCCGCCAGCCCCAGCGCGGCAGGGTCAGCAGGTCGATGCCGCGCAAGGCCGGCAACTGGAACAGCAACTGCAGCACGCCGGCCACCAGCACCGCCCAGCCCATCGCCAGGATCGGCACCTGCAGCCGCGGCGCCAGCCACAGCGCGCCGGCGATCATGCACAGGTTGAGGATCACCGGGGTCAGCGCCGGCAGGCCGAAGCGGTGGAAGCTATTGAGCGCACCGCCGGCCAGCGCGGTCAGCGACACGAACAGCAGGAACGGGAAGGTCAACCGCAGCAGATCGACGATCAACCCGAACTTGGCCGGGTCGTCGGTAGCGCCAGGATTGAACAGCATCGCCACCTGCGGGGTGAAGATCAGCCCCAGCGCGGTGACCAGCAGCAGCACCCCGCCCAGGGTGCCGGACACCCGCGACATCAGCGCGCGCAGGTCGGCGTGCGGGCGGGTTTCCTTCACCTCGGTGAACACCGGCACGAACGCGGTGGCGAACGAGCCCTCGGCGAACAGCCGGCGCAGGAAGTTGGGAATGCGGAACGCCACCCAGAACGCGTCGGTGGTGGCGTTGGCACCGAAGGAAATGGTGATGGCCTGGTCGCGCACCAGTCCCAGCACGCGCGAGACCATGGTCATGCTGCTGAAGGAGAGCAGCCCGCGGAGCATGCGCGGCTGGCTCATGCGGCAGCCCTCTTGACAATTGACTTGACGCGAATATTCGGACGCTTCATACTCTCCCGCTTGTTTTTATCCACCACACAGCTTTCCAGGAAACCACCACCGTGGCCAATATCAAGTCCGCCAAGAAGCGCGCCAAGCAGACCGTCGTGCGCAACGCGCGCAACACGGCTCAGCGTTCGATGCTGCGCACCGCCGTCAAGAAGGTCATCAAGGCCCTGGACGCCAACGACGCAGCCGGCGCCGAAGCCGCTTTCGCCATCGCCCAGCCGATCCTCGACCGTTTCAGCTCGCGTGGCCTGATCCACAAGAACAAGGCTGCCCGTCACAAGAGCCGCCTGAGCGCCCGCATCAAGGCGATCAAGACCGCCGCCTGATCGGCTGCCGTCGACGCCGGAAGCGCCCACGCTTCCGGCAGCACCACGAAAAAGCCCGGCCTCGGCCGGGTTTTTCGTGTGCGCGTCACCCTGCCCCGCGCGCCGCGGGACGGCGCGACGCTCAGGAGGCATTGGCGGCCGCCTCCAGCGCCTCCTCGCGCTGGCGGTCGAAGAACGCCATCACGTCCTTCATGATCGGCCAGGTGCCTTCGCGGCCCAGTGCCGACACCAGGTACCAGGGCTGGGTCCAGCCCAGCTCGGCGACGACCTGCTCGGCCAGCGCACGCGCCTCGTCCTCGAACATCAGGTCGGCCTTGTTCAGCACCAGCCAGCGCGGCTTGGCCAGCAGCTCCGGGTCGTGCTTCTGCAGCTCGCGCTCGATCGCCCGCACCTGCTCGGTCGGCGACACGCCATCCACGCCACCCTCCATCGGCGCCAGATCCACCAGGTGCAGCAGCAGGCGGGTGCGCTGCAGGTGGCGCAGGAACTGCGCGCCAAGGCCGGCGCCGTCGGCGGCACCCTCGATCAGCCCGGGAATGTCGGCGATCACGAAGCTGCGGTAGGCCTCGACGCTGACCACGCCCAGGTTCGGATACAGCGTGGTGAACGGGTAGTCGGCGACCTTCGGCGTGGCCGCGGACACGGCGCGGATGAAGGTGCTCTTGCCGGCATTGGGGAAGCCCAGCAGGCCGACGTCGGCCAGCAGCTTCAGCTCCAGCTTGAGCGTGCGCTCCTCGCCCTCCTCGCCCGGCGTCGCCTTGCGCGGCGCGCGCGTCACCGAACTCTTGAAGTGCATGTTGCCCAGGCCGCCCTTGCCACCCTGCGCGACCAGCAGGCGGTCGCCATGCGCGATCAGGTCGCCGATGACCTCGTCGGTCTCGACGTTGATCACCACGGTGCCGACCGGCACGGTGATGGTCAGGTCCTCGCCGGCCTTGCCGTACATCTGCCGGCCCATGCCGTTCTCGCCGCGCTGCGCACGGAACGCGCGCTGGTGGCGGAAGTCGACCAGGGTGTTGAGATTCTCGTCGGCGACCAGCCACACACTGCCACCATTGCCGCCGTCGCCGCCGTCAGGCCCACCCAGCGGGATGAACTTCTCGCGGCGAAAGCCGATGCAGCCATTGCCGCCATTGCCGGCCGTGACCTGGATTTCCGCTTCGTCTACGAGTTTCATGGATAACAACCGGGAATGGGGAATAGTGAATCGGGAATGGAAAAAGCGAGCCATCGCCGCGGCGACGATTCTATGTCGCAGCCACAGATCGGCAAAATCCATCACTGCATTGCCTGACGCAACCAAGACAGGGCGAGTTCACGGGAGGCGCCTTTGCCCATTCCCGATTCCCCACTCCCAGCCGCAAAACAAAAACCCCGCCGAAGCGGGGCTTTCGTCAGCAAGCCTGCGCCACGGCGCAGGCCCTGGACACCGGCGACTTACGCCTCGGTGACCACGCTCACGGTGCGGCGCTTCTTGGCACCCTTCACCGAGAACTCGACCTTGCCGTCGACCAGCGCGAACAGGGTGTGGTCGCGGCCCAGGCCGACGCCGGCGCCCGGGTGGAACTGGGTGCCGCGCTGACGCACGATGATGTTGCCGGCTTCGATGGCCTGGCCGCCGAACATCTTCACGCCCAGGTACTTCGGGTTGGAGTCGCGGCCGTTGCGCGAGGAACCTACGCCTTTTTTGTGTGCCATGACTGCTGCTCCTTACTTCTTGTCGCCACCGGCGATGCCGGTGATCTCGATTTCGGTGTAGTGCTGCCGATGACCCTGACGCTTCATGTGGTGCTTGCGGCGGCGGAACTTGATGATGCGCACCTTGTCGGCGCGGCCATGGGCCACGACCTTGGCGGTGACGGCGGCGCCCTTCAGCGCGTCGCCGATCTTGATGCCGTCGCTGTCGCCCAGCATCAGGATGTTGTCGAACGTGATCTCGTTGCCGGCTTCGACTTCGAGCTTTTCCACGCGGAGCGTTTCGCCCTGCGCGACGCGGTATTGCTTACCGCCGGTGACCAGTACTGCGTACATGACCAGACTTCCTCTGTAGTTATTGTGGTCGTTCCTGCCGTGCCGTTTCGGGCAGACAGGAGCGGGATTGTAAGCCGCCGCGCGCGGCAGGGTCAAGCCCACCCAGGCCCGGACTGTCAAGCCCCGCGGGCCGGCGCGGCTGCCTGAACCAGCCAGCCGCCGGCGCCCGGCGGCGCTGGGATCTGCGGCAATTGCCCCCACCTGACAAGCTGGGTACGCTGATCGATTGCCGTCCCCTTTCCGCCCCCACACTGGCCAGCGGCACCGCCACGGCCGGCACATTCCGGAATCTCTTCATGGCGATGGATTACATCCGCATCCGCGGCGCGCGGACGCACAACCTCAAGAACCTCGACCTCGACCTGCCGCGCGACAAGCTGATCGTGATCACCGGCCTGTCCGGGTCCGGCAAGTCCTCGCTGGCGTTCGACACCATCTACGCCGAGGGCCAGCGCCGCTACGTGGAGTCGCTGTCGGCGTACGCGCGGCAGTTCCTCAGCGTGATGGAGAAGCCCGACATCGATCACATCGAAGGCCTGTCGCCGGCGATCGCGATCGAACAGAAGTCGACCTCGCACAACCCGCGCTCGACCGTCGGCACCATCACCGAGATCTACGACTACCTGCGCCTGCTGTATGCGCGCGTCGGCCAGCCGCGCTGCCCCGACCACGGCTATCCGCTGGAGGCGCAGACGGTCAGCCAGATGGTCGACCAGGTGCTGACCCTGGACCCGGAGCAGCGCTACATGCTGCTGGCGCCGGTGATCCGCGAGCGCAAGGGCGAGCATGCGCAGGTGTTCGAACAACTGCGCGCGCAGGGCTTCGTGCGCGTGCGCGTGGACGGCGAGCTGTACGAGATCGACGCGGTGCCGGCGCTGGCGCTGCGCCAGAAGCACACCATCGAGGCGGTGATCGACCGCTTCCGCCCGCGCGAGGACATCAAGCAGCGCCTGGCCGAAAGCTTCGAGACCGCGTTGAAGCTGGCCGACGGCATGGTGTCGGTGCAGTCGCTGGACGACACCGCGGCCGCGCCGCACCTGTTCTCCTCCAAGTACAGCTGCCCGGTCTGCGACTACTCGCTGCCGGAGCTGGAACCGCGTCTGTTCTCGTTCAACGCGCCGATGGGCGCCTGTCCGAGCTGCGACGGCCTGGGCGTGGCCGAGTTCTTCGATCCCGAGCGGGTGGTGGTGCATCCGGAGCTGTCGCTGTCGGCTGGCGCGGTGCGCGGCTGGGACCGGCGCAACGCGTACTACTTCCAGCTGATCGCCTCGCTGGCCAAGCACTACAAGTTCGATGTCGACGCGCCCTGGCAATCGCTGCCGGCGAGCGTGCGCCAGGCGGTGCTGTACGGCAGCGGCGACGAGACCATCACCTTCACCTACTTCACCGATGCCGGCGGCCGCACCCAGCGCAAGCATCGCTTCGAAGGCATCATCCCCAACCTGGAGCGCCGCTACCGCGAGACCGAATCACCGGCGGTGCGCGAGGAACTGGCCAAGTACATCAGCGAACGGCCGTGCCCGGACTGCAAGGGCGCGCGCCTGAACAAGGCCGCGCGCAACGTGTTCGTCGCCGACCGCCCGCTGCCGGACCTGGTGGTGCTGCCGATCGACGATGCACTGAGCTTCTTCCGCCAGCTCGACCTGCCCGGCTGGCGCGGCGAGATCGCCAGCAAGATCGTCAAGGAGATCGCCGAACGGCTGGGCTTCCTGGTCGACGTCGGCCTGGATTACCTGACCCTCGAACGCAAGGCCGACACCCTGTCCGGCGGCGAGGCGCAGCGCATCCGCCTGGCCAGCCAGATCGGCGCCGGCCTGGTCGGGGTGATGTACGTGCTCGACGAGCCGTCGATCGGCCTGCACCAGCGCGACAACGAACGCCTGCTCGGCACCCTCACCCGCCTGCGCGATCTTGGCAACACGGTGATCGTGGTCGAGCACGACGAGGACGCGATCCGCCTGGCCGACTACGTGCTGGACATCGGCCCCGGCGCCGGCGTGCACGGCGGCGAGGTGGTCGGCCAGGGCAGCGTGCAGGACCTGCTGAAGGCGCCGCGCTCGCTGACCGGGCAATACCTGTCGGGCAAGCGCCGCATCGAGATCCCGGCCAAGCGCCACAAGGCCAATCCGAAGATGACCCTGCACCTGCGCGGGGCCACCGGCAACAACCTCAAGAACGTCGACCTGGACATCCCGGCCGGCCTGCTGACCTGCATCACCGGCGTGTCCGGCTCGGGCAAGTCGACGCTGATCAACGACACCCTGTTCACCCTGGCCGCCAACGAGATCAACGGCGCCTCGCACAGCGTGGCGCCGTACCGCGAGATCGAGCACCTGGACCTGTTCGACAAGGTCGTGGACATCGACCAGTCGCCGATCGGCCGCACCCCGCGCTCCAACCCGGCCACCTATACCGGCCTGTTCACGCCGCTGCGCGAACTGTTCGCGCAGGTGCCGGAAGCGCGCTCGCGCGGCTACTCGCCGGGCCGCTTCAGCTTCAACGTGCGCGGCGGCCGTTGCGAGGCCTGCCAGGGCGACGGCCTGATCAAGGTGGAGATGCACTTCCTGCCGGACGTGTACGTGCCCTGCGACGTCTGCCACGGCAAGCGCTACAACCGCGAGACGCTGGAGATCCTGTACAAGGGCTTCAACATCAACGACGTGCTGGAGATGACCGTCGAGGATGCGCTGAAGCTGTTCGAGCCGGTGCCGTCGATCGCGCGCAAGCTGGAGACCCTGGTCGACGTGGGCCTGAGCTACATCAAGCTGGGGCAGAGCGCGACCACTTTGTCCGGCGGCGAGGCACAGCGCGTGAAGCTGTCCAAGGAACTGTCGCGGCGCGACACCGGCCGCACCCTGTACATCCTCGACGAGCCGACCACCGGCCTGCACTTTCACGACATCGAGGCGCTGCTGGGCGTGCTGCACAAGCTGCGCGACGAGGGCAACACCGTGGTGGTGATCGAGCACAACCTGGACGTGATCAAGACCGCGGACTGGATCGTCGACCTCGGCCCGGAAGGCGGCCACCGCGGCGGCACCATCCTGGTCACCGGCACGCCGGAAGACGTGGCGGCCTGCCCGCAGTCGTACACCGGCCAGTTCCTGGCGCGGATGCTGCCCTCCACCAGCGCGCGCCCGGAGCAGCCGGCGGCGATGGCCAACAAGCCCGATGCGCGCCCGCCGCGCAAGGTCAAGCCGGAAAAGCCGGCGAAGAAGCAGGCGGTGGCCGCCAAGAGCGGCAAGGCCAGCAAGAGCACCACCAGCACCGGCACCAAGAAGAAGAAGGACGTTTGATGAGCAGCGAACACAAGATCCTGGCGCGCATCCCGATCAGCGTGCGCTGGCGCGACATGGACAGCATGGGCCACGTCAACAACGCCAAGTACATCTCCTACCTGGAAGAGGCGCGCGTGCGCTGGATGCTGGGCGTGGAAGGCGTCTCGATGAGCGATCGCATCGCCCCGGTGGTGGCGGCGACCAACGTCAACTACCGCGCGCCGATCGTGTGGCCCAACGACATCCTGGTCGAACTGTTCGTCGAGCGCCTGGGCACCAGCAGCGTGACCATCGGCCACCGCATCGTCGACCAGCAGGACGAAAGCCGGCTGTACTCCGACGGCCACGTGGTGGTGGTGTGGATGGACACCCAGACCGGCAAGAGCGCGCCGCTGCCGGACGCCGTACGCAAGGCGACGAGCTGAGGCCTGCGCTTGCGCCGGGCGTGGCCCGGCGCATAGTCCGCAATGCAGCGGCGCTGCTCACGCAGGAGCGGCGTGCGCTCCTTGTGGGAGGGACTTCAGTCCCGACGACGGGTGGTCTCAGCCGACGCTGGGCTTCGCCCGTCGCGGCTGATCCCACAAAAGGGGACGAGAACCGCTCCTACGACGAGGGGAGGCGCCTTTTCCCGAGGAGGCTCCCCTACATCGCCTGCTTGCGCACGGTCAGCGTCGCATCGGCCTTGCCGCCGCCTTCCAGTTGCAACTGCAGCGGCACGGCCTGGCCTTGGCTCAGCGCACCCTTGCCCTGCATCAGCATCAGGTGCATGCCGCCGGGCTTGAGTTCCACGCGGGCGCCAGGCGCCAACGGCACGCGCTCGACCGCGCGCATCCGGCTGACGCCGGCCACCAGCGTGGTTTCGTGCAACGACACATCGCCGAAAGCGGGGCTGCTGGCCCCGACGACCGTGACCGGCTTGCCGCAGCCGTTGTGGAGCACGCCGTAGCCGGCGGTCATCGGCATCGCCGGATTCGGCGGCAAGCGCGCCCAGCCCTGCTCCAGAGTGACGCACGCCGGTTCCGCGGCCGACGCAGTGGCGGCAACCGCACACAGTACGAACAATACGCCAGCGAATGGTTTGATTATCATCGCCGAGGTTCCTTCTTCGAAAGCAGACCGCAGCATGACGACGCTCATCGACGTGATCAACCACGGCCCCCTCCGCGAACTGCGCCTGGCGCGGCCGCCGGTCAATGCGCTGGACACCGACCTGTGCCGGCACCTGATCCAGGCGATCGAGCAGGCCAACGCCGATGGCGCGCACGGCATCGTGCTGTCGGGCAACGAACGCCTGTTCTCCGCCGGCATGGACGTGCCGCACCTGCTCGGCCACGGCGACGATCGCGCCAAGCTGCTGGGCAGCTGGCAGCAGTTCTTCGGTGCGGCGCGCGCCTTGGCCGCCAGCCCGATCCCGGTGGTCGCGGCGCTGACCGGCCACGCCCCGGCCGGCGGTTGCGTGCTGGCGCTGTGCTGCGACTACCGGGTGATGGCGCGCAGCCCCGATGCGGCGCATCCGCTGCACATCGGCCTGAACGAGACCCAGGTCGGCCTGGTCGCCCCGGAAGGCATCCAGCGCCTGCTGCGGCGGGTGGTCGGCGCGCACCGCGCCGAGCGCCTGCTGGTCGGCGGCGACCTGGTCAGTGCCGAACGCGCGCTGGAGATCGGCCTGGTCGACGAACTGGTCGACGCCGACCTGGTGGTGGCGCGCGCGCTGGCCTGGCTGCTGGACCTGCTCAAGCGCCCGCGGCAGCCGATGCTGCAGACCCGTGCCGTCGCCCGCGCCGACCTGCGCGCGGCGCTGGCCGACGAGCACATCGGGCTGGAGCGACTGATCGACGACTGGCAGGCGCCGGACACCCAGGCCGCACTGCGCGCGCTGGTGGCGCGTCTGGGCAAGGGCTGAGCGGAGCGGGCACGCGGGCGGGCGCGGACGGCCCGCTATAATCGGCGCACGTCCGTCGCCAGGCCCCGCCTCTTGTCCGCCAAGCCCGCCCCCGTCGTCTCCGAACTGATCGAGCTGCTGTCGCTGGAGCGGCTGGAGGACAACCTGTTCCGCGGCCAGAGCCGCGACATCGGCACCAAGTACGTGTTCGGCGGCCAGGTGCTGGGCCAGGCGCTGTCGGCGGCGCAGGCCACGGTCGAGAACGCGCGCCGCGTGCATTCGCTGCACGCCTACTTCCTGCGCGCCGGCGACATCGAGCACCCCATCGTCTACGACGTGGACCGCACCCGCGACGGCGGCAGCTTCTCGGTGCGCCGGGTCACCGCGATCCAGCACGGCAAGGTGATCTTCTTCTGCGCGGCCTCGTTCCAGGAACAGGAGGACGGCGCCACCCATCAGCTGAAGATGCCGGAAGTGCCGCAGCCGGAAGACATCGAGCCGACTCCGGCGGCGCGCCCGGAAGTGCTGGCGACGCTGCCGACCAAGGTGCAGCGCTGGCTCTCCCGCGGCGGCCCGTTCGAGTTCCGCCACGTGTATCCGCGCGACGAACTGAATCCGCCCAAGCGTCCGCCGTTCCAGCAAATGTGGCTGCGCCTGAGCGAGCCGGTCGGCGATGCGCCGGAACTGCACCAGGCGCTGCTCGCCTACGCCTCCGACTTCCACCTGCTCGGCACCGCCACCTTCCCGCACGGCATCAGTTACTACACGCCGAACGTGCAGATGGCCTCGCTCGACCACGCGCTATGGTTCCACCGCCCGTTCCGCGCCGACGACTGGCTGCTGTACTCGCTGGACAGCCCCAGTGCGCAGGGCGCGCGCGGCCTGGCGCGCGGGCAGTTCTTCACCCGCGACGGCACCCTGGTCGCCAGCACCGCACAGGAAGGCCTGATCCGGGTGGTCCCCGACGCCGACGCCGCGGCGCAGGTGCCGGCAAAACGCTGAGGACACGAACATGCGTCAGATCTTCAGCAGCCAACGCGTGGAAACCGCCGAAGGCGTCGCCGCCCTGCTGCGCGATGCCGGCATCGACGTGCGCCTGAGCAACGGCCGCTCCTACCGGACCCGGCGCAGCGGCCAGTTCAGCTATCTCGACCCGGTCGCGGCGCAGGCCCAGCCCACGGTGTGGGTGGTGCACGCCGACGACCAGCCGCGCGCACGCGAACTGCTGCGCGACGCCGGCCTGCTCGACAGCACCCGCCGCGATCCGGAACAGGGCCGTGCGCCCTACTTGAACGAGTTCCGCTCGCAGGTGGAAGCGGACGGCGGCAAGCGCTGGGCCTGGCGCATCCGCATCGCCCTGCTGCTGGCGATCGGTGCGGTGGCGCTGATCACCGTGCTGCGCCATCGCGACAACCGCGCGCCGACCACCGCACCAGCACAGGCACCCGCGACGCAACCGGCCACGCCCCCGGCGCAGGACAGCGGCAGCGACGAAGTGCGCGTGCGCGTGCAGCCGGCACCCCGCGGCAACTGAGCCGCGCCGAACGCAGGTCCACGCATGCGGTGGACGTCGCCTCTGGCGATGACGCCCTGCCGATGATCGTCCTTGCGCGACGGCGGAGGCGCCAACGCTGCGACGGCAATCCGATCGGCACGGCGATCGAATCCTGCGCGCGGCGTCCGCCGTAGCGGAGACCGCCACCGCAACCGGCCGCGACGCTGTCGACGCGCCCCGCGCGACCACGCGCGTCCCGCGCTGCACCTGCGCCGCACTGCACGCGACGGCAGGTTTCGGCAGATGGAAAAACAAGAACGCCCCTGCGCGCGGGGCGCAGGGGCGCTGTCGATCGGCGCCTTGGTGCAGTGACACCGCGGCCACCGCCGCGGCGGATGGCTCAGTTGCTGTCCGGCGCCGGCATCGGCGGCGGTGCGTCGCCACCGCGCTGCCCGCCCGGGCGATGTGCCCAGCGCTTGGCCTGCGCCGCATCGAACTCGGCGCGGCTGAGCATGCCGTCCTTGTTGGTGTCGGCCGCGGTGAACCAGGCATCGCGATGTTGCTTGGCGCGCAGTTCGAAGTCGGCACGGTCGATGTAGCCGTCCTTGTTCACGTCCATCTTGTCGAAACGCGCGGCGAGCTTGGGATCGGCCTGCGCTTCGGCGCGGCTGATGCGGCCGTCCTTGTTGGTGTCCAGCTTGGCCATCATCGCGCCGGGCACGCCGTGGTCGCCCGGGCCGCCGTGACGGCCGTGGCGCGGCCACTCGTCGCGGCTGAGCTTGCCGTCGTGGTTCTTGTCCATGGCGTCGAAATGCTGGGCCAGGCGCGGATCGGCGGCGGCCTCGCTGCGGTCGATGACACCGTCGCCGTTCTTGTCGAGCGCGGCGATGCCGCCGGCATCGGCGGGCGCGGCGGGATCGGCCGGCGGCGGGGGAACGGCGTAGGCGGTACCGGACAGCACGGCCAGCACGGCCAGGGCGAGCAGCGGGTTGCGAGACTTCATGGGTCACTCCCTGAGGATGATGAGAAACCTGCCGAGGACGGCAGGCGTCCGGCGCCGCAAGCGGCCCGCATCGCGGGCCGGCACCGCGGTGCCTTCCCTGCTGACAACGCCCCGTCGCCGCCGCGGTTGACCCGCCGCCGGGCGCATTCATCGACGGGACAGTCGCGGCCCCTGCGATGACGAAGCGCTATGCTCGACGCATGGCCATTCATTCCGACGCCAGCGACGACCTGCGGCTGTTCCAGACCGGCCAGCACGCATGTGGCTACTGGCCCGAGCGGCAGGCCCGCGACCTGGTGCTGGACCCGCACGATCCACGCCTGGGCGCGCTGTATCCGCTGGCGCTGAGCTGGGGCTTCCGCCGCTCCGGCGATCTGGTCTATCGCCCGCACTGCGACCATTGCCGCGCCTGCGTTGCGGTGCGCATCCCGATCGATGCGTTCGTGCCCGATCGCAGCCAGCGCCGCTGTCTGGCGCGCAATACCGATGTCGAGGTCCGCATCGTCGCCGCCGAGCGCAACGAGGAACAGCTGGCGCTGTACCAGCGCTACCTGCGCCACCGCCATCCCGGCGGCGGCATGGACGATCACGGCGCGCACGAGTTCGACCAGTTCCTGATCGGCCGCTGGTCGCATGGCCGCTTCCTGGAGCTGCGGCAGCGCATGCCGGACGGAAGGCGTGGGCCGCTGCTGGCGGTAGCGGTCACCGACATCGCCGCGCAGGCGCTGTCGGCGGTCTACACCTTCTACGACCCGGACGCCGGCGCGCGCGGCCTGGGCACCCTGGCGATCCTGCAGCAGATCGCCTGGGCGCGACGCGAGGGCCTGCGCCACCTGTACCTGGGCTACTGGATCCGCGGCCACCAGAAGATGGACTACAAGCGCCGCTTCCGGCCGCTGCAGGCCTACGACGGCCGCCACTGGCGCGACTTCGACGACTATCTGCGCCAGCTCGGCGGCTAGCCGACGGCAACCGCTACCGCGCTGCCCAGTCGATGCCGCCGCACGTCGCGGCGCCATCGTGCCGACATGCCGCGCATGCGAAAATCGGCGCATGACATCACGCCTCCTCCTGCTCGCCCTGACCCTGCTGTGCGGCGCCTGCGCGCACACCGCCCCCACGTCCTCCCCGATGACCGACGCCGCCGCGCCCGCCGCCACGACACTGCGCCTGGCCACCTACAACACCTCGCTCAATGCCGACGAACCCGGCGCACTGATCGCCGCCCTGCAGGGCGACAGCGCGCAGGCGCGCAAGATCGCCGCGGTGCTGCAGCAGGTGCGCCCGGACATCGTGCTGCTCAACGAGTTCGACTACGACGAGGCGCACCGCGCCGCCGACCTGTTCGAGCAGCGCTACCTCGAGGTGCCGCAACCGCACGGCGGCGCTGCGCTGCGCTATCCCTACCGCTACCTGGCCCCGGTCAACACCGGCGTGCCCAGCGGCCTGGACCTGGACAACGACGGCCATGTCGGCGGCGAAGGCCGCGCGCGCGGCAACGACGCCTGGGGCTACGGCCTGCATCCCGGCCAGTACGGCATGCTGCTGCTGTCGAAGTACCCGATCGACGCCGCGGCGGTGCGCAGCTTCCGCCTGCTGAAATGGAGCGCGATGCCCGACGCGCTGCGCCCGGTCGATCCGGCCACCGGCCGCTTCTTCCACAGCGACGCGGTGTGGGCGCAGCTGCGGCTGTCGTCCAAGTCGCACTGGGACGTGCCGGTGCGCACCCCGCTGGGCGTGCTGCATGCGCTGGTGGCGCACCCGACCCCGCCGGTGTTCGACGGCGCGGAGAAGCGCAACGCCGCACGCAACCACGACGAACTGCGGCTGTGGCGCGAGTACCTGGACGATGCCGGCAGCGGCAAGGCGCGCTGGCTGTGCGACGACGCCGGCCGCTGCGGCGGGCTGGCCGCCGATGCGCAGTTCGTGATGCTCGGCGACCTCAACAACGACGTGATCGACGGCGACGGCCACCACGACGCGATCCGCGCGTTGGTGACGCATCCGCGCGTCCTGCAATACCCCACCCCGCACAGCGCTGGCGGCGAGGAGACCACGCGCGCCTACGCGGCCACCGGCATCGACCATCGCGGCCCACCGCAGCAGGTCACCGGCGATTTCGGCCCCAAGGCCGGCACCATGCGCCTGGACTACGTGTTGCCGTCGCGCAACTTCCGCTACCTGGACAGCGGCGTGTTCTGGCCGGCCTCCAATGACGCCTCCGCCGCCATCGCCGACGGCAGCGACCACCATCTGGTCTGGGTCGACGTCGCCGCGGGACCGTAGACGCCGGCGAACGAGGGCGGCGCGCTGCGCGGCGCCGTCCTGGCAGCGCTCCACAGGCGGCCTAGCGGCCGCCGTTTCTCTGCCTGGCCGGCGGCGCGCCATGCCCCCAGCGCCCGGCCGGCCACCAGCGCGGCCGCCTCGAGCGCCGGCCGCAAGGCGCCACGGGCGGAAGGAGCGCCTCGTCCCGCCGCGGCAGCGGTGCCGCCCGTCGGATCGACTCGCCTGCACGGGCCCTCTGCGCCGAGTACCGCCATCGGCCTTGATCCAGATCAAGGGCAAGACTGCGCCGACGCGGTCCAATGCCTCCCGCACCCGGTCGGGATGCGCAAGCGGATGGCGAGCATGCGAACGCAACAGTTGCAACAGGCGCTGGAAGGCCTCAACGGCGCCACCGCCGATATCGAGGCCTCGGCGCTGATCTCCCTGGACGGGCTGATGATCGCCTCGGCGATGCCGCAGGGCATGGACGAGGACCGCGTCGGCGCGATGTCCGCGGCGCTGCTCGCGCTGGGCGAGCGCAGCGCGCGTGAACTGGCGCGCGGCGCGCTGGAGCGGGTGCTGATCCAGGGCGAACTCGGCTACGTGATCATGAGTGCGGCCGGCCGCGAGGCGGTGCTCACCGTGCTGGCCAAGCCCAGCGCCAAGCTCGGCCTGGTGTTCCTGGACATCAAGCGCGCCGCGCAGGCGCTGCAACAGATCCTGTAGGGGCGCCGCCATGCCGCTGCCGCCGATGCAAGCGCCGCACGAGCCGCACCGCAGCGCCGAGCTGCGCTACCACGACGGCAGCCGCCGCACGGTGTACTGGAGCGAACGCGAGGTGGCCTATCCGGACGGGCGCCTGATCGTCTCGCGCACCGACCTGGACGGCATCATCACCCACGCCAACGACGCCTTCGTCGAACTCAGCGGCTGGCCGCGCGAACTGCTGATCGGCGCGCCGCACTGCATCCTGCGCCACCCGGAGATGCCGCGGCGCGCATTCCGCGAACTCTGGGACACCGTGCTGGCCGGCGAGAAGTGGCACGGCTACGTCAAGAACCTGCGCCGCGACGGCGCCTGCTACTGGGTCTACGCCACCGCGTTGCCGAACGTCCGCGACGGCCGCGTGGTCGGCTTCACCTCGGTGCGGCGCAAGCCGTCGCGGCGGCGCATCGACGCGCTGCAGCCGCTGTACGCGCAATGGCTGCAGGACGAACGCGCGGAGCCGCTGGCATGAGCTGCACGTTCCTGGTCGCGCCGGACTTCGCGCCCGAATACTTCGGCGGCTGGTACCTGCTCAGCACGGTGCTGCAGCGCCGCGCCGGCATCGGCCTGCGCCTGCTGATGCCGGCCGATGCCGCCGAACAGCGGCAGTTGCTGGACGACAGCGTCGTCGACCTGGTGTACGCCAGCCCGTTCGACGCCAGCGCGTTGATCCGCGACCGCGGCTACCTGCCGCTGGTCAGGCCGCGCGGGCACGCCGACGAGGTGGTGATCGCGACCGCGGCCGAGGCGCCGGCGCGCTGCGTGGAAGACCTGCCCTACGGCTGCCGCATCGCCCTGACCGCCAACCACGACGTGCGCCTGATCGGCCTGCGCCTGCTGGAACCGGCCGACCTGGAGCCGGAACGCATCGCCTGGCGCCCGGCCAGCAGCTACGCCGCGGTGGCGCGGCTGCTGCTGGAAGGCGAAGCCGATGCCGGCCTGTTCCTGGCCACCGCCTACCACGGTCTGTCGCGCCTGACCCGCGCGCGATTGCGTCCGCTGGTGGAAAGCGCGCTGTGCGACATCGGCCACGTGCTGCTGGCGCATCCGCGCCTGGGCCCGCAACTGCCGGCGCTGCGCGACGCCCTGCTGGCGCTGGGCGATGCCGCGCATCGCGACGACCAGGCGATGCTCGACGCGCTGGGCCTGGAACGCGGCTTCGAGGCGATGGCCACGGAGGACGCCGAATTCATGATCGACCTGATCGACACCTTGCTGGACTGAGGCGCCCATGCCCACGCTTCCCGCTCGCGATCCTGCACGCCTGGTGATGCGCACCCATGCCCGTGCCCTGCTGCGCGACCCGCGCGACGCCGCCGCGCACCTGGCGCGGCTGCACGCCGCGCTGCAGTTGCACGACAACGAACCGACCCAGGGCGTGCTGGCCGACCTGTTCGTGGCCTTGCCGCGGCACGACGTCGCCTTGCGCCAGCTGGCGCTGCAGATGGCCGCGGCGCATCTGGCGCCGCACGTGGCCGAGACCTTCCAGCGCCACAGCCAGGGCCACGCGCTGCTGCCGATCAACGCCCTGGCCACGCGCTGGAGCGTGCTGGCGCGGCCGTCCGCCGACGTGCCGGCGCGGGTGCGCCGGGCCAGCCCGGACCATTCGCGGCGGATGGTGCGCGAGGTGGTGGACGCGCTGTGCGACGGCGCACCGATCGCCGCGGCGCGCTGCGAGCGCGAGTTCCTGGACTACTGCATCAGTTGCCAGGACAAGCTCGCCTTCATGCTCGCCACGCGCGAACTGCGCCGCCATGCGCTGGCCCTGGGCGACCGCTGGGACAGCACCGCGCGCTGGCTGCAGCAGCGCGAGCCGCTGGGTGGCCGCAACGTCGACGCCCTGTCCTTTTCCAGCGCGAGTGCGCCGCGATGATCGCCCCCGACCCGACCAGCTCCGAACCGACCTGGCTGATGCCGACCCCGCACGGCGTGCTGCACGGCTTCGCCAGCGCCACGCCCGACCGCCTGCAGCGCGCGCTGCAACTGCTGCTCGGCGCGCACGGCGCGCTGTCGCTGCAGGAGTGGCGCCAGCGCGTGGGCGGCGACGCACAGCGGCTGCTGCAGGAGGCGCGCGAACAGCAATGGGTGCAGTTGCTGCGGCGCGCAGTGCCGGGCCCGGAAATCCGCCTGGACGATTTCGCCCAGCATGTGATCGCCCCGCTGTCGGCCGAACGCCGCGCGGTGCTGGCCTCCGACAGCGGCTTCTGCCTGGGCCATGCCGGCCTGGACCAGGAACAGGCCGACACGCTGAGCGTGGCCGCGGCCGACTTCTCCGGCTTCGCTCAGCGTCAGAGCGCGCGCGGCTGGCACGGCGCGCACCGCTACGTGGCGTTCTACAGCGAGCCGCAGTTATTGCTGCCGGACTGGTCGTTCGTACCGTTCTGGGTCGACGGCGCCGGCTACTGGCTGGTGCTGGGCGGCGAGGCGCTGCTCAACAACCTGGCGATGGTCGAACTGGTGTGGAGCATCCGCCTGGCGGCGGCACGGTTTGCGCCGCCGGCTTAGCGGCTGGGAATGGGGAATCGGGAGTGGGGAATGGGAAAGCGGGTCCCCTTTGGCCCCGCTTTCCGAGCGCTCGCCGTTTTATGCGTCCAGGTCGATGGTGAGGGCCGCGGCGGCGTCGCGGGCGGTTTGCCGCGCCTCGTCGATGCTTGCGCCACGGGCCAGGGTCACGCCGACACGGCGGTGGCCGTGCACGCTGGGCTTGCCGAACAGACGCAGGGCGGTGTCCGGCGCCTGCAGGGCAGCATCGACATTGCCGAAGCGCGGCACGCCTTCGCCGTGGGCCAGCAGCGCGCACGAGGCCGACGGGCCGTTCTGACGGATCGCCGGAATCGGCAGGCCGAGGATCGCACGCGCATGCAGGGCGAACTCGCTCAGTTCCTGCGACACCAGGGTGACCAGGCCGGTGTCGTGCGGCCGCGGCGACACTTCGCTGAACCAGACCTCGTCGCCCTTGACGAACAGCTCCACGCCGAACAGGCCCCAGCCGCCGAGATCGTCGGTGACCGCGCGGGCGATGTCCTGCGCGCGCTGCAGGGCCAGCGCCGACATCGGCTGCGGCTGCCAGCTCTCGCGGTAGTCGCCGTCCTTCTGCCAGTGCCCGATCGGATCGCAGAACGCGGTGCCGCCGGCGTGGCGTACGGTCAGCAGGGTGATCTCGTACTCGAAGTCGATGAAACCCTCGACGATGCAGCGGCCAGCGCCGGCGCGGCCACCGGTCTGCGCGTACTCCCACGCCGCGTCGATATCGGCGGCGCTGCGCAGCGTGCTCTGGCCCTTGCCGGAGGACGACATCACCGGCTTGACCACGCACGGCAGGCCGACCGCGGCGATCGCCTCGCGGTACTGCTCGGGCGTGTCCACGAAGCGGTAAGGCGAGGTCGGCAGGCCCAGGGTCTCGGCGGCCAGGCGGCGGATGCCTTCGCGATCCATGGTCAGCCGCGCCGCACGCGCCGTCGGGATCACCCGCTGGCCGAGGTCGCGCTCCAGCGCCACCAGGGTCTCGGTGTGGATCGCCTCGATCTCCGGCACGATCAGGTGCGGCTGCTCGCGCGCGATCAGTTCGCGCAGCGCCATCGCATCGAGCATGTCGACCACGTGGCTGCGATGCGCGACCTGCATCGCCGGGGCGTCGGCATAGCGGTCCACCGCGATCACCTCCACGCCGAAGCGCTGCAGCTCGATCGCCACTTCCTTACCGAGTTCGCCGGAGCCGAGCAGCAGCACGCGGGTGGCGGAAGCGGACAGCGGGGTTCCCAGAGTGACCATGGCGGCGGCGCCTGCGCGAAGAGGGGAGCCGTATTCTACCGGGCCAGTGCCCCACCCCGGCACAGGACCGGCCACGGCATCGTCGGTGCGCAGCGAGGTGCTATCTTCCGCAGCGTCACTGGGGATGTCGCCATGCACGCACACAGCGCCGAACACCGCCACGGCACGCCCTGCCGCACCGCCGAGGCGCGCCCATGCACTCGCTGATGCCGGCCGAGGCCTACATCGACGAGGCCTGGTTTGCGCGCGAGCGCGAGCTCCTGATGAAGCCGCTGTGGCAGTTCGTGGCGCCGCGCATGCTGCTGGACAAGCCCAACGCCTTCGTGCGCCGCTCGATCTGCGGGGTGGACGTGGTGGTGCAGCACATCGACGGCGAACTGCGCGCCTTCGACAACCTGTGCCTGCACCGGCAGAACCCGCTGCAACAGCAACCGCAGGGCGTGCGCCCGCTGGTCTGCAGCTACCACGGCTGGCGCTACGGCGCCGACGGCGGCGTGGACAATATCCCGTTCCAGGACGATGCCTACCGCCTGGCCCCAGAGGCGCGCGCCTGCCTGCGGCTGCGCCGCTTCGCGGTGGCCTGCATCGGCAAGCTGGTGTTCGTGAACCTGTCGCCCACGCCGATGCCGCTGGAGGCGCAGTTCTCGCTGGAGGCGCTGGAGATGCTGCGCGCCGCTTCCGAACAGTTCGACGACGAAGTGCTGGTGGCGACCTTCGAGGCCGACTTCAACTGGAAGCTGGCCTACGAGAACCTGCGCGACGCGCTGCACCCGCGCTTCGTGCATGCGCGCACGCTGGCGCAGCAGGTGAAGTTCCAGGTGCAGATGGACGATGCCGGCGTCGCCGAGGCGCGCCGCTACCATGCCGAGGGCAGCGCCTCGCGCGAGGCGCATCTGGCGCGCCTGCGCGATTTCAGCAGCGGCGGGCTCAACGAGCCGTTGGTGGCGATGGCGCACTACCCCTGGCACGCGCACGTCGAACGCTTCGGCAACGACGACTGGTATCTGAACTGGCTGCTGTACCCGAACCTGCACATCGCCTCGGGCTCGGGCGGCTATTCCTTCATCATCGAGCACCACCAGCCGGTATCGGCGCAGCGCACCGACCTGCTGGTGTACTACGTCACCGCGCGCAAGAAGCATCGCTATCCGGGTTCCGACGCGGTGCTGCTCGGGCACCTGCACGGCGCCGAGAAGGTACTGCGCGAGGACATCGAGATCATGGAGCAGGTGCAGTCGGGACTGCGCGCCGGCGCCCCGCGCGCGGTGCTGGGCGACTACGAGCACGCCAACATGCAGATCGAACGCTGGTACATGGACGTCATGGAGAACCGCCATGTCCTCTGACAAGTACGTGGTCGGCAGCGGTGCGCTGCTGCGCTGGGCGCTGGCGGCCTGGGCCGAGGCGGCGCCGGAGTGCGTGCTGCATCCGGTGGACGTGGCCCAGGGCAAGGACTACCGCTTCGACCTGGATGCCCTGCACGCACTGGCCGACACCGGCGCCACCGCCTTCGTCGCCTGGGGCGCGCAGTTCCTCAACTTCCGCCGCCAGGAGCTGATGGGCGAACTGAAGGCGCGCGGCTTCAGGATGCCGCCGCTGATCTGCCGCGGCGCGCAGGTGGCGGCCAGCGCGCGCGTCGGCGAGAACTGCGCGATCGGCGCCGGCGCCCTCGTCGATGCGCACTGCGAAATAGGCTTCAACGCCTGGATCGGCGCGGCGGCGGTACTGGAATCGGCGGTCAAGGTCGGCGCCTCGGCGTGGATCGAGGCCGGCGTGACACTCGGTGCCGAAGCGCAGATCGGCGCCCAGGCCACGCTCGGCCGGCAGGTCGACATCGGCCCCGGTGTGCGCATCGGCAAACGCTGCCAGATCGAGATCCCCGGCCGCTACCGCAGCGACATCGCCACCGGCACCCACCACCTCAGCGGCTTTCGCACGCCGGTGTTGATCCTCGGCGGGTGAGTGGCCGCCTCGGCGGCCGGGAATCGGGAATCGGGATTGGGGAATCATAAAAGCGCTGGGTCTGCTGCCCCCGGCGTGACGGCACGCGGCCGATGGATGCACACCGCCGACGCCCGCCAAGTCGACACCCGGGCTGCCCGCCTCTGCATACCGCGCGACTTCAGCACCTTCCCGGTCCTCAAAAGCGGATGCCGCACGCAGGTGGGTAGCCGGCTCCCCTAGACCCGCCCGCCCCCATGAACCCGCCCCCACGATTCCCCATTCCCGATTCCCCACTCCCCGCCTCTTGCAACCTGATATCAATTTGATATCTTTTCGTCCAACCACCCAAGGACGTCCACCATGAAAGAGCAGCCCCGTTCCTCCCTGCCCGGCATCCCGATGATCGTGGGCCTGGTCCTGGTGTTCGTGGCCGGCGCCGGCGCGATCATCGCCACCGGCGTGCTGCAGCCGTCGGCGATGCCGTGGACCCTGCTGGTCGCGATCCCGGTGCTGACCGTCGCGCTGTTCCTGGTGGTCGGCCTGTACGCGCTGGAACCGAACCAGGCCGCGGTGCTGAGCCTGTTCGGCCGCTACGTGGGCACGGTCAAGGACCCGGGCCTGCGCTGGAACAATCCCTTCTTCAGCAAGCGCAAGGTCAGCCAGCGCGTGCGCAACTTCGAGAGCGGGCGGCTCAAGGTCAACGAGCTGGACGGCAGCCCGATCGAGATCGCCGCGGTGATCGTGTGGCAGGTGATGGATGCCTCCGAGGCGGTCTACAACGTCGACGACTACGAGAGCTTCGTGCACATCCAGTCCGAGGCGGCACTGCGCGCGATGGCCACCAGCTATCCCTACGACCAGCACGAGGACGGGCAGATCTCGCTGCGCAGCCATCCCAACGAGATCAGCGAACAGCTCAAGCGCCACCTCGACGAACGCTTGACCCAGGCCGGCGTGGACGTGATCGAGGCGCGCATCAGCCACCTCGCCTACGCCCCGGAGATCGCCCAGGCGATGCTGCAGCGGCAGCAGGCCAACGCGGTGATCGCCGCGCGCACGCGCATCGTCGCCGGCGCGGTGGGCATGGTCGAGATGGCCCTGGCCGAACTGCAGAAGAACGGCGTGGTCGAACTGGACGAGGAGCGCAAGGCGCACATGGTCAGCAACCTGCTGACCGTGCTGTGCTCGGACCGCGGCACCCAGCCGATCGTCAACGCCGGCTCGCTGTACTGAGGTGCCGATGTCCATGCACGCCGCCATCGCGCCGCTGGCGCTCGCTTTCTCCGGCCTGCCGGCCCTGGTCATCGCCGCCTGGGTCGGCGGCAAGGGCGACGACCGCGCGCGCGGGCTGGGCCTGCGCTGGGCGCTGATCGGCCTGGCGATCCTGCTCGGCGCCGCGGCGCTGTACTGGACCGGCGGCCAGCGCGCCGGCGTCTATGCGGTGGCCATCGCACTGCTGCTGGTGGTGAACGCGCTGATCGTGTCGATGCTGCTGCACCTGCGGCGCAGCGACGCCGCGCGGCAGGAGCGGTCATGAGCGAGAAGAAGGCCTATCCGCTGCGCATCAACGCCGACGTGCTGGCGGCGGCGCAGCGCTGGGCCGACGACGAACTGCGCAGCCTCAACGCGCAGATCGAATACGTGTTGCGCGACGCGCTGCGCAAGGCGGGCCGGCTGCCCAAGCCCGGCGACGACAAGGAACGCACCTCATGAGCAAGCGCTGGGAGTACCTCACCGTCGAGGCCAAGACCACGCTGATGCTGGGCCTGAAACTGGACGAACTGCAGGCCGACCTGAACAAGCACGGCAAGCTCGGCTGGGAACTGGTCAACGTCATCGCACTACCGGGCACCAAGCCGCTGCTGCTGTTCAAGCGGGAGGTCTGACATGCGCCGGCATCGGGTCCTCGCGGCTTTGCTGACGGCGCTGCTGGCACCGCTCACGGCGCTGGCTGCGGCGCCGCAACAGACCGCCAGCGCGCTGCTGGATCGCCTGCAGGCCGGCGACCTGGCCGCGGTCGAGGCCGAGTTCACCCCGGCGATGGCCAAGGCGGTGCCACCCGAAAAGCTGGCCCAGGCCTGGCGCACGCTGTCCACGCAACTGGGCGCGCTGCAGCAGCGCGGCCCGGCCAGCGAACGCGAGCAGCACGGGCTGCGCGTGATCGAACAGCGCCTGCAGTTCGAGCGTGGCGCACTGCTGGCGCATGTGTCGATCGACGCGGACGGCAAGATCGCCGGCCTGCTGTTCACTCCCGCACCACCGCCGGCGCCGGCGCCGCCCGCCGCCGACGCCGGCTTCAGCGAACAGGCGTTTGCGGTCGGTCCGCTGCCGGGCACGCTGGCCCTGCCGGCAGGCAAGGGTCCGTTCCCGGCGGTGGTCCTGGTGCACGGCTCGGGCCCGCAGGACCGCGACGAGACCATCGGCCCGAACCGTCCGTTCCTCGACGTCGCCCGCGGGCTTGCCGCACAGGGCATCGCGGTGCTGCGCTACGACAAGCGCACCTTCGCCTTGCCGGAGAGCTTTGCCGGGCGCATCAACCAGGGGTTCACCATGGACGACGAGACCACCGACGACGCCGTCGCCGCGGTGGCGGCGCTGGCGCGCACGCCCGGCATCGACCCTGCGCGCATCGTGGTCATGGGCCACAGTCAGGGCGGCATGCTCGCCGCCCGCGTCGCGCGCCGCTCCGGCAAGACCGCCGGCATCGTGCTGTGGGCGGCGCCGGCGCGACCGCTGCTGGACCTGTTGATCGAGCAGAACCGCTACCTGCTGAGCCAGGAACATCCACCGTCGCCGCAGCGGCAGGCGGCGCTGGCCGAGCTTGAGCGCCGCGTGGCCAAGGTCCGCGGCAGTGGCGAGGTCGCGCGCAGCGATTCGCCATTGGACGTACCTGCCACCTATTGGCGCGCGTTCGACCAGATCGATCCGGTCGCCGACGTCCGCGCGCTCGGGCCGATGCCGGTGCTGTGGCTGCAGGGCGAGCGCGATTTCCAGGTCACCGCGCCGGACTGGCAGCGGTGGCAACAGGCGCTGGCCGACGATCCGCATGCCACCCTGCACCGCTACGCCGCACTGAACCACCTGGGCATCGCCGGCAGCGGCGCCCCCGGACCGGCCGAGTACGCCACGCCCGGCCACGTCGACCTGGCCCTGATCGCCGATGTCGCCGCCTGGGTGCGCGCCCTGCCCGCCAGCCACGGCGCCACACCATGAGCCGGCTGCGCTCCACGTCGCCCTCCCCGGCACGGCGGTATCCGGTGGCGCCGGCGCATCGGCTGGGCCTGGCCTTGTGGCTGTGGCTGCCGCTGCTGCTCGTCGCCGCCGTGATCGCTGCCTTCGCGCTGCATGCCGCGCGGCCTGGTGCGCTGTGGTGGCATTTCGGGCTGCTGGCGCTGATCGGCGTGGCCGGCACCGCCACCTTCGCGCGGCAGCGCGTGCTGCTGCACGAGGGCCTGGTGGACGTGCGTGCGACGTTCCTGACCAAGCGCGTACCGCTGGCGGCGCTGCGCCTGGGGGACGCGCGCGTGATCGCGCTGTCCGAGCACACCGGCTTCAAGCCGGCCTTGAAGCTGCTCGGTTTCGGCTACCGCGGTTTCCATGCCGGCCACTACCGCACCCGCGACGGGCACAAGGCGTTCTGCCTGATCAGCAGCGATCGCGTCCTGGCCGTTCCGCTGCACGCCGGCGGCTGGCTGCTGCTCAGCGTCGAAC
Source organism: Xanthomonas sp. LF07-6 (assembly GCF_034105445.1). Taxonomy (NCBI): domain Bacteria; kingdom Pseudomonadati; phylum Pseudomonadota; class Gammaproteobacteria; order Lysobacterales; family Lysobacteraceae; genus Xanthomonas; species Xanthomonas sp. LF07-6. The sequence continues at coordinate 656,423 of NZ_JAXGGI010000001.1, forward strand.
ACCCCAGGCAGGTGCTGCAGGAATGGCAGACACTCGCGGCACAAGCACACTGCGGCGAAGACACGCGCGGCACGGCGCGCCGCATGGCCTGAGTCCGGCGGGCCTCGCCGCGTCGGTCGCTGCTGCGACCGGCCGCGCAGGGCACGACATGCTGCGCGGTGCGGCAAGGTCTCGCCGCGCGACGCGCCCGATCCGTGGAGCACACCGCGTCGAGCGTTCTGGCGTACGCGAAGCGATATATGCTGGAACACCAGCCACGCGCGTCCTCGTCGCCAGCCGCGCGCGTCGCGACGACGGCGACGACGCCGCCTCCACATGACGCCTCAAGGATCGGTCCGATGGACCACACCGCGCCCCGCGAGACTCCCGCCACCGCACCGGCGCTGCCGCCGACGCTGTCGGCGCGGCTGCACGGCCTGCACTGGCACCGCAATCTGGTCGGCGAAGCAGGCGCCATGGTCTATCGGCTCGGCGGCACCGGCACGCCGGACCTGTACCTCAAGCGCGGCACCGGCGCCTCGCACGACGACGTGGTAGACGAGTTCGCGCGGCTGCACTGGCTGCGCGGAACGGGCTGCGTGCCGCGCGTGCTGCATTTCGAGGCCGACGCCGCCGGCGCCTGGCTGCTGAGCGAAGCGCTGCCGGGCAGGACCGCCTACCAATGGCTGCAGGACGCGCCCGCGCAGGCGCAACGCATCGCGCAGGCGCTGGCCGAGTTCCTGCGCCGCTTCCACGCCACGCCGATCGATACCTGTCCGTTCGACGCCACTCACCCGCTGCGCCTGGCCGCTGCGCAACGCCGGCTGCAGGCGGGCCTGGTCGACACCGAGGACTTCAACGAGGCGCGTGCCGGCTGGTCGGCGGAGGCGGTGTGGCAGGCGATGACCGCGCTGCTGCCGCTGGCCAGCGAGCGCGTGCTGTGCCACGGCGACTACTCGCTGGACAACATCCTGCTCGATGCGCCAGACCACGTGGTCGGCGTGATCGACCTCGGCCGCGCCGGCGTCGCCGACCCGTACCAGGACCTGGCGATCCTGGCCAGTTGCCTGGACGAATTCGACCCGGCGCTCGCCGATCGCTTCTTCGCCGCGTACGGCATCGCCACGCCGGACCTCACGCGGCTGCAGTTCCACCAGTTGCTCGACGAGTTCTTCTGAGCCGCGTCTGCCGCGTCGTGTGCAACGCGGCAGGATCGCCCCACGACTGGCCGCCCGCGCTGCTTGGCCCTACCCTGTGCCGATGCGCACCGTCCCCAGCCTGCTGCTCAACACCGAGACCATCGAACTGCTACCGGCCGCGCGACTGCGCGCGCGCAGCAACGCCGACGCGCGCCAGCTCACGCAGGCGACCTGGCTGCTGCGGCGCAAGCACGACGGGCGCTACCTGGCGACCGCGAACGCACACGGACTGCACGCGCTGGTGCCGCGACTGATGCACGAACCCGGCATCGACGCGGCCCTGGATCGGCTCGACGCGCTGCCCGCACGCGGCACGATGGCGGCTGATGAGACCTGGTTGCCGCTGCACGCGCTGCAGGAGCAACTGGACCAGTTGGGCCTGGCCGCCGACGCCTACGCGCAACGCACCGGCCTGCCGCTGCAGCCGGAACCGGCCACCCTGCACGCGGCCGGCGACGACCGCTACCGACGCCCGCTGTGGCTGAGCGCCGGCGCCGCACGCGCCTGGCACGCACTGCGCCATGCCGCCGCGCGCGATGGCGTGGTGCTGGAGGCGATCTCCGGCTATCGCAGCCACGCGTATCAACTGGGCATCTTCGCGCGCAAGTTCGCCCGCAGGCAGACCCTGGAGCAGATCCTCGCGGTCAATGCCGCGCCGGGCTTCAGCGAGCACCACAGCGGGCACGCCCTGGACATCGGCACACCCGGCGAGCCGCCGGCCGAGGAAAGTTTCGAGCGCACGCCGGCCTTCGCCTGGCTGCACGACCACGCCGGCGCCTTCGGCTACCGCATGAGCTATCCGCGCGACAACCCGCATGGCATCGTCTACGAACCCTGGCACTGGTGCTGGCAGGAGGCCGCTTGCGCATGACCCGTTCCGATACCCGCCGGCCGCGCGCCGGCACCGCCGCCTGGCGGGCGTTGACCCTGCTGGCCCTGGCCCTGCCCACCTGCGCCGCCGCGCAATGGCACGACCGGCAGGGCCAGGCGCTGCCGGACAGCGCCGAGCGCGGCCACGACAAGGCCTTCGCCGCCGCACTGCAGATCGCCGACGACGCCGACTTCAGCGCGTTCGCGCAGGAGTGGGGGCAGACCGAGGCCGCGCATGCGCCGAACCTGCGCACGATCGCGCGCGTGCAGCGCGGCCAGTTGCTGCGCGTGGCGCTGCTGTACGCCGGCTGCGCGCCCAGCCCCAACAACGGCGGCGCCTGCGATGCGCAGATGAGCCTGCGCGTGCTCGGCCCCGACGGCAGCACCACCCTGCAGGACCCGATGCGGCCGCTGGGCATGGGCGGCCCACCGGCCGCCGCCGGCCTGCTGGAACTGGCGCCGCTGTCGGTGCAACTGCGTTTCGAGGACAGCGACCCGCTCGGCACCTACACCGTGCAGGTCACGGTCAACGATCCCAGCCAGGACGCGTGGGTGCGGCTGCAGACGCGGATCGAGTTGGTGGCCGCCCCCTGAGCGACCCACTGCCCCATCGGCTCCAAGGACAGCGTCGTTGATGGACGAGCACATCGATCATAGCCGCCGTGCCGCCTGCGCCACGCTGCTCGGCGCGGGCACCGCCCTGGCGCTGCCGGGATGCGGCCGCAGCGCCCCGGATCCACTGGAGGTCGGCGACATCGCCGCCATCGACCGGACCCGCGTCGCACGTATCGCGCAACCGCGCAGCACCGCGGAGGTGGCCGCCCTGCTGCGCGACAGCAACGGCACGGTGTCGGTTGGGGGCGCGTGCTACAGCATGGGCGGCCAGGTCAGTGCCGCCGATTCGCTGCATCTGGATCTGCGCAGCCTGGTCGGCGTGGTGCGGCTGGATCGGGAAGCGCAGCGGATCCGCGTGCGCAGCGGCATGCGCTGGCGCGATGTGCAGGACCGGATCGATCCGCACGATCTTTCGATTGCAGTGATGCAGAGCTACAGCAACTTCAGCGTCGGTGGCTCGATCTCGGTCAATTGCCACGGCCGCTACCTGCACGCCGGCCCCATCGCGCACACGGTGCAGGCACTGCAACTGGTCGATGCGCAAGGCAACGTGCACGAACTCGATCGCCAGCGTGAACCGGCGCTGTTCGCCGCGGCGATCGGCGGCTACGGCGGGCTCGGCGTGATCACCGAGGCCGAGCTGTCGCTGGCCCACAACGATGTACTCGAACGCCACGTCCAGCAGCTACCACTGGCCGACTACCCGGCCTTCTTCGCCGAACGCATCGCCGGCGATCCGCTGGCGGTCATGCACAACGCCGATCTGATGCCACCACGCTTCGACCGGCCACTGGCGGTGACCTGGCGACGCAGCACCGCGACACCGACCGAGCCCCGCCGGTTGCTGCCCCGCGGGCAGGACTACGCGCGCGAACAGACCCTGATCTGGGCTGCCTCGGAGCTACCGATAGGCCCGTGGCTGCGCGAGCGCTATCAGACCGAACCGCTGCTGCACACGCCAGCGGTCATGCGCCGCAACTGCCAGGCCAGCCTGGATGCGAATGCGCTGGAACCGCGCACCCGGCGGCTATCCACCTTCCTGCTGCAGGAATACTTCGTGCCGGTGCCCGCATTCGCCGCATTCGCGCAGGAAATGGCCGCGATCCTGCGTCGCCACGCGGTCACTGCGCTCAACGTGTCCATCCGCCACTCGCCCGCCGATACGGTGGCGTTGCTGCGCTGGGCGACGCAACCGGTGTTCTCGTTCGTGCTGTACCACAAGCAGCGCAGCGGAATGGCCGCGGACCGCGCCTCGGCGATATGGACGCGGCAGCTGATCGATGCCGCACTGGCACACGGCGGCCGCTACTACCTGCCATACCGCCTGCATGCCAGCACACGCCAGTTCGCCGCGGCCTATCCGGAGGCAGCGGCGTTCGCGCGGATCAAGCGTCAGGTGGACCCAGAGGGACGTTTCCGCAACCATCTGTGGGACAAGTACCTGCCGCGCGCGTAGCCCGGTACGCGCGCCCGACACTGCCAGGGCCGGGACGGCATGCGGCGAATTGCCGGCCTCAGCGCCGCAGCGCGTCCACCGCCCACAGCAGCCAGCCCAGCATCAGCGTGGTGCCACCGATCGGCGCCAGACGCGTCGGCCACTGCGCCAGCGCGTTGCCGGCCAGGCTGCCGGAGAACAGCACGGTGCCGAGCAGCAACAGGCACAGCGCACTCCGGGCGAGCAAGCGCTCGCTGCGGCGTCCCAGCGCCGCCAGCGCCACGCCGTGGCCGAAGGCGTACAGCGCCGCGGTCTGCAGGTGCGATTGCGCCAGGGGCTCGGCCACGCCGTGCGAAGCATAGGCGGACAGGCCGATGGACACGGCCGCCAGCAGCGCGCCGGCACTGCACAGCCAGAACGGCCCGCGCGTACGGCGATCGAACGTCAGCATGAGGGTTTCCTCCGGGAGCGCGGCAGCGTTTGCCGGCCCCATAAACAGAACGCGCCGCAAGATGCGGCGCGTTCCGGTTCACTCGTCCACCAGGGCAGGACTTACTTGATCGCCCAGTAGATGTCGTAGGTGCCTTCCGGCGTGAACGACTTGTCCACTCCGCCCTTCCAGGCTTCGTACGGACGGTCGGTCACGTCGTAGCCGCTGGTCGCGGCCCAGGCACGCAGCGCATTGCGCGCCGCATCCAGGCCCGCCATGTGGCCGGTGTAGCTGGCGAAGGCGGAACGGTGCGCTTCGGTACGCAGGTAGGTCACCGGGGCGCCCTGCGGGATGGTCACCTTCAGCGGCTCGCCGGAGGCGGCAAACGGGGTGGCATCGACCGGCGCGGCGGCCACGTCGTCCTTCTTGTCGTCCTTCTTCTCATCCTTCTTGGCGTCGTCCTTCGGCGCGCCACCGGCACGCTTGCGGACCGGCTGGGCGACGTCGAACGCGTACTTGTCCGAGCCGAAGTCGGTGGTGACGATGCGCACCGGACCGGCCGCTTCCAGGCCGTTGGCGTCCATCACTCGCTTGATCCACTCCTGGTTGTCCTTGATGGACTTCTTGATGGAGTCGTTGTCGCGGTCGATGTTGCCGGCGTTGACCACCAGCAGGTCCTCGGCCGGGACGTCGACGACCTTCAGGTCCTTCAGCGGGGTGTCGTCGGAGCGGTAGTCCACGTTCGGCACGGTGGCCAGCACGTTGCTCAGGCGCGACAGACCCAGCTTGATGTCGTCGCCGACATGGCGGCTGACGTACAGGCCGGCGTAACGACCCAGCAGGTCCCAACCGTACTTGACGGTGTAGTCCTGGGTGATCTTCACGTTGCGGCCGTTCTTGCCGGTCGACTCGAGCTTGAAGGTGGTGGTCTTGTCCTTGCCCTTGGTCTCGTCCTCGATGGCGATGACCACGTCCTTGTTCTTCTCGGTCGAGGTGATGGTCCAGCTACCCTTGCCGATGTAGCCCTCCTTGGAGCTGTAGTCCAGGCGCGCGCCGACACCGGATTCCGGGCCGGAGAGCTTCAGCTCGATGCGCGGGTCGCGCAGCACCAGGGGGTTCCAGTCCTTGAACCGACGCAGGCTGTTGACCGTGTCATAGACGATGGTCATGCGCCGATTGGTCTCGACGCTTTCGGACATGTGACGCTCCGAGGGCAGCACCACGCCGACAATGACGAACAGGCCAGCCACGATCCCCAGGGCGATCAGGAACTCGATAATACGGGTCATTCAGGAGGTCTCCGGGGCCGATCCCACGGCCGGGTTGATGAAGCGAAGCGCCCATCCTAGCAGGCTTCGCTGTCCGTGGTCAGCACATCACGGAATGCCGCTTCGCCCCGCGCCGCAACGGCCTTGCGCGGTGCCGGCAACGCCGGTGCGCGCGGCGCTGGGGACGACCAGACCATTGTCCCGGCGACGGCGGCGGACAGGCCGACGCACTCAGGACCTGCCCGCATCGAATCGAGCAACGGCGGCACTCTCGGACAGCCGGAAGTGTCCGGGCCACGCCAAGCCGAGGCCAGACCACTTGCCTGCGCGCGACAGGCGCGACAACGCCATGCCGGCACGGTTTGCATGGCCTCCGGTGACACGGGACCCGGCCGGCGTGCGCGCGACCCGCCTCCGCCGGCCGTCATCCTGTCTCGTTCAGACCACCTGCGGCGCCGGGCGGGGGCATCCTGCTCGGTCAGACCAGCTGCAGCTCGAACGCCTTCAGCACCGCACGGGTCCGGTCGCGCACGCCGAGCTTGGAGAGAATGTTGGAGACGTGGTTCTTGATCGTGCCCTCGGCCACGCCCAGCGAGTTGGCGATCTCCTTGTTGGAGAAGCCGCTGGCCATCAGCCGCAGGATCTCGGTCTCGCGGTCGGTCAGCGGGTCGGGCCGGTCCAGGCTGACGAAGTCGTTGCGCATATGCTCCAGGCCGGACAGCAGGCGCTGGGTCACCGCCGGCTGCACCAGCGAGCCGCCAGCGGCCACGGTACGGATCGCGCCGACCAGTTGCTCCAGCGACACGTCCTTGAGCAGATAGCCCTTGGCCCCGGCCTTGAGCCCGGCCAGCACCAACTGGTCGTCGTCGAAGGTGGTCAGGATGATGGTCGGCGGCAGCGCGGCGGCGCGCGACAGCGTCTGCAGCGCCTCCAGCCCGGACATCGACGGCATGCGCATGTCCATCAGCACCACGTCGGGCAGCACCTGCGGGATCAGCTCCACCGCCTGGCGGCCATCGCTGGCCTCGGCCACCACCTCGATGCCGCCGTCCAGCGCCAGCAGCGAGCGGATGCCCTGCCGCACCAGGGTTTGATCGTCGACCAGACACACACGGATCATCACAACACTCCTTGGGGAACGGCAGGCGGCAGCAAGGTGGCGGCGCCGGGGACCGCGGCGCGCAGGCGGAAGCCGGCACCCGGCGCGGCCGCCACGTCCAGGCTGCCGCCGTACTGGCTCAGGCGCTCGCGCATGCCGCGCAGGCCGTTGCCGGGGGCCAGGGTCTCGCAACCGCGGCCGTCGTCGCGCGCCTGGATCACCACCTGCGGGCCGTCGCGGCGCACCTCGATCCACAGATTGTCGGCCTGGGCGTGGCGCACCGCGTTGGTGATGATCTCCTGGGTGCAGCGCAGCAACACGTGCGCGCGCTCGGGATCCTCCACGGTCAGCGGCTCCTCCACCTGCAGATGGATCTGCAGCGACGGCACCCGCTCGGCCAGCGGCCGCAGCGCCGCCGCCAGGTCGATCGCGCCGCTGTCGCGCAACTGGCTGACCGCCTCGCGCACGTCGGTCAGCAGCAGCTTGGCCAGGGTATGCGCCTGCTGCACGTGCTCCTGCGCACGGCCCTCGGTGATATGGCCGGCCACTTCCAGGTTCAGGCTGAGCGCGGTCAGGTGGTGGCCGAGCAGGTCGTGCAGTTCGCGCGAGATCCGCGTGCGCTCGTTGACCCGGGCGCTCTCGGCGAGCAGCGCACGGGTGGCGCGCAACTCGGCGTTGAGCTGGCGCTGCTCCTCCCGCGCCTGGGTCTGCTGGCGCGCGACCAGGCTGGTGACGAAGATGAACATGGAAAAGCCGCCGTACAGCAGCGACTGCATCAGCGCCTCGAACGGCGGGAAGCCGATGGTCAGGTACACCGGCAGCACCGCCAGCTGGCTCAGCAGCAGCCAGGCCACGCCGGCGCGCACCGGCAGCAGCCAGGGGATCACCCCGGCCGCGACCATCATCAGGATGCTGCCCAGCCCCGAGCGGTGCAGGTAGCCGACCGCCAGGGCGCAGATGGTCAGCAGCACCAGCATGCCGCGGTCGTACCAACGCACGCCGTCGCCGCTGTGCAGACGCCGGGTCAGCAGGAAATAGACCACGCCGAAGCCCAGGTAGCTGGCCAGCAGCAGCCACACCTCGCCGCTGGGCATCCGCCCCGATTCCTCGACCGGCTCCCAGTACAGGTACAGCAACGGCATGCAGATGACGGCCCAGGTGAACAGGCCGGCATAGCGCAGGACGCGGGTATGGCTGAGATATCCCAACATGCAGCCATCTTAGGATGAACGGCGCGCATTGCACTCCCACGGAAGTCATGCCGGCGCGGCTCGCCGCCCCGGGTCGCGCGTGCGATAATCCGCCCCTGCGGTCCGCACGGGGCCGCGCGCGCATCAGCAATGGAGTCTCAATGTCGATCGTCATCCGCGACGTGCGCGAGCACGAGCTCGATTCGGTCCTGGCCCTGAACAACAACGCCGGACTGGCGATCCTGCCGCTGGATTCGGCCAAGCTGCACCGCTTCTACGAAACCGCAGAGTACTTCCGCGTCGCCGAGCGCGACGGCAACCTGGCCGGCTTCCTGGTCGGCTTCGGCAGCGACAGCGACCACGACAGCAGCAACTTCGCCTGGTTCCGCGAGCGCTACCCGCAGTTTTTCTATATCGACCGCATCGTGGTGGCCAGCCGCCGCCGCGGCGGCGGCGTCGGCCGGGCGTTCTACGCCGACGTGCAGAGCTACGCCGAGTTGCGCTACCCGCAACTGGCGTGCGAGGTTTTCCTGGATCACGGCGCCGATGCGGCGCTGCTGTTCCATGGCAGCTTCGGTTTCCGCGAAGTGGGCCAGAACACGATGAACGAAGTGGAGGTGCGTGCGAGCATGCTGTTGAAGGATCTGTGCAGTTACGCCTGGGTGCGCGAAACCTACGGCGACACCCTGCCCGACCTGCCCTGGGCCGGCCACGCCCATCGTCTGCAGCGGGCGCAGCGCCCGACCGGGACCTGAGCGTGTCGTCGGTGAATCTGGACTTCGAGCAGGCCGGCGAACTGAAGATCGGCCAGGTCGGCATCGCCAACCTGCGCGTGCGCACGCTGGACGTGGCGCGGCTGAGCCAGGAGATGCGCGAGCGCGTGCAGCGCGCGCCCAAGCTGTTCGGCCGTGCCGCGGTGATCATCGATTTCGGCGGGCTGGCACAGACCCCTGACGTGGCCACCGCGCAGGCGCTGCTGGACGGCCTGCGCGACGCCGGCGTGCTGCCGGTGGCGCTGGCCTACGGCACCCGCGAGATCGAGGAGCTGTCGGTGGCGCTGGGGCTGCCGCTGCTGGCCAAGTTCCGCGCACAGTACGAGCGCTTCGATGGCGGCGCGCCCGCTGCGGCGGCGGCACCGGTCTCGCCGCCGCCCCCGCCTCCGCCGCCGCCCGCTCCGGCGGCACGGCCGCAACCCGGGCGCATGCAGAAGAGCGCGGTGCGCTCCGGGCAGCAGCTGTATGCGGAGAACTGCGACCTGACCGTGGTGGCCACCGTCGGCGCCGGCGCCGAGGTGATCTCCGACGGCAGCATCCACATTTACGGCACGCTGCGCGGCCGTGCGCTGGCCGGCGCCCAGGGCAACACCGAGGCGCGGATCTTCTGCCGCGACTTCCACGCCGAACTGGTCGCCATTGCCGGCCACTACAAGGTGCTGGACGATATTCCCAAGGAACTGCGTGGCAAGGCCGTCCAGGTCTGGCTGGAGCAGGACCAGATCATGATCGCCGCGCAAGACTGACGCGGCCCAACCTCGAACGTATCAGGAGATAGTCCTTTGGCTGAAATTATCGTTGTCACCTCCGGCAAGGGCGGCGTCGGCAAGACCACCACCAGCGCGAGCCTGGCCTGCGGGCTGGCGCGACGCGGCAAGAAGGTCGCCGTGATCGACTTCGACGTGGGCCTGCGCAACCTCGACCTGATCATGGGCTGCGAGCGCCGCGTGGTGTACGACTTCGTCAACGTGGTGCACAACGAAGCCACGCTGAAGCAGGCGCTGATCAAGGACAAGCGCTTCGACAACCTGTTCGTGCTGGCCGCCTCGCAGACCCGCGACAAGGACGCGCTGACCCAGGAAGGCGTGGAGAAGGTGCTCAAGGACCTGGCCGCCGACGGCTTCGACTACATCGTCTGCGATTCGCCGGCCGGCATCGAGAAGGGCGCGTTCCTGGCGATGTACTTCGCCGACCGCGCGGTGGTGGTGGTCAATCCGGAAGTGTCCTCGGTGCGCGACTCCGACCGCATCCTCGGCCTGCTCGACTCCAAGACCCACAAGGCCGAGAGCGGCAAGAGCCTGCCCGCGTTCCTGCTGCTGACCCGCTACAGCCCGGCGCGCGTGGAAACCGGCGAGATGCTCAGCATCGGCGACGTGGAGGAAGTGCTCGGCCTGAAGGCGATCGGCGTGATCCCCGAATCCGGCGACGTGCTCAACGCCTCCAACAAGGGCGAGCCGGTGATCCTGGACGCGGAATCCCCGGCCGGCCAGGCCTACGAGGACGCCGTGGCGCGCATCCTCGGCGAGGAACGTCCGATGCGTTTCATCTCCGTGGAGAAGAAGGGCTTCTTCACCAAGTTGTTCGGAGGGTGAGCATGGGACTATTCGATTTCCTCAAGACCAAGAAGAACACCGCCGAGACCGCGAAGAACCGCCTGCAGATCATCATCGCGCAGGAACGCAGCCAGCGCGGCGGCCCGGACTATCTGCCGCTGCTGCAGCGCGAGCTGCTGGAAGTGATCAAGAAGTACGTCAACATCGACGCCGACGCGGTCAAGGTGGACCTGGTCAAGGACGGCGAGCACGACGTGCTCGACATCTCCGTCGCCCTGCCGGAAGGGCCGACGCCCTGAGGCCGCGCGTCGGCCGTGGCAGCCGCCGCGGCTGACGCGTCGATCCGGGCAGGCGCCGCGACGCGCCCGCCTGCCGTGATCGGGCGCGCCCTCCGCGCCTTTTCCATCCCGACGACCTCCACACGATGCAGACCGACGCCGCCCTCCCCGCTGCCGCCGCCCAGGTGCTGACCGTGGGCGCGATCGGCCTGGACGCGCCGCGTGCGCTGCTGGCCGGCTACGGGCTGACCCTGCACCGCGTCGCCGACGGCGCCGCCATTCCCGGCAGCTACTGGGGCGAGCCGGAGGCGGGGGTGATCGCCAGCGACGTCTATGTGCGCGACGACACGCCGGTGCATTCGCTGCTGCACGAAGCCTGCCACCTGATCGTGCTGCCGCCGCAGCGGCGCGCGCAGGTGCATACCGACGCCACCGACTCGGTGGAAGAAGAAGACGCCACCTGCTACCTGCAGATCGTGCTGGCCGACGCCCTGCCCGGCGTGGGCCGCGCGCGGCTGATGGCGGACATGGACGCCTGGGGCTACACCTACCGGCTGGGCTCCACCCGCGCCTGGTTCGAGCAGGACGCCGACGACGCGCGCGCCTGGCTGGCGCAACGCGGGCTGCTGCCGGCGCAAGCCTAGCCCCGTCGTCCTTACGACGTGGGCGACGGCGGCGACGCGCCGGGGCGCTTCAGCGCGCTGCTCAGGTCCAGTGTCGCACGGGTGCCGCTGCCGGCCAGCGAATCCAGGTGCAGTGCCCAGCCCAGGTGTTCGCACAGCCGCGCGATCAGGTCCAGGCCGATGCCGCTGCCCTCGCGGCTGCCGCCGCCGCGCGCCATGCGCATGTAGATCGCGCTGATCTCTTCCGGGCTCATGCCGTGGCCGGGATCGTCGATGCAGACCACGCCTGGCGCCAACATCGTGATCTGGATCTGCCCCTTGTCGCTGTTCTCGATGGCGTTGCGCAACAGGTTGCCGATGGCGACCTGCAGGATCGCCAGCGGCGTCTCCACCTCGCACGGCGGCATCGGCGCCAGGGCCAGTTCCAGGCGCTTGTCCGCGCACAGGTGGCGGTGGTCCTCGACGATCTCCGGCAACAACTGGTCCAGCCGCACCAGGTCGCTGCCACGCGCCATCCGCGCCGGATCCTTGGCCAGCACCAGCAGCAGCGAGATGAGTTGGCCGACGCCGCTGGCGGTACGGCGGATGCGCAGCAACTGGTTGCGCACGCTGGGCGGTACGTCGTGCTGCTCCAGCGCCAGCTCGGCGGCGCCGCCGATCACCGCCACCGGCGTGCGCAGTTCGTGGCTGGTGCTGTCGATGAAGGCGCGCTCGCGCTCCACGAACAGGTCGTTGCGCGCCAGGTAGTCGTTCAGCGCTTCGGCAATCACCACCTGCTCGGCGCTGGCGCGCGGATGCACCTCGATGCGCTGCCCGGGCCGGTCCGGGCGCAGGCTGCCGATGCGCTGGGCCATGTCGATCAGCGGCTGCACCACCCGGCCCATGCCCCAGGCCACCAGCGCGCCGAGCAGCAGCACCGCCACCGCGTTGGACACCAGCATCCACAGCGCCAGGTTGTCCTCGTGGTCGTGCAGTTCGGTGATGTCCAGCGCCAGCGCCAGGCGGCGGCCGCGCACGTCCTGCACCAGCACCACCTTCTCGCTGCCTTCCAGTTGCACTTCGTCGTGCAGGCCCGGACCCAGCGCCGTCACTGCCGGCGGCAGCGGTGCGCCACCCTCGTCGCCGTACAGGCTCACGGTGCGGGTGTCGATCCAGCGATAGTCCGGGTCGGCCGCGCTGCGCGCCAGGAAGTGGTCCAGCTCGGAGGTCAGCAACGAACGCCAGGTGAGCTGCTCGGCCTGGTCGTTGACGATGTAGCCATGCACGAACACCGCCAGCGACAGCAGCGCCGCGTAGCCCACCAGCCACAGGGTCAGCCGCTGCCGCAGCCCGGCCCTAGTCGGCATGCTCGCCCTCGTGGGGGCCGACCACCGCCAGGCGGTAGCCGATGCGCGGCAGGGTGTGGATCAGCTTGGCCGCGAACGGGCCATCGACGCTGCGGCGCAGGTCGTAGATGTGCGAACGCAGCATGTCCCCGTCCGGCGGCTCGTCGCCCCACAGCGCCTGCTCCAGGCGATCGCGGGTGACCGCGGCCGGGCTGGCCTGCATCAGCACCTCCAGCAGCTTGCGACAGGCCGGGTACAGATGCAGGGTGCGCCCGCCACGGGTCACTTCCAGCGTGGACAGGTCCAGCTGCAGGTCGCCCACGCGCAGCAGCTTGCTGCGGCCGCGGCCGCTGGCGCGCACCAGCAGCGCCTCCAGCCGCACTTCCAGTTCCGGCAGCGCGAACGGCTTGGTCAGATAGTCGTCGGCGCCGGCGCGGAAGCCGGCGATCTTGTCCGGCAGCTCGTCGCGCGCGGTCAGCATGATCACCGGCACGTCGGCATGGTGCTCCTCGCGCAGCGCACGCAGCACCTGCTGCCCGTCCAGGCGCGGCAGCATCCAGTCCAGGATCAGCGCGTCGTAGCGCTGGGTGGTGGCCAGGTGCAGGCCGGTCACGCCATCGGGCGCCGCGTCCAGCGTGTGGCCGCGCACCTCGAAGTAGTCGAACAGATTGGCGACCAGGTTCCGGTTGTCTTCTATGACCAGCAGCCGCATGGGCGCGCTCGAATTCGGGGGACGGACCTGCCCATGCTAGCGGAAGCGTGTCGGAACGAAGTCAGAACGGCCGCGCGCCCTTGATCGAATCTCGACAAACCCTGGAAGGAATCCCAACACGACATCCTCAGGCTGGCATTCCTGCCGGTCACGGACTTGTATGGCCCGGCGCTTGCATCAGTGCGGCGGTGCGCAACCTTCGCTGAAGCCCTGGCCCTCTCACCGGCAGTTCCGACAGCTATCCGACACCGGCAACCCGACCATGCCCCCACTTTCCCGCCGTCCCTGGCCGCTTTCGTCGACCATGATCAGTACGCCCCTGCGATTGTCCGCTGCGGCGGCGCCCCACCTCGGCGCACGCCGGCATTTCTATTTGTTCCACCTCTGGGTGCCGCTGGCGCTGGTGCTGCTGGCCAGTGGCGTGCTGATGGGCCTGGGCGGGGATTTCTGGATCGCCGACCTGCTGTATCGCTGGGAAGGCGGACAGTGGGCGCTGAAGGATGCTGCGCTGACCCGTAGCCTGATCCACCACGACGGCAAGATGCTGAGCGCGGCGGCATGGGCGGTGACCGCCGCGCTGGCGGTGTGGGCCTGGCGCCGTCCGGATGCCCGCCGCTACCGGCTGCCGCTGCTGTACCTGCTGCTGACGGTGGCGCTGAGCACCGGCGTGGTGTCGCTGCTGAAGTCGGTGACCCACATGGACTGCCCCTGGGACCTGGTCCGCTATGGCGGCGAGCGGATCTTCGTGGGCCTGTTCGAGACACGCCCGGCGGGCATGCCGCGCGGGGTATGCTTCCCCGCCGGTCATTCCAGTGCCGGCTATGCCTGGGTGGGGCTGTACTTCGTCGCGCTGGCGCTCAAGCCGGCCTGGCGTTGGCCAGCGCTGGCGATCGGCCTCGGGGGAGGCCTGCTGTTCGGTCTCGGCCAACAGCTGCGCGGCGCGCATTTCATGTCGCACGACCTGTGGACGCTGGCCCTGTGCTGGGGCGTGGCACTGGGCCTGTACCGGGCGATGCTGTGGCCGCGCGCGACCCTGTCGCAGGCCGATCGACGCCCTTCCACTACCAACGATTCCGCCGCATGAGCCATTCCGTCGCCCCGCCCTCGCCGTCCACCGCCTCCCGCGCCCGCTGGTGGGCCTGGCGCCCGCAGTTGAGCAACGAGATGCTGGCGCTGGCGGCCAGCGCGTTCTTCGCCCTGGCCTGCAACGGCATGTTCTGGCGCAGCGCGATGAGCGGCCACGGCGGCGACGTGAAGCTGGCGCTGTCGCTGTTCCTGCTGCTGCTGGCGGTGCACGGCCTGCTGCTGGGCCTGCTGCTGTGGCGCGGCATCGCCAAGCCGGTGCTGACGGTGCTGCTGATCACCACCGCGTTCGCCGCGCACTACATGAACAGCTACAGCGTCTACCTGGACGCGGACATGCTGCGCAACGTGCTGGCCACCGACCACAAGGAATCGCGCGAGCTGATGACCCCGGCGCTGATCGCGCCGCTGCTGTTCTACGCGGCGCTGCCGATCCTGGTGCTGTGGCGGGTGCGGCTGATCCGGCGTTCGCCGCTGAAGGCGCTGGCGATCCGCGCCGGCTTCCTGGTGGGCATGCTGGCGCTGGGCGGCGTCGCTGCGATGCTGTCGTTCCAGGACCTGTCGGCGATGATGCGCAACCATCGCGAGATCCGCTACCTGGCCACGCCGATCAACTACCTGGTCGCGCTGCGGCAGAACTTCAAGTCCGACAGCCCCACGCGCAAGGCGCCGAAACTGCCGCTGGAGCACGACGCCAAGGCCACCGCGCGTGCGCCGGGCAGCAAGCCGCGGCTGCTGGTGGTGGTGCTGGGCGAAACCGCCCGCGCGCAGAACTGGGGCCTCAACGGCTATGCACGGCAGACCACGCCGGAGCTGGCCAAGCGCGACGTGATCAACTTCCCCGACATGCACTCCTGCGGCACCAGCACCGAGGTGTCGGTGCCGTGCATGTTCTCGCCGTTCGGCCGCCACGACTACAACGAGAGCAACATCCGCAAGCACCAGTCGCTGCTGCACGTGCTCGAGCACGCCGGCATCAGCACGCTGTGGCGCGACAACCAGTCCGGCTGCAAGGGCGTGTGCGACGGCCTGCAGATCCAGCACCTGGACGACGCCAAGGATCCGCAGTTGTGCAAGGACGGACGCTGCATGGACGAGATCCTGCTGCAGGACCTGGCGGCGCAGGTGCGCGCCAAGCCCGGCGACCGCGTCGTGGTGCTGCACCAGCTCGGCAGCCACGGCCCCAGCTACTTCGAGCGCTACCCGGCCGCGTTCCGCCGCTTCACCCCGACCTGCGACACCGCCGACCTGGGCAACTGCAGCCGCGAACTGATCACCAACGCCTACGACAATTCGCTGCTGTACACCGACCACCTGCTGGCGCGCACCATCGACGCGCTGCAGGCGATGCCCGACTACGACACGGCGATGATCTATCTCTCCGACCACGGCGAGTCGCTGGGCGAGAAGGGCCTGTACCTGCATGGCGTGCCCTACGCGATCGCGCCGCAGGAGCAGACCCACGTGCCGATGGTGATGTGGTTCTCGCCGGGTTTCGCCAGCGCGCGCGGCCTGGACCTGGCCTGCCTGCAGGCGCGGTCGCGCCGCTACGCCGACCAGGACAACCTGTTCCCGTCGGTGCTGGGCCTGATGCAGGTCAGGACCGGCGTCTACGACCATGCGCGCGACCTGTTCGCGCAGTGCGCCAAGCCGCAATGACCGCCGGCCCACGCGCGCTCGTGGCGTAAGCGGACGCGGCGGCGCGACCCAGAGCGCGCCGCCCGAACTTGCGGCGGTGCGGGCGGGCCACTAGCCTTCCGGGCAATCGCCCTGCAAGGATTCGCCGTGACCCATCGCTCTCCGCTGCTCGCGCTGTGCCTCGGCGCGAGCCTGCTGACGCTGTCCGCCTGCCGCAAGGAACCCGCGGCCGACACCGCCGCCCCCGCCGCGGCCCAGCCCCAGGGCGAGAGCGCCGACCAGTTCGTCGCCCGCATCAACGAGGAGTACCGCGCGCTGCTGCCGGAACTGACCGCGGCGCAGTGGCTGTCGGCGACCTACATCAACGGCGACAGCGAGCGACTGGCGGCCAGGGCCAACGCGCGCTGGCTGACCACGCTCAACGGCTGGATCGCGCAGGCCCGGCGCTACGACGGCAAGCCGATGTCGGCCGACAGCGCCCGCGCACTGCGCCTGCTGCAGCAGATGACCGCGATGCCGGCGCCACGCGATCCGGCACGGCTGGGCGAACTGGCCGCGCTGGCGACGAAGATGGAAGGCGCGTACGGTGCCGCGTCCTACTGCACCGGCGAGGGCGACGCGCGCCGTTGCCGGCAGTTGGGCGAACTGGAGGACGTGCTGCGCCGCAGCCGCGACTACGACCAGCAACTGGATGCTTGGCAGGGCTGGCACGCCGCCGTGCAACCGATGCGCAAGGACTACCAGCGCTTCGTCGAACTGGTCAACGAAGGCGCGCGCGACATGGGCTACGCCGACACCGGCGCACTCTGGCGCAGCGGCTACGACATGCCGCCGGCACAGCTCGCCGCCGAGACCGACCGGCTGTGGGCCCAGGTCAAGCCGCTGTACGAACAACTGCACTGCTACGCGCGCGGCAAGCTCGACGCCGAATACGGCAAGGACAAGGGCGAACTGCCCGGCGGCCTGCTGCCGGCGCACCTGCTCGGCAACATGTGGCAGCAGGACTGGAGCAACCTGTGGGACCTGTTGCAGCCCTACCCGGGCGCCGGCAGCCTGGACATCACCGACGCACTGGAGCGGCAGTACCAGGGCAACCTGAGCGCGGCGCTGGCGCGGCGCAACGGCGACACCTCGCCGGAAGCGCGGTTCATGGCCCAGCGCGAGGCGCAGTTGCTCAGCGCACGGCAGATGACCGAGCGCGCGCAGGACTTCTACACCTCGCTGGCGATGCCCAGGCTGCCCGACAGCTACTGGACGCGCAGCCAGTTCATCAAGCCGCTGGACCGCGACGTGGTCTGCCACGCCAGCGCCTGGGACATGGACATGGCCGGCGACGTGCGCACCAAGATGTGCGTCAAGCCGAACGAAGAGGACTTCACCACCATCTATCACGAACTCGGCCACGTCTATTACGACCTGGCCTACAACCCGCTACCGCCGCTGTTCCAGGCGGGTGCCAACGACGGCTTCCACGAAGCCATCGGCGACACCGTGGTGCTGGCGATGACCCCGCAGTACCTGCATTCGATCGGCCTGGTCGACGCACCGCAGGTGGGCCGCGAAGCATTGATCAACGCGCAGATGCGCATGGCGCTGAGCAAGGTCGCGTTCCTGCCGTTCGGGCTGATGATCGACCGCTGGCGCTGGGGCGTGTTCGACGGCTCGATCGCCCCGGACCGCTACAACCAGGCCTGGTGGGAGCTGAAGGCCAGGTACCAGGGCGTGGCGCCGGCGACGCCGCGCGGCGAGGACTTCTTCGACCCCGGCGCCAAGTACCACGTGCCGGCCAACACCCCCTACACCCGCTACTTCCTCTCGCACATCCTGCAGTTCCAGTTCTACAAGAGCCTGTGCGACGCCGCCGGCTACAAGGGCCCGCTGTACGAGTGCACCTTCTACGGCAACAAGGAGGCCGGACAGAAGTTCTGGTCGATGCTGCAACGTGGCGCCAGCCAGCCGTGGCAGGCCACGCTCAAGGAACTGACCGGCAGCGAGCGCATCGACGCCGGCCCGCTGCTGGAATACTTCGCGCCAATGCAAGAATGGCTCAAGCAGCAGAACCAGGGGCGGATGTGCGGATGGGAGGCGTCGGCGCCTGTCTCGGCGCAAACCACCTCGCCCGCATCCCCTACGCCGGCCCCGACCACGCCACCGTCTCGGCATTGAGCGCTGCCAGCCGCATGGGCCACCGCCAGCTCAGTCGTCCGCCAGCCGCGCCCAGCGCTCGTGGTCGCGCCACACCCCGCCGATGCGCAGGTAGCGTGGCGAATAGCCTTCGCGGCGGAAGCCGGCGCGCTGCGCCAGCGCCAGCGAGCGGGTGTTGTCCGGCTGGATGTTGGCTTCCACCCGGTGCAGGCCCAGTTCGGCGAAGGCGTAAGCCACGCACAGGCGCAGCGCATGCGTCATCAGTCCGCGGCCTTCGCAGCCGGCCATGGCGTGGTAGCCGAGATAGGCGCTCTGGAAGCAACCGCCGACCACCTGGCTGAAGGTGAACAGGCCGGCGAGCGCGCCGCTGCTGCGTTCGCGCGCCAGCAGGGCGATGTTGCTGCCGTCCAGGGTCTGCGCGTACCAGGCCTCGAAGCCAGGCACATCGGTGAACGGATAGGTCCACGGGTGATGCAGGGCGACGCTGGCGCGGTGCGCCTGGATCAGCGCGATGCCGTCGCGGCGCCGCACCCGCGCCAGCGACACGGCCTCCTGCGCAGCCTGGCCGGCGCTCTGGCCCATGGCCTCAAGCCGGAGCCGCCGCGCCGTCGTCGCGACGCATGACCTGGGCGTGGCGCGTCTTGAACTCCTCGAAGCTCAGGCCCTGCGCCTGCGCATCGGCCTGCGCCGCGTCCTTCAGCGCGTCCGAGTACATCAGCCGCACCGGCGTGCCGGCGCGCTCGTGCAGCTCCGCCGCCTGCATGATCAGCGAGAGCACCTGCGCGGCGCTCTCGCTCTGCCCGGCGATGCGCCCGTCCATGCCCAGCACCCACTCGCCGTCGCGGCGCACGATGCCGGCCAGCAAGGTGCGCTGCTGGTCGCGCAGTTCCGCATGCGGTTCGATGGGCGCGGCCGGCGCGGCGCCCTCGGCGCGGTGGCGCAGGCGCTCGGCCAGCTTCTTGCGCAGGTCGCGGCGCTGCTTGGACTGGATGGACATGCGGTTTCCTCAACGATGACCCGACGACGATAGCCCAACCGCGGCGATGCTCACAGCGGGTCGGCCGGTTCCAGCCGCGGCACCTGCGCATCCGGCCGCGGCAGGCGCTTGCCGCTGCGCCGCTCCCAACGCCAGAAGCCCCAGCCGAGCAGGAAGAACGCGCCCGAGCCCAGCGCCAGGTGCAGGGCATGGCCGCTGAGCAGCGGCGACAGCACCCCGGCCACCAGCACGGTGACCATCAACTGGGTGAAGGCCTGCAGCGAGGAGGCCAGCCCGCGCTGGCGCGGATACATGTCCAGCACCGCCAGCGCCAGGATCGGGAAGATCAGCGCGGTGCCCAGGCCGGCGAAGAAGATCGGCAGCACCGCCCAGGGCAGCGCGATGGCCGGCGCCAGCGCGGTGTAGGCGATGTTGCCGGCCATCGACAGGCCGCAGCAGACGAAGCCGAAGCGCACCTGGCGCATCGGCCCGAGCCGCCCGGCCATGCGCCCGGACAGGAACGCGCCCAGGGTCATACCGCCGATGGTCGGCAGGAACAGCCAGGCGAAGTCGCGCTCGGTCTTGCCCAGCAGGTCGATCATGAACACCGGCGCCGAGGCGATGTACAGGAACACCCCGCCGAAATTGAACGCGCCGGCCGCGGCCAGGCGCTGGAAGCGCGGATTCAGCGCGATGCCGATGTAGTCGCGCAGCAGCGTGCGCGGCGCCAGCGGCGTGCGCGCCTGCGGCGGATGGGTCTCCGGCATCCAGCGCAGGGTCGCGACCAGCAACAGCGAGGAGAAGCCGACCAGGAACCAGAAGATCGTCGGCCAGCCGCGGCCGCTGCCCAGGATCCAGCCGCCGATGACCGGCGCGATCGCCGGGGCGATGCCGAAGATCATCGACACCTGGCTCATCAGCCGCTGCGCATCGTCGCCGTGGAACAGATCGCGGATCACCGCGCGACCGACGATCATGCCGACGCCGGCCGAGACGCCCTGCAGCGCGCGGAACACCAGCAGGGTCGGCAGGTCGCGCGACAGCGCACAGCCGGCCGAGGCCAGGATGAACACGACCAGCCCGGCCACGATCACCCGGCGCCGTCCCAACGCGTCGGACAGCGGCCCGTGGGCCAGGCCCATCAGCGCGTAGGCCAGCAGGTACACGCTCACCGTCTGCTGGATCGCCACCGGATCGGCATGCAGGCGCTGCGCCAGCTGCGGGAACGCCGGGAAGATCGTGTCGATGGAGAACGGACCGAACATCGCCAGCCCGGCCAGCAACAGGGCCATGCGGCGTGTGGACACGGACGGGAGCGTCATGGGGACATCATCCTGAAAGCCGGCCGCGGCGGCCGCAGGAAGGGCGCACGCGCGGCGACGCCGTCCGGCATGGACGGGCGCGAGAAAAGGGAGTGCGGCCATGATACGCGCTGCGGCCGCAGGCGCGCATCCGCCGCGGCTTGCCCATTCAGGCTGGCGTGGGTGCGCGCGGCCCGCCGTGGGCGCCGCCGGCCACGTTATAATCGCGGCGCAGCAAGGTGGGAGAAGCGGGGCGACCCGCTGCCGAAGGCGCAAACGCCCGTAATCGCTCAGGCCCGATACCACCCGCACCAAGACTCTGGAGAGACCGGTCAAACCCGGCGCCGAAGGGGCACGAAGCGCAGCGCCAGCCGCCGCTTCCAAACTCTCAGGCAAAAGGACAGAGGGGCATTGGGAAGACGCGTGCTTCCCGTCGATCGTGCCCGCCGCTGCGGCCCGACGACGGCCTTGCGCGCGTCCCTGCCTCCTCGTGCCTTCCTCAGCCGGACGACTGCCATGTCTCACACCTCTTCGCTGCGCGACCTCGAACACCACTGCGCCTTCATCGAGCGCCACATCGGCCCGAACGACGCCGAGATCGCGCACATGCTGCGCACCGTCGGCCACGACTCGCTGGAGGCGATGACCGACGCCATCGTGCCGGGCAACATCAAGTCGCCCGCCGCGCTGGCGCTGCCCGACGCCATCACCGAGGAGGAGGCGCTGGCCAAGATCCGCGCCATCGCCGACAAGAACACCGTGTTCCGCAGCTTCATCGGCCAGGGCTACTACGGCACCCACACGCCGAAGGTGATCCTGCGCAACATCCTCGAGAACCCGGCCTGGTACACCGCCTACACCCCGTACCAGGCGGAGATCTCGCAGGGCCGCATGGAAGCGCTGATCAACTTCCAGACCATGTGCGCCGACCTCACCGGCATGGAGATCGCCAACGCCTCGCTGCTGGACGAAGCCACCGCCGCGGCCGAGGCGATGACCCTGGCCAAGCGCTCGGCCAAGTCCAGGTCCGACACCTTCTTCGTGCACGACGCGGTGCACCCGCAGACCCTGGAACTGCTGCGCACCCGCGCCGAGCCGCTGGGCATCGTGCTGCGCGTGGGCACGCCGGAGGAAGCGCTGCAGGCCGAGTGCTTCGGCGTGCTGCTGCAGTATCCGGACAGCTTCGGCCACATCGGTGATCACCAGGCGCTGGCGGACGCGGTGCATGCGCAAGGCGGCCTGGTCGCCGTCGCCACCGACCTGCTCGCGCTGACCCTGATCGCCGCCCCCGGCGAATGGGGCGCGGACATCGTCGTCGGCAATTCGCAGCGCTTCGGCGTGCCGTTCGGCTTCGGCGGCCCGCATGCCGCGTTCATGGCCTGCCGCGACGCCTACAAGCGTTCGATGCCGGGCCGCCTGATCGGCGTGTCGATCGACGCCGCCGGCAACCCCGCCTACCGCCTCACCCTGCAGACCCGCGAGCAGCACATCCGCCGCGAGAAGGCCACCTCCAACATCTGCACCGCGCAGGTGCTGCTGGCGGTGATGGCCTCGATGTACGCGGTGTACCACGGCCCCGAGGGCCTGGTGCGCATCGCCCGCCGCACCCACCGCCTGGCCGCGATCCTCGGCGCAGCGCTGCGCGGTGCCGGCGTCGCCGTCGGCGAGCGCTTCTTCGACACCCTGCACGTCACCGGCGTCGATGCCGAGGCCATCCACGCCAAGGCGCGCGTGGCCGGCATCAACCTGCGCGCGATCGACAGCGCGTCGCTGGGCATCAGCCTGGACGAGACCGCCACCCGCGCCGACGTGGTCGCGCTGGCGCAGCTGTTCGGCGCGCAGGCCGACGTGGACGCGCTCGACGCCGCCACCGCCGATGCGCTGCCGCCGCAGTTGCTGCGGCACAGCGCGTTCCTGCAGCACCCGGTGTTCAACACCCACCACAGCGAGCACGAACTGTTGCGCTACATGCGCGCGCTGGCCGACAAGGACCTGGCGATGGATCGCACCATGATCCCGCTGGGCAGCTGCACCATGAAGCTCAACGCCACCGCCGAGATGATCCCGGTGACCTGGCCGCAGTTCGGCGCGATCCATCCGCTGGCCCCGGCCGAGCAGAGCGTCGGCTACAAGCAGCTGATCGACGAACTGGAAGCGATGCTGGTCGAGTGCACCGGCTACGACGCGGTCAGCCTGCAGCCCAACTCCGGCGCGCAGGGCGAGTACGCCGGCCTGCTGGCGATCCGCGCCTATCACCGCGCCCGCGGCGAAGGCCATCGCGACATCTGCCTGATCCCCGAATCGGCGCACGGCACCAACCCGGCCTCGGCGCAGATGTGCGGCATGACCGTGGTGGTGACCAAGTGCGACGGCAACGGCAACGTCGACGTCGCCGACATCCGCGCCAAGGCCGAGAAGTATTCGGACCGTCTGGCCGCGTTGATGATCACCTACCCGTCCACCCACGGCGTGTTCGAGGAAGACGTGGTGGCGATCTGCGAAGCGGTGCACGCGCACGGCGGCCAGGTCTACACCGACGGCGCCAACATGAATGCGCTGGTCGGCCTGGCCAAGCCCGGCAAGTGGGGCTCGGACGTGTCGCACCTGAACCTGCACAAGACCTTCTGCATCCCGCACGGCGGCGGCGGCCCCGGCGTCGGCCCTTGCGCGGTGAAGGCGCATCTGGCGCCGTACCTGCCCAAGACCCTGGGCGGCGACGGCGAGGTCGGCATGGTCAGCGCCGCCAGCTTCGGCAGCGCCTCGATCCTGCCGATCAGCTGGATGTACATCACCATGATGGGCAACAGCGGGCTGCGCAAGGCCACCCAGGTCGCGCTGCTCAACGCCAACTACATCGCCAAGCGCCTGGCGCCGTACTACAAGACCCTGTACACCGGCCGCAATGGCCTGGTCGCGCACGAGTGCATCCTCGACGTGCGCCCGCTGGAGAAGACCAGCGGCATCGGCGCCGAGGACATCGCCAAGCGCCTGATCGACTTCGGCTTCCACGCGCCGACGCTGAGCTTCCCGGTCGCCGGCACGCTGATGGTGGAGCCGACCGAGAGCGAATCGCAGCACGAGCTGGACCGTTTCATCGACGCGATGATCCAGATCCGCGAGGAGATCGCCGCGATCGAGGACGGCCGCCTGGACCGCGAGGACAACCCGCTCAAGCACGCCCCGCACACCGCCGCGCAGGTCACCGCCAGCGAGTGGACCCACGCCTATCCGCGCGAGCTGGCCGCGTTCCCGCTGCCGACGCTGAAGCAGCAGAAGTACTGGCCGCCGGTGGCGCGCGTGGACAACGTGTACGGCGACAAGAACGTGATGTGCGCGTGCATCCCGGTGGATGCGTACAAGGAAGACGCGGTGGTCTGAGCCGCGTTCTCGTTCGACGCTGCACCCGAGACCCAGCCTCGTGCGCGAGGCTGGGTTTTTTTATGCGTGCGCAGTGCGCGTACCGAGGTAGACAAGTGCGCGCGATGCGGCGCGTTGCACGGCTCGTTCACGCCGCGCCGCCCAGGATCGGGACTTCCGCCGCGCCCGCATCCTCACGCACCGGGCACCCCACCGCGACGCCTTCTTCCGCCACGCACCGGAGCGATCTCCCATGGCCAGCCGCAAGCGCACGCCCAGCGATTCCGCATCGTCCACCGCCCTCGCCTCCACCGCCGCGCCCGCCGATCAGCGCGGCCATGGCGACGAACTGCACCAGCAGGCCGGCGGCACGCATCCGCCGCTGACCACCAACCAGGGCATTCCGGTCGCCGACAACCAGAACTCGCTGCGCGCCACCCCGCGCGGGCCGACGCTGCTGGAAGACTTCATCCTGCGCGAGAAGATCACCCACTTCGACCACGAGCGCATTCCCGAACGCATTGTGCACGCACGCGGCAGCGCCGCACACGGCTACTTCGAACTGACCAAGTCGCTGGCCAAGTACACCACCGCCGCGCTGCTCACCGAGGTCGGAGTGAAGACCCCGGTGTTCACCCGCTTCTCCACCGTCGCCGGCGGCGCCGGCTCGGTGGACACGCCGCGCGACGTGCGCGGCTTCGCGGTCAAGTTCTACACCAAGGAAGGCAACTGGGACCTGGTGGGCAACAACATCCCGGTGTTCTTCATCCAGGACGCGCTGAAGTTCCCCGACCTGATCCACGCGGTGAAGATGGAGCCGGACCGCGGCTTTCCGCAGGCGGCCAGCGCACACGACACGTTCTGGGACTTCGTCTCGCTGATGCCCGAATCGCTGCACATGATCATGTGGGCGATGAGCGACCGCACCATCCCGCGCTCGCTGCGCATGATGGAAGGCTTCGGCATCCACAGCTTCCGCCTGCTCGACGCCGAGGGCCGCAGCACGTTCGTCAAGTTCCACTGGCGGCCCAAGCTCGGCCTGCAGTCCACGATCTGGGACGAGGCGGTGAAGCTGGCCGGCGCCGACCCGGACTTCCACCGCCGCGACCTGTTCGAGGCGATCGAACGCGGCGACTTCCCGGAATGGGAACTGGGCGTGCAGTTGTTCACCCAGGAACAGGCCGACGCCTTCCCGTTCGACCATCTGGACGCCACCAAGCTGATCCCGGAGGAACTGGTGCCGCTGCAGATCGTCGGGCGCATGGTGCTGGACCGCTGGCCGGACAACTTCTTCGCCGAGACCGAGCAGGTGGCGTACTGCCCGGCCAACATCGTGCCCGGCATCGACTTCTCCAACGACCCGCTGCTGCAGGGCCGCCTGTTCTCGTACCTGGACACCCAGCTCAGCCGCCTGGGCGGGCCGAACTTCCACCAGTTGCCGATCAACGCGC
Source organism: Xanthomonas sp. LF07-6 (assembly GCF_034105445.1). NCBI lineage: Bacteria > Pseudomonadati > Pseudomonadota > Gammaproteobacteria > Lysobacterales > Lysobacteraceae > Xanthomonas > Xanthomonas sp. LF07-6. Next base: position 681,723 of record NZ_JAXGGI010000001.1, read on the forward strand.
CGAAGTGCCCGTTCGCCAACATGCAGCGCGACGGCCACATGCAGATGGGCGTGCCCAAGGGCCGCGTCGCCTACGAACCCAGCTCGCTGCAGGCCGACAGCCCGCGCGAGACCGCGCGCGGCTTCGTCAGCCACCGCACCCAGCCCGACGACGGCGCCAAGGGCCGCGTGCGTGCCGAGAGCTTCGCCGACCACTACAGCCAGGCGCGGATGTTCTACCGCAGCCAGACGCAGCCGGAACAGGCGCACGTGGCCTCGGCGCTGGTGTTCGAGCTGTCCAAGGTCGACACCGCGCACGTGCGCGAGGCGGTGGTCGGGCACCTGCGCCACGTCGATCCCAAGCTGGCGCAACGCGTCGCCGACGGCCTGGGCCTGGACGCGCTGCCGCCGGCGCCGCCGGCCGCGGTCGCGCCGCAGGACCTGCCGCTGTCGCCGGCGCTGCAGCTCATCGGCCGCATGAAGCCGACGCTGCAGGGCCGCGCGATCGGCATCCTGATCGACGAGGGCTCGGACGCGAAACTGGTGCGCGACCTGCGCAAGGCCGCCACCGACGCCGGCGCGGCGGTCAAGATCGTCGCGCCCAAGCTCGGCGGCGCCGTCCTCAGCGACGGCAAACGCCTGGCCGCCGACGGCCAGCTGGCCGGCACACCCTCGTTCGTGTTCGACGCGGTGGCGGTAGTGCTGTCGGCCGAGGCCGGCAAGCGGCTGAGCAAGGAGTCGGCGGCCATCGACTTCGTCAGCAACGCCTCCGCCCACCTCAAGGCGATCGCCGCCGACGCCGGCGCGCAGCCGCTGCTGAAGGCCGGGAACGTGCAGAAGGATGCCGGGGTGGTCGAAGCCAGCGACAGCAAGGGCTTCGTGACCGCGGCCAAGACCCGGCAGTGGAGCCGCGAGCCGAAGCTGCGCCTGCTGGCCTGAGCAGGGCAGCGGTTTCCGCCATGGCGCCGCACGGCTGGCGCCATGGCGATGCCGGGAAAGCTGACAGGGCTCCTCACTCGCCAGCTCGCGAACCCCGGCCACACGCCGGCCGCGGCCCGGGATCTTCGGCACTCGGCGACGCGATCGCCTCGGGACAGCCACACCCTCGCCTGATGGTCGCACCCGCGCGTTCTCCGGACTGCCGTGCGACACAGGCACCCATACGACCGCGAGGCGATCGGCGCCCGTGGTCAACGCCCAGACCACGACCCGGATGTGCACCCCGCGGGGTCACGGCACAGGGTCAAAGGTCCGGCCCAATCGCGGCCGCAAAATCGCCTGGTCAATTTTTCGCCACCCCTCTTGACACTGTTGTGTCACGGGCCGGCATCGGCCTTATCCACAACCTTATGCAGAAGTCATCCACACCCCCTGTGGACAAGCCGCCGATGCCACCCTCACCGCACCGGAACATCCAAGTCATTGATTCGTGGTCAAAAAGCTTGTCACGCACTTGACAAGAAGCAGGCAGACCACTCCCGCGTGGCCGCCTGACGGCGACGGCGGGAAAAACTTATCCCGAGCCTCGGGGCGGCGCGTCTACATCGGAGCAAGGTGAAGGAGGTGTGAAATCTTCACCTGCTCGCGACGGACGGTTGGCGCTATGTCCCCCATTCGCGCCAGGCAGGCCGAACGCCCATGCCCAGGCGCGCAGGACCGCCTCGCAGGTTGTGCAACGCACCATGCTTTACGCCCGTTCCGACACCTTCAGGCGCGGCCCCGGGGCCGGGTGACCCGCCATGGGGCACCCAGCCACACCACGGTCACGGCGTCAGGATCACCTTGCGGCAATCCTGCTCCTTCTTGTCGAAGATCGAATACCCCTGCGCCGCCTCGGCCAGGCTCAGTCGGTGGGTGATGATCTCGTTGGGCCGCAGCCGGCCCTCGCCGATGTGCTCCAGCAGTTCGGGCATGAAGCGCTGCACATGGGTCTGGCCCATCTTGAAGCTCAGCCCCTTGTCGAAGGCGTCCCCGAACAGGAAGCCGTGGATGAAGCCGGCATACACGCCGGGCACGCTGACCGTGCCACCGCGGCGGGTGGCGGCGATGCACTGGCGCAGCGCCGTGCCGCTGCTGCCTTCCAGCTTCAGCGTGGCCATCACCGTCTCCACCGTGCTGCCCTTGGCTTCGAAGCCCACCGCGTCGATGCTGGCGTCCACGCCACGCCCGTCGGTCTGGCCGACGATGATGTCGGCCGGATCGTCGATCTCCTCGAAGTTCAGCGGAATCACCCCGTAGGTGCGCTGGGCGAAGTCGAGCCGGTACGCATAGCGATCGACCATGAAGATCCGCTCGGCGCCGAGCATGCGGCAGCAGGCCGCGGTCATCAGCCCGACCGGGCCGGCGCCGAAGATCGCCACGGTACTGCCCTGACGCACGCCCGCGTTGACCGCGGCCTGGTAGCCGGTGGGCAGGATGTCGGACAGGAACAGCACCTGCTCGTCGTGCAGCACGTCCGGCACCACCAACGGGCCGACATTGGCCTTGGGCACGCGCACGTACTCCGCCTGGCCACCGGCCACGCCGCCGTACAGATGGCTGTAGCCGAACAGCGCCGCCGGCGGGCGGATGCCCTTCTGGTTCAGCGCCGCGCCCTTGCCGGTGTTGGTGGTCTCGCAGGCGGCATATTCGGTCAGGCGGCAATGGAAGCATTCGCCGCAGGCGATCACGAACGGGATCACCACGCGGTCGCCCTTCTTCACCCGCTGCACGTCCGGGCCGACGTCTTCCACCACGCCCATGAACTCGTGCCCGAGCACGTCGCCGGTGTGCAGATCGGGAATCTTGCCGCGGTACAGATGCAGGTCCGAGCCGCAGATCGCGGTGGCGGTGACGCGCAGGATGATGTCGTCGGTCTCGACCAGCACCGGGTCGGGAACGGTTTCCACGCGCACGTCCCGGGTGCCGTGATAGGTCAGAGCTTGCATGGGTAGGTCCTTTCGTCTGCGAACACGTGCCCGCAGTGTCGCCGCCGATGCCGTGCATCGTCGGTGACCACGCCGTGAGTCCGATGTCGCGACCGCAGTGCCTGCGCGCGTGATTGCTGCTTTACCATGCGCCGTCCCCACTGCGAGCCGATGCCATGCCCGACAGCCTCCACGACCTGCAGGCCGCCCAGCGCGCCTTCGCCGACGCCCGCGACTGGGGTCAGTTCCACAGTCCGCGCAATCTCGCCGCGGCGCTGTCGGTGGAAGCGGCGGAATTGCTGGAGCACTTCCAGTGGCTGGACGATGCGCAGAGCAAGCAACTGTCTGCAGAAAAAAAGCAGCAGGTCGGCAGCGAGATCGCCGACGTGCTGCTGTATCTGGTCCAGTTGTGCGACAAGCTGGAGATCGATCCGATCGACGCCGCGCAGCGCAAGATGCTGGCCAACGCCGCCAAGTATCCGGTGGAGCGCGCCAAGGGCCGCATCACCAAGTACACCGAGCTGTAAGACCCCGGCGAGTCGCGCCGATCGCGGATGCGTCGACGCGCGGCGGTGGCATCCGCCGCCGCGCGCCATGGAGCGACTAGCCGCTCGAGCGCGAACTGCGTGTGCGCGCGGACGATGTCTTGCCTGCGCGCTTGCTGGTCTTACGCTTGCTGGATGCGCTCTTCTTCGCTGGCGTCTTCCTCGCGACCGAGGTTTTCGCCGTCGACTTTTTCGACGCTGTCTTCCTGGATGCCGTCTTCTTCGAGGCCGTCTTCTTGGTCGCAGTCTTCTTTGCCGAAGAAGTCTTGCTCGCCGCCTTCTTGCTCGCCGCCTTCTTGCTCGCGGCCTTCTTGGCCGGCGCCTTCCTGGCCGAAGCGGTCTTCGCCGAGATCTTCTTCGCGGCGGCCGTCCGCGTGCCGGCCTGTTTGGCCCGGGTCTTCGCGGCCTTCTTGGCCGCGCTCTTGCGCACCGTCGCGCCCTTGGTCTGCGCGGCCTTCTTCGCCGCGGCCGAGCGGCTGCTGACGCTACGCTTCTTCGCCGCGCGCTTGGTCTGCGTCGACAGCGCCTGGCTGCCCACGGTCTGCGTCGCGCTCTTGCCCTTGCTGGCGGTCTTCAGCGCCTTCTTGGCGCCGCGCGAGCGCGTTGGCGACGGCTCGGCCTGCTTGCCGCCCTTGGCCTCTTCCTGCGCAACCTTCTTCCTGGTGGCTTTCGACGCGGTCTTCGACGCGCCGGTCTTGACCCCGGCGCGGCGCGCCTTGGACAGGCCGATGGCGATCGCCTGCTTGGTCGACTTCACCTGGGTCTTGCCCTCGCGCACACGGTCGATTTCCTCGCGCACGAACTCGCCGGCCTGGGTCGTGCCGGCCTTGCCTTCGCGCTTGGCGCGGCGCGCACGGGTGGTGGTGGATTGCTCCGGCATCGATCCATCTCCTGAAAGCGGCCACGACGGCCATCGGCTCCGGGTGTAGCAACGCGCAGGTCAAGAGCAGGCATACGACAGGCGAAGCGCACGTGCATATGCCTGCAGGCGGAAGACGGCGCCATCAGCTGTCGCGACCGCACAACGCCGGCCAATAGGTCTGGATGGCATGCTGGATCGGCGCGTGTCGTCCGTACATCAACGCGCCGACCAGGACCACCGACACGATGGCGTACATGCGCAGGCGCGCGGGCAGCTGCGGCGCACCGCGCCACTGCAGATAGCACGCCGTCGTCGCGGCCCCGACCACCATACCGGCAGCGACCTCGGACAAGCTGTGCGCTCGCGCGTAGACGCGGGCAATGGCGATCACGCTGGCGATGGCGAAACCGCAGGCGATCGCCAGCCGCGGCCGCGGACGGGCGCGCAGGCACAGCATGCAGGCCATCGGCCATACGCAGGCGGCGAGCATGGTGTGTCCACTGATCACCCGGAACTGCAGCGCGCGCAGTTCCACCCCACAGCCGGCGTAGAGAATCTTGGTCGCCCCGACCAGGGCGGCGGCGCTCGCCAGCAGGCCAAGCCACGTCGCCGCGGCACGCCATCCCGCGCTACCCAGCACCAGCCACAGTGCGCAGACGAGCCCGAGCGGCAGCGTCATCGCCGCGTCGCCGAAGTTGCTGATGGCAGACCACATGCTGGGGAAAACGTCCTTCGGCGTACGCGTCGTTCGGAGCCACCGACACCGTGCGCCGGGGGCGGCCATGATACGGGCGATCGCTCGAACGGGAGGAACCTGGCACGCGATCAGACCGCGTCCGCTCCTCCGACCAGCGCTATGGCACGACAGCGGACTCCCGGAGAGGCGCAACCGTGATCTTCCGCGCAAGGGCCGACGGCAGCGCTGACCACAAGTCCCTGCTTGTGGGAGGGACTTCAGTCCCGACTGCAATGAGGTCGGTTGCGCAGATGGACTCGCGCATCGCGGGCGAATCGCCGTCGACGCCTGCACGACACCCGACCGCCGGTTCGATCGCGTCGTACCCAGACCACTAGCCGAGCTCTTACTTTGCGCGTGCGGCGCGCCGCTCCGCCACAGCCTCCGGCGCCGGCTCCCAGCCGAACACACTGCGCCCGCCATAGGCATGCGATTGCGCGCGCTCTTCGGCGATGTAGTCGTCCACCGACGGCCCGCGCGCGGCCGGTTCGAGCAGGCGCGCCTGCGCGTCCAGGCGGCGGATCGCGTCCAGTTTCTCTTCGCGGCCCAGCTTGGCCTGCGCCACCGCCGTCTTGAGCACGCCGATGGTGTGGTCGTAGACCCGCGTCGGCACCGGGAACGGATGCCGGTCCTTGCCGCCATGGGCCAGCGAGAACCGTGCCGGATCGCTGAAACGGCACGGCGCGCCGTGCAGCACCTCGGCCACCAGCGCCAGCGCGCGCACCGTGCGCGCACCAACGCCCGGCACCTGCAGCAGGTCGGCGAAATCGCGCGGCCCGCATTCGGCAGCGGCGGCCAGCGCACCGTGCAGTCGCCGCACTACGATGTCGCTACCGCGCACGTCGTGGTGGTCGGGCAGCGACAGATGCGGCAGGTCGGCCGGCCGGCGCTCGGGCACCGTGGCGGCCGCCGGCGCGAACAGGTCGCCGGTCTCCGCGAACAGCGCATCGGCGGCCAGCGCGGTGGCGCCCCGCCCCTGCGCGGCGTGGGTCGGCGCCGTGGCGGCCGATGCCGGCGTCTGCGCGGCCTCCAGCGCGGCGTATTCGCGGGCGATGCGCTCCGGTGCCAGCGTCTGCAACAGCTCCACCTGCGCCGCACGCGCGGCGGCGGCGCGATGATCGGCGAGATTGACGATGTGGCCCTGGCGCGGGCCGTCGATCGCCGCATGCGGTGCATCGACGAAGCTGCTCAGGCCTTCCGACAGCCAGTGGTAGCGGCGTGCCTGCTTGCGCCCACCGTGCATGCCCTGCTGCACCACCACCCAGCGCCCGTCGTCGCTGACGATGAAACCGTGCAGGTACAGGTCGAAGCCGTCCTGCACCGCGGCGCTGTCGACCTTGGCCACCAGGCGGCTGACCCGCGCCAGGTCCGCGCCGTCCAGGCCGGTGCGCTCGCCCACCGCCTGCAGCTCGTCCGGCGTGGCCCGCGAATGCCGTCCACGGCCGCCGCACACGTGGATGCCCAGTTCGCCGGACAGCGGCGCCAGGCCGCGCTTGAGCGCGCCCAGCACGCTGGTGGTGATGCCGGAGGAATGCCAGTCCATGCCCATCACCGCCCCCAGCGACTGGAACCAGAACGGATGCGCTAGGCGCCGCAGCAATTCGTCGCGGCCATAGCTGTGCACGATGGCCTGGCACATCACCGCGCCGAGCCGGGTCATGCGCGCGCCCAGCCAGTGCGGCACGCGACCGCCATGCAGGGGCAGATCGGCGCTGCCGGAACGTCGGCTCATGGGGGCTCCGAGGAACGGGGTGCACCAGGGTAGCCAGTGCGGGTCTCAGCGCGCGAGTCTGGAGGCGAGCGCAGGCTGAGTGATTCAGTGCGGCCGCACGCGCGAAAGCACCCAGGGCGCTGCATGGACCGGCCCTGCTCGTTGCGTGTCCCGCACGGCATGCCTTTCGACGACGCCGGCGGGCAACTGGATCCCGAAGGAAGTCAGCGCCGCTCTCACGGCGGCAAGCATCTCCGCGCAAACGCACCTGCCGTCGAGGCTTCAGCCCTGACAGGAGGCGTTACGGCTGGCGTCCCGATCCAGGCGAACGCATCGCGCGGCATCCGGCCGGCACGGGAGACGCGGCAGCGGATCGACGACGTTGCTGCGACGACGCAGGCTGCGCGACGCTGCATCCCGTTCCTTGCGCTGCCTTGCAGCTCACCTGGCCGCGCCGGGGTCGTGACATCCTGTCGTGCTTCGACACCGATGCGATCGATGTCTACCAGGTGGATCGCCCTGCGATTGCGCAGTTCGCCATGGACCACCAGCGCTTCGGCGGCGAGTTCAGCTACCACCGGATGAGCTGGATCAAGCCGAATTTCCTGCGAATGATGTCCCGCGCCGGTTGGGCGCAGAAGCAAGAGCGGGAGCGGATCCTGGCGATCCGGCAGCCACGCGCCTGCTTCCACTACGCAGGCACTGCCGGCACGGCATCACGCACCCGGCGCACGACACGCGCCGGGCATAATGCGCCTCAGGTCCACTGTCGCCACACGCCCGATGTCCTACGCCACCCTCCGCACGCTGCTCGCCTCCTGGGGCGAACTGCGTCCGCAACCTGCATCCGACTGGCAGGGCACGCTGCCGCTGCCACAGGTGCTCGCCGACTTCTATGCGCAGGTGGGGCCATGGGGCGACATCCGCGACGCCACGGCCGGCCCGACCGGCCTGTCGCTGCAACTCGGCGGCAACCCGCTCGACATTCCGCCGTTGTGCAAGCTGTGGGCGCTGCAGGCCGGCTACCGCTGGAACGCGATCGACGGCAAGCCCATTGCCGCCTGGCGCGACCACTGGCTGGTGATCGCGGACCAGGGCGCGGACCCTGTCATCCTCGACACCGCCAGCGGCGGCGTGCTGTTCGCGTTCCACGGGGCCGGCGCATGGCGCCCCCGACCGCTGGCCGCCAGCCTGGAGATCGCATTCGGTGGTCTGGCGACCATGGCCAACACCATGGCCGAACTCGGCGATGCCGCATTCGACGACAGCGCCGCGCTGTGCGCCACTGCCCGCAACGCGGTCGCCGCGTCGCTGGCCGCCTATCTGGGCAGCGACGTCGAGGCCGCGCGCTTTCTGGAAACGCTGGATTGGTAGCGGGCTGAGCAAGCAAGGCGCGGCTGCGCCAAGCGCGACGTCTACGCCAGATTGGCGACGGCATCGCCCCTGCCGGTCGCCCCATCGCGATCGCGCGGCTGCATGGTGATGTTCCAGGGAGCGCGCCTGCCGACCCACGATTATCGTGCACCGCATCACAACTTCTCGCTCCCGATGAGGTAGCGTGACCATCGGGGTCCAAACAGGGGATTTGCCGATGACGTTTCGTACCACGCGGCGCGGGCTGTTGCTCGGCGCCGGTTCGTTCGCGTTGCTGTCGCACGTGCCGATGGGCCTGGCCCTGCCGCGTGCGCCGGCGAAGACGCCGGCCTTCATCGATGCGCTGATCGCGCGGATGACGCCGGAAGAGAAGGCTGGGCAGCTCACCCTGTTCGGTTCGGCGCAGCAGACCGATGCGGCGGCCGCCGCCAATCCGGTCAACGTGCGCCCCACCGCCGAGGGCCAGTTGGCCGCGGCGCGCGCCGGACGCCTGACCGGCATCTTCAACGGCTCCAACGTGCGCTGGCACCAGCAACTGCAGCAGGCCGCGCTGGAGAGCCGGCTGAAGATCCCGATGCTGTTCGCCGCCGATGTGATCCACGGCTTCACCACCGTGTTCCCGGTGCCGCTGGGCGAAGCCGCCAGCTTCGAGCCGGAGCTGGCGCAACGCACCGCGCGTGCCGCCGCACTGGAAGCCAGCGCGGTCGGCATCGACTGGACCTTCGCGCCGATGGTCGACATCGCCCGCGATGCGCGCTGGGGCCGCGGCGTGGAAGGCAGCGGCGAGGACGTGCTGCTGGGCCGGCGTTTCGCCGAGGCCCGCGTGCGCGGCTTCCAGGGCGGGGGCATCGACCATGCCGATGCGCTGGCCGCCTGCGCCAAGCACTTCGCCGCCTACGGCGCCGCCGAGGCCGGCCTGGACTACAACACCGTCGACATCTCCGAGCGCACCCTGCGCGAGGTGTATTTCCCGCCGTTCCAGGCCGCCTTCGGCGCCGGCGCGGTGACCACCATGGCTTCCTTCAACGAGCTGTCCGGCGTGCCCGCCACCGCCAACACCTGGCTGCTGAGCCAGGTCCTGCGCGGCGAGTGGAACTACAGCGGCCTGGTCGTCTCCGACTACACCGGCGACCTGGAACTGGTCGCGCACGGCTACGCCCGCGATGCGCGCGACGCGGCGCGGCTGGCGTTCCTGGCCGGCGTGGACATCAGCATGCAGAGCGGGCTGTACCTGCAGCACCTGCCTGGCCTGGTCGCCGACGGTGCGGTGCCGATGGCGCGGCTGGACGACGCGGTGCGCCGCGTGCTGCGCTTCAAGGCCGCGCTGGGCCTGTTCGACGACCCGTTCCTGCGCATCGTGCCCGAGCGCGCGCAGGCGCGGCAGCGGCGCCCGGAGACGCTGGCACTGGCGCACGAGGCCGCACGCAAATCGGTGGTGCTGCTCAAGAACGAGGGCGAACTGCTGCCGCTCAAGCGCCAGGGCCAGCGCATCGCGCTGATCGGGCCGATGGCCAGCAACTGGGTGGAGAGCGCCGGACCGTGGACGCTGTTCGGCGGCGACGACAGCGGCAACGACCTGGCCACGGCCCTGCGCGCGCAATTGGCCGATCCGGCCGCGTTGCAGGTGGTGGAAGGCTGCGCGTTCGAACACGCACTGCCGGGCGGCGTGCAGGCGGCGGTGGCCGCGGCGACCGCCGCCGACGTGGCGATCCTGGCGATCGGCGAACCGCTGCGCTACTCCGGCGAAGCGCAGTCGCGCACCGACATCAGCATCCCCGGCGCGCAGCAGTCGCTGCTGGCCGCCGTGGCGGCCACCGGCACGCCGGTGGTGGTGGTGCTCAGCAATGGCCGTGCGCTGGTGCTCGACGGCGCGGTGCTGGACGCGCCGGCGATCCTGGTCAGCTGGTTCCTCGGCTCGGCCTCCGGCCCGGCGCTGGCCGACATCCTGCTCGGCGTGCACGGCCCCTCCGGGCGCCTGCCGGTGAGCTTCCCGCACGAATCCGGGCAGTCGCCGTACTACTACGCGCACAAGCCCACCGGTCGCCCGGATCCGCGCCCGAACGCGCTGACGCCCTTCACCACCCACTACCGCACGATCTCCAACACCGCGCTGTTCCCGTTCGGCCACGGCCTGACCTATGGCCGCATCGAATACGGCGAACTGACCTTGAGCACGTCGCGGCTGGCCGCCGGCGGCACGCTGAAGATCGCCGCACGCATCCACAACCGCGGCCACCGCGACGCCGAGGAAGTGGTGCAACTGTACGTCCGCGACCGCAGCGCCAGCATCACCCGCCCGGTGCGCGAACTGAAGGATTTCCGCAAGGTCGCGGTGCCGGCCGGCGGCAGCGCCAGCGTGGACTTCGTGCTGCGCCGCGAGGATCTGCTGTTCGTGGGCCAGGCGCTCAAGCCGACGGTGGAACCGGGCCAGTTCGATCTGTGGGTCGCGCCCTCGGCGCAGGCACCGGGGCTGACGGCCAGCTTCGAACTGCTGGGCTGATCGCCGCAGCCTCGGCAACCGCTGGCGGTGGCGGCCACGCGGTCGCCACCGTGGCCGGCGCGTGGCCAACGTGGGCGGCGTTTCACGTCGGCAGCACTGCGGGCTGTCGCGTCACAATGCGCGATGCGCGATGCGCGATGCGGCATGAGACCTCATTGCGAGCGGCTCCAGGCGGTTTTGAGACTACACGGAGCCGTTCCCGCAGAGCCGTGCGGAGCCTTACCCGGGTGCACTGTGGGAGGGACTTCAGTCCCGACGCTTTGCAGGGTCAGGCACCCGGCAGGCTTCGCTCGCTGCGACTGCATCCTCGTGCATTCCGGCATGCCCTCGCCGTGTCGGAACTGACGAAGACCACGCGCCGCGACGCGCGCGCCTACCCCGCCAATTCCGCAGCCAGGAAAGGCGCCGTTCGGCTGCCTGCATGCGTCGCCACCACTCCCGGTACGCCCGCCGCCACGACCTTGCCGCCCGCCCCGCCCGCGCCTGGCCCCATGTCGATGATCCAGTCGCTGGCCGCGGCCACGCGCATGTCGTGCTCCACCGCCACCACGGTGTTGCCCGCCTCCACCAGCCCGTGCAATTGCCGCAGCAGCGTGTCCACGTCGGCCGGATGCAGGCCGGTGGTGGGTTCGTCCAGCACGTACACGGTGCCGCGGCGCTGTGCGCGCTGCAGCTCGCTGGCCAGCTTGATCCGCTGCGCCTCGCCGCCGGAGAGTTCGGTGGCCGGCTGGCCCAGGCGCAGATAGCCCAGGCCCACCTCCATCAGCACCTGCAGCGGCCGCGCGATCGCCGCATCGTCGGCAAAGAAATCCAGCGCCTGCGCCACGGTCATGCGCAGCACCTGTGCGATGTTCTGGCCGCGCAGTTCGATCTCCAGCGTCTTGGCGTTGTAGCGCGCGCCATGGCAGGTGGGGCACGGCGCATACACGCTAGGCATGAACAGCAGTTCCACGCTCACCGCGCCCTCGCCTTCGCAGGTCTCGCAACGGCCCTTGGCGACGTTGAACGAAAAACGCCCGGCGTCGTACTTGCGCTTGCGCGCTGCCGGCGTGGCCGCAAAGCGCTTGCGCACATGGTCGAACAGGCCGGTGTAGGTCGCCAGGTTGGAGCGCGGCGTGCGCCCGATCGGCGCCTGGTCCACCTGTACCAATCGCCGCACGTGTTCCAGGCCGCCGGCAATGTAGCCATCGGTGGCGACACGCGCACCGCGCTCCAGCGGATCCAGTTCCTCCTCCGCCTCGGCCGGCACCTGCCCCAGTTGCGTACCCAGCAACTCCACCAGCGCCTGGCTGACCAGCGAGGATTTGCCCGAGCCGGACACGCCGGTGACCGTGGTGAACACGCCCAGCGGGATGTCCACGTCCAGCGCGACCACGTTGTTGCGACTGACCTCGCGCAACTGCAGCCAGGCCTCCGGCGTGCGCGGCGCATGGGCGGCGGCGTGCGGTTCGGCGAACAGGTAGCGGCGCGTGGACGAGGCCTGCACCTGCGCCAATCCCGCCGGCGGACCGCTGTACAGCACCTGCCCGCCGTGCTCGCCGGCACCGGGGCCGACATCGACGATCCAGTCGGCATGACGGATCACGTCGATCTCGTGCTCGACCACGAACAGCGAATTGCCAGCGCCCTTGAGTTGGTCCAGCGCACCCAGCAACGCCTGCGTGTCGGCCGGATGCAGGCCCGCCGACGGCTCGTCCATCACGTAGACCACGCCGAACAGTTGCGAGCGGATCTGCGTGGCCAGGCGCAGCCGCTGCAGTTCGCCGGGCGACAGCGTCGGCGTGCTGCGCTCCAGGGTCAGATAACCCAGGCCCAACGCCTCCACCACCTGGATCCGCGCCAGCAGGTCCTGGGCGATGCGCTGCGCGGCCAGCGCCTGCTCCGGATGCCGCGATCGGCCCTGCATGCGGCCTTCAGCCGCGGGCCGCAGCAGCTCGGCCACCTCGCCGAGCGGGCGCTGCGACAGTGCGCCGATATCCAGCCCGGCGAAGGTCACCGACAGCGCCTCGCGGCGCAGCCGCTTGCCGTCGCAACTGGGGCATGCGGTGCTGATCAGGTACTGCGCCACACGCTTCTTGATCAGCGCGCTCTGCGTGCTGGCGAAGGTGTGCAGCACATAACGGCGCGCGCTGCTGAAGGTGCCCATGTACGCCGGCTCCTGCTTGCGCTTGAGCGCACGCTGGGTCTCGGCCAGGCTGAAACCCGGATACACCGGCACGGTCGGTTGCTCGTCGGTGTACAGGATCCAGTCGCGGGTCTTCTTCGGCAGCTTCGCCCACGGCACGTCGACGTCGTGGCCGAGCGTGGTGAGGATGTCGCGCAGGTTCTGCCCGTGCCAGGCCGGCGGCCACGCCGCCACCGCGCGCTCGCGGATGCTCAGCGAACGGTCCGGCACCATCGACGCCTCGGTGGCGTCGTAGATGCGCCCCAGCCCATGGCAGGTGGGGCAGGCGCCGGCCGGCGTGTTCGGCGAGAAGCCGTCGGCATGGATGATGCCCTGCCCAGGCGGATAGGTGCCGGCACGCGAATACAGCATGCGCAGCGAGTTGGAGATGGTGGTGACGCTACCGACCGACGAGCGCGTGCTCGGCGCACCGCGATGCTGCTGCAGCGCCACCGCCGGCGGCAGGCCGTCGATGGCGTCGACGTCGGCGACGCCGGCTTGGTCGATCAGGCGCCGCGCATACGGCGAGATCGAATCCAGATAGCGCCGCTGCGCCTCGGCGAACAGCGTGCCGAACGCCAGCGACGATTTGCCTGAGCCAGACACGCCGGTGAATACCACCAGTGCATCGCGCGGCAGCTCCACGTCCACATCCTTGAGGTTGTGCTCGCGCGCGCCACGGACGCGCACGAAGCCGGAAGCGGCGAAAGCGGGAGGCGTGGACATGGGCAGGACCGGCAACGCGAAGGAGCGCGCAAGCTTAGCCGGTCGGCTGCCATGGGCGTGTCGCGGCGACTTTGCTGCGGCGTGTTCAGCCCGCTATCGACGCAGAACGGCGCGCCTTCGCCGGCGACGCAAGTCTCAGCTCAACGCAGGCGCCACCAGCGTGTCGGCATCCTCGTCGCGCGCGGCCAGCGCCTGCATCCGCGTCACCGCACTGGCGAACGCGCGCAGCACCGCCACGCCGCGTTCGGCATAGATCGCATGCAGCGCCTGGTAGTACCACAGCGTGCCGTCGCGGCCGGCGGTGAAGCGCTCGAACACCGCGGTGCCGACCTCGGGGTCTTCCAGGTCGGCGACGATGCTGCGCGCGTTGTAGAGCTTGTCGCAGGCCGACACCAGCAGCACCGCGTCCGGGGCCTCGGCCAAGTGCGCCAGGTACGCCTGCTTGCGGATGCGCCAGTCGCGGCGCTTGGCCGGCACGTCCGCGGGCACCGCCTTGCGCTCGGCCGTGGCGTCGGTACACGCCATCACCATGTCCGCCACCGCCTCGCCGAATTGCGCGCGGATCACGCCCTCATGGCCGGAACCGCAATCCTCCACCACGTCGTGCAGCAGCGCCGCGATCGCCTGGTCCTCGTCGCCGCCGGCCTCCAGCACCAGCGTCGACACGCCCAGCACGTGGCTCAGATACGGCACCGTGCCGCCCTTGCGGAACTGGCCGGCGTGGGCGATGCGCGCGTAGTCCACGGCGCGCGCGTAACGTTCGGTGAGAGCGGTCATGCGGCGATCCTGACGGAACAGTCCGGCATTATCGCCAAACTTGCCGGCGTGAGCGCGTGGAGACGCGGGTGGACGTGGCTGCCGTTCAAGCCGCTTGTGGCGTCCCATTGCATGCGTGATAGGCCGACAGCCCGCACGGACGCGGCTGCCGCGCAGCCCTGCCCTGGTCCAAGCGCGTTCCCCGCTTACACTTCCCTGTTACCGCACCACCGCAATGCTCGCACGCATGAACGTCCGTCATCTCGACCGGCACGCCCCGGAACTGCCGCAGATCGCCGCCTGGTACCACGCGGCCTGGGGTCGCGAGGCCGGCTTCTCGCTGGACGACGAACTGCGCCAACTGCAGCGCGCCGCGGATGCGCATGGCCTGCCGCGGCGGCTGGCCGCCTTCGATGGCGCCCGGCCGATCGCCGTGGTGCAGCTGAAAGACCGGGAAATGGACGCCTTCCCGCAATACCCGTACTGGCTGGGCGGCATGTACGTCGCCGATGCCTATCGCGGGCGCGGCATCGCCGGTCGACTGCTCGCCCATGCCCTGGCAGACGCCGCGGACCTGGGCCTGGACGCCCTGTACCTGCAGACCGAGCACTTGGACGGCGGCCTGTACGCACGCCACGGCTGGCAGCCCGTGCAGGAAGCCGATTCCTACGGCAGCCGCGTGTTGCTGATGGTCCGCCAGGTCGGCTGAGCCAACGCCAGCGGGACCCGGGGCGCCTGCACATTACTTTTCCCCCGCGCCGCGTTAACGTGGCGCTTGGAAAGATAGGGCGTCAGCCACCAACCGACCGCTCGATCGACAGACACGCATGAACGCAGCGCCGAGGATGCAACCCACCATGATCACCGACACCGTCCACGCCGTGGACGACACCGCTACCGACGGTGCCCCGACCCCGCCCGCGCGCCGTGCCGCCATCTCCGGCCGCGCCGCCGCGCACAGCGTGTACCGCTCGCCGCTGTCCGCCGACGACGCCAGCGGCGACGCCCTGCGCCTGCGCGAACAACGCGCCAAGCGTGCGGCGCAGGTCGCCGCCGTCGGCACCGTCGCCGCCCTGGCTGCCGTGGCCCTGATCGCCTGGCGTCGCGCGCGGCGCTGACCGCGCAGCAACATCCAGCGCATCCGGCAGCATGCGCCGAGCAGGAAGCTCGCCACCGCCCACGCAGGGAACGTCCTCATGACGCCATGGCACCGCATCGCCCAATTCGCCGGCCTGGCGCTGGTCGCCAGCGCCTGCAGCATGCCCGCCGCCGCCCGCAAGACACCCATGGCCTCGGCGGTGCTGCGCGTCCCGGCCGACCTACCCAACCAGCGCCTGTTCGACTGCGCCGAATCCAGCATCGCCACCCTGTCGGAGACGAGCAGCTCCTGGCCCAAGGTCACCCGCGAAGACCCGGCCAAGGGCATCCTGGAATCGGGCGACTTCCCCGAAGCGAACCGCAGCGGCTTTCGCCTGCGCCTGGAGCGCCCACCGGGCGCCAGCCAGGCCAAGCTCGCCCTCAAGGGCGCTGGCGCCTACTTCGTCGACCTCGGCGTCGACAAGGCGATGCAGGATCTCAAGACCGCGTTGGATCGCTGCGTCGCCACGTAGCCGCTGTGAGCCCGAATAGGACACGGCGGTTCTGACCCCCGCGCCATCACAGCGACCAAGGAAGGACACGACCATGCCCACTTACGCCATCGAAGCCCGCTCGCTCGGCGTCATCGGCATCGCCGGCCACGCCTTCTGGGTACTGCGCGACGAACACGGCAAGGCCGTGGCGGAACTGCACGGCCTGGCCACCGATCGCCAGACCGGCCAGGCCATCCCCATCGGCACCGACGCCACCCGGCACTCGCTGCGCGCCTGGCACTACCCGCACGATCCTGCGTACGCCCGCTCCATCGGCGAAAAGGTCGACAGCACCACCTACATCCGCGACGACCAACCGTCACGCACGGTGGCCACCGGCGACAAGCACGAGATCCTGGAGCGCTGGAATACCGCGGTGCGCGCCGTGCCGGAACTCAACGCCCAGGACCGCGACTATCCGAACTACGGCTTCAAGGTCTTCGGCAAGACCGTCAACAGCAACTCCGCCTACCGCACCTTCGGCGAGCTGATGGACGTGCCGGTGTGGGGTTTCCCTGGACGCCTCGAACCGGGCATCGGCAACCGCATGCTTTCGCCGGAACGCACCGAGGAACTGCGGTATCACGCACCGGGCGAACAGGAACAGCAGATACGGCCGATGGCGCACGCGCTCTGAACTGACGGTGGTGGGCGAGGCACCAATGCAAGATAAAAACCTTTAAAGACCGGCTATCGCCGTGGCTGCCGCGCGTAAGACGACTGCGGAAGTCCCGGCCACGAGATCTCGCGCAGCACCAGTTCCACCTGCTCGGCCAGTAGCTCCATGCACGCCGACAACTCGCCGGTCCGCGCGATCGCCGCGATCTCCCGCTCCTCGTCCGCACTGCGCGGGCGAGCCAACCTCGCCAGGAACCGGATGTGCTCGCCCAACCGCACCAGCCGGAACTGACTCTCTTCCGGCAGAAAATAACCCGTCGCCTCGAAATCCACGTTGCCGTCCGACATCGTCGCCGCCTCCATCCATGAAGTGGCCCACCCGCCGCAACGCGACGGAAAGGAAGTCGGGAGGCTCGAAACCGCAGACAGCCGGCGGGCTTATTTCCCTTTCGGGTGTTGTATTCACCGCCCTCCCGACACAGACGTCATGCCGGTTGCACCTGCAAACGTACAGGCACAAAAAACCCACCGGCTTATCGGAGGTGGGTGCCGCTGTCTGCGGAGTTTCGAGGCTCCGTTTAGTAACTTTGCTACTAACAATGCAACGCGTCAAGTCGCCTATCGAACAACTTTGATGCACGGTGCTAGCGACATATAAAGGCTGGGCCTTGTATACGAATTGCTCCAAGTTGGTTGCGACAAAGCTGACGAGGGGGCGCGCGCAAACATCAAGCCTTGTCAGCCACATCGCATCGGTTCAAAGTCCCGTCGAGCTGTGAAAGGGATTCAGGGGAACACAAAGCGTGATCGTATATCAGTCCACCCGTGCCGCTTTCTTGCACGACTCTGAGCGGCAGGCGATCGAGGACATCATCGCCACCGCTTTCATTCAAAAGACAGGGCGCTACGCGCCGGACAACGAGTTCCGCGCCTGGCGCCACTCGCTGACCCAGATGGCTGATGTCCTCAGCGACGACAGCCTACCCGCAGATATGGGGGTGGGCATCGAGTTCGGCATCCCGCAGACCGCCAAGCGTATCGATTTCATCCTGAGCGGGCTTGGCGAGGCCGAAGAGCCGCGCGCAATCATCGTCGAACTAAAGCAATGGTCGTCCTCCGCTGTCACCGACAAGGACGGCATCGTCCGCGCGCAACGCGGCGGGCCGACCGAGACCGAAGGCCCGCACCCGTCCTATCAGGCGTGGTCATATGCGGCCCTGCTGCAGGGCTTCAACGAGGCGGTACACGAAGGCGGCGTCCAGCTAAGGCCTTGCGCCTACCTGCACAACCACTTCCGCGACGGCACTATCGACGATCCGCGCTACGTCGCCTACACCGACAAGGCACCACTGTTCCTGCGTGGGGTAGAAGAGAAGCGA
This sequence comes from Xanthomonas sp. LF07-6, assembly GCF_034105445.1. Taxonomy (NCBI): domain Bacteria; kingdom Pseudomonadati; phylum Pseudomonadota; class Gammaproteobacteria; order Lysobacterales; family Lysobacteraceae; genus Xanthomonas; species Xanthomonas sp. LF07-6. The sequence goes on from NZ_JAXGGI010000001.1 coordinate 699,609, forward strand.
AAGCTGCGCGACTTCATCCGCCAGCATGTGCGCAAAGGCGACAACGGCGAATTGCTTTACAAGATCGAGAACGGCCGCATCCGCCCATCCAAGATGCTTGCCGACAGCGTGGTCGGCATGCTCAAGGGAAACCAGGAGTTCGTGCTGATCGACGAACAGAAGCTGGTTTACGAAACCTGCCTGGCGCGTGCCGCGCAGGCCAGCGCAGAGCGCAAGCAGGTGGTGATCGTGAAAGGTGGCCCTGGCACAGGCAAGTCTGTGGTGGCGGTAAATCTGCTTGTCGCGCTGACCAAGCGCGGCGCAAACAGTAAGTATGTCTCCAAAAATGCGGCGCCGCGCGCTGTGTATGCGCAGAAGTTGGCCGGCCATATCCGCAAATATGAAATCTCCAATCTATTCTCCGGCTCGGGTGGATTCCATCGGGCTGAATCCGACACCTTCGACGTACTGGTCGTGGACGAAGCACATCGACTCAACGAAAAGAGCGGCTTCTACGGAAACGAGGGCCAGAACCAAGTAATGGAGCTGATCCGCAGCGCCCATTGCACCATCCTCTTCGTCGACGACGACCAGATTGTCACCCTCTCCGACATCGGCCACACCGGCGAACTAAGGCGTTGGGCCGCGCACCTTGGCGCCGAAGTGACGGAGCTAGAACTCGCTTCGCAGTTCCGCTGCGCCGGCTCGGACGGCTACATCGCTTGGCTGGACAACTTCCTCGGCATCCGCGAAACCGCCAACACCGATTTCGACCGCGACACCTTCGACTTCCGCATCGTCGATTCACCGTTTGAACTGCACAACCTGATTCGCGAGAAGAACAAGCTCAACAACAAATCCCGCGTAGTGGCTGGCTACTGCTGGGACTGGAAGGGCAAGAAAAACCCGGATATATGGGACATCGAAATCCTGGAACACGACTATCGCGCTCAGTGGAACCTGGGTAGCGATGGCGACTTATGGGCTGTCGCCGAGAACTCGGTCGAGCAAATCGGATGCATCCACACCTGCCAGGGGCTGGAAATGGACTACGTGGGCGTGATTATCGGACCGGATCTGGTTTGGCGCGAGGGTCAGGTGCTCACCGACCCAAGCAGGCGTTCAAAGCAGGACCGCTCTATCCGCGGATACAAGTTGCAATCCAAGCGTGATCCCAAGGCCCGTGACCGCGTGGATCGGATCATCCGGAATACCTATAAAACCTTAATGAGCCGCGGCATGAAGGGATGCTATATCTATATCACTGATCCTGAATCAAAATTTTCAATACTAGACGGCTTATATCGATCCGCAGTGAATACTACCGGATCACCTAGCCCTTAGTGGCGCTACATCAGCGATGGCCTCGGCGACCCGCTGCACGCGCGGCGCGCGGCGCACGTCCGGATGCACGACCAGCCAGATCTTACGTTCGACGTCGCAGCGCGGCGCCTCTGGCAGTTCGACCAACGCCCCGCCGGCGGTCGCCTCCAGCGGGAACCGCGGCAGCAGCGCCGCGAAGTGCCCGGCCGCGCAGGCATGCAGTTGTGCGGCTAGATCGTTGGCGACGAGAGCAAACCGGCGCCCGGTCGCAAAGCGCTGCAGCCATTGCTGCTGCGGGGTGTGCGCGAGCGCGTCGTCGTAGCCGACGAATGATCAGTTCGCAGGCGCTGGCTGTGTCGTGGCAAGTGCGCCATCGACAATGCAAGATTGAATAAAGGTTTTTGTTCCTACAAGCAATTGCGATGCTTTTGCAGGAATGGTTGTTTCAATGCGGCGGCACTCACCTATGCGTCAAATCCAAGCGCCACCCGCACCGCATCGCAAGCCGCAATCAAATCCAGCACCAGCCGCTCGCTCACATCCAGTTCGCCCTCGTACTCGGCGACGTTGCGCTGATGGTGGCATTTGTCCAGCACCCGCCACACCTCCGGCCCCAGGCCCAAGGTGTGCGGCAACACCTGGAACACGATGTAGCGGTTGTTGGCGCGGTAGCCCTTGGCACGCAGTGCCGCCAGGCACAGTGCGTGCGCAGCGTTGTAGGCCAGGTCGAAGCGGCTTTCCAGGGCGAGCGTGGCGTTCTTGGCGTCGCCCAGGCGGGCCAGGCCGGAGCGGATCAGGCCGTCGAATTCGCGTTGGTCGGTCGGTTCGGCACTGAGTTGCTTGCCGGGGCCGGCCAGGTTTTCAAGTGGCGAGGTCATCCATGCCTCCAATCACCCAGATCTTGGGTTGCTGCAGCACCCGCTGCAGGAATGCGTTTTCGTCGCGCAACCGCTTGGCGTAATCGGCACGCGTGTACAGCGTGGGATTGACCGGGCGGCCCAGCCGCGCCTGCATGCCATCCAGCGCGCGCATCAGGTCGGCATAGCCCAGCGTATCGGAGATCACCATCAGGTCGATGTCGCTGCGCGCGGTGTCGCTGCGCTTGGCGACCGATCCGTAGACGAAGGCGGCCACGATGTCGTCGGCGATGGGCTGCAAGGCCTCGCCGAGCGGGCCGGCCAGGCCGATGGTCTTCTGCACGATGCCGAGCAGCTCGTCGTGGATGGGCGAATGCGGATTGGCTTGGTAGCGCTTCTGGTTGCCGATGCGCTGTACCGTCAGCAAGCCGGCGTCGGCCAGCTTGGCCAGTTCGCGCTGCACGGCGCCCGAGCCGCCGCTGGCAGCGGCGATCAGTTCGCCGACACCAAAGCTGCGCTGCGGCCGACCGTACAACAGGCCTAACACGCGTTGCTGGGTGCGAGTGAACAAGGCATCCGCCAGGCCCAGCGTCAGCGCGCGGGAAGAGCGCAGCGCCTCGCCTACGCCCGCGGGATTGAGCAGGTTGTTGACCATGCGGTGCAGCTTACTACCCACATGGCCAATTTTCTTCCCATTATGGGTATTTATTTACCCTTTTTGGGTAAATTTCGTCGCTTGATCCGCTTTGATCTTGCATCCCTCCAAGCTCTAACTCACACCACCCCCTGCTCCACAAGAAACACCACTCCATCGCCCCCATCCTCGGTCTGCCGCAGCAGCCCCTCCGCCTCCAGGGTCTCCAGCGACACATCGGCGCCGAGATCGGCCGCCACCCCGTCCAACGTCAGCCCCACCCAACGATCGCGGCCGGCATGCTTGGCGCGGTACAGGGCGGCGTCGGCGATGCGCAGGCTCAGTGGCCAGTCGCCACCGGGGTGGGCGGGAAACAGGCTCACGCCCATCGACACGGTGAGGGCGATGCGGCCGGTCGGGCGCACCAGCGGGTCGGCCTGCAGGCGCTCGCGCAGGCGGCGGAACAGGCGCGGGGCGTCGGCCAGGGTGCCGCCGGGGCAGATCCACAGGAACTCTTCGCCGCCCCGGCGGGCGATGATGTCCGAGCTGCGAGCGCACTCGCGCAGCAGATCGCCCAGTCGTATCAGGGCGTGGTCGCCGCCTTCGTGGCCGTGCAGGTCATTGACGCGTTTGAAGTGGTCGATGTCCAGCAGGGCGATCAGCAGCGGTTCCTGCGTGCGCTCGGGCGTCGCTGCAGCCTCGCGCGCCTGCAGCCAGGCGGTGACGTAGCGGCGATTGCGCAGGCCGGTGAGGGCGTCTTCCTCGCTCTGGCGACGGATGGTGGCCGCGAGCTGTTCCAGTTCGCGGTGCTGCGCCTGGATCTCCTCGTTCTTGCGCGCCAGTTCCGCGTTGATGCGCCGACGCGCGCGGCCTTCGCGCACCTTGAGCAGGAAAAAGCCGGCCAGCGCCAGCAGTGCGGCGAGTAGACCGTAGAGCACGCTGCGCTGGCGCTGCGCGCGCGCCTGCAGTTGCGCATACGCCGCCTGTTCGGCGGCGCGGGTGCGGGCAAGTGCGGCCAGTTCGCTGTTCTTGCGCGCCAGGTCCACCGCCGATTCGAGCTCGGCGATACGGGTCTTGGATTCGACGTTCACGGCCTTGTCGTTGACCGCCTTGTACTCGCGCATGAGGGCAAGCGCCTCGCGGTCGCGGCCGAGTGCGTCGAGGTTGTCGATCATGCGCGGGTACATTTCCAGCCGCCGGGGGACGTTGTCCCACTGCGTGAACATCTGCCGCGCGCGCTCGAACGCGGCGGCCGCGGCGTCGCGTTGGCCGAGATCGGCCAGAACGTTGCCGAGCGTGGAATAGACGATGCCTCCCTCGCCATGATCGCCGCCTGGCGCCGCCCCCTCCAGCATCGCGGCCGCTTCGCGCAACAAGGGCAACGCCTCCCGCGGGCGATGCTGCAGCGCGAGTACGTTGCCCAGGTTGTTCAGCAATCCGATCAGCGACGTCTTGCCATCGGCACGTCCCGCCGCCAACGCCTGCCGGTAGATCGCTTCGGCACGTTGCAGTTCGTTTGCGCCCTGATAGGCTGTGCCCAGGTTGTTGAGTATGTCCGCGCGCGTCAGGTCCTTGTACGGCATCGCATCGTAGGCAGCGAGCGCACGCTGGCCGTAGGCGATCGCCTTTTTCCATTCGTGGGCATAAATGAACACGCCGGTGGCGTTGTGCAGCATGGAGACGTCGTCGGGCTTGCCCAGCGCCTTGACCACACGCTCCGCCTCGAGCAGGGCGGCGATGGCATCGGGCATGCGCCCCTGCTGAGCCGACACCAGGAACACGGTCTGGTTGGCCTTGTATTCCACCGGATCCGGATGCCGACGCACTCTGGACAATGCGATGCGGGCGACCCGCAAGGCGTCGTCCTGCGCACCCATCTTGTAGTAGGAGCGGGCCAGCAGTCGCCACAGTTCGGCGATGTGCGGGTCGTGCGGCAGCTCCGTTTCCAGCCGCCGCATCTCGCCTTCGAGCTGCGCGATGCGGAGCGCGTCGCGCGGTCGCCAGATCTCGGCATTGAGTTGCGTGAACAGGCGCACCCGCTGTTGCGGCGACAACGGCTGGGCGAGCAGCGCCGAGCCGATGGAGACCACCCTGTTCGGCTGGCCCGCGGCGGCGGCCGCATCGACCAGTTCCAGGCCGAGCGCGATCGAGCCTTGCTTGTCGGCCGCGGCGTCCCAGGCCGGCATGCCCATCTGCAGCGCGGCCGCCGGGTCTGCGGCACGCACCGCCGCCACGCAGGCCGGCAACGCCTGCGCCGGTGCGCACCGCTGCATCGCGGCCGCGTGCGCCACCGCGGACGACACCAGCACACTCCCACACAGCAGCATCCTGAGCGACTGCAAGATCAAGCGACCGCGCACTGCCGTTCTCCCCAAGATGCCGCAGCACACGCCGGATCCGTGAATGCGGCGGATATCGTCGCACTCCGGTCCCACGCATGCCGTTGCCGGCGTGCAACAACGCCGACCCGTGCAAGGCTATCGGCCATACGGGCGATTTCTTGAGCTCCATCCCATGCAAGAAGCTACGTTACTCACGCTACGCCTGCACGCGCCTTTACCCGTGGGACCGCAACTAGCCCCTCTCCCACCGGGAGAGGGGTTGGGGGTGAGGGTCCGAGCGCGCAGCACATCCATGCCCCCCCCAACTCCAACCCCCAAGTCCCATCACAGCGGCGTCAGTTGCCTGAGCTGCGCGTCATCGGGAAACGCCCGCACGCGGTAACGCGGCGGATACAGCGGCGGCTGGGGCTCCATCAGGTCGCCAAACGCGGCAACAGCCTCGTCCCAGGACACCAGGACGACCGCGTCCTCCTCGGCGTCGTCGCGCGGGACGACCAGGGCGATCCGGTCGGCTCTGGGCAGCAGGGTATCGACGCCCTTGGTCCAGGTGCAGAGCGAAAACTGCCGCGCGCCGTCGTCGCGCTCCTGGTAGACGCTGAACGATGCGACGAAGATGTCCTGGTCGGTCGCGTTGTGGAGCTTGTCCAGCGCCGCCTTCTGATCGGCGTAGGCAGGCGCGTCCAGCAGCCGGCGCAGGTCCGCCTGGCACTGGCGATGCTCGGGCAACGCCAGCGCGAACGGCACCATGCGGCGTGCCTCGTCGTAAGTGAACACCAGCGCGGAGACGTTGCGGCCCTGCGCGGCTGCTTCCACGCTCAGTTCCAGCATCGCGCCGATGGCGGCGGCGTCGCGATCGCCCACCACCAGCAGGCAGTCGCGCGCCGGCAGCATGAACAGCGGATTGCCCGCCACCGGTACGCGGTACAGCACGTCGGGCAGCAACGCGCGGCTGGTGTCGTAGGCATCCTGCCATGCGCCGCGGAACACGCCCGGCGCGACTTCGACGAAATGGTCGGCGGTTGCATCGCGCAGATTGTCGCGGGCGATCGCCAGGCCTTCGTCCAGGGTGATCCCCCATGCCGCGCGCGGCCCCTGTAATAGCGTGGAGATCGTATCCGGCAGATCCAGCGCCAGCAGCTCGACGCAATCCTCGGCGATGTCGCGCCATGCATATGGGAATGGCGCATCGAGGCCTTTCTCCAGCAAGTGCTCCAGCCGCAGCTCCTCGAACATGCCGCGATTGCGGATCACCGGCATCAGCGTCGCGCGCACCTCGTCGAATGTCTTTTCCCGGCCACTCTCTTCCTGCGCATTGAGCGAGGACGTCACATAGGCGCGCAATGCCTCGGCGCGGCCTTTGCGCGTCGCGGTCCTGTAGGCCTGATAGGCGTTGTGCAGATAGATGGTGTAGCCATTGCCGCCGACCAGCCGGAACGCGTCGGGCTGATAGACCAGCTCCTCGCGATAGCCCCGCGCGCGCAGGGCATCGGTGTACAGCCTGGCGAAGGCGTCGGGGCTGGGCGTGCGGCGGAACAGCGTGTCGAACAGTGCAGCGAACATCGGCGGTCGTCCTTGTCGAGTGGCGGCATGCGGGCGCCGCGCGGAATGCTAGCGCAGCTTTGCGGCAGCCGCAGATGGACGCGGACTGCAGTGTCCGCAACGGCACTCCGGCAACTCCGATTGCATCGAGCAACCAGAAAGCGCGCGCACGCTGCTCGGTCAGCCGTCCCTCCCACGTGCATGCACGGCGCACCGCATTACGCGTATCAGTGTGCGGCGCGAAATAAAAAGCCCCGCTGTCGCGGGGCTCTCTGGAGACTCGGCACGTCCTTCTCCCGCATGCGGGAGAAGGAGTCGCGTGCTGCCCGCCTCAGGCGAACGGATCCTGCAGCACCATGGTGTGCTCGCGGTCCGGACCGGTGGAGACGATCGAGATCGGGCAGCCGGCCAGTTCCTCCAGCGCACGCAGGTAGGCGCGGGCGGCGGGCGGCAGTTCGTCCCACACGGTGATGCCGTGGGTGTTCTCGCTCCAGCCCGGGAACTCCAGGTACACCGGGGTGCACTCTTCCCAGCCCTGCGCGTCCAGCGGCGCGTACTCGGTGCGCTTGCCGCGGTATTCGTAGGCGATGCACACCTTCAGCTTCTCCATGCCGTCGAGCACGTCGAGCTTGGTGATGCACAGGCCGGAGATGCCGTTGATGGCCACCGCGCGCTTCAGCGCGACGATGTCCATCCAGCCGCAGCGGCGCGGACGGCCGGTGGAGGCGCCGTACTCGGCACCGCGGTCGCGAATGCCCTGGCCGATCTCGTCGTCCAGTTCGGTCGGGAACGGGCCGCCGCCGACGCGGGTGGCATAGGCCTTGGCGATGCCCAGCACGTAGTCGATGTCCTGCGCGCCCACGCCGGTGCCGGCCAGTGCGCCGCCGACGGTGGTGTTGGAACTGGTGACGTAGGGATAGGTGCCGTGGTCGATGTCCAGCAGCGCACCCTGCGCGCCTTCGAACAGCACGCGCTTGCCCTGCTTGCGCAGGTCGTGAAGGATGCCGGCCACGTCGGACTTCATCGGCTGCACGTACTCGCCGAAGGCCAGCGCTTCGTCGAAGGTCTTCTGGAAGTCGACCGCTTCCACGCCCAGGTACTTGGTCAGCACGAAGTTGTGGTAGTCCAGCGCGGTGCGCAGCAGCTCTTCCAGCTGCGGCGGGTAATGCAGGTCGGCGACGCGGATGCCGCGGCGCGCCACCTTGTCTTCGTAGGCCGGGCCGATGCCGCGGCCGGTGGTGCCGATGGCCTTGCCGCCGGCGGCCTTCTCGCGGGCCTGATCCAGGGCGATGTGGTACGGCATGATCAGCGGCGCGGCCGGCGAGATCTTCAGGCGCGACCGCACTTCCACGCCGGAGGTCTCCAGCTCCTCGATTTCCTTGCGCAGCGCGGCCGGGGAGATCACCACGCCGTTGCCGATCAGGCACAGCGCGTCGGCGCGCAGGATGCCGGACGGGATCAGGTGCAGGACGGTCTTCTTGCCGTTGATGACGAGGGTGTGGCCGGCATTGTGGCCGCCCTGGAAACGCACGACGGCACCGATTTCCTCGGTGAGCAGATCGACGATCTTGCCTTTGCCTTCATCGCCCCACTGGGCGCCGAGCACGACAACTGACTGACCCATGGCTGGGTAACTCCTGGTTTGCTGCGCGACCGTCGGGGCCACGCGGATGTGGTGGCCGTGCGGGGACCGACCGACACCGGTGCGGCCGCTCCATCGGGGAGCGTCCAGGCGGCGGCAGGACCCATACACGGAAAAAGCCGGTCGAGACGCTCACATGGAGCGGGCCCGGCCGGCTTTTGTGCATTATCCGGGTTTTGGGTGGCGGTCACCACCCCTTCCCCTGCCGCGTTCAGCGACCTGCCCATCGGGCACGATCAGAATGCTGTCAGGCGCGAACCCACAGCAAGGCCATCAATCCCACCGCCAGAGCTACGCCGCCAGCGATCCGCAACTGCGTGGTCGGCATGGCCAGCATCTGCTGCACCATCCGCTTCCAGGCCTCCGGCGCGACCAACAGGATCAGACCTTCGAAGACGACGACCAGGCACACCGCGGCGATCAGATCGTGCATGGGGGTCTCGGCAAGAGGGGATGGGCGGGCCGCGTCGACACTGAAGCGGCTTGATCGTTCAGGAGCGGCTGAAGTGGCGCAAGCCTTCCCGGTGAAGCCCGTCGCGACTGAAGTCGCTCCCACAAAGGCTTCCTGCGCCGGGTACCGGCGTCTGCAACCGGCCATCCTGCACGCCGTCAGAGACCGGGGACCCGCCTTTGCGAATCCCCAATCCCGACTCCCCAATCCCACCCCTCAGCGATCGCTCTTGAGGTACTGCAGGAACGGATCGTTCTTGTCGAGCACGATCACGCCGTTGCCGTCGGCCATGGCGCCGCGGTAGGCCTCCAGGCTGCGGTAGAAGGCGTAGAACGACGGGTCGGCAGAGCCGGCCTTGCCGTAGACGCTCGCCGCCTCGGCATCGCCTTCGCCGCGCAGCTTCTGCGCGTCGCGCTCGGCCTCGGCGACCAGCACCGTGCTTTCGCGGTCGGCCTGGGCGCGGATGGTCAGTGCCTGCTCCTCGCCTTCGGCGCGCAGCTTGGCTGCTTCCTGCTTGCGCTGCGCGCGCATGCGTTCGTACACGTCGGTGATCACCTGGCTGTCGGTCGGCAGGTCGATCTGCTTGATGCGCAGGTCGACGATCTGCATGCCCAGGGTCTTGCTGGCCGCGTTGATCGCCACCAGCTGCTTGGCGATCAGTTCGCTGCGGTCGCCGGACACCAGCTGCTGCAGGGTGCGCGAGTTGATCTGGTTGCGCAGCGAGTCGGTGATGATCGGCGCCAGCAGGCTGTTGGCCACCTTCTCGTCGCCGCCGGTGGTGGCACGGTAGAAGGCGCGCACGTCGGAGATGTAGCCGATGGCGAAGAAGCTGACGCTGACGTCCTTCTGCTCGGCGGTGAAGTAGCGCGCCGGGTTGGTGTCGATCACCTGGAAACGGCGGTCGAACATGCGCACCGATTCCACCAGCGGCACCTTGAAGTGCAGGCCCGGCTTGAGATCGGCACGCACCACGCGGCCCAGGTTCAGCACCATCGCCGCCTTGTCCTCGGGCACCACGAACACCGAGCTGAGCAGCGCAAACAGCGCGACGACGGCAATGCCCGCCCACAATGACAGTTTCATCGCTGGATCTCCTCACGGCCGGTCGGGCGCGGCGTGCGCTCCGGGTTGCGGACACTCTCGGCCGAACTGCTGTTCAACGCCGGCATCAACACCTCCTGCGGCACCGTCGGCAGCGACGTGGTCGGCGCCGGCGGCGTCGCCGCGGCCGGCGCCTTGCTGTCGGCCGGCATCGGCACGTAGATCAGCTGGCGGCCGTCGCCGCCGATGACCTTGCGGTTCTCCGCCAGCACCTGCTGGATCGTCTCCAGCCACAGCCGCTTGCGGGTGACCTCCGGCGCGTTCTGGTACTGCTGCTGCAGCAGGGTGAAGCGCTCGGCGTCGCCCTGCGCGCGGGCAATCGCCGCTTCCTTGTAGCCTTCGGCGACGGTGCGGGTGCGTGCGGCCTGGCCACGCGCCTCCGGCACCACCTTGGCGGCGTAGGCCTGGGCCTCGTTGATCAGCCGCTCCTTGACCTGCTGGGCGCCGTTGACCTCGTCGAAGGCCGATTTCACTTCCTCCGGCGGACGCGCGTCGGGCAGGGTCAAGCCGGTCACGATCAGGCCGGTGTGATAGGCCTTCAGCGCGGCCTGCAGGCGCTCGCGCGCGGCCACGGCCATCGGCCCGCGGTTGTTGAGCACCGTGTTGAGATCCGAGCGGCCGATCTGTTCGCGCACCGCGCTCTGCGCGGCCTGCTCCAGCACCAGGTCGGCGTTGCGCGCGCCGAACACGTAGGTGCGCGGGTCCTCGACCCGGTACTGCACGTTGAGCGAGACGTTGACGATGTTCTCGTCGCCGGTCAGCACCGGCAACTGGCTGTCGAAGGTCTTGATGCGGGTGGCATCGACCTTGCGCACAGTCTCGATCGGCCACGGCAGCTTGAAGTTCGGGCCAGGCTGCAGAATCCGCGAGAACTGGCCGAAACGCAGCACCACGCCGCGCTGCTGCTCGCCGATCAACTGGAAGCTGCTGAACAGCAGCACCAGCACCACCGCACCCAGGATCCAGCGACCGATGCCGCCGCCATCGCCGAACAGGTCCTTCAACGGACCGGGCAACCCGCCCCACCTGCCTCCCCCATTGCCGCCACGCGGCGGCCAGGGACCGCGCCCGTGATTGTCGGGGCCGTCTCCGCCCTTGCCGCCAGGTGTGTTCCAGGCCATGCATGCTCCAAGAAGGAAGGTGGCGCCGCGTCGGTCACGCGCCGGTCACCGGATAATGAGTCGCCGATTCTACAAGATGGGGCAGACCCGCCGTTTCGAAAGGGTATCTTGGTGCATTCCTGCGTGCCGACCAAGGTGTTCCATGTCCGTTCCCGCCCAGTTCTCCGCCTTCCGCATCCACCAGGACGCCACCGGCTACCACGCCGGCCTCGCCCCGCTGTCGCTGGACCAGCTCAGCGACGGCGAGGTGGTGATCCGCGCCGCCTGGTCGTCGGTGAACTTCAAGGACGCGCTGGCCGGCACCGGCCAGGGCAAGATCCTGCGCCGCTTCCCGCTGGTCGGCGGCATCGACGTGGCCGGGCACGTGGTCGCCTCCCGCGACCCGGCGTTCAAGGAAGGCGACGCGGTGCTGGTCACCGGCTGCGGCCTCAGCGAGACCCGCGACGGCGGCTACAGCGAGTACGTGCGCCTGGAGTCGAAGTGGGTGGTGCCGCTGCCGGCCGGGCTGAGCCTGCGCGAGAGCATGGTGCTGGGCACCGCCGGCTTCACCGCGGCGCTGGCGCTGCTGCGCCTGCTCGACAACCGCCAGACCCCGGCGCATGGCCCGCTGTGCGTGACCGGCGCCACCGGCGGGGTCGGCTCGCTGGCGGTCGACATCTTCAGCCGCGCCGGCTTCGAGGTGCATGCGGTCAGCGGCAAGGCAGACCGCGCCGAGCAGCTCAAGGCCTGGGGCGCCACCCAGGTGCTCGGCCGCGAGGCCCTGCAGACCAGCCGGCCGCTGGAATCGGTGCGCTTCGGCGGCGGCCTGGACAACGTGGGCGGGGCGATGCTGACCAGCCTGCTGGCGCAGACGGCACCGTACGGCAACGTCGCCAGCGCCGGGCTGGCCGCGACCGCGGAGCTGGACATGACGGTGATGCCCTTCATCCTGCGCGGGGTGTCGCTGTTGGGCATCGGCTCGGCCGGCACCGCCCGCGACCTGCGCGACCGCATCTGGCAGCACCTGGGCAGCGACTGGAAGCCGCGCCACCTGGAGACGATCTGCACCCGCGAAGTGGACCTGTCCGGCCTGCCGGAGGTGTTCGCGACGATGCTGGCAGGGCAGTCGTTCGGGCGTACCGTGGTGCGGCTGGATGCGGGCGTGTAGCCACGCCGACGCTTTGTGACACGCAACGCTTTCCGCCTTCGCGCCGCTGCCTCTACACTCGGAGCCTCCTAGGGGGAACTACATGGCACGCATCCTGATCGTCGACGACTCACCGTCGCAGTTGCTGGGCATCCAGCGCATCGTCGAAAAACTGGGGCACGAAACGATCACCGCCACCGACGGCGCCGCCGGCGTGGAAGCGGCCAAGGCGGCCTTGCCGGATCTGGTGCTGATGGACGTGGTGATGCCCAACCTCAACGGCTTCCAGGCCACCCGCACCCTGCGCCGCGAGCCGACCACGCAGAACATCCCGGTGATCCTGGTCACCACCAAGGACCAGGACACCGACCGCATGTGGGGCATGCGCCAGGGCGCCCGCGCCTACATCACCAAGCCGTTCTCCGAGGACGAGCTGTACGAGGTGATCGAGCGTGTATTCAGTGGCGAGGATGCGCCTTAAAAGCCGGGAATCGGGATTGGGGAGTGGGGAGTCGTAAGGGCGGGTTTCCGGGCGGCGTTTGCGCGCGCAGCGTGAGGCCGCATTGCACTCGGCGCCCCTTGTAGGAGGGGCTTCGGCCGCGACGGGCGTTACCGGTAACGCCTGTCGCGGCTGAAGCCGCTCCTACGACGCCACAGCGCGAGGGGAGCCCGCTTTTGCGAATCCCCAATCCCGACTCCCCAATCCCGCCTCACTTCACACGGCCTCGCCAAACGCCTTGGCCAGCCCGCGATACGCCTTGCGCTGCGCTTCGGTTTCCGGCGCCGGCGCCAGCACTTCCAGTTCGACGATCTGGTCGCCCGGCGGGGTGCCGGGCAGGCCGCGGCCGCGCAGGCGCAGCTTGCGGCCGGCGTCGGACTCCGGCGGGATCTTCAGTTCCACCGCCCCGCCCAGGGTCGGCACGCTGATGCTGGTACCCAGTGCCGCCTGCCACGGCGTCACCTGCAGGGTGTAGAGGATGTTGCGGCCGTCCACCTCGAACTGCGGATGCGCGGCGTACTCGATCTCCAGCAGCAGATTGCTGCCGCCGTTGCCCTGCCCGCCCAGCCGGATCACCTGGCCGGGGCGCACGCCCTTGGGGACGCGCACGTCCAGCTGCTTGCCGTTGATGGTGATGCGCACGCTGTCACCGGCGTACACCGCCTCCAGCGGCACCGCCAGCTTGGCGCGGGTGTCGCCGCGCGGCGCGCCCGGTCCCGGACCGGGGCCGGCGCCGCCCTGGCGGGCACGCTGCTGGCGGGCGAACAGACTCTCGAAGAAATCGCTGAAGCCGCCGCCGGCGCCGCCGTTGCCGAACACTTCCTCGAAGTCGAAGCCCTGCGCGCCGCCGTAGTTCGGCGGCGCGTGGAACTCCTCGCCCGGCCGGTAGCCCTGCGCGCGCAACTGATCGTAGGCGGCGCGCTTGGGCGGGTCGCGCAAGGCCTCGTAGGCCTCGTTGATCGCCTTGAACTTCTCTTCGGCCCCAGGCTCCTTGCTGACGTCGGGATGGTACTTGCGCGCCAGCCGCCGGTACGCGGTCTTGATCTCGGCATCGCCGGCGCTGGGTTCCACGCCCAGGGTCGCGTAGTAATCCTTGAATTCCATCCATCACCTCAAAAAGAGTCGGCCCGCCGCCTTGCGGCAACGGGCCGGTTGCATGCACTGCGCCATCGCCCGGCCATTCTACGGCCGGCGGCGAGGGCGCGGCGTCGCGGTGGCGACGCCGCTGCGAGCAGGCGCTTACTGCACGATCGTGGCCCCGGTATCGACCTGGATACGGCGCGGCGTGCTCGCCGGACGCTTGGGGATGCGCACTTCCAGCACCCCATGGTAGCCGGTGGCGGAAATGCCGTCCGGATCGGCGCTGTCGGGCAGCGCGAAGCGGCGATGGAAGCTGCCGTAGCGGCGCTCGATGCGCGAGAAGCGCTCGGTGTCGGCGGCCGATTCGCTCTTGCGCTCGCCCTTGATCGAGAGGATGCCCTTGTCCATCGACACCTCGATCTCCGACGGGTCGATACCCGGCAGGTCGGCGTACAGCACGAAGCGCTCCGGCTCCTCCTTGATGTCCACGCGCGGCACCCACTGCGCGGTGACGACGGCCGATTCGTCGGTGCCGCCGTTGGGGTCGAAGAAGCGGTCGAACACCTGCTTGATCTCGTTCTGGAATGCGGCCTGGGCCGGCCACTGGCGATAACGGACGATGCTCATCGTGGTCTCCTGAAACGTGAATGAGGTACACCCCGGAGGGGACGGTTCGCGGCGGCGGGACCGGCCCGCCGTCCATGCCGGTCAGATAGGCCTGCCGCGGCGCTTTTCAAGGCGTTGACGCCACCTTCCCATTTCCGTTTCTAGACTCGGTTCATCCAAGGAGCCCGACATGCCCATCCAGACCGGCGAACGCATTCCCGAAGTGGTGCTGCAGCGCATCCGCGACGGCGTGGAAGCCGTGGACACGCGCACGTTGTTCGACGGCCGCCGCGCGCTGTTGTTCGCGGTGCCCGGCGCGTTCACCCCGACCTGTTCGGAGAAGCACCTGCCCGGCTATGTGGAGCACTTCGAAGAGTTCCGCAAGCGCGGCATCGAGGTGTACTGCATGGCGGTCAACGACCCGTTCGTGATGCAGGCCTGGGGCAAGAGCCAGCTGGTGCCGGACGGCCTGCAGATGCTGTCCGACGGCAATGGCGACTTCGCCAAGGCGCTGGGCCTGGAACTGGACGCCAGCAGCTACGGCATGGGCGTGCGGGCGCGCCGCTTCGCGCTGTACGCCGACGACGGCGTGGTGCAGGCGCTGTTCGTCGAGGCGCCGGGCGAGTTCAAGGTCTCCGCCGCCGACTACGTGCTGCAGCACCTTCCCGACTGATCCCCTTACCCACCACAGGAAACGGCCAGCCATGTCCAACAAGCCAGCCACCCCGAAGACCGATGCCAAGCCGCTGCAGCACACCGCCGGCCTCACCGACACCGCCACGCTGCGCGCCAACGCCCGCCAGAGCATCGAAGACGGCGCGATCACCAAGAGCTACAGCGCCGACCGCGAGGCGGTGATCAAGATGCTCAACGACGCGCTCGCCACCGAGTACGTGTGCGTGCTGCGCTACTACCGCCACTACTTCATGGCCGCCGGCATGCTCGCCGACGCGGTCAAGGCCGAGTTCCTGGAACACGCGCAGCAGGAGCAGGCGCACGCGCACAAGCTGGCCGAGCGCATCGTGCAGTTGGGCGGCGAGCCGGACCTCAATCCGGACACGCTGACCGCGCGCTCGCACGCCGAGTACAAGGAAGGCGAGGATCTGCGCGACATGGTCAAGGAGAATCTGATCGCCGAGCGCATCGCCATCGACAGCTACCGCGAGATGATCAATTTCGTCGGCGACAAGGACACCACCACCAAGCGCATCCTGGAAGACATCCTGGCCCAGGAAGAAGAGCATGCCGACGAGTTCTCGGACATGCTGGAAGGCTGGATCGGCAAGTAAGCCGGTTCCGCATTCAAGCGCTTTCGTAGGAGCGGCTTCAGCCGTGACAGGCCGTTTCGATGACGCCTGTCGTGGCTGAAGCCGCTCCTACTGTCCTTCTGGTCTGACACACATAGTTGAAGCAACTGCAAAGGCTTTCGCCTTGCGGCGAGTCACTTTTCTTTGCTTGTGCAAAGAAAAGTAACCAAAAGAAGCGCTTTACCACAGCCGAAGGCTGGTCAAGCACACCCTGCCTCGCGCCCTCCGCGCTAACGCGCTCCGGGTCCGCATCCATCCCGGGGATCCGCGGAAGGGGCATCCTGCCCCTGCCGCGGACGGCGCACATCCATGTGCGCCGCCCTTCGGGTGTTTCCCCGCGATGGCCGCCGCTTCGGAAGGGAACCCGGCAAGTCAAAAGCAACAGCAAGAGCGACAGCAACAGCCAAAGCCAAGCGACCGTCACCCCAACAGGGACCGCAGTTATCGGTGTCCGGGAGCGATGTGGGAGGGACTTCAGTCCCGACTGCTTCCGAGGTCTGATCATCCGCCTACTCTGATCGTCGTCGTTGCGTGACAGTTGGCTTCTACGAGCGCGCGCCACCGCGGCTCAACGCAGCACCCGGAACCGTACCTGGGTCCAGGCGCCGTTGCTGGCCAGGGCGGTCAGGGTGTGGTCGCCGGCGTCGGCGAAGTCGCGCTGGAAGGTGCGTGCGCCCTCGGTGCGGGCGATCCAGCGACCGTCCAGCAGCCAGTCCACCGGCGTGCTCGTGCCCAGCGCGCGCACCTGCAGACGCACCGTGGTGCTGCCCGGCGCGCGTGCCAGGGTGGCGCGGTCGTTGAGGCCTTCGATGCGCAATACGTCGCTGCGGCCGCGGCCGTCGTCGCGGCAGTCCGGTGACAGCGCCGGCAATTGCCCGGCCTGGCGCTCGCTGGCGTGTAGCCACGGCGTCAGCAGCGCCGGCCAGCGCGCCAAATCGCGGGTGACCGCCTCATGCGGTTGCGCGCAGTCCGGCGACAGGCGCAGGCCGCTGTGCGCGTCCACCTGCACGGTCTCGCGGCCGGCGCTCCACAGCCGCGCGTCGCGCTCGGCGAAGGTCGGCGGCACGGCGCCGTCCAGCGCATAGGCGGAGAAACGGCGCTGGCACAACGCCGGCGGCGTCTGCTCGGCGGCGATGCCCAGCGGCCAGCACACGTCCACCTGCTGCACCGTCGCCGGCATCGGCCTCGGTGCGTTGTCGCCGCGCAGGCGCGGCAGGCTGTCGATGGTCTCGAACATGAGCGGCAAGGCGGTCACCGCGCCGTATTGGCCGGGCAGCGGCGTGCCGTCGGGACGGCCAACCCACACGCCGACGGTGTAGCGGCGGGTGCTGCCGATCGCCCAGGCATCGCGGTAGCCGTAGCTGGTGCCGGTCTTCCAGGCCACCCGCGGGCGCGTCCCGACGTCGAAGGTGCCGACGCCGTAGCCCGGACGCGGATTGGCCTCGAGCATCTCGCGCACGATCCAGGCCGCGCCGGGCGACATCAGGCGCCGTTCGATGCGCTTGTCGGTTGCGCTGTAGCGCACGTGGCCGGCGATGCCGTCGCGGTTGAGCGCGGCGAAGGCGCCGACCAGTTCCTCCAGCTTGGCGCCGGTGCCGCCGAGGATCAGC
The DNA here is from genome assembly GCF_034105445.1 of Xanthomonas sp. LF07-6. Classification (NCBI taxonomy): domain Bacteria; kingdom Pseudomonadati; phylum Pseudomonadota; class Gammaproteobacteria; order Lysobacterales; family Lysobacteraceae; genus Xanthomonas; species Xanthomonas sp. LF07-6. Next base: position 716,826 of record NZ_JAXGGI010000001.1, read on the forward strand.
GCCAGGTTAGGGGTACTGCCGCGCGGGAACTTCAGGCCGATGCCGGCGTTGCTCAGGCGCGCGGCGAAGCGCGCCGGCCCGACACGGTCGAGCAGATCCACCGCCGGCACGTTGAGCGACAGGCGCAGCGCGCTGGCCGCACCGATCGGGCCGTTGAAGGCTTCGTCGAAATTGCCCGGGCGGTAGTCGCCGAAACTCTGCGGCGCGTCGACCAGCAGGCTTTCGGAGTGGATCAGGCCATCGTCCAGGGCCATGCCGTACAGGAACGGCTTGAGCGTGGAGCCGGGCGACCGCCAGGCCTGCACCATGTCCACGTCGCCGAGCCGGCGGCGGTCGCCGAACTGCACCGAGCCGATGTAGGCGCGCGCCTGCAGGTCGCGATTGTCCACCACCAGCAAGGCCGCGGAAGTGCGCTCGGGCAACTGCGAGAAGTAGGCGCTGACCCGGTCCTCCAGGGTGCGCTGCAGGTCGGCGTCGAGGGTGGAGACGATGTGCGCGGCATGCGGGCGCTGCTGACGCAGGCGCTCGGCCAGCAGCGCGGCGTGCAGCGGCGTCTGCAGCGAGCGCGCCACCACCGGTTCGATGCGCGCATCGTCGACCTGTGCGCGCGGCCACACGCGCAGCGCGACCATGCGTTCGAGCACCTTGTCGCGCGCCGCGCGCGCCGCCTCCGGATGCCGGTCCGGACGCAACCGGCTCGGCGCCTGCGGCAGTACCGCCAGCAACGCCGCCTCGGCCTGCGACAGACGCGCGGCCGGCTTGCCCAGGTAGGCCCAGCTCGCCGCCTCCACGCCTTCGATGGTGCCGCCGTAGGGCGCGCGTTCCAGGTACAGCTGCAGGATCTGCCGCTTGCTCAGGTGCGCTTCCAGCTGCAGCGCACGCAGCGCCTGCTGGGCCTTGCCCCACGGCGTGCGCGTACTGACCTCGGGCGGCATCAGGATGCGCGCCACCTGCATGGTCAGGGTGGAACCACCGGAGACGATGTGGCGCGAGAACAGCCACTGCTTGGCCGCGCGCAGCAGCGCCCAGGGATTGACCCCGGGATGCCGCCAGAACCAGCGGTCCTCGTAGTTCAGCAGCGCCTGCAGATACAGCGGCGAGACGCTGTCCGGCGTGGCCGGATAACGCCAGACGCCGTTGCTGTCGGCGAAAGCACGCAGCGGGGTGCCGTCGGCGGCCACCACCAGGGTCGAGGTGTCGCGCGACTTCGGCAGCGGCAGCGGAAACGCCAGGTCCAGCAACAACAGACTCGACAGCAGCGCCACCGTGCCCCAGCGCAGCCACGGCAGCAGGCGCGTCCAGCGCCGGGGGCGCCGCGCGGCGTGCGGGGCGGCGGTGTCGTCCAGTGGCATGCGGGCTCCCGATGGAAGCGGCCATTTTGCCTGTTGCGGTGGCGACGCGGCGAGCGGGATATCCTCTGCCCGTTCGGCATCGCCGACGATGGGTGCCCAACTGCTCCGGGGCACCAGCAACAATGCGCTCCTTCTGCCACTACGCCAGCGGCAATCGCAGCGTCGCCACGCTGCCTTGCGCGTCCGTACGGGCCTCCAGGCTCAGGCTGCCGCCCTGCGCTTCCAGGATCTGCCGCGACAGCACCAGGCCGATGCCCGAGCCGCCGGGCTTGGTGGTGAAGAACGGCACGAACAGATTGTCGCTGGGCGGCAGGCCGGCACCGCCGTCGCACACCTCGATCGACACGCTGGCGCCGTCGGCACTCGCGCGCAGCGTCACCGGCGCGCTGCCGCCGGCTTCCAGCGCGTTGCGCAGCAGGTTGATCAGCACCTGTTCGAGCTGGTCGGCGTCGGCGCACGCATGCAGCGACGGCGCGACCTCGACCTGCACTCGTGCATCGTCCAGCAGCCGCTGCACGCGCGCGCACAGCGGCGCCAGCGCCACTGGCGCCGGGACCGGCGCGGGCAGCCTGGCCAACCGCGCGTAGCCGCCCAGGAAGCGCTGCAGCGCCGCGCTGCGCTGTTCGATCATGCCCAGCCCGTTGTGCAGATCGGCCTGCAGTTCGGCGTCGAGCGCCTGCGGCGCGGCCGCCAGCAGCCGCGCGAGCGTGTCGGCGATCGAGGCGATCGGCGTCAGCGAGTTGTTGATCTCGTGACTGAGCACGCGCAGCAGGCGGCGGAAGGCCTGCGCCTCCTCCTCGCGCAGTGCGCGCTCCATCGGCTGCACCAGCAGCAGCCGCCCGGCCTGGCTGCGGCTGCGCAAGGCGGCGTGGCCGATCTGCCAGCGCCCCTGCTGTCCGGCGAACGCATGCGCCTGGATGCTGCCCGACGGCACATCGAACAGGGCGGCCAGTCCCAATGCCTGCGCGGATTGCCCGATCGCCTGCTGGGCGGCGACGCCGAGCAGGCGCTCGCCGGCCGGATTGATCAGGCGCAGGCGCTGGTCCTGTTCGAACGCGAACACCGCCCCGTCCAGCGCCGCCAGGGTCTTGCTCAGCAGTTGCAGGCTTTCGTGCGAATCGCGCTGTTCGTCCTGCAGGCGCTGCGCCAGGGCGTTGAACCGCGCCAGCAGGCCGTCGGCATCGCGCGCGTCCTGCGCCGCCCGCACGCTGTAGTCGCCCTCGCGCAGCGCGTCCAGCAGGCCACCGAGGGTGCGCAGACGCTGCCCGGCGTCGCGCTGCTGCCAGCGCCACAGCGCCATGGTCAGCAGCAGCACGCACAGCAGCAGCACGATCGCCTCGGGCCACCGCGGCGCGCCGGCGGCGAGCACCAGCACCAAGGCCAGCGCGGCCGGCGCCACCAGCCACAGCGGCCGGAAGCGCTGTCGCTCAGCCGGCGTCATCGCTGCGCAGCCCGTGCTTGCCCAGGCGCCGGTACAGGCTCTGCCGGGTGATGCCGAGCTGGTCGGCGGTGCGCTGCAGATTGCCCTGGTGCTGCGCCAGCGCCTGCTTCAGCAGCAGCGCCTCGGCTTCTTCCAGGGTGAGTTGCGTCGACAGTGCCGGCGCGGCATTCGTCGCCGGCTGCAGGCGCAGATCGTCGCTGCCCAGGGTACTGCCGTCGGCCAGCAGCGCCGCACGCTCCATCGCATGTGCCAGCTCACGCACATTGCCGGGCCAGGCGTAACCGAGCAGGGCGCGCTCGGCGTCGCGCGCCAGCGTCGGCAGCGGCCGCCGGTAGCGGGTGCAGGCGGCGGCGAGGTAATGCCGCGCCAGCGGCAGGATGTCGGCGCCGCGCTCGCGCAGCGGCGGCACCCGCACCTGGAAGGTGTTGAGCCGGTACAGCAGGTCCTGGCGGAAGCGTCCGGCCGCCACGTCCGCCTCCAGATCGGCATTGGTCGCCGCGACGATGCGCACGTCCACCCGTTGCGTGCGCGAGGAGCCGAGCCGCTCGAACTCGCCGTCCTCGATCGCGCGCAGCAGCTTGGGCTGCTGCTGCAGCGGCAGGTTGCCGATCTCGTCCAGGAACAGGGTGCCGCCATCGGCCAGTTCGAAACGGCCGGCGCGGTCCTGGCGCGCGTCGGTGTAGGCGCCGCGCACGTGACCGAACAGTTCGGCCTCGAACAGGGTCGGCGCCAGGCCGCCGATGTTGACCTTGACGAAGGCCTGCGTGCGGCGCGGCGACCACTGGTGCAGCAACTGCGCCAGCAGACTCTTGCCAGTGCCGTTCTCGCCCAGCAGCAGCACGTTGGCGCCGCTGCCGGCGATGCGCAGCAGGTCCTCGACCAGGCGCTGCATCGGTGCCGATTCGGCAACGAAGCCGGCCGCGCCGTCCTGCAGCAACAGCGCCTGCGCCTCGCCGAGCCGTTGCGCGGCGCGGCGGCTGCGATCCAATGCGATGCGGCTCTCCAGCACCGCCAGGACCCGCGCGTTCTGCCAGGGCTTTTCGATGAAATCCACCGCGCCCTCGCGCATCGCCGCCACCGCCAGTTCGATGCTGGCCCAGGCGGTCATCGCGATCACCGGCAGCCCCGGCCACTGCGCGGCGATCTGCGCGATCAAGGCCAGGCCTTCGGCGCCGGAGGTGGTGTCGCGGGCGTAGTTCATGTCCACCAGCACCGCGGCGAACGCGTCGCCGCGCAGGCAGGCCAGCGCCAGCTCCGGCGACTCGGCGCCGACCATGCCGTAGCCGGCGCTCTTGAGCAGCATGCGCAAGGCTTCGCGCACGTCGGCCTGGTCGTCGACGACGAGGATGCGCGGCAAGGGCGATGTGCGGGCGTCGGTCATGGCGCAGAGTCTAGCGGCCTGCCGCATCGAGAAACGAGGCGATCATTCGGCGCGCAAGGCCTGCATCGGCGGCACCCGCGCCGCGCGCCGTGCCGGCGCCAGCGCGGCGAGCAGGCCGGCCGCGGCCAGCACCAGCAGCACCGCGCCGATCGCCAGCGGGTCGGCCACGCGCACCTCGAACAAATACCGCTGCAGCAGCCGCGACAGCGCCATCGCCACGCCCAGGCCCAGCAGCAGGCCCACCACGATCTGCACGCCGGCCTCGCCCAACACCTGCCGCCGCAGCCGCGCCGGCGGTGCGCCGAGCGCGGCGCGCACGCCGAACTCGTGCTGGCGCGCGGCCACCGCCACCGCCATCACCGCATACAGGCCGACCGCGGCCAGCAACAGCGCCAGCCCCGCGAACAGGCCGACCAGCAGCAGGTTGAGCTTCTGTTCGCCGGTGGTGCTGGCGACCAGCGCCTGCATCGGCTGCAGATCGGCGATCGGTTGCTGCGGCGCCACTTCGTCGATCGCCGCGCGCAGCGCGCGCTCGTCGGCACCCAGTGCGCCGGCCCGCAGATGCACCGCATAGGTCAGCGCGCCGAAGCCGCGGAGGATCTGCCACATCGGCTCGCTCATCTGTGCCAGCGGCTGGTACACGGTCGGCTCCGGTGGCTCGGCCGGGCTGGTGTGGCGCACGTCGCCGACCACGCCGACCACGCGCATCGACACGCGCTGGTCGCCGCCGTCGTCGGGCAAGCTGACGATCTTGCCGAGCGCCTGCCCGTGCAGGTAACGCGCAGCGAAGCTGGCGCTGACCACGCAGACCCGCTCGCCTCCGGCCACATCGCTGTCGGCAATCCCGCGCCCGGCCAGCAAGGGAATGCGGAAGACCTCCAGGAACTGCGGCGTGGCCAACCGGTACTGGCTGTCGACGGACGGCGCGCCATCGATCTCGACGCTCCAGCTCAACCGCGTCGCCGTCGGCGGATTGGTCGACACCCCCACGCGGTCGATGCCCGGTACCTGCTGCAAGCGCGCGACGATGCGCCGGGTCTGCTCCACCGCATCGGCCGCGGTGACGTAGCGCTCCTTCACCGGCGCCAGGGTGAACACCACCGCCGAGCGGCTCTCGAAGCCCATGGGCACCTCCGCCAGTTTCTGCAGGGTGCGGGTGAACAGGGCCGCGCCGATCAGCAGCACCACGGCGATGGCCACCTGCGCGATCACCAGGACACGGCCGAGGCGGCCGGCCTGCAGGCTCCAGCCGCCGCGCCCACCGCCAGCCAGTTCAGTCACCAGATTGCGGCGGCGGCCGCGGACGATGCCCAGCGCTGCGGCCAACAGCGCCGTCGCACCGCCGGCGAGCAGCGCGAACAGCACGCTGGCGCCGCTCAGATGCGGCGCCTCGCCGCGCATCCACATCAGCGGCACCCAGCCGCCGAGCAGACGTAGGCCCAGCCAGGCCAGCACCAGGCCGGCCAGGCTGCCGAGCGCGCCGATCAGCACGCCTTCGGCCAATGCCGGCAGGCTCAAGCGTAGCCACGAGGCGCCCAGCGCGGCACGCACCGCGCTGTCGTGGCTGCGCCCGAGCGCGCGCAGCAGCATCAGGCTGGTGAGGTTGATCGCGGCGATCAGCAGCACGCAGGCAGCCGCGGCGAAGAACAGCCACAGCGTGTTGCCGCTGTTGGCGTCGTATAGGCTGTCCTGCAGCGGCAGCGCGTTGGGCGGCCGTCGCTGCAGCGACGCCCACCACGACGCGTCCATGTGCGGGCTGTTGCGCAACAAGGCCTGGAGCGTCGTCGCGGTCTGCGCGGACGCCGCGGCCACGCTGATGCCGGGCCGCAACCGCGCCACCACGATCTCGTTGGTGGACAGGTTGGTCGCGGCCAGGTCCGGCTGCATGTTGCGGATCAGGTCGAACGGCTCGGCCCAGGGGAAGGCCGCCGGCAGCACGCCGACGATCTGCACCGGCTTGCCTTCCACCTGCAGGTTGCGTCCCACCGCGGACGGGTCGCCATCGAAATAGCGCTGCCAGAAACGATGGCTGAGGATCACCGCCTGCGGCCCGCCGGGCCGGCTTTCCTCGTCGTTGAAGTTGCGCCCGGCCGCCATCGGCAGGCCGAGCGTGCGCAGGAAGCCGGCATCGGCACTGATCGACGCGACCACCTCGCTGGCAGCGCCGCGGGCGACGTTGGCCGGCACCGGGAACCCGCGCGCGATGCCCACCGACTGCAGGCTCGACATGCGCCGCAACACCGGGTAATAGCCGGGTGCGGCGACATTGCGGCCAGGGTCGCTGGACAGGCCGAGGGTGACCAGCCGCTCCGGCTGCGGGAACGGCAGCGGCTTCAGCAAGGCCTGGTCGAGCAGCGCGAACACCGCGGTGGTGGTGGCCACGCCCAGCGCCAGGGTCAGCACCGCCAGCAGCAGATAGCCCGGCCTGCGCGCGAGCGTGCGCCAGGATTGCCGCATCTCGGCCCACTGCAGGGCGGCGCTCATCGTGCCTGCCCCGCAGCGCGCGCCGGCAGCGCCACGTCCTGTTCGTGGCGCAACCGCTCGAAGGTATCCTCGTCGACGATGCGGCCGTCGAGCATGTGCACGATGCGCTGCGCGCGCCGCGCGAATGCCGGATCATGGGTGACCATGCACAAGGTGGTGCCGTTGTCGTGCAGTTGTTCGAGCAACTGCATCACCGACTCGCCGTTGCGGCTGTCCAGGTTGCCGGTCGGTTCGTCGGCGAGCAGGATCGCCGGATTGCCGGCCAGTGCGCGCGCCACCGCCACGCGCTGCTGCTGGCCGCCGGACAACTGCCCCGGATAGTGCTTGTGGCGATGCTGCATGCCGACCAGCTCCAGCACCTCGCGCACGCGCTGGCGGATGTGGTTGCGCTGGGCGCCCTCGCGGTAGGTCAGCGGCAGCGCCACGTTCTCTTCCACGGTGAGGTCGGCGATCAGGTTGAAGGCCTGGAAGATGAAGCCGATCTCGGCGTTGCGGATGCGCGCGCGACCGACCGTGTCCAGCTCGGCGACGCTGCGGCCGTTGAGCCGGTAGGTGCCGCCGCTGGGCGCATCGAGCAGGCCCAGGATCGACAGCAGGGTCGACTTGCCGCAGCCGGACGGGCCGGTGATGGCGACGAAATCGCCAGGCGCCACGTCCAGTGCGATCTCGGCCAGGGCGTGGGTCTCCACTTCCTCGGTGTGGAACACCTTGCTGAGCCCGTGCAGGTGGATCAGCGGCGCGGCGGATGGTGCGGGAACTGCGGTCATGCGGGATCTCTCCTGGTGAGGCTAGCGTAAGCGCAAGGTGGCGTCGGCATTCCACTGGCTGGTGTCGGACAGCACGACGCGGTCGCCGGCGCGCAGGCCGGCGCGGACTTCGATACGGTCGCTGGAGGCGGCGCCGAAGCGCACGCGGATGCGCTGCGCGGTGTCGCCGCCGTCGCGCAGCACGAACAGGCTGCCGGCGGCGTTGGGCACGGCCAGCGCCGGGCGCGGGATGCTGACCACGTCGCGCAGCGTGCCGAGCACGATGCGGCCGTCCACCGACAGGTCCGGGCGCACGCCGGGCGGCAACGGCGGCGTCAGCCGCACATCGACCGCCACGCTGCCGCTGCGCACCGCCGGATCGATCCGTGCCACCTGCCCGCCGACCACGCCGTTGTGCGTGTCCACCGCCACCGGCAGGCCTTCGATCACGTCCTTGGCCAGGAGTTCGGGCACCTGCAGGCGTGCCAGCAGGTCGTCCGGGCGCGCCACCCGCGCCAGCTTCGCGCCGGCCTCGACGCGTTGGCCGGGCTCCACGTCCACCTGCTGCAGGATGCCGTCGCTGCCGGCACGCACCTGCAGCGAGTCGGCCTGTTGCGTGGCGATGGCCAGCGCACTGGCGGCCTGCTCGCGCCGTGCCTGTGCCGCACGCAGTTGCGCGGCCATGTTCTGCCGGAACGCGGCGACGCGTTTGCGTTCGATGTCGGCGCGGCCGCGTTGCTGCGCCTCGACGATCTGGCTTTGTGTGAGATCGATCGCCGAGATCGCGCCGCCGTCGTGGCCGCGCCGGTAGGCCTTGGCCTTGATCTGCGCGATCTGCAACTCGGACTCGGCCTGCGCCTGCAGCGCCTGCTGGTCGAGCAGTTGCGAGGCCAACGCGGCGTGCAGTGCGGCCAGGTCGGCATCGGCGCCGGCCAGCGCGGCGCGTGCGCGATCCAGGCCGGCCTCCAGTTCCGGATTGACCAGTTGCAGGATCGGCGTATCGGCCAGCACGCGCGCGCCGGCCTCGACCCGTTGCTGTTGCACGGTGGCCGGGGCCCCGGCGGTGATCCAGCGGATCTGCCGCGGCACCAGCACGCCGTTGGCGCGGACCTCGCGACGCATCTCGCCGCGCGTGGCCGCATCGACCCACACTTCGCTGCGCGCCACCCTTGGTGTGGCGCGGCCGCTGCCGAGCAGCGCAACGCCCAGCACGATCGCCACGGCAGCGGCTGCCATCAGCCAGCGGCGGCGGTGGCGCCAGAACGAACGGTTCGGGGATTTCGCGATATCCATGCCTGCTGTACAGCAGGCTGCATGCCAATCGGCGAACCGCGCTAACCCATTGAATCCGTTGCGCCGCGACCGCGGCGCGCGCGGTCGCTGCGTCCGCAAGCGGTCGCGCAGCGACCGATTACGGACAGTTGAACGGCCATGCGCCGGTCAGGGCTTTTCCAGCGACGCGCGATAGCGCAGCAGCGCTTCCGGTTCGTCGGTCTGGAAGGCGCCGATGCCGGCGCGGTACAGCCGCCCCCACACCGCCTCCGGATCGCGCACCGCATCGGCATCGCCGCCGACGTCGGCGACGAAGCCTTCCCACAGCGTATTGACCAGCAGCCGCACCTGTCGCTGCCTGGCCAGCGCTGTCACCGCCGGCAACTGGGCCAGACGCATCCGCGGCAGTTCGATCGCCACCGGCCGCACCTTGCCGTCGGTCTGGGTGCGCACGGTCTGCACCAGGTCGTCGGTGCCCGGCGGGTTGAGCAGCACCGGGGTGAAGTTGATCCGGTCGAACGGCGGCATCGACGCCAGGTCCTGGCTGGCGACGCCGACCTCGGTCTTGACCACCACCTGGCGCTCCATGCCGGCGCGGCGCACCGCGTCGACCACCTCGGCGTAGATCGGCGCCTTGACGTCGAGGTTGAGCATGATCCGGCCCTTGGCCGCGGCCAGCATCTGCGCCAGCGTCACTGGATGCTGGTCGGTGAGCGGCGCGTCGGCGCCGCCCTCGTCGTCGCGCAGGCGCAACCGCGACAGTTGCGGCCAGGTCAGTTCGGCGACCTTGCCGGTGCCGTCGGTGGTGCGGTCGACGGTGGCGTCATGGAACATTACCAGGGTGCCATCGCCGGCGCGGCGGATGTCGGTTTCGAGCATGTCCACGCCCAGCGTCACGCAGCGCTCCAGGCCCAGCAGCGAATTCTCCGGCGCATGCCCGGCGAAGCCATGCGCCGGCGCGGGATTGTGGCAGCCGCGGTGGGCGACGACGAAGATGCCGCCGTCGGGTGCGGCCAGGCGCGCCTGGATCGGGGCGATGGCGGCGATGGCCGGGGCCGTCGCGGTCAGCAGTGCGGCAATGATCGCGCCGCGCGAGAAAAGCAGGTTCATGGAAGGTCTCCGGCAACGGTCACAGCGACGGGGTGAAGCGCAGGCCGAGCCAGTAGGTGGTCGGCATCGAATAACTGTCCTTCAGCAGGTTCTCGCCGGGGCCGGTGAAGCTGGTGAGGCGGCTGTGGGTGACATTGCTGATCTGGCCGACCACGCTGAGCTGCTTGCTCACCGCCCAGGTCGCCGACAGGTCCAGCTGCGAACGCGGCGCCCAGTACAGATCCTGCCAGGCGATGTTGCTGACGATGGCGCGCAGCGCCTTGCCCTGGCGGTTGTAGGCCGCACGCAGTTCGACGCCGCCGACGGTGTAGAACAGCGAGGCGTTGGCGGTGTAGTCCGGCTGCCCGACCAGGCGATCGACGGTGCGCTGGCTCTGCACCAGGTTGGGCGCGCTGCCGCTGGTGAACGGCACGTCCATGCCGCCATCGAGCAGCGCCAGGTTGGCGCTGGCGCCCAGGCCGGACAGCGCCGGCACGCCCGGGAACAAGGTGTTGAACACCGCGCTCAATTCCAGGCCGCGCACGTGCGCCTTGGCGGCGTTGGCCGGGGTGCTGATCAGCACGTTGGAATAGGTGGTGCCGTTGAAGCTGAACTGGTCGGTGCGCGAGAGGGTGAAGATCTCGTCCTGGATGCGCTTGTCGAACAGCGCCGCGGCGAGCATGCCGTCGAAGTCGTCGGGCAGGCGCCATTCCAGCGACAGGTCCAGATTGGTGGACACGCGCGGCTTGATGTCGGGATTGCCGATGGTGACGGTCACGCCCTGGGCGTTGGGATTGCCCATGTCGCTGCTGTTGACGAAGCCGATCGAAGTGCGCGCGGCATAGGCGTCGTAGGGCGGACGGCCGAGCGTGCGGCTGGCGCCGGCGCGCAGGTCGAGGCGGTCGTTGACGTGGTAGGTCATCACCGCCGACGGCAGCACCTTGGCGTAGCGCGACTCGGTCGGCGCATCGACGTAGACGTAGCTGCCGGTGGCCGCGTCCAGTTGCCGCTGGCGGCCGACGGTGGACTGGTCGGTATGGTCGTAGTGCAGGCCGGCCTCCACATCGAAATCGTCGGCGCGATAGCCGAACAGGCCGTAGGCACCGAAGATCTCCTCGCGATGGCTGAAGTTGTCCTGGTTGCTGAAGGCGCTCTGGTCGGTGCGGTTGAACGCGCTCAACGGCGTGGCGCCCAGCACCTGGTTGGCCTTGTCCGGATCGATCGCGATCAGGTTCAGGCCCAGGTAGCGCATCGGCGCATTGGACGGCGCCAGCACGTCGGCGATCTTCAGCGGCGGCGCGCTGCGGTTGGGCTGGTATTCGACGCGGTAGATATCGAAACCGGGTTCGTCGCGGGTGTAGCTCAGGCCGCCGCCGAAGCCGAAACCGCGGTCCATCTCGCCACGGTTGAAGGCGTAGTCCAGGCGCCCGGTGAGCACCTTGTCGCGCGCATTGCGCTGGTAGTCCGGACGCCAGTACAGCAGGCTGTAGTTGTCGTAGTTGTAGTACGCCTGCGCCGCCATCGGGAAACGCTGGTTGAGCGCGGAGGTGTCGTAGTTGAAGCCATAGGCCGCCGTCGGCACCACGGTGACGCCGGCGCCGGTCTGCCCGGTGGGCACCGCCGCCGGGCGCTGCGCGCCGGTGACGTACTTGATCATCTTGATCGGTTCGGCATAGGTGGCATCGGACCAGGACGCGCGCGCCGACAGCACCTGACGGTCGTCCGGACGCCACTCGAAGCCGGTCTGGCCGAGCTTGGTGCGGGTGGTGGTGATCTGGTTGGAGTAGCCCACTTCCACGTCGCCGACCGGGTAGGTGCCGCTGGTGGCGGTCTGGTTGTAGACGCGGTTGCGGTTGCGCGGATCGAGGATGACCTCGTTGCGCTCCATGTTGTCGCGGAAATAGTAGTAGCCGGCCATGGCGTAGGCCTGGAGGGATTCGCTCAACCGCGCCTCGAACTTGCCGGTGAGGCCGTAGCGGTCGCGCTTGTCCATCACGTACCAGTACTTGTCCTGCTGCGGCACGGCCCAGCCGTTGCCCAGGTTGTTGCCGCTCTGCAGTACGCCGCTGTTGTCGTAGAACCCGTAGTGCACCGTGTCGGTGGTCATGTGGGTTTCGGTGTAGCTGCTCAGCGTCTGGTAGTTGCCGGACAGGGTCAGGCCGTACTGCCCTTCGCTGCCGAAGGTGCGGCTGCCGGTGGCGAGCAGGCGATAGCCCGGGTCGTCCTGGTCGCGCGGCTTGCCGACGTCGTTGGCATGGCCCAGCGAGGCCTCGGCGGTGAAGAACGGCTTGCCGCCGTTCTCGAACGCGCTGCGGGTCTTGAGATTGATCGCACCGCCGGTGGCGTTCGGGTCCAGGTCCGGGGTGAAGGTCTTGATGACCTGCAGTTCGCTGACCATCGAGGCCGGCAGGATGTCCAGGCGCACGCCGCGGGTGATCGAGCCCAGCGTGCCGTTGGGCGTGCCCGGCGAGGCCACGGTCAGGCCGTCGATGGTGACGTTGTTGTAGGACGGGCCGAGGCCGCGCAGCACCGGGGTGGCGGCTTCGTCGCGCGGATGTTCGTTGTCGGTGGCCGGCAGCACCGACAGGCCGGGGATGCGGCGCAGCGCCTCGACGATGGTGGTGTCCGGCAGCGCACGCACGTCGGTGGAGCTGACCACGTCGGTGATGTTGGTGGCCGCGCGCTTGCTCTCGATCGCGGCGGCATTGGCCTTGCGCACGCCGGTGACCATCACGCTGGACAGCGTGGTGGTGCCGTCGTCGCTGGCGGCGGCGTTGGGCGTGGTGTCGGGCGTGGCGTCGCCGACGGCCGGTGCGGTGGCGGCCGCGACGGCACTGGCGTCGGCAGCGAGCGTCGCCGTGGTGGACGCGGCGTCCTGCGCGAGCGCGGCCTGGCAGCTGGCGGCGAGCGCGCAGACGATCAGCACGCGGCGCCGATGGGTGAGTGGTTGCATGGCGATGTCCCCTGGTTGACCGAATTAAGTAACTTAAAGTTCGTTATTTAATCCCAGGGATATGACGCTGCGATGGCGGCCAGCGGAAAGCCTGGCGACAGCGCCCGCGCGGCAGTGGCCACGGCGTTTCGTACGGCATCGGCCAACGGCCGGCCGCTCGCAGGGCTTGGAGCGGCCAATGGCATCGCTGCCGGCGCAACGGCGCCGGCACCGTGATCGCCAGGGCGCGGCGACGGCGCGGCGCGGATCAGGGCGCTGGCGCGCGCGGCGGCAGCAGGCCCAGCGCGACCAGGTCCTCACGCAAGGTGACGGCGTCGCGGAACTGCAGCGCATGCATGCCGGTGGCCGCGGCGGCGTGCACGTTGCGCGGCGCGTCGTCGATGAACACCGCCCGCGCCGGGTCGATCGCATAGCGTTCGCACAGCAGCGCGAAGATCGCCGGGTCCGGTTTGACCAGGCGCTCCTCGCCCGACACCAGCACGCCCTCGAACCACTGCAGGAACGGGTAGCGCTCGCGCGCGATCGGGAAGGTCTCGTGCGACCAGTTGGTCAACGCGTACAGCCGCACGCCCTGCCCGCGCAGTTCGTCCAGCACCGCCACCGTGGCGTCCAGCGCGCCGCCCAGCATCTCCGGCCAGCGCGCGTGGTAGGCGGCGATCATCGGCGCATGCGTCGGATGCAGCGCGCTCAGTTCGGCCACCGCCTCCTGCCATGGACGTCCGGCATCCTGACGCTCGTTCCACTGCGGGCTGCAGACCTCGCGCAGGAAGGTTTCCATCGCCGCCTCGTCGTCGAACAGGCGGCGGTACAGATGGCGCGGATTCCAGTCGATCAGGACACCGCCGAGATCGAACACCACGGTGTCCAGGTGGGGTGCAGCGGACGGCGAGGATGCGGGGGGCATGACTGGCTCCAGGAACGAGAGGGGGACGCAGCGGCGGACCAGGCGTGCGCCGGCGGCGGCGCGCTGGGTGCGGCGGTCATGGTAGCCGTCCCTTCTGGCTGACAGTGCTGGCCGGCGTCCCTTCATCCCCGGCCCCTGGGGGCTGGTGCGGGGTTGCTGGTGGGGTTCTCTGGCGGTCGGACCCTCACCCCCTGCCCCTCTCCCGAAGGGAGAGGGGAGTTTGGTGCGGCGTGCTGGTTGGGCTCCCTGGCGGTCGGACCCTCACCCCCGGCCCCTCTCCCGAAGGGAGAGGGGAGTTGGTGCGGGGTTGCTGGTGGGGTTCTCTGGCGGTCGGACCCTCACCCCCGGCCCCTCTCCCGGAGGGAGAGGGGGGCTTTCGTCAGGGCTGCACGACGTTGATCGTGCCGGGGTTGCTGCGCCCCACCCCGCGCAGGTCGGGGCGGTACATGTCCTCGACCAGCGACGGCGGCACCGTGTAGGTGCCCGGGGTCACCGCGCGCACCAGGTAGAACACCTGCGCCTTGCTGCCCGCCGACAGGCTCAGCGCGGCCACGTAGCGGTCGTCGCGGAACTCCTCGTGCTTGACGTCGGCGGCGTTGGAGCGGTCGCTGATCTCGATACCGTCCACCACCACGTCGGCCCACTGCTTGGCGTCGCCCAGGTTGAAGTTCTCGATCTCCAGGCCGGCCGGCAGCAGGTCGGTCAGCAACGCGTCGGGCATGCTGGTGTCGGAGGTGATGGTGACGCGCACGATCAGCGCCTCGCCTTCCTTCAACGGCTGCGGCGTCCACGGCTTGCCGTCGGTGCCGTAGAAGCTGCGCTCCACCTTCAGCGTGCTGTCGTCGGCCGCCGGCGGGGTGCGCGGCACGCCGGCGATTTCCAGGCTGGCGTACAGCGGCGGCTGGCCCTGCGGCACGAAGTGCACGCCGCGCGCCAGCTCGGCCTCGCCGAACTGGCGGCCGAAGGCCTTGGCCGGGGCGATCGCCTCGCTGCTGTCGCCGATGCTCAACTGCCCGGACACCTGCGCGGTCTGGCTGTTGAGCAAGGCCTTGCCCATGCGCGCCAGCGCCACCTGCTCCTGCGTGCTCAGCCACAGCCAGCCGCCGCGGCGGCGCGCGTCCAGCTCGCGGCCCAGCGCCATCACCCGCGCGTCGTACTCGGGCTTGGCCAGGCCGCGCTCGTGCAGCAGCGCGATCATCAGCGCGTCGTCGCGGACCACGCTGCCGTAGTCGCCGAAGTAGCGCGGCCGGTCGGCGCTGTCCTTGGCGAAACCGGCGGCGATCGCCGCCTCGCCACGCTTCTTGTCGCCCTGCAGCGACAGCGCCACGCCCAGGTGCACCAGCGACAGGCCGGTCAGCGCCTTGCTGCGGTCGTTGTCGTACAGCGCGCGCAGCGTGCCCAGCGGCGCGCGGTTGACCCGCGCCAGCACGTAGCCGGACCAGGCCTGGTTGGCGAACTTCAGGTTCTCGCGGCGGTCCTGGCCGTAGAAGTTGTTGCCGCCGGACAGCAGGTCCTCGCTGAGCCGGTTCAACGCCTTCTGCAGCACGTTGTCGGGCACCGCGAAACCGGCGTCCTTGGCGTCGAGCAGGAACTCGGCGATGTACGGGGTCAGCCCCGGATTGACGTAGCCGTCGTCGCCCCACATCGAGAAGTGACCGCTGGACACCTGCATCGAGGCCAGCCGCCCGAACGCACCTTCCATGCGCGCGCGGCGCGTGGCCGCATCCAGGCCCTTGACCCCGAGCAGGCGCGCGGTGGCGTCGTCGAGCAGCAGCGCGGCGTAGCCCTTGCTGGTGGTCTGCTCGGCGCAGCCGTAGGGGTATTCCAGCGCGCCCTGCAGGGCGCTGGCGAATGGAATCGGCGGCAAGGCGCTGACCAGCATGCGCGCGTTGACCGAGCCGGCCATCAGGCCTTCGGCATCGCTGGCGCCCAGCGTCACCGGCGCCAGCGTGTCCAGCACGCGGGTCTGCGTGCGCAGCACCGACGGCCACGCCGCGCGTACCGGCAGGTCGTAGCGGCGGTCGGCGGCATAGCCATTGCCTTCCACCCGCACCCGCACCTTGGCCACCGTGTAGCCCTCCTGCGCCACCAGCGGGAAGCTCAGCGTGGCCTTGCCGTCCTTGCCCAGCTTGGCGCTGCGTGCGTTGTCGGCGATCGCCAGCGGGCCTTCGCCGTCCACGCGCACCTTGAACTCGCCCGGCTGGCCGGTGAAGTTCTGCACGTCCAGGGTCACCGTGCTGCGGTCGCCCGGCGCCATCACCCGCGGCATGCTGGCCTCGGCCACGATCGGCGCGCGCACCAGGGTCTCCACGTCGCGGTTGCCGTAGCGCTCGTCCGAATAGACCAGCGCCGACACGCGCAGGGTGCCGTTGAAGTCCGGCACCGGCAGTTGCACGCGGGCGTTGCCCTTGGCGTCCAGTTGCACCGGACCGGAGAACAGGTCCACTGTCTGCACCCGCGCGGTCGGCCGCTTGGCCTGCGGCAATGCCGCCAGCGCCATGTCGCCGCCGAAGCGCAGCTTGCCGGTGCCGCCCTCGAAGCTCTCGATGACCCGGCCGTAGATGTCGTACGCATCCACGCCCAGGCGCCGCTGCGCGAAGAACTGCGCATTGGCGTCGGGCACCGGGAAGCGGGTGATGTTGAGGATGCCCACGTCCACTGCGGAGATGGTCACGTGCGCCTGCTTGCCGGCCAGTTCCGGCACGCTCACCGTCACCGGCAGCGGCTGCTCCGGACGCATCTGCTTGGGCGCGACCAGGCCCACCGCCACGCGCCGGGCCTTGCGGTCCATCGGCACGTAGGCCACGCCGACCGCGCGCGCCGGGGTGATCTTGCTCGGTGCCGAGCCGCCGCGGAACACCAGCGCGGTGACGTAGACGTCGTGGCGCTCCCAGTCCTTGGTCACCGGGATCTCAAACGTGCTGCCCGGCTTCACGTCGATGTCCTGCACGTACAGCATGCGGTCGCTCTCGACCATCAGCAGGCCGGGGCCGGCGTGCGGCGGGGTCAGAGTGACCTTGAGCGTGTCGCCGGCCTTGTAGCCGGTCTTGTCCAGCGCCAGCTTGACCTTGTCCGGACGCGCATCGAGGCCGCGGTTGTCGTCGTTCCAGCTCCAGCCCGCATGGAACGGATAGCGCGTGGTCAGGCCGGTGGCCGGGTCGAACACGTCCACCCGGTACTCGCCCCACTCCACCGGGAAATCGAACTTGGCGGCGCTGGCGCCGGCATCGACGGTGAGCGTCTGCTTGTTCTCGAAGCGACGGGTGAAGTCGTAGTCCCAGCGGTTGTCGGCGAACGCCCAGTGGTAGTCGCGCAGCTCGCGCACCAGGGTCACCTTCAGCCCCTTGGCCGGCTGCGGCTTGCCCTGCGCATCCACCCGCATCAGCTCGAAGCGCGCGTTGGCGTTGGCGTCGGCACCGTCCTTGTCGTCGAACAGCGGGCGCACGCCGACCAGCGCCGGCGCCGGCCACAGCACGCGCTTGAGCGTGCGGGTGACGGTGCGGCCGCCGGTCTCGTACACGCTGGCCGAGACCAGCGCGGCGATGGTGCTGGTCGGCTTGGCCTCGTCGGGCAGCGCCAGGTCCTCGCTGAGCTTGCCGTCGGCGCCGAACTCGGTATCGACCACGTCCTTGGCCTCGCGCGGCAACTGCAGCGTCGGGTCGCCGAAGAAGTAGCCCGGCAGCGCCTCCACCGGATGCTGCTCGACCGCCACCGCCAGCTTGGCGGTGAAGCGGTTGCCCGCCGCCGGCGCGCCGTACAGGTAGGCGGCGGTGGCCTGCAGCTTGAACGGCTCGCCCGGCTTGAGCGTCTTCTGCGCGCTGTCCAGGTCCAGCTTCATGCGCTCGGGCAGGAACTCCTCGATGCGCAGGGTCATGCCCTGCACCGCTTCCTTGCTGTTCGGGTCGGTGCGGAACTCCACCTGCCAGCGCCCGGTCGGCGCATCGGCGGGGATCAGCTGCTCAAAACTGAAGTAGCCCTGCTCGCCCGGCTGCAGCCGGGTCTCGCGGAAGATCTTGCCGTCGGGCTGCTTGAGCCGCAGGAACACCGGCTGTGCGCCCTTGCCGGTGGTCGGCACCGGCTTGCCGTCGTTGTCGCGCAGCAGCGCCGACACCCGCACGGTCTCGCCGGGGCGGTACAGGTCGCGGCCGGACCAGGCGAACACGTCGAACCAGGCGTTCTCGCGCCCGGCCACCGCGAACTCGCTCAGGTCCAGCGCCGGCTGGTTGAACGGCAGCATCGACAGGTCGGTGCCGCTGCGCGCCACCAGCACCTGGCCGGCGTCGAGCGTGTAGTTCAGCAGCGCGTTGCCGTTGTCGTCGGTCTGGCCCTTGAGGAACAGCTCGCCGTCGGCGCCGAGCACGCGCAGCTCCACCTTCTTCAGCGGCTCGCCGCTCTGCAGCGAGGCGGTGTGCACGAACAGCTTGTCCTTGTAGGCGCGCGCGTGCAGGCCGATGTCGCTGACGGTGAAAAAGGCGGTGTCGTATTCGTTGTCGAACTTGCCGGGGCGGCGCAGCACCGCGAAGTACAGGCCCGGCGCCTGCAGCTCCTTGATTTCCTGGATCGGCAGGTAGGTCAGCGCGCGCTCGTTCTTGTCGCCGCCGAGCACGAAGCGGTTGACGTAGACCGAGTCGGCCATCTGCGAGATCGGGGTGTGCTCGCCGTAGTCGCTGTCCAGTTCCCAGGTGCCGCGGCGGCCGCCGCGCTGGTACTGGGCGAAGAACGTCGGCAGCGCGCCCTCCTTGACCCGCATGAACTCCACGTCCACTTCCGGCACGTTGAGCGAGACCACCGGCAGCCCGCGGCTCTCGCGCGCCGGCAGCACGCTGCCCTGCGAGGCGAAGCCGACCGCCGGGGTCAGCTCGCCGGTGTAGACCTTCTGCTTGAGCGGCTTGCCCAGGCGGCTGCCGTCGGCGGCCAGCAGGTCGGCCGAGATCACCACGGTGTAGTCCTTGGCCGCCTCCACGTAGGGATAGCGCAGGGTCTTGCCGTCGTCGGACAGCGACCAGGCGCTCTCGTCGGTGCCGACCTTCTCCTCGAAGCGCAGCAGCTTGTCGAAATCCTGGGTGCCGACCAGCGGCCGCGAGAACTCCAGCGCCAGCGACAGCCCGTCGCTCTTCTGGTCGGGATAGGCGCGGACCAGGCCGAAGCCCTTCATCGCTTCCTTCTGCCCCTTCACCGGCTCGCCGCTGGCCTCGGGCAGCTGCCCGGATTCGTTGCGCTTGCAGCCGCCCAGCGCCAACGCCAGGCCCAGCAGCAAGAACGTTCCCATCAACCCTGCGCGCAGGCCCGCCCAGCGCCGCTTCGAATCCGTGTGCATGCGTTCGCTCCGTGAATGTGGCGCGAGTATAAAGCGCCGGCGCGACGGCTGGAGAGGCGAAGGTGCGCCATCCGTCGGCGTGTGCGCGGCAGGCCACCGTCGGCGCGGAAGCACGTACCGCAACCGCGCCACCGGCCGCCGTGGAGCCCCCCCAGCTCTACATGGCTTCGGGCCATCGGCCGCGACAGGTAGCCCCGGGAACACCCGTCGCGGCCGAAGCCGCTCTTACCCTGAGTACCCGCGCACCTTCGCTCGAGGTCATGTGGGAGGGACTTCGGTCCCGGCGCGGCGGCAGTGGAGGCGCCGATGGCTCCACTCGTCGGGACTGAAGTCCCTCCCACAGGGGAGCCAATCCGATCGCCCATGCCGACAGCACCCACGGCGCGAGCCTCTTGTGGGAGGGACTTCAGTCCCGACTGCAGCGCAACGGATCAGCCACTGGCTCCGCTTGTCGCGATGAAGCTGCTTCCACAGCGGGCAATCCCATGCGCCATGCCGACCCCCACAGCACCGAGGGCGCGAGCCTCTTGTGGGAGGGACTTCAGTCCCGACTGCAGCGCAACGGATCGGCCAGTGGCTCCGCTTGTCGCGATGAAGCTGCTCCCACAGCGGGCAATCCCATGCGCCATGCCGACACCCACAGCACCGGCGGCACGAGACCTCTTGTGGGAGGGACTTCAGTCCCGACTGCAAAACAACGAAGCAGCCAACTGCCCCGC
This sequence comes from Xanthomonas sp. LF07-6, assembly GCF_034105445.1. NCBI lineage: Bacteria > Pseudomonadati > Pseudomonadota > Gammaproteobacteria > Lysobacterales > Lysobacteraceae > Xanthomonas > Xanthomonas sp. LF07-6. The sequence continues at coordinate 736,484 of NZ_JAXGGI010000001.1, forward strand.
TCGTCGCGACGACACGTCAGTGCAGCATCCGCCGCATGTACAGCGCGATCAGCCGCGGCCGGTCCAGCGCCAGGCAGACCTGCGCATTGGCCGCGGCGCCCGGCGCGTCCGCTGTCGGCGTCTCACGGGTATAGCCCTTGTCGTCGACCAGGATGCGCAGCGGCACGGTGGGGCACAGGCCCGGGTCGAGCAACTGCGCCACCGGCACCACGTCGAACAGGGTCGGGGTGGCGCTGGCCCAGGGCTGGTCGGTGTCGCGCCACTGGTAGTAGAGCTGCGCCAGCGCATCGGTCAGCGGCTCGCCATGGGCGAACAGCGCCACCCGCTCCGGCTCCTCCAGGGTCACCTGGGTGGCGTCCAGCGGCAGCATCACGATCGGCACGCCGGCGCCGAACACGCGTTGCGCAGCGGGGATGTCGGCGGCAATGTTGTACTCGGCCGCCGGCGGATTCGACGGACGGTAGCGCGACTTGCCGTAGCCCGCGCGCACCGAGCCGCCCATCAACACCACCTGCTTGAGTTGCGCGAAACCGGCCGGGTCGCGCTGCTGCGCGCGCGCCGCGTCGGTCAGCGGGCCGAGCACCAGCAGAGTGACCTCGCCGGGATGCCGCCGCGCCTGGTCCAGGATGAACTGCGCCGCATCCGGCGCCTTGCGCGGCAGCGTACCCTTGGCTGCCCAGCGCGCTTGGCTGAAGGGAATCGTGCTGTCGGTGCGCTGGCCGATCGCCAGTGGAATCTCGCTGCGGCCGGCCTGCTGCAGCAGCCGCTGCAGCAGTTGTGCGCGCAGGCCGGTGTCACCCCAGGCCGAAGCGATGCCCAGCACCTGCAGCTCCGGGCTGCGCAACAGTAGTGCCAGCGCGAATGCATCGTCGATGTCGTCGCCGACGTCGGTGGACACCACCACCTTCTGCACCGGTGCGCTCGTCGTTGGCGCTGGCGCCGCCACCGCATCGGCCGCCCAGGTGGCCGCGATCAGCAGCGCCGACGCCGCCCATTGCTTCAGCACGCGCATGCGCGTCTCCCAAAAAAAGAACCGCCGGCATGATAGCCGGCGGTCGGTGTTGCGACGGCGAGGCCGCGAATCAGAAGTTGGCGCGGAACTGTGCGCCGACGATGCGCGGATCGTTGATGAAGCCGGTGAGGTTGTTGAAGTCGATCGCACCGGTGGCGCGGATCTGGTTGGTGCAGTTGCGGCAGAACACCGAGACTTCGTACGCGCCGGCGCCCCAGTTGTAGCCGATCTTGGCACCGCCCTCGAGCAGCGGCTGGCCGACGAACTCGCGCGAGTCGTACAGGAAGAAGTTGATCTCGCTGCGGTAGGACCAGTCGGTGAAGAAGAAGAACTCGGCGTCGTCGCCGACCGGGATGCCGTAGCGCAGGGTCGCGTTGCCCATCCACTTGGCCGCCTGCGGCAGCACGTTGCCGTCGATCAGCGCGCGGCCGGAGGCGTTGATCGGATCGGTCACGGTGCAGGTGCGGCACACGCCCACCGACAGGGTCGGATCCTCGATGCGGGTCCAGTTGTAGGCGCCGCCCAGGGTCATGCGCAGGTTCTGGGTCAGCAGCGCTTCGAAGTCGAACTCGGCGCCGCGCGCCTTGGAGGCCTTGGCGTTGAGCAGGCGCACGTCGTTGGAGGCGCCGCCGACCGCGGTCAGCTGCTGGTTCTTCACCTTGAAGTCGTAGACGTCGAAGCTCAGGCGCGCACGCTTGTCGAACAGGTCGGACTTGATGCCGATCTCGTAGGAATCCACGGTCTCCGGCGCGGCCACGGTCAGCGGCGCGGTGGCCGACGGCACGCCGAAGCTGGCGCCGCGGAAGCCGCGGGCGGCGCGCGCATAGACGTTGACGTCGTCGTTGATGGTGTAGGTGGCGCTGAGATCGCCGGTGACCTTGGAATTGTCGGTGCTGCCGCTGGAGGGCTGCTGCAGGGTCACGCGGTCCAGCGCGAGCACGTCGAAGGTCTTCTTGTCGTAGGTGTAGCGGATACCGGCGCGCAGGTTCAGGCGCTCGGTGGCCGCGTAGTTCAGCGAGCCGAACGCCGCCCACGAGGTGTTGCGCTGGCGGGTCAACTGATAGCTGGACAGGGTGCCGCCGGCCAGGGTGTTGTAGGTGTAGTTCTCGCCTTCCACCGAATCGTGGAAGTAGTACAGACCGGCCTGCCAGTTCAGCGGTCCGGTGTACTGCGACTCGGCGCGCAGCTCCTGCGAGTACTGGTCCAGGTTCTTGATGCCGCCGGCGGTCTCCACCGGGAACGGGATCACCCCGGGGCCGGACGGCGGCGCGAACACCGCGCCGTAGCCGCCGTCGATGTCGCCGCGGCTGTAGTACTTGCCGATGCCCTCGTAGCCGGTGATCGAGTGCAGCACGATGTCGCCCAGGTCCCAGGTCAGGTTGGCGCTGCCGCCGTAGGTCTGCAGTTCCTGAGTGTTCTTGCCGTCGATGGACACCTTGTCCGGGTCGAAGCCGGCGACCAGCTGGTTGGTGCCCGGCTGGAAGATGTTGGCGCGGAACAGCCGCGCGGTGCCGTCGAGGTGGCGCGCGTGCGCGTTGAACAGCGCGCTGAAGTCCTCGCCCGGCTGGAACAGCACCTGCAGGCGCACCGCCGAGTCCATGTAGCCTTCGAAGGAGCGGTTGTCGATGGTGTTGTCGACCCAGTCGCCGCGGCGCTGGCCCAGCGCCGACAGGCGCGCGGCCCACTTGTCGCCCATGGCCACGCTCAGGCCGGTTTCCATGGTCATGGTGCCGTAGGTGCCGTAGGACAGGCTGGCGTAGCCGTCGTTGGCGCCGATGGTCGGCTTGACCGAGTTGAACTTGACCACGCCGGCGGGGGTGTTGCGGCCGAACAGCGTGCCCTGCGGACCGCGCAGCACTTCCAGGCTCTGCAGGTCGAAGATCGGGAAGCCCTTCAGGAACGCGTTCTCGGCGACCACGTCGTCATAGATCAGCGACACCGGCTGCGAGGCGTAGGTGTTGAAGTCGGTGTTGCCGTAGCCGCGGATGTAGAAGCGCGGGAACACGCGGCCGTTGGACGACTCGACGTTGAGGCTGGGCGCCTTGCCGGCGAGCACGCGCACGTCCGAGCCGCTGGTGGCGATGGCGTCCAGGTATTCCGGGCGCAGCACGCTGGCCGACACCGGCACGTCCTTGGAGTCCTCGGCGCGGCGCTCGGCGGTGACCTTGATCGTGTCCAGACGGGCGACCCCGTCGGTGCTGTCCGCCTGCTGGGCGGCGGCGGGGAACGAAAGCGCGGAAACGACGGCAACGGCAAGCGCACTGGCGCGCAGCGACCAACTGGCAGACATGGGAACTCCGGGATGGGTGGACGTGATCGGGAGCGCGCCGAGTCCTTGCCGCGCCGCAGCATAATTAACACAAAATATACAAGCTGTGGCGGCTGGCGTCATCTGCCGGGGTGGGGATTTGGGATTGGGGAGTCGGGATTGGCAAAAGCGGGGCTGATGCGGGGGCTGCTCGCCTGCCGGCCCGGGCCGGCTTCCCTTCTCGGATGGCCGCAGCCGCTTTTGGTCGCGTCGGGACTGAAGTCCCTCCCACAAGGGCATGCACAGCGCGCAGTCGCAGTCGCCGGTGACGACGGCGGCGGCGGCGGCGGCGGCGGCGGCGGCGGCGGCGGCGGCGGAGCATGGAACCGCGAGATGCCTTGTGGGGGGGACTTCAGTCCCGACGCGCGAAGTCCTCAGGCTCCAGACCGCTTTGGCGCACGGGTGGCACCAACCCGCCGCGACGATGCTCCATCCATGCCACGCCGCTCTTCCAAACGCCCACACCAAACCGCATGTCCTGCGCCCGCGACCGAAAGGCCAGCGGCAAAAGGCCATCACGCTGCCGCAAGTCCACCCGGGCCGCACGAAATCGCATCGCATACCGCGCGCCGCTTCACACAGCGACCGCTACTGACGTCTGAAGAGCGCGCATCCGCGCTGCCCTGGAGAGACCCCGATGTTCACACCCCGATCCCTGTCCCTCGTCGCCGCGTTCTGCGCGACGCTGGTCGCCTGCTCCGCCCAAGCCCTCACCCCCTGCGCCGACAAGGACAACATCATTGCCAGCGCCGCGTCCGATACCGCCAACCGCGCTGCCGGCGGCCAGGGCGGCCATGTCGGCCTGCACATGCGCGATGCACAGAGCCAGCTTCCGAAAAGCGGCGACCAGAGCCAGCTTGGGAAATCGGCCTTCGCCAACTGGGCGACCTTCAAGGGCGCGTTCGACACTTGGCGTGGCGCAGCCGGCACACATGCCGAATGCGGCACCAGCGGCGGCAAAAGGGACATCGCCGATGCGGCCACCGTCGGCGTCACGTCGGGCTGGACCTGCACCGCAGTCGGCAAGAACAACATCTGCACCGAGTGGACCGAGTTCACCCCGGTCAAGGTCTGCTTCTGGTACGCCAACTCTCCAGGCGCGAAAGGCACGGCGGGCAAGTGGCTGCTCAACACGGCCTACCCGTCGCTCAACGCGGACTGCAGTTGAGCGGTCCCGCCAGCGTTGGCAGCGCCGTGCGGAGCTGTGCCTGCGCACGGCCTGCCAGCTCAGCCCGCCGGCGTCTCCGGCACCCGCACCCAGCCTTCCATCAGCACGCGCGCGCTGCGGCTCATCAAGGCCTTGGTGACGGTCCACTGGCCGTCCACCTGGCGCGCCTCGGCGCCGACCCGCAAGGTGCCCGAGGGGTGACCGAAGCGCACCGCGGTGCGTTTGCCGCCGCCGGCGGCGCGGTTGACCAGGGTGCCGGGGATCGCCGCGGCGGTGCCGATCGCCACCGCCGCGGTGCCCATCATCGCGTGGTGCAGCTTGCCCATCGACATCGCCCGCACCAGCAGGTCGATGTCGGCAGCCGCCACCGGCTTGCCGCTGGAAGCGGTGTAGTCGGCCGGCGGCGCGACGAAGGCGACCTTGGGCGTGTGCTGGCGGGTCGCCGCATCGTCCAGGGTGGCGATCAGGCCCATGCGCAGCGCGCCGTACGCGCGGATGGTCTCGAAGCGCTGCAGCGCCTGCGCATCGCCGTTGATCGCGTCCTGCAGTTCGGTGCCCAGGTAACCCAGCGCCTGCGCCTCGAGGAAGATCGTGGGAATGCCGGCGTTGATCAGGGTCGCCTGGAAGCTGCCGACGCCGGGCACCTCCAGCGTGTCGACCAGGTTGCCGGTGGGGAACATGGCGCCGCCGGCGCCGTCCTCGTCGGCGGCCGGGTCGAGGAATTCCAGCGCGATCTCCGCCGCCGGGAAGGTCACCCCGTCCAACTCGAAATCGCCGGTCTCCTGCACCGCGCCGTCGGTCATCGGCACCTGCGCGACGATGGTCTTGCCGATGTTGGCCTGCCAGATCCGCACCGTGGCCACGCCATCGCGCGGAATCCGCGCCGGATCCACCAACCCGGCGGCGATCGCGAACGGTCCCACCGCGGCGGACAGATTGCCGCAGTTGCCGCTCCAGTCCACGAAGGCGCGCTCGATCGCCACCTGGCCGAACAGATAGTCCACGTCGTGGTCCGGGCGCGTGCTCGGCGCCACGATCACGGCCTTGCTGGTGCTGGAGGTGGCCCCGCCCATGCCGTCGATCTGCTTGGCATAGGGATCGGGGCTGCCGATCACCCGCTGCAGCAGCGCGTCGCGCGCCGAGCCCGGCGTCTGCGCCGCCGCGGGCAGGTCCTGCAGGCGGAAGAACATGCCCTTGGAGGTGCCGCCGCGCATGTAGGTGGCGGGGATGCGGAGTTGCGGAGCGTGGGCCATGGCGGTTCCGGGGTGCGTACGAAAAGAAGAGACGGCGGATCAGGGCGAATCGGGAATTTCGGGTTCGACCAGTTGCGTCAGCAGGGCCAGCGACTCCTGCCAGCCGAGATGGCAGAACTCCACCGGGATCTGCGGCGGGATGCCCTCCTGCACGATCTCCAGCGCGGTGCCGCAGGCCACCGGCCGCAGCCGCACGGTCACGATCATCTCGCCGGGCAGGTCCGGGTTGTCGAAGCGGTCGGTATGGCGGATCAGCTGGCCGGGCACCAGTTCCAGATAGGTGCCGCCGAAGGCACTGCTGGTGCCGGTGCCGAGGTTGGTGAAGCTCATCCGGAAGCTGCCGCCCACCCGCGCGTCCAGCGCATGCACGGTGGCGACGAAGCCATGCGGCGGCAGCCATTTGGCCAGCGCCGCCGGCTCCAGGAAGGCGCGGTAGACGCGTTCGGCCGGCGCGCGCAGCACGCGATGCAGGTGGACGTTTCCGGTGGTGGCGGCGGACGTGGTCATGGCGGTCTCCTCGGCGGTGGCGGGCGCGGCCAGCATGGCACGCGCCCGATGACAGCGGCAGCCGGCTCAGGCGCTGCGGGCGTCCTCGAGGAAATCCTGGGCGAAGCGCTGCAGCACGCCGCCGGCCTCGTAGATGGACACTTCCTCGTTGCTGTCCAGGCGGCACAGCACCGGCACCTCCACCACGCCGCCGTCCTTGCGCACGATGCGCAGGATCAGCGTGGCGCCCGGGGTGCGCGCGCCGACCACGTCGAAGGTCTCGCTGCCGTCGATGCCCAGGGTCGTGCGCGTGGTGCCCGGCAGGAACTGCAGCGGCAGCACGCCCATGCCGATCAGGTTGGTGCGGTGGATGCGCTCGAAGCCCTCGGCCACGATCGCCTCGACCCCGGCCAGGCGCACGCCCTTGGCCGCCCAGTCGCGCGAGGAACCCTGGCCGTAGTCGGCGCCGGCGATCACGATCAGCGGCTGCTTGCGCGCCATGTAGGTCTCGATCGCCTCCCACATGCGCAGCACCTGCCCGTCCGGCTCCAGCCGGGTCAGCGAGCCCTGCTGCACCTTGCCATCGACCACCGCCATTTCGTTGATCAGCTTCGGGTTGGCGAAGGTGGCGCGCTGCGCGGTGAGGTGGTCGCCACGATGGGTGGCGTAGGAATTGAAGTCCTCCTCCGGCACGCCCATGTGCGCCAGGTATTCGCCGGCGGCGCTGTCGGCCAGGATCGCGTTGGACGGCGACAGGTGGTCGGTGGTGATGTTGTCGCCGAGTACCGCCAGCGCGCGCATGCCGCGCAGCGTGCGCTCGCCGGCCAGCGCGCCTTCCCAGTACGGCGGGCGGCGGATGTAGGTGCTGCGCGGGCGCCAGGCGTACAGCGGCGCCACCGGCGCGCCCTGCTCCACGCGCACGTTGAACATCGGCGCATAGACGCGGCGGAACTGCTCCGGCTTCACCGCGGCGCGCACCGCCGCATCGATCTCGGCGTCGCTGGGCCAGATGTCCTTCAGCCGCACCTCGCGGCCGTCGGCGTCGGTGCCCAGCACGTCCTTCTCGATGTCGAAGCGCACCGTGCCGGCGATGGCGTAGGCGATCACCAGCGGCGGCGAGGCCAGGAACGCCTGCTTGGCGTAGGGATGGATGCGCCCGTCGAAGTTGCGGTTGCCCGACAGCACCGCGGTGGCGTACAGGTCGCGCTCCACGATCTCCTGCTGGATGCGCGGATCCAGCGCGCCGCTCATGCCGTTGCAGGTGGTGCAGGCGAAGGCGACGATGCCGAAGCCCAACGCCTCCAGGTCCGGCAGCAGGCCGGCCTCTTCCAGGTACAGCTGCACCGCCTTGGAACCGGGCGCCAGCGAGGTCTTCACCCATGGCTTGCGGGCCAGGCCGCGCGCGCGCGCATTGCGCGCCAGCAGGCCGGCGGCGATGACGTTGCGCGGGTTGGAGGTGTTGGTGCAACTGGTGATGGCAGCGATGATCACCGCGCCGTCGGGCATGCGCCCCTGCGCCTGCTCGGCCTGGCCGGCGGCCAGCTTGGTGGCGTCGGCGATGCCGCGCGCGGCCAGTTCGGTGGTCGCCACGCGCTTGTGCGGGTTGCTGGGGCCGGCCATGTTGCGCACCACCTGCGACAGGTCGAAGCGCAGCACGCGCTCGTACTGCGCGGTGGCCAGCGCATCGGCCCACAGCCCGGTGATGCGCGCGTACTGTTCCACCAGCGCCACCTGCGCTTCCTCGCGCCCGGTCAGGCGCAGGTAGTCAAGCGTCTGCTGGTCGATGTAGAACATCGCCGCGGTGGCACCGTATTCCGGGCACATGTTGGAGATGGTGGCGCGGTCGCCGATGGTCAGCGCGGCGGCGCCTTCGCCGAGGAATTCCAGATACGCGCCGACCACACGCTCCTGGCGCAGGAACTCGGTCAGCGCCAGCACCACGTCGGTGGCGGTGATGCCGGGCTGCGGCCGGCCGCTCAGCTCCACGCCGACGATGTCCGGCAGGCGCATCCACGAGGCGCGGCCGAGCATCACGCTCTCCGCTTCCAGCCCGCCGACGCCGATGGCGATCACGCCCAGCGCATCCACGTGCGGAGTGTGGCTGTCGGTGCCCACGCAGGTATCGGGGAAGGCGACGCCATCGTGCACGTAGATCACCGGCGACATCTTCTCCAGGTTGATCTGGTGCATGATGCCGTTGCCCGGCGGGATCACGTCCACGTTGCGGAACGCGCGCTTGCTCCAGTCGATGAAGTGGAAGCGGTCCTCGTTGCGGCGATCCTCGATCGCGCGGTTCTTGGCGAAGGCCTGCGGATCGTCGCCGCCGCACTCCACCGCCAGCGAGTGATCGACGATCAACTGCACCGGCACCACCGGATTGACCTTGGCCGGATCGCCGCCCTGCTCGGCGATGGCATCGCGCAGTCCCGCCAGGTCGACCAGCGCGGTCTGGCCGAGGATGTCGTGGCACACCACCCGCGCCGGAAACCACGGAAAATCCAGGTCGCGGCGGCGCTCGATCAACTGCAGCAAGGCATCCTGCAGAAGATCTGGATCGCAGCGACGCACCAGGTTCTCGGCGAACACCCGCGCCACATAGGGCAGGCCGGCATAGGCGCCCGGGCTGATCGCATCGACTGCGGCCTGCGCGTCGAAGTAGTCCAGCGCGGTGCCGGGAAGGGATTTACGGTAGTGGCTGTTCATGGCTGGCTACAGTAGAAAAAAAGCGAAGACAGGACCCCTTCTCCCTTCGGGAGAAGGTGCCCCGAAGGGGCGGATGAGGGTACGGGGCGAAGCCTGGTGCAATCCGATTCCTCATGAGGGGCGGATGAGGGTACGGGCGAAGCCTGGTGAAATCCGATTCCTCATGCGGGCGGATGAGGGTACGAGCGAAGCCTAGTGCACTCAGTCTCCTCATGAGGGCGGATGAGGGTAAGAGGCGAAGCCTGGTGCAATCCGATTCCTCATGAGGGGCGGATGAGGTACGAGCGAAGCCCTGTGCAACCCAACACCACGAGGCTGCGCCCGTGCCCTCACCCCCGACCCCTCTCCCGATGGGAGAGGGGAGTGTCACTCGGGGTCGAGGCGTGCAGGCGCATCACTTGCGCTGATCGATCGGCACGAACGCCTGATCCTCCGGCCCCACGTAGTGCGCGCTGGGGCGGATGATCTTGCCGTCGACGCGCTGCTCGATGATGTGCGCGCTCCAGCCGGCGGTGCGGGCGATCACGAACAGCGGAGTGAACATCGCCGTCGGCACGCCCATCATGTGGTAGCTGACCGCGCTGAACCAGTCCAGGTTCGGGAACATCTTCTTGATGTCCCACATCACCGTCTCCAGCCGCTCGGCGATGTCGTACATCTTGCGGCTGCCCTGCGCCTCGGACAGTTCGCGCGCCACGTCCTTGATGACCTGGTTGCGCGGGTCCGACACCGTGTACACCGGGTGGCCGAAGCCGATGATCACTTCCTTGCGCTCGACCCGCGCGCGGATGTCGGCCTCGGCCTCGTCCGGGGTGTCGTAGCGCTTCTGCACCTCGAAGGCGACCTCGTTGGCACCGCCGTGCTTGGGCCCGCGCAGCGCGCCGATGCCGCCGGCGATGGCGCTGTACATGTCGCTGCCGGTGCCGGCGATGACCCGGCAGGCGAAGGTGGAGGCGTTGAACTCGTGCTCGGCGTACAGGATCAGGCTGGTGTGCATCGCCTGCACCCATTCCTCGTGCGGCTTGAAGCCGTGCAGCAGACGCAGGAAATGCCCGCCGATCGAATCGTCGTCGGTCTCCACCTCGATGCGCCGGCCGTTGTGGCTGTAGTGGTACCAGTACAGCAGCATCGAACCGAGGCTGGCCATCAGCTTGTCGGCGATGTCGCGCGCGCCGGGATGGTTGTGGTCGTCCTTCTCCGGCTGCACGCAGCCCAGCACCGACACGCCGGTGCGCATCACGTCCATCGGATGTGCCGACGGCGGCAACTGCTCCAGCGCGGCCTTGACCGCGGCCGGGATGCCGCGCAGCGAGCGCAGCTTGGCCTTGTAGCCGCGCAGCTCGCTGTTGCTGGGCAGCTTGCCGTGCACCAGCAGGTAGGCGATCTCCTCGAACTGGCTGCTGCGCGCCAGGTCCAGGATGTCGTAGCCGCGGTAGTGCAGATCGTTGCCGCTGCGGCCCACCGTGCACAGCGCGGTGTTGCCGGCGGCGGTGCCGGACAGGGCCACCGATTTCTTCGGCTTGAAGGTAGGGGCGGTCTGCGGAGCGGTGTCGTTCATGGCGAATCTCCCGGTGTTGCGGTCGGATGGACGCAGTGGATCAGGGGGCGTGCGGCGCCGGTGGCCAGGCCCCGGCGCGCTCGAGCAGTTGCTGCAGCATGGCGATCTGGCGGTTCTGCTGATCCACCAGCGTCGCCCAGTCCTGCTCGCGCAGCTGGTTGAGCTTCTCGTGCACCTGCAGGATCTCCAGCTCGGCCTTGATGTTCACTTCGTAGTCGTTCTGCGCATGCAGGCGGTCCACCGCCGCCTGGCGGTTCTGGCTCATCATGATCACCGGCGCCTGGATCGCGGCCAGGCACGACAGGCACAGGTTGAGCAGGATGTAGGGATACGGATCGAAGGCGTGCGCCAGCACCAGGCTGTTGAGCACGATCCAGCCCAGCAGCACCACGCAGAAGCCGATGATGAACGTCCAGCTGCCGCCGATCGCGGCGACGCGGTCGGCGACGCGCTCGCCCAGCGAGCGGTCGCGGTCGGCCTGCGTGACGATGTCGCGGGCCACGTGGCGCTTGGCGATGAAGCGCTCCACCACCTCGCGCTCGGCCTCGGACAGCTTGTCCAGTTCGGTCTGCAGCAGCTGCCGCGCGGTCTGGCGGCGGTCGATGCGGCTGCGCAGGAACGAGGCAGCGCTGGCGTGGGTATTCATGGGCAGGCCCGGGCAGGAAAATCGCCGCCGATCATGCGCCCTTGCCGGCGAACAGCGCATCCAGGCGCTGCTCGAAGGCGTGGTAGCCGATGCGCTCATACAGCTCCTCGCGGGTCTGCATGCGCTCCAGCACTCCCTGCTGATGGCCGTCGCGGCGGATCGCGGTGTACACGTCCTCGGCGGCCTTGTTGGCGGCGCGGAACGCCGACAGCGGGAACAACTGGATCGCCACGCCGGCCGACGCCAGTTCGTCGCGGGTGAACAGCGGGGTCTTGCCGAACTCGGTGATGTTGGCCAGCACCGGCACCTTCACCGCGTCGACGAAACGGCGGTAGGTGTCCAGGTCGTACGCGGCCTCGGCGAAGATGCCGTCGGCGCCGGCCTCCACGCAGGCGATGGCGCGTTCGATCGCCGCGTCCACGCCCTCGGTCTGGATCGCGTCGGTGCGCGCGATCAGGAAGAAGTCCGGATCGGTCTTGGCATCGGCCGCGGCCTTGACCCGGTCCACCATCTCGCCCTGGCTGACGATCTCCTTGCCCGGGCGGTGACCGCAGCGCTTGGCGCCGACCTGGTCCTCGATGTGGCAGGCCGCCGCGCCGGCCTTGATCAGCGCCTTGATGGTGCGTTCGATGTTGAACGCGCTCGGCCCGAAGCCGGTGTCGATGTCCACCAGCAGCGGCAGCGGGCACACGTCGGTGATGCGACGCACGTCGATCAGCACGTCTTCAAGTGTGTTGATGCCCAGGTCCGGCAGGCCCAGCGAGCCGGCGGCAACGCCGCCGCCGGACAGGTAGATGGCCTTGTAGCCGGCGCGCTGCGCCAGCAGCGCATGGTTGGCGTTGATCGCGCCGATCACCTGCAACGGCGCTTCGGCGGCCAGGGCGGCGCGGAAACCGGCGCCGGGGGAAACGAGGGACATGGACGGCTCCTGACGAAGAGGCGGTGGCGCCCCGCCGGGCGTTCCGCGATGGGCGCCAATCTGGCACTCTCGCCGGCATGGATCAATCTTGATTCAATGAATCAACCTATCGTCCCTTCATGTCCGACAGCCCCGACCGCAACCTGATCTCCGCCGCGCAGGCCTGCGCCCTGCTCGGCATCAGCAGCGCCACCCTGTACGCCTACGTCAGCCGCGGCCTGCTCAGCTCGCGCGCCGGTCCCGACCACCGCAGCCGCGCCTACCTGCGGGCCGAAGTGGAGCGGCTGGCGCAGCGCAAGCGCGCCGGCCGCGGCGCCGCGCGCGGTGCCGCACAGAGCCTGGACCGCGGCCTGCCGGTGCTGGAGACGCGGATCTCGCTGATCCGCCCCGACGGCCCCTACTATCGCGGGCGCTCGGCGGTGGCCATGGTGCGCGCCGGCGCCAGCCTGGAGGACGTCGCGCGGCTGCTGTGGGACTGCTCGGAGGGCGAAGACCCGTTCGCCAGCGCCCCGGTCGCGCCCTGGCCGGAGGTAGTGGCGCCGCTGGCCGGCCATGCCGCGCTGCCGCCGCTGGAACGCGCCATGGCCTGCATCCCGCTGCTGGCCCTGGACCTGCGCCAGTCGCTCAACGCCGCCCCCGGTGTGCGCCGCGAGATCGCCGCCACCCTGCTGCGGCAGAACGCCACGCTGCTGGTCGGCACCGCGCCGGACGCGCGCCCGCTGCATCGCCTGATCGCCGACCACTGGCGTCCCGGCGACGCCGACTTCGCCGAACTGGTGCGCGCCGCGCTGCTGCTGTGCGCCGACCACGAACTCAACGTCTCCGCCTTCGCCGCCCGCGTGGTCGCCTCCACTGGCGCGCCGCTGCACGCCACCGTCAGCGCCGGCCTGGCCGCGCTGTCCGGCCCGCGCCACGGCGGCGCCACCGCCCGCGCCCACGCCCTGCTGCGCGACGCCCAGGACGCGCCCAGCGCCACCGCCCTGATCGCCGAACGCTGGCAGCGCGGCGACGACCTGCCCGGCTTCCACCACGCCCTGTATCCCGACGGCGACCCGCGCGCGGCCGAAGTGCTGCGCCTGCTGCGCGAACGCAGCGCCGGCAGCGCGCGCATGCAGCACGTGGAAACGGTGATCGCCGCCGCCCAGGACTGCAGCGGCCAGCGCCCGAACATCGACTGCCTGCTGGCCGCGCTCTGCTTCGTCCACGACCTGCCCGCCGCGCACGCCCTGGTGCTGTTCGCCGCCGCCCGCCAGGCCGGCTGGCTGGCCCACGCCCTGGAGCAGCAGGCCCTGGGCAAGCTGATCCGGCCACGGGCGCGCTACACCGGGGCGATGCCGGAGGATGGCGCTGGGCGCGGCTGACACCGCCGAGAGACGCCGAACGCGTTCAGCGCCCCATCTCGCCAAGGCCGCGCCCTCGGTGTACAAATGTACACCATGACCACCCTGTCCCCGCAGCGCGCCGCCATCCTCGCCTACGTCCATGCCTGCGCCGAGCAGGACGGGCGGCCGCCGAGCCTGGCCGAGATCGCCGAACGCTTCGGCTTCGCCTCGCGCAATGCCGCGCGCAAGCACGTGCAGGCGCTGGTCGAGGCCGGCTTGCTGGAGCAGGTGCCGCAGCAGGCGCGCAGCCTGCGCCCGGCGCAGGCCGGCAGCCGCAGCGAACTGCTGCAGTTGCCGGTGCTGGGTCGGGTCGCCGCCGGCGCGCCGATCGGTGCCGACATCGGCCTGGACCAGCAGTTGCGCCTGGACCGCGCGGTGTTCGCGCTGCGCCCGGACTACCTGCTGCGGGTGCAGGGCGATTCGATGATCGACGACGGCATCCTCGACGGCGACCTGGTCGGGGTGCGCCGCGCCGCCGATGCGCACAACGGCCAGATCGTGGTGGCACGGCTGGACGGCGAGCTCACCATCAAGCGCTACCGCGCCGATGGCAACGGCATCGCGCTGCTGCCGCGCAATCCCGCCTATGCGCCGATCGTGGTCGCTCACGGGCAGGACTTCGCCATCGAAGGGCATTACTGCGGCCTGATCCGGCCCGGCTGATGGCCGCCGTCGTCGCCCTCGACCGCCTGCTGGCCGAACGCCTGGTCTGGCGCGGCCAGCCGACGGCGCTGCCGCCCAGCGCCCAGCCCACCGGGCACGCCGCGCTGGACGCGGTGCTGCCCGCGCGCGGCTGGCCGGAGATGGCGCTGACCGAGCTGCTGCACGCCGCCGACGGCATCGGCGAACTGCAGCTGCTGTGGCCGACGCTGGCGCGGCTGTCGCAGGGCGGTGGTCGCATCGTGCTGGTCGACCCGCCCTACCTGCCCTACCCCGCCGCCTGGGCGCAGGCCGGGGTGGCGCTGGCGCAGCTGCAGATCGTCCGTGCCGGCGCCGACGCGGCCTGGGCCGCCGAACAGTGCCTGCGCGCCGGCAGTTGCGCGGCGGTGCTGTGCTGGCCGGGGCTGGCCGGCGACAAGACCCTGCGCCGGCTGCAGGTGGCCGCCGAGACCGGGCGCACCCTGGGCTTCGCCTACCGGCCGCTGAAGGCCGCCGCCAATCCGTCGCCGGCCGCGCTGCGCATCGCCATCGACGCCGCGCCGGCGCAACTGCGCGTGCTCAAGTGCCGCGGCGGGCTGCCGCCGGCGCAGCCGATCGCGCTGTCCGCCCTGGCGACCGGGTGAGGCCGCTGCCGTGCGCTGGGCCTGCATCCTGTTGCCGCAACTGGCGCTGGACACCGTCCTGCGCCGCTGGCCATCACCGGACGAACCGCTGGCGCTGCTCGACGGTCCGCCGCAGCGGCGCACGCTGAAGGCGGTCAACGCCGCCGCGCGCGCCCGCGGCCTGCGCCCCGGACAATCGCTGGTCACCGCGCAGGCCCTGTGCGATCGCTTCGCCACCGCCCTGCACGATGCCGAAGAAAGCCGCCGCAGCCAGCAGTTCCTTGCGGCGTGGGCGTACCGCTTCAGTTCGCTGGTCAGCACCGACTACCCCGGCGCGCTGCTACTTGAGATCGAAGCCAGCCTCGGCCTGTTCGGGCCGTGGCCGCGTTTCGAGGCGCGACTGCGCGAGGAACTGACCGCGCTGGGCTTCCGCCACCGCATCGTGGTCGCGCCGCATCCGCTGGCCGCGCGCGCGCTGGTCAATGCCCACGACGGCATCGCCCTGCTCGACAACGCCGCGCTGCAGCGCGCGCTGGGGCAGTTGCCGATCGCCCGCGCCGGGTTGTCGCCGGCCCTGGCCGAGGGCTTCGCGCGGATGGGCCTGCGCCGCCTGCAGCAGCTGTTCGCACTGCCGCGCACCGCGCTGGCGCGGCGCTATCCGCCGGCCCTGCTGCAGCACCTGGATGCGCTGCGCGGGCAGGCGCCGCTGCCGCTGCAGTACTACCTGCCGCCGGACCGCTTCGATGCGCGCGTGGAACTGGGCTATGCCACCGAATCCAACCAAGCGCTGCTGTTCCCGCTGCGTCGCCTGACCCAGGACCTGGCCGCGTTCCTGGCCGGACGCGACGGCGGCGTGCAGCGCTTCCGCCTGCTGCTGGAACACGAGGATCTGGAACCGAGCGTGGTGCCGGTGGGCCTGCTCGCCGCCGAGCGCGATGCGGCGATGCTGTTCGAACTGGCGCGCGGGCGCCTGCAGCAGGCCAGCGTGCCGGCATCGGTGCAGGCGCTGCGCCTGTATGCCGACGAACTGCCGCCGTTCGTGCCGGCTGCGCGCGAACTGTTCGACGAGCGCGCGCAACAGGCGCTGCCGTGGGAGCAACTGCGCGAACGCCTGCGCGCGCGCCTGGGCGACGACGCCGTGCACGGCCTGCGCGCGCACGCCGACCATCGCCCGGAACTGGCCTGGCGCGCCGAATCCAGCACGGCGCGCAGCACGGCCACACCCGCCGCCGACGCACCGCCACGCCCCGGCTGGCTGCTGCAGCAGCCAATTCCGCTGCGCGAGCGCGCGCCCGAGCGTCTGGCCGGTCCGGAGCGCATCGAGAGCGGCTGGTGGGACGATGGCGACGTGCGTCGCGACTACTACGTCGTGCGCACCCGCCAGGGCCAGCGCGCCTGGGCCTTCGCCCCGGCCGACGCGCCGGACGCACTGATGCTGCACGGCTGGTTCGCATGAGCCACACCCCGCCGCATCCGCGCATGCCGCCGCGCCTGCGGCTGCTGCCGACGCCTGCCCCTGCGCCAACCAGCGCGCCCGCCGCCAGCGTGCCGTCCACTCCTGTGGACTCCACCCTGCCCGACTACGCCGAACTGCATTGCCTGTCCAACTTCAGCTTCCAGCGCGGCGCCTCGCATCCCTGGGAACTGTGCGAGCGCGCGCTGCACCATGGCTACCGCGCCCTGGCGATCACCGACGAATGCAGCCTGGCCGGCATCGTGCGCGCGTGGCAGGCGGCCCGGGACATGGGCCTGCACCTCATCGTCGGCAGCGAGATCCAATTCGAGCACGGCCCCAAGCTGGTGCTGCTGGCCGAGACCCTGCACGGCTACCAGCGGCTGTGCCGGCTGATCACCCTGGCCCGGCGCCGCGCCGACAAAGGCAGCTACCGCGCGCTGCGCGAGGATCTGGCCAGCGCGGACGACGGCGCCGGCCTGCTGTGCCTGTGGCTGCCGCGCGGCGATGGCGACGACGCCGCGGACGGTGTCTGGCTGCAGGCGCGCTTCCCGCAGCGGCTCTGGCTGGCGGTGGAACTGCTGCGCGGTCCCGACGACGCCGCGCTGCTGCAGGCGCGCCTGCAGTTGGCGCATGCGCTGCAGCTACCGGCCGTGGCCAGTGGCGACGTGCACATGCATGCGCGCGGCCGCCGCGCGTTGCAGGACACCTTGACCGCGATCCGCCAGCGCCTGCCGCTACACGAAGCCGGCGCCCACCTGTATCCCAACGGCGAACGCCACCTGCGCCCGCGCGCCACGCTGGCGACGCTGTATCCGCCGGAACTGCTCGCCGAAACCGTGCGCATTGCCCAGCGCTGCACGTTCGACCTCGGCCAACTGCAGTACGAATACCCGCACGAACTGGTGCCCCCCGGGCACACGCCCACGCAATGGCTGCGCATCCTCACCGAACGCGGCGCGGCCGAGCGCTGGCCGCACGGCGTGCCGGACAAGGCGCGGCGCCTGATCGAACACGAACTCGGCGTGATCGAGCGGCTGAAGTACGAGTCCTACTTCCTCACCGTCTACGACCTGGTGCGCTTCGCGCGCTCCAAGGACATCCTGTGCCAGGGCCGCGGCTCGGCGGCGAACTCGGCGGTGTGCTACGCGCTGGGCATCACCGCGATCGATCCGGACCGCATCGGCATGTTGTTCGAGCGTTTCATCTCCGAGGAACGCAAGGAGCGGCCGGACATCGACATCGATTTCGAGCACGAGCGCCGCGAGGAAGTGATCCAGTACATCTTCCGCCACTACGGCCGCGAGCGCGCCGCACTGGCCGCGGTGGCGATCAGCTACCACACGCGCAGCGCGGTGCGCGACGTGGCGCGCGCACTGGGCCTGCCCAGCGACACCGTCGACGCGCTGTCGTCCGCGCTGGGCCAGCGCGATCCGGTGGAGTCGGCACAGGAACTGCTGCGCGAACGCGGCTTCGACCCGGACACGCCGGTGATGCGCCGGCTGCTGGTGCTCGCCGGCCAACTGATCGGCTTCCCGCGTCACCTTTCGCAGCATCCCGGCGGCTTCGTCATCTCCGAGCATGCGCTGCACACCCTGGTGCCGGTGGAGAACGCGACCATGGCCGAGCGCACGGTGATCCAGTGGGACAAGGACGACCTGGAACTGGTCGGGCTGATGAAGGTCGACGTGCTCGCGCTGGGCATGCTCAGCGCGCTGCGGCGCACCCTGGACCTGCTGCGCGCACACCGCGGCTGCGACTACACGCTCGCCACCATCCCTGCCGAAGACCCGCAGACCTACGCGATGATCCAACGCGCCGACACCATCGGCGTGTTCCAGATCGAATCGCGCGCGCAGATGGCGATGCTGCCGCGGCTGCAGCCGAAAGAGTTCTATGACCTGGTCATCCAGGTGGCGATCGTGCGCCCCGGCCCGATCCAGGGCGGCATGGTGCATCCGTATCTGCGCCGGCGCAGCGGCGAGGAGGCCACCGACGATCTGCCAGACGAGTTGCGCGAGGTCTTCAAACGCACGCTTGGCGTGCCGCTATTCCAGGAACAGGTGATGCAACTCGCGGTGGTCGCCGCCGGCTACACGCCGGGCCAGGCCGATCAGTTGCGCCGTTCGATGGCGGCCTGGAAACGCCACGGCGGGCTGGAACCGCATCGCGACAAGTTGTTGCAGGGCATGCTGGAGAGGAACTACACCGCCGAATTCGCCGGACGCATGTTCGAGCAGATCAAGGGCTTCGGCAGCTACGGCTTTCCCGAAAGCCACGCCGCCAGTTTCGCCCTGCTCACCTACGCCAGCTGCTGGCTCAAGTGCCACGAACCGGCCGCCTTCACCTGCGCGCTGATCAACAGCTGGCCGATGGGCTTCTACAGCCCCGACCAGTTGCTGCAGGACGCGCGCCGCCACGGCCTGCAGGTGCGGCCGGTGGACGTGCGCTACAGCGACTGGGAATGCAGCCTGGAAGCGCACAGCCCCGATCCCGAGGTGCAGCCGGCGATCCGCCTGGGCCTGCGCATGGTCCGCGGCCTGGCCGAGGACGCCGCGCTGCGTTTGCAGCAGGCGCGCGCGCAGGCCCCGTTCCACGACCTCGCCGACCTGTGCCACCGCGCCGCGCTCGACGACAAGGCGCGCGCCGCGCTCGCCGACGCCGGCGCGTTGAAAGCGCTGGCCGGCCATCGCCATCGTGCTCGCTGGGCCGTGGCCGGCGTCGAAGCGCAGCGCCCCCTGTTCGAAGCGCTCGCAGCGACGCCCGAGCAACAGGTCGCGCTGCCGCTGCCCAGCCAGGGCGAAGACATCCGCGCCGACTACGCGACGCTCGGCACTACCCTGGGCAAGCATCCGCTGAGCCTGCTGCGCGCGCAACTGCGCGCGCGCCGCTACCGCCACTCCGGCGAACTGCACGCACTGCCGCATGCCAGCGCCGTCGCCATCGCCGGCCTGGTGACCATGCGCCAGCGCCCGCAGACCGCCAGCGGCGTCACCTTCGTCACCCTCGAGGACGAGCACGGCCTGGTCAACGTGGTGGTGTGGCGACGCCTGGCCGAACGCCAGCGCCAGGCCCTGCTCGAATCCCGGCTGCTGCTGGTACGCGGTCGCGTCGAGACCGAAGGCAAGGTCCGCCACCTGATCGCCGCCCACCTGGAAGACCTGACGCCCATGCTGCTCGGCCTGGATATCCGCAGCCGGGATTTCCACTGACGCGGCACCGCGTTGCGTGCCAGATCGAGGCGACGCCGGCGCACGCGCAACCACTCGCTGCCGCGCGATAGGACTACCTGCAAGCTCAGGACTGCTTGCCCAACGCCGCTAGCAACGTCTGCACGCCTTTCCAGCCCCAGTACACGCGGTGGCAGGCGATCAATCCGGCAGCGTCCAGATCCATCACCTCCACCAGATCGACCTGGTCGCCCTGCGGGGTTTCGCGCGGATACTCCCAGACCAATTGCCGCCCCGACACATGCCGGCGGCCGCTGCGGTACCAGCGGCCCAGGCCGTTCTCGGGCTGGGCGAAGGACGCGGCGAAGAACGCGGCGATGGCATCGCGGCCCTGCAACCGCCCGTCCTGGCGCGTCGCCGACGCCACATAGGCCAAGGGCGATTCCAACCGCGCATCCGGCGCATACAACTCCATCAACTCCGGCAGATCGCGCGCGACCACATGCCGATGCCAATGTTCGAACACGAGGTGCGCATCGCGCTCGGTGGGGTTCGGCGACGTTTCGTTCGTCTGCATCGGCAGGCTCCGATGGGAATCCGCGCAGTCTAGGAATCCGCCAGGCACATCGTTTCGGCGCGCATCGAAACGTCGCGGCGCGGCCAGTCCTATGATCACCACGTCCATCGGGAGCGTGACGATGCATCTGGAACACCCTAAGCTGGCAGCGACCGCGTTCCTGATCGCCGACCCGGCCCGCGCCGCCATGCTGATGGCGCTGGTCGATGGACGCGCACTGCCGGCCGGCGAACTGGCCTTCGCCGGCGGCGTCACCCCGCAGACCGCCAGCGCGCACCTGGCAAAGCTGCTGGACGGCGGCCTGCTGGCGGTCGAGGTCCAGGGCCGCCACCGCTACTACCGCCTGGCCAACGCGCACGTCGCCACCGTGCTCGAGACGCTGGCCACTCTCGCGCCACCACAGACATCACGCCGCCGCACCCCGCATCGCGACGCCCAATCGCTGCGCCTGGCACGCTGCTGCTACGACCACCTCGCCGGGCGTCTCGGCGTGGCGATCACCGAGGCACTGGAACAGCGCGCCTGGCTGACCGGCGACGACGACACCACACGCTACGCCGTCTCTTCCGAAGGCGCGGCATGGTTCGCGCGCATGGGCGTGGATCTGCCACAGCTTGCCCAAGGCCGCCGCGCCCAGGCCCGGCGCTGCCTGGACTGGACCGAACGCCGCCACCACCTCGCCGGCGCCCTGGGCGCCGCCCTGCTCGATCAGTTCACGGCCCGACACTGGCTGCGCCGCGTCGACGGCTCGCGCGCATTCGTCGTGACCGATCTCGGCTGGGCCGGCCTGTTCGCCGAACTGGGCATTCGCCGGTTTGAAGACGAGGCGGTGGCGCTGCCTTCCTGACGCAGGATAAGCGGACCTTCGGGCATGCCTGCGGTATCGAGCGCTGGCGTGAGCGGGCTGTGAGCCCAACGCGTTCAAATACAGCACCATCCGCTCGACTGAAGATCGCCAGCCACCATCAGTGCAATTTGATAATGTCCATTGATAGACCTCCCAGCGAGCGTACAAATTCTTGTACAACCCTGAGTACAACGATGGACATCATTTCCTACAGCGCCGCACGTTCTTCTCTGGCGAGCATCATGGACCGCGTGATCAAAAACCATGAGCCGGTGATCATCACGCGTGGCCGCAAGCAAGCCGTGGTCATGCTGTTGCTAGAAGACTACAAGGCGATGGAGGAAACCGCCTATCTGTCTGCTACGCAGGCCAAAGAATGCGCAATGCTTGCCGAAATCTATCCACATAAAAATCGACGCTGAAATAGCAATTACAGCTTAGGGAGCAGTCAGTTCAGGACGGACCTCTTGCGCCAACGGCAAAATTGCCCGTATTGCTCTGGCACAAGCTGTAGCAATGGCATCAGCCGTCTTTGCCGTAGAAATCGCACCTGCTTTTACTATTTCCATGGGAGCGCCCCGGAGATCTTCCGCGCTGGGAGCCTGACGAATGGATACCCATCCACTCAATGCAGTGAAAAGTAGTGCCCTTGTGTCACGCTCAAAAACCTCAAACGACTCAGCCATCCGCGTGAGTAGAGTCAAGGAATCTTGTGGTTTGCGCCATATGAGGATCAGAAGAAGCTCATCTCTATCAGCGCGCTCGATTCCATCACGCAGAGCAGCGGCATAGTCGCAGAGCAGGCCATGTAATAACCACAACTCATGGTGAAAGACCAATGCCAAGCACACCGCCTGATCATGCCTGGCAGCTTTACTCCTAGCACGCTCCGCAGCCGCTGCTTCATCCGCTGCGTTTCGAGCCTCCTGAGCGATCCTTCTAGCCTCTTTACCAGTCATTAGAGCAACAACCACAGCAGAAAAGGCTGCAACTCCGCTAAACCATGTGGCGACATCACCCCAATCGACAGCCATCGGACAGATCATCAGCACCACTCCCAAAAATTCATCAATTTGCAGGAAGGTTGCAGCAAAGCAAAAGCCGGCACTAGGCCGGCTTTTGGTTGACACTCAAATTCGTGGTGGGCGGTGCAGGGTTCGAACCTGCGACCCTTGCCGTGTGAAGGCAATGCTCTACCGCTGAGCTAACCGCCCGTGTCGCGAGCCGCACATTATAGGGCTGTGGCGCGCGGCGTCAATGGGTCCTTGCGAGGTCCGTTGCGCGGCGTCGCCGCGCGGCCGCTACATGGTCTGGGTGGGCTTGTCGGCGTTGAGGATGCCGGCCAGCTGGGTCTCGATCTTGGTGCGGATGGTCTCGCCTTCGCTGTTGTCCGGCAGTTGCACGCCGATGCCGGCGGCGCGGTTGCCCTGGGCGCCGACCGGGGTCACCCAGATCACCTTGCCGGCCACCGGCAGGCGCTCGCTGGAATCGGGCAGGGTCAGCAGCAGGAACACCTCGTCGCCGAGGAAGTAGCGCTTGGGGGTGGGCACGAAGATGCCGCCGTTCTTCACGAACGGCATGTAGGCGTTGTACAGCGCCGCCTTGTCCTTCACCGCCAGCGACAGGATGCCCTGGCGTCCGCTCATCGCGCTCATCGTTGTGCCCCTCTCCGGGCCGGGCGATCGCCATCGCGCCAGGCCAGCAACAGTTCCGCGATCGCCAGGTCGGCGCGCACGGTGGTCCGCAGCAGATCGCGGGTGCGATTGGCGGCATCGAACCACGCGGCCAGCTTGTGCAATCGCGCCGGGTCGGTCAAGCCGGCCTGCGAGGCCTGCGCCAGCGCCAGGTCGGCGGCATGGCCCAGGCGCTGCTCGGCGAGTGCGTCGCCGCTCCAGCGCTGCGCGGCGTCCAGCGCGCCGAGCTTGCCGGCGGCGACCTGTTCCAGGTCCGCGGCCACCTGCCGGCGCAGCTTCAATCCGTCCTCGCGCAGCCACTGCGCGGCCAGGCCGGGATGGCCGCGCGCGGCGTCCAGCGCTTCGCGCGCGGTCTTCTCGGGAAAGTCCTGGGCCAGCAGCCACGCGATCGCTTCGTCGGCCGGCGGCAGCTTGAACTCCAGGCGCTGGCAGCGGCTGCGGATGGTCGCCGGCAGGCGCGCCGGCTGCGCGCTGATCAGCCACAGATAGCGGCCGGGCTGCGGCTCTTCCAGCGTCTTCAACAACGCATTGCAGGCGGCGCGGTTGATCGCGTCGGCCGGGTCCACCACCACCACCTGGGCCACGCCGTACTGCGGGGTCAGCGCCAGCTTCTGCGAGATCTCGCGCACCTGCTCGATGACGATCTCGGTGCGCAGCTTGTCGCCGGTGCGGTTGGGGATGAACGAAATCAGTTGCAGGTCCGGATGGGTGCCGGCGGCGATCAACTGCGCGCTGCGCAGCGCCGCGGCCGGCTCGCCCTGACCGAGCACGTGCGCGGCCAGCTTCAGCGCCACCGCACGCTTGCCCAGGCCTTCCGGCCCGCAGATCAGCAGGCCGTGGCCGAGGCGGCCGGCGTCGAGCGCGGCCACGGTCTGGTCGTAGGCGCGCTGCTGCCAGGGCGCGAACGGCACGTCGCTCATGGCGTCGGCTCCTGTTGCTGCTGCACCCACGCCGCCAGCGCGGCAGCGACTGCCTGGGCGACCGCCTGCGGCGGCTGGCTGGCGTCGATGACGCGGAAGCGCTGCGGATCCTGCGCGGCGCGCTGACGGAAGCCGGCACGCACGCGCTGGAAGAAATCGTCCTGCTCGCTCTCGATCCGGTCCGGCCACAGATCGCGGCCACTGGTGCGGGCGCGGCCGATCTGCACGTCCAGGTCCAGCAGCAGGGTCAGGCCCGGCTGCAGGCCGACCGCGCGCCGCTCCAGGTCGGCGATCCAGGCGCGATCCAGGCCGCGGCCTTCGCCCTGGTAGGCGTAGCTGGAATCGGTGAAGCGGTCGCTGACCACATAGGCGCCGCGCTGCAGCGCCGGGCGGATCACCTCGCGCACGTGCTGCGCGCGCGCGGCGAACACCAGCAGCAGTTCGGTCTCGGCGGCCAGCGGCTCGGCGACTTCGCCGGGGGTCTTGTCCAGCAGCAGCGCGCGGATGCGTTCGGCCAACGGCGTGCCGCCCGGCTCGCGGGTCAGCACCACTTCATGGCCCTGCGCCTGCAACGCATCGCGGATCGCGTTGATCGCGGTGGTCTTGCCGGCGCCCTCGCCGCCTTCCAGGCTGACGAAGCGATGGTGACGCAGCACGGCCTCGCTCATGGCGACACCGCCGCGTCGCTGCGCGCCTGGCGCAGGCGCTGCAGGTAGCGCGCCACCGCCGCGTTGTGCTCGGCGTAGTTGGCGGAGAACGCATGCGCGCCGCTGCCGTCGCCGATGGCCACGAAGTACAGGCTGTCGCCCGGCGCCGGGTTGGTGGCGGCACGCAGCGCGTCGCGGCCGGGCATGGCGATCGGGGTCGGGGTCAGGCCGGTGCGGGTGTAGGTGTTGTACGGCGTATCGGTCTCCAGGTCGCGCTTGCGGATGTTGCCATCGTAGGCGCTGCCGATGCCGTAGATCACGCTCGGATCGGTCTGCAGCTTCATGCCCAGTTGCAGGCGGCGCACGAACACGCCGGCGATCTGCGGGCGCTCGGCGGCCAGGCCGGTTTCCTTCTCCACGATCGAGGCCAGGATCAGCGCCTGCTCCGGCGACTGCAACGACAGGTCCTTGGCGCGCGCGTCCCAGGCCTCGGCCAGGGCCTTGTCCATCGCCGCATGCGCGCGACGCAGCAGTTGCAGATCGGTGTCGCCGCGCTGGTAGAGGTAGGTCTCGGGCAGGAAGCGGCCTTCCGGGTGCTGGCCGGGCTGGCCGAGCTTGGCCATCAGTTCGCTGTCGCTGAGGTCGGCGGTGGTGTGCACCAGCGGCGTGGCCGCGTTCAAGGCGCTGCGCAGCTGGCGCACGTTCCAGCCTTCGACGATGGTGAAGCGGTACTGGATCACCTGGCCCTTGCGCATGCGCAGCAGCAGCTCGCGCGGGCTCAGTGCCGGCTGAAGTGCGTATTCGCCGAACTTGAGCTTGCCGGCCACGCCCAGTTCGCGCGCCAGCACCTGCCACTGCAGGTCGCTGCCCTGGGTCACGCCGGCGGCGCGCAGCTTGCGCAGCACGCCGTTGAGCGAGGCGCCGCGCGCCACTTCCACGCTGGGCTGGCTCGCCTGCAGCGGTTGCTCGGCGAAGGCGCGATAGCTGTGCCACCACCAAGCGCCGGCCGCGGCCACCAGCAGCGCCAGCACCAGCAATGTCCCCAGCAGGGTCAGACACCCGCGTTTAGCCCAAGCCACGACCACCTCGGAGCGAATTCAATGACGTGCAGGATACCGCGCGGCCGGCATGGCCCGGTATCGCGCGGCCCCGCTCACGGCTCCAGCGCGCGCAGCAGGCCGCGCGCCTTGGCCCGGGTCTCGTCGAGCTCGCGCTCCGGGTCCGAGTCGAACACGATGCCGGCGCCGGTGCGGAACTGCACCTGCGCGCCATCCACCTCGGCGGTGCGGATGAGGATGTTCAGGTCCATGTCGCCGTCGCGGTTGAGCCAGCCGAACGCGCCGGTGTAGGCGCCGCGCGGGGTCTGCTCCAGCTCGGCGATGATCTGCATGCAGCGCACCTTGGGGCAGCCGGTGATGGTGCCGCCCGGGAAGGTGGCGCGGATCGTCTCGCCCGGCGTGGTGCCCGCACGCAGCCGGCCACGCACATTGCTGACGATGTGGTGCACGTGGGCGTAGCTCTCCACGGTCATCAGTTCGTCGACCTCGACACTGCCCGGCGCGCAGATCCGCCCCAGGTCGTTGCGCTCCAGGTCGATCAGCATCACGTGCTCGGCGCGCTCCTTGGGGTGCCCGACCAGTTCGCGGATGCGCGCGGCCTCGTCGTCGCCCGGCGCGCGTGCGCGGGTGCCGGCGATCGGCCGGGTCTCGACCACGTCGCCGCGCACCGACACCAGCCGTTCCGGCGAGGAACTGACCACGGCGCGGCCGTGGCCGACGAACAGGCCGGCGAACGGTGCCGGGTTGGCGCGGCGCAGTTGCGCGTACAGCGCCGCCGGCGCCAGCGGCGCGGCGAAGCGCGCCGACCAGCGCCGCGACAGGTTGACCTGGAACACGTCGCCGGCACGCAGGTAGTCGAGGATGCGGCGCACGCCGTCGACGAAGCGCTGCGGCGGGTCTTCCTCGATCGCCAGCGGCGCCTGCCACGCCGGCGCCGGTGCGGCTGCGGGCAGCACCTGCAGATCAGCGAGTACGGCGTCCAGCAGCGCCGCATGCGCAGGTTCGGCCAGCGCCACGCAGTCGCCGGTGACGTGATCGCGCAGCAGCGCGGCGGGACAACGCAAGGCCAGCGCCGCAGGCGTGGCCGCGGCGGAGGGCGGCAACTGCAGCACCGGCTCCACCTGCGCGGCCAGTTCGTAGTCCAGCAGCAGCGCCCAGCCGCCACGGAACGGCCAGCGCGGCTCGTCGCGCTCGCAGCGTTCGGCCTGCCAATGCGTGTCCAGCGCATCGAGGAAATCGCCGGCGACCGCCGTGCCATCCAGCGCGCGGGTGCCCCCATCGCGATCCAGCCGCAGGCCCTGCCCGTCGGCGACCAGCAACAGATCCCAGCGCCCCTGCGCCGTGCCCGACGCCGCCGATTCCAGCAACACCGGATACCGCTGCGGCGCCAGGCGATGCAGCGCCAGCAGATCGACCTCGGCCGGCAAGGGAACGGTACGCAGCATCGAAGATCCGCTGGAAGAATGAAAGAAACGTCAGGGAACGGGAGGCGTCGCCAGACAAGCTCCAAGCGATACCACAGCAACGCGCGCCGACCTCACGCGCGCCGCCCGATAGATGGACGCGCGCGATGGGAGTGAGGCGCCGGCTGTGACGATTCCCGATTCCCTATTCCCGATTCCCGGCCCTCAGACCCGCTTGAACACCAACGTCCCGTTGGTCCCGCCGAAGCCGAACCCATTGGACATCGCCACGTCGATCTTCTTCTCGCGCGCCACGTTCGGCACGTAGTCCAGATCGCAGCCTTCCCCCGGCTCGTGCAGGTTGATGGTCGGCGGGATGATGCCGGCGTGGATCGCCATCACCGAGAAGATCGCTTCGGCACCGCCGGCGGCGCCGAGCAGGTGGCCGGTCATCGACTTGGTGGAGCTGACCATGGTCTTGTAGGCGTGATCGCCCAGCGCACGCTTCATCGCCAGGGTCTCGGCCAGGTCGCCGAGCGGCGTGGAGGTGCCGTGCGCGTTGAGGTAGTCGATCTGGTCCGGATTGAGCTTGGCGTCCTTCATCGCCGCCACCATGCTGCGCGCGGCACCTTCGCCGTCCTCGCTAGGGGCAGTCATGTGGAAAGCGTCGGAGCTGGCGCCGAAACCGACCAGCTCGGCATAGATGCGCGCGCCGCGCGCCTTGGCGTGTTCGTACTCTTCCAGCACCAGCACGCCGGCGCCGTCGCCGAGCACGAAGCCGTCGCGCTCCTTGTCCCACGGCCGCGAGGCGGCGGCGGGATCGTCGTTGCGGGTGGACATCGCCTTCATCGAGCAGAAGCCGCCCACCGAGGTCGGCGAGGAGCCGCGCTCGGCGCCGCCGGCCAGCATCACGTCGGCGTCGCCGTGCTGGATCATGCGCATCGCGGTGCCGATGGAATGGTTGGAGGTGGCGCAGGCCGAGACCGCGGAGAAGGTCGGCCCCTTCAGCCCTTTGATCAGGCTCACCTGGCCCGGCAGCATGTTGATGATGGTGCTGGGCACGTAGAACGGCGAGATCTTGCGCGCGCCGCCCTCGTGGAATTTGACGGTCTGTTCCTCGATGCCGAGCAGGCCGCCGATGCCGGAGCCGAGGATCGCGCCGATGCGTTCGGCATTGGCCTCGGTGATCTCCAGGCCGGAATCGTCCAGCGCCATGAACGAGGCGCCGACGCCGTAATGGATGAACGAGTCCATCTTGCGCGCGTCCTTGGACGAGATGAACTTGGTCGGATCGAAATCCTTGATCTCGCCGGCGATCTTGGTGGTGAACTGAGACGCATCGATCTGGGTGATCGGGCCGATGCCGGAGCGTCCGTTGACGATCCCTTCCCAACTGCTGGCCAGGTCATTGCCCAACGGCGACACCAGGCCCATGCCGGTTACGACGACACGACGGCTCATTGCGAAATCTCCTCACCGCGATACGCGCGGCCTTGACGCTGTAAAAACACAGGGCCGCATGCGCGGCCCCATGGGATTGTCACGCGCATCGGGCCCACGCAGGCGCCGATGGCGATCGCGAACGCAGCCTCAGCTCTTGACGTGCGCCTTGACGTAGTCGATGGCCTGCTGCACCGAGGTGATCTTCTCGGCTTCTTCGTCCGGGATCTCGCACTCGAACTCTTCTTCCAGGGCCATCACCAGCTCGACGGTGTCCAGCGAGTCGGCACCCAGGTCATCGACGAACGATGCGTTGTTGGTGACTTCTTCTTCCTTGACGCCGAGTTGTTCGACGACGATTTTCTTGACGCGTTCTTCGATGGTGCTCATTGGGATATCGCTCCAGATGGAGTAGTGGTGGTTCGAGTTTTAGGATCCCCGCACACGGATGTGCGGTGCTCCTGTGAGGGACTCACAAAACGCCATCGGGCTGCGATGGCCGCGTTGGGTAGTGTAGTGGAAACCGACTGGCCCTTGCAGCACTGCACAAATGCCGGCCGATCAGCCACTTAGGCGCGTCCGCTGCGCCGCAGGCTCACGGCATGTACATCCCGCCGTTCACGTGCAGGGTTTCGCCGGTGATGTAGCCGGCGCCGGGCCCGGCCAGGAACGCCACCGCGTTGGCGATGTCGGACGGCTGGCCGAGCTGGCCGAGCGCGATCTGCTCCAGCAGCGCGGTGCGCTGCGCTTCCGGCAGCGCCTTGGTCATATCGGTGTCGATGAAGCCCGGCGCGACCACGTTGACGGTGATGCCGCGCGAGCCGATTTCCTTGGCCATCGACTTGGAGAAGGCGATGATGCCGGCCTTGGCCGCGGCGTAGTTGGCCTGGCCCGGATTGCCGGTCACGCCGACCACCGAGGCGATGTTGACGATGCGGCCCTTGCGCGCCTTCATCATGCCGCGCAGCACCGCCTTGGAGGTGCGGAACACGCTGGTCAGGTTGGTGTCGATGATCGCCTGCCAGTCGTCGTCCTTCATCCGCATCAGCAGGTTGTCGCGGGTGATGCCGGCGTTGTTGACCAGGATCGAGACCGGGCCGAATTCCTTGGCGATCGCCTCGATCAGCGCGTCGACCGCGGCGCCGTCGGTGACGTCCAGCGCACGGCCGTGGCCGCCGTGGGCGGCCAGGCGCGCGCCGATCGCTTGCGCGCCGGCGTCGGAGGTGGCGGTGCCGATGACGGTGGCGCCCTGCGCGGCCAGTTCGTCGGCGATGGCGGCACCGATGCCGCGGCTGGCACCGGTGACCAGCGCGATCTCGCCCTGCAATGGCTTGCTCATCTGCGTTTCCTTGGAGACGGACGGCGCATGGCGCCGGGGGAAAGGAAGGAAACCAGCGCGGGCGAACGGCGCACCGCGCGGCGACCGGCGATCAGGAGGCCCAGGCCTCGCGCGCGCCGGCGAACTCGGCGGGCGTGCCCAGGGCGCGGCTGTCGAGCGACTTGTCGATGCGCTTGACCAGCCCGGTCAGCACCTTGCCCGGGCCGCACTCGGCCAGGCGGGTGGCGCCGCCGGCGGCCAGCGCCTGCACGCAGCCGGTCCAGCGCACCGGCAGATACAACTGCTCGACCAACGCCTGGCGGATCGCCTCGACGCCCTCGTGCACCTGCGCATCGGCGTTCTGCACCACCGGCAGCTGCGGCGCCTGCCAGGCCAGCCCGCGCATCGCTTCGGCCAGGCGGTTGGCCGCCTCGCGCATCAGCGGGGTGTGCGACGGCACGCTGACCGCCAGCTTCACCGCCTTGCGCACGCCGCGCTCGGCCAGCAGCGCCAGGGCGCGGTCGACCGCCGCGGCATCGCCGCCGATCACCACCTGCCCCGGCGAGTTGTAGTTGGCCGGCACCACCACCTGGCTGCCCGCGGCCTGCGCGCAGACCTCTTCGACCAGCGCGTCCTCGGCACCGAGCACGGCGGCCATGGCGCCCACGCCGGCCGGCGCAGCGTCCTGCATCAGTTGCCCGCGCAGCCGCACCAGGTGCGCGCCGTCGTGCAGCGACAGGGCGCCGGCGGCGACCAGCGCGCTGTATTCGCCCAGGCTGTGCCCGGCCAGCTGCGCCGGACGCGCCCCACCCTCGGCCAGCCACAGCCGCCACAGCGCCACGCTGGCGGCCAGCAGCGCCGGCTGGGTGTACTCGGTGCGGTTGAGCATCTCTTCCGGGCCGCCCTGGCTCAGCGCCCACAGGTCCACGCCGGCGCCCTCGGAGGCTTCGGCGAAGCTGTCGCGCAGCTGCGGATGCAATTCGGCCAGTTCGGCCAGCATGCCCAGCGATTGCGAACCCTGGCCGGGGAAGACGAAGGCGAGTGTGGAATCGGTCACGCGGTCGGCCCTGCGAAAATCGAGCGGCGATGATACGGGCGAAACCGGCCGGGCGTCTGTACCCGGGCGTATGTGAAATGGCGACCGCCCCATCGCCTGCCGCCGGTCGCGCCTCGCTCGGCGGCGCCCGGTGTCAGGCCGACAGCACACGTGACGCGCGGGACGCACGCCAGCGCAAGGCGTTGCGATCGTGCGCGCGGGCAAGGGTGCTGGCAGCGCGTCACCGCGGAGAGGCGGAACTTGGGGCATGTCCGATGGGCGCGGCTGGACGCCCAGGCGACAACGCAAAAAGCGCGCACCCACAGGCGAACACGCTGGGCGAATCGCGCTTTTCGCGTACGGCGTGATGTCGCGAAAGGAAGACAGACACGGACGCATCGCGGCACAGGCCGCGCGCGACCACGCACCGCGATGCACGCGCCGGACGCGCTGGCGTCATGAGAATTGGGTTCGGCGAGCGCATTGCCGCGCGTCGTGGCGACGACGCACGGCGCCCGGCATCGGATCGCGATCGCGCGCCACGACGCCGCCAACGGCGCCGGGCGCGGAAACAGGCTCAGTAGCGCAGCAGCGCCGAGCCCCAGGTGAAGCCGCCGCCGAAGGCTTCCAGCAGCAGCAACTGGCCACGCTGCACGCGGCCCGAACGCACCGCCACGTCCAGCGCCATCGGCACCGAGGCGGAGGAGGTGTTGCCGTGGATGTCCACCGTCACCACCACCTGCTCCATCGGCAGTTCCAGGCGCTTGGCGGTGGCTTCGATGATGCGCAGGTTGGCCTGGTGCGGGATCAGCCAGTCCAGGTCGTGCTTGTCCAGGCCGTTGGCCTCGAGGGTCTCGTCGACCACGGCGTCCAGCGCCTTGACCGCGTACTTGAACACCTCGCTGCCCTTCATCTGGATGCCGCCGGCGGCCGGGTCGCCGGTGCCGTCGCCCAGCCCGGTAGCGATGCCGACCGGATTCCACAGCAGCTCCTTCTTGCTGCCGTCGGCATGCAGATGGGTGCTGAGGATGCCCGTGTCTTCGTCGGCGCGCAGGACCACCGCGCCGGCACCGTCGCCGAACAGCACGCAGGTGGTGCGCTCGGTCCAATCGACGATGCGGCTGAGGGTTTCGGTGCCGATGACCAGCACGGTCTTGGCGTCGCCGCTGCGGATGAACTTGTCGGCCACGCTGAGCGCGTAGACGAAGCCGGAACAGGCGGCGTTGACGTCCAGCGCCGGGCAACCGACCACGCCGAGGCGGGCCTGGATCAGGCAGGCGGTGGACGGGAAGATCAGGTCCGGCGTGGTGGTGCCGACCACGATCATGTCGAGTTCGGCGGCATCGATGCCGGCGGCTTCGATCGCCTTCAGCGCGGCCTCGTAGCCCAGGTCGCCGGCGGTCTGGCCGGGGGCGGCGATGTGCCGCTCGCGGATGCCGGTACGGCTGCGGATCCATTCGTCGCTGGTGTCGACCATGTGCGACAGATCGTCGTTGGTCAACACTTTTTCAGGCAAATAGCTGCCGGTGCCCGCGATCCTGGAATAGATCCGCTTGCTCATGCTGGTTCCTGTTGCCTGTTACGCAGGCCGCCCCGGTGCGGCGCGGCCTGTGAAGATGGGTGACTCCATCCACCGCAGCGCGGTGGACGGGCACGGATCAATCTTCTTCGACCTGCGCGGTCTTGGTGGCGATCACCTTCTTGCCACGGTAGTAACCGTCGGCGGTGACGTGGTGGCGCAGGTGGATCTCGCCGCTGGTCGGATCGGTCGACAGCTGCTTGGCGCTGAGGGCGTCGTGCGAACGGCGCTGGCCGCGGCGGGACGGGGTGACACGGGATTTCTGCACAGCCATGGGATTGCTCCAAACTCGGTTCGTTTACATCTGTCGTCATTACGTCGCGCAGGACGCGCGCGTCCGGCAACAACCTCAGGCAGCGGCAGGCGGACCGACCGCTACTGTTTCTTCAGCGCCGCCAACGCCGCGAACGGGTTGACCTTGCTCGTTTCTTCCTCGGTCGCCGGCCAGTCGCGATCGACCGCCTCGCTTCCGGGCGCCACCGGCACCAACGGCACCGCCAGCACCAGCTCGTCCTCAACCAGATCGGCCGGCCGCAGCATGCCGTCTTCCGGCACCAGCAGAGCCTCGTGATCCGGCGGCAGCGCGGCTTCTTCTTCCTCGCTGCGGATCAGCCCCAGCCGCTGCACGCTCGACACCGGCAGCAGGAAGCGCTGCAGGCTGCGCTGACAAATCAGCGGCAGCTCGGTTTCGATCTTCAGTTCGACATAGGACACTTGCAGTACAGCGTCGCGGCCGAATTCCAGCGTGTAGCGGCATTCGCCTTCGGTGTCGGCCAGGCTGCCTTGCAGACGGGTCATCGCCGAGAGCGGCAGACGGTCTTCGAAGACCCTGCGCGCTGCGACCATCCGCCAGGCATCCAACAGTTCGGGCACGTTCGCGGACATAAGCCGCAGAATGTTAAGGACTGCCGGGGCCGCTGTCAAACCGCCACATGGGCCGCTGCCAGCCCGGCCCCGAACCGCCTTGCCGGTCCGCGCCGGCCGCCGCAGACTGCCGGCCCCGGCCTGCCGCCGCCCGCCCTTCCGCCGATGCACGCGCTGATCCTGGCTTCCACCTCCACCTACCGCCGCGAACTGCTGCAGCGGCTGCGCCTGCCCTTCGACTGCGCGCGCCCGCAGGTCGACGAGACCCCGCTGCCCGGCGAAGCGCCGCTGGCGCTGGCGCAGCGACTGGCGGCAGCCAAGGCGGCGGCGGTCGCGGCCACTGCCGGGGAGGCCTGGGTGATCGGCTCGGACCAGGTCGCCGAACTGGACGGCCAACCGCTGGGCAAGCCCGGCAATGTCGCCGCGGCACACGCGCAGCTGGCCGCCATGTCCGGGCGCAGCGTGCGCTTCCACACCGCGGTGTGCCTGCAGCGCGGCGCGCGCACCCTGCACGCCTGCGACCTCACCGAAGTGCAGTTCCGCGATCTGCAGGCCGACGCCATCGCCCGCTACGTCGCCGCCGAACAGCCGCTGGACTGCGCCGGCAGCTTCAAGTGCGAGGGCCTGGGCATCAGCCTGTTCCGCGCGATCCAGACCCAGGATCCCACCGCGCTGATCGGCCTGCCGTTGATCGCGCTGTCCGAGTTGCTGCGCGAGGCCGGCTTCGTGCTGCCCTAGCTCACTGCAGCCGGCACCACTGGTACGGGAAGCGCGCCTGCCCGACCCAGGATTGGTAGATCTGACAGGACCCCGGCTGCAGCGCCAGACCGTAGCGCGCCAGTTGCTGCGCCGCCAGCGCCTGGGTCTGGCGATCCGCGGCGGCGACATCCACGGCCCGTTCCGGCAGCAGCACCCAGCGACAACGACCGGCATCCACCTCCACACCGGCGCGCACCGGGCGCCGCGCCAGGCGCCGCATCAACGCGCAGTCGGGGCCGCGATCCAGGCCCAGGCGCGCGGCCACCGCATTGAGCCGCTGCAGGCGCTCGACATTGCGATCCACTTCCGCCGGCAACAGCGCATAGCCCTGCCCGCGCGCCGCCAGCATCTCGCGGACCCGCGCGGCGTAGGCCGGCGTTTCCGGGAAATTGGAGGCGACCGACGCGTAAGCCGCCTGCCCGGGCAGGAACGGAACGCGCCAGGACTCCGGTGCATCGCCGACCAGCAGCACCAGGCTGCGCTCGGGTTGCGGCATCGGCGGCGCCTGCACCCGGAACGCCTCGCGCGCCCAGCGCTCGTGCCCCCATTCGCCCCAGCCGTACAGCGCAAAGGCCGCACAGGCGATCAGCGTCCAGCGCGCCGCCGGGGCAGCGATGCGCGCCGGCAGCAGCCGCCGCAGCCCCACCCACAGCAGCAACGGCGCCAGCAACTCCGGCACCACCAGGTAGCGCTGGATGCTGAAGGCCGCCTGCCAGGCGAGGAAGGCGACCACCACGAACACCAGCACCGCGCGCCACGCCGGCGCGACCACCTCCGCAGGCGCGGAGCCGCGCAAACCCCGCAGCATCCAGCGCAGCAGCGCGACCAGGCCCAGCAGATACAGCAGCGGCCACACCAGTTGCCGCAGGCGCACCTCGCTGACCCGGTTCGGCGCCAGCGAGAACTGCAGCGGCCAGGTCAGCCACTCCCACAGCGTCTTCGGCAACCAGCGCGTGTCGCTGACCGCCACCGGCTGCGCCAGCGGCGCCATGAAGTGGCTGTTGAACTGCGGGAACAGCGGATTGCCGAAGGTCTGCCACACCCGCAGCAGCCACGGCCCGGCCAGCAGCGCGAAACTGAGCACCGTCACCGTAGTCAGCACTGCGGCGCCGCCGATCCGTTGCCGCGGGCGACCGCCGGCGACCAGCGCGGCCACGCCCAGGGCCAGCGCGAACAGGGCGTTGGTCAGCTTGCAGGCCATCGCCAGCCCGAGCAGGGCGCCGGCCAGCGCCCACCAGCCCAGCGCCACGCCCTGCCCCGCGGCATACTGGCGGCGTTGCGCGTGCAGTGCGGCGAGCAGCGCGCCCAACACCGGCAGCGCGCTGGTGTTGTCGCCCATGGTGCCGGCGAACTCGGACAGGAACGCGGCGCTGCACAGCCCGGCCAGCGCCAGCCACGGCACCAGCCGCGCACGGTCCAGCCGCGGGTCCAGCACCTGCCAGACGATGCCGGCCAGCAGCAGGAACGCCAGTGCGTGCAGCACGCCCATCGCGAACCCGGCCAGCGGCGCAGGCAGGCCGACGAACAGCGCGTAATGCAGCACGTCCAGCAGCGGATTGAAGTAGCTCTGCATCTGCGCCGGCGCCAGGTCGATGCCGAGGCGGCCGTGCAGGACGGCGTAGCCGTTGTACAGGTGGTAGTTGCGCAGGTCCCAGTTGGCGTCCTGGCCCAGCCACAGCGACAGCAGCCCACCCAAAAGCGCGACCGCCACACCCGCCGCGATCACATTGCCGCGGCTGTGGAAGGCGAAGCGGCGATCCAGCGCGGCCAGCAGGCGCTGGCGGCGCGTCGGGCGCGGCAGCGCCGCAGCAGCAGTGGTGCTCATGCGCCGTCACCATGATGCGCACCCTGCGCGTCCGCCGCCGGCCAGGCCGGGATCGCCAGGTAAGCCAGGCGCTTGGCCTCGATGCGGCCGCGCGTGACCGTGTCCAGGATCAGCCCGCAGGCCAGCAGCAACACACCCAGCAACACCAACGCCGAACACAGGATCGCGGTGGGAAACCGCGGCACCAGGCCGGTCTGCGCATAGGTCAGCAACAGCGGCACCGCCAGCGCCAGCGCCAGCAGCACGCAGGCGCCGAAGCCGAGCGAGAAGAACAGCAAGGGCCGCTCGGCCTTGAACAGGCGCAGGATGGTCAACAGGATGCGGGTGCCGTCGTGCCAGGTGCGAAGCTTGCTCTGCGATCCTTCCGGACGCGCGCCGTAGGCAGTGTCGACTTCCGCCACCGGCATGCGCAGTTGCAGCGCGTGCACCGCCAGTTCGGTCTCGGTCTCGAAGCCGGCGGCATGCGCGGGAAACGACTTCACGTAGCGCCGCGAGAACACCCGGTAGCCGGACAGCATGTCGTCGAAGCTGCGCCCGAACAGGAAGCCCACGCAGCGGGTCAGCAGCACGTTGCCGGTGCGATGGCCGGCGCGGTACGCCGCCGCTTCGTCGCTGCGGCGCGCGCCGACCACCATGTCCAGTCCGTCGCGCAGCAGCCGCTCGACCAGCGCCGGCGCCATCGCCGCGTCGTAGGTCGCGTCGCCGTCGACCAGCACGTAGACGTCGGCCTCGATGTCGGCGAACAGGCGCCGCACCACGTTGCCCTTGCCCTGCAGCGCGACCTCGCGCACCACCGCGCCGGCCGCACGCGCACGGGCGATGGTGGCGTCGCTGGAATTGTTGTCGAACACATGGACCTGCGCGCCGGGCAGATGCGTGGCGAAATCGGCCACGACCCGGCCGATGGTGGCCGCTTCGTTGTGGCACGGCACCAGCACCGCGATCCGCGGCGCGACCGCGGGGCGATCGGAGGGGAAACTGGACATGGGCGGCGTGCGGTCCTGCGCGGCAGCGTGGAAAGGCGCGCCATCCTAGCTCAGTGCGGGCGCAGCACGATCGGTTGTTCCCACCAATCCTCGACGCTGCCGTCGCGGCCGTGCAGGCGCAGGCCCAGCCAGTGCGTGCCCGGTGCCAGGCCACTGGCATCGACGGTGGCACGGAAGCCGATGTTCGGATGATTGGGATCCGTGGAGATCTTCCAGAACCTGGTGACGTCGTAGACGTCGCCGTAGTGCGCCTGCGCCGCGACCTTGCCGTCGAGCAGCACCTCGATCCGGTCGATCCCCACCCCGTCCTTGAACGCCCAGCCGGACACGTCGAAGCGACGCCCGACGCTGGCGTCCACGTCCGGGGTGTTGAACCAGGCCATCGCCGGCGTGGTGCAAGGCCCGCTCGCGCGCTGCGCCGGCAGCGCGAACAGCAGGAAACGCTGGCTGCCGTGGTCGCTGGACACCACCCGCGGCGGCGGCAGCGGACCGACCAGGTCGCAGACCGCGTGGTAGCGCTGCAGCAGCAGCCGGTACTTCATGTCGCTGGGCGAAAGCACAAGCAGCCGTGGACCGTCGCGGTGGCCGTCGCTGAGCAGACCCCACTGCTGCAGCTGTGCGCTGCGCCCGTGCTTGTCGTTCAACGGATGCGGCAGCACCTGGATGTTGGGATCGCGCAGTTCGAAGCCGAGTTCGGCGCCGACCTTGAAGTTGTCCGCCAGCACCTGGGTGCCGGGCGGCATGCTCGCCAGTTCGCGCCGCACCGCGCCGGCCAGCGGCCGCCAGCCGGCGAAGTTGCGCGGGTAGTACTTGTCGCCGGCGGTGTGCTCGCGCACCGCCGGCACCGACACCGCCAGGTAGTAGCCGAACGCACCGACCAGGCCCAGCCCGGCCAGCAGCCAGGTGGCGCGGCGCAGCGGCTTGCTCCAGCCGTTGAGGATCACCGGCGTGGCGATCAGCAGCGCCAGATAACCCGGCAGCGGCCAGTGGAAGCTGACCCGCTCGGCGTCGGTGAAGAACCCGAGCAGGAAGATGCCCAGCGTGGACACCCCGCCGAGCAGGCCGAAATACCGCCACTGCACGCGCGTGCCGCTGCTGCCGCCGCGCGTGGCCATCAGCGCCACCTTGGTCATCGCCACCGCCAGCAGCGGCGTGACCAGTAGCAACTGGATCAGCAGGAAGGCGATGCCGGCGGGCTGGAAACTCCAGGGATGGCGGTCGACCAGCTGGAACTTGAGACCGGCCTCGCCGTTGTCCGCGTTCCAGGCCAGCAGCGGCAGCCAGGCGACCATGCCCAGCGCCAGCGCGACCCATACCTGCGGATCGCGCAGCATGCGCCGGCCCTGCGGGATCAGCAGCAGCGCGATCGCGCCGACGCCGATCACGCCGACGAAGCGGTAATGGCTCAGCGCGCCGATGACCAGGCCCAGCGCCAGCTCCACCGCGCTCAGCGCCTCGGTCTGGCGCTGCAGCCGCGCGGTGGCGTCGATGCACAGGATCGTCGCCAGCGCCATCGGCACGTCCGGCAGCGCCAGGATGCCCAGGGTGCCGGACAGCGGCATCAGCAAGGCCAGGCTGCCGGCGCGCCAGCCCGCCACTGCGCCGAACCAGCGCGTGGCGATGCGTGCGATCAGCCACGGCACGGCCGCGCCCAGCAGCAGGAACGGCGCGCGCAGCGCCAGCAGGTGGTCGCCGCCGAGCGCCACACCCAGCCGCGCCAGCCACGCGGTCAGCCCGGGCAGGTCCGAGTAGGCCAGCGCCAGATGCTGGCCTTCCTGCCAATAGAATGCCTCGTCCACGAACAACGGCAGGCGCGCGGCGACCAGCAGTTTGGCGGCGGTGACGAGCGTCCACAGCACGATGAAGACGCTGCGTGCACGTTGTTCCCCTTGCATTGCCCGTACACTCCTTGAAACCGTTGCGAGACTGCGATGCCTACTCCGCCCCGCTTGCCGGAAATGCTAACCGATACGTTGCGCGAGGCGCTCACGCGCGCCCAGCAGCAGGTCAACGCGCTGGTCCTGGGCAAGCCGCAACAGGTGCGCATGGCGTTTGTCGCCCTGCTGTCCGGCGGACATCTGCTGATCGAGGATCTGCCCGGCCTGGGCAAGACCACCCTGGCGCATGCGCTGGCCGCGAGCCTGGGGCTGGGCTTCCAGCGCGTGCAGTTCACCTCCGATCTGTTGCCGGCCGATGTGCTTGGCGTGTCGGTGTACGACGCGCAGTCGCGCCAGTTCCAGTTCCATCCCGGCCCGGTGTTCACCCACGTGCTGCTCGCCGACGAGATCAACCGCGCGCCGCCGCGCACGCAGAGTGCGCTGCTGGAAGCGATGGCCGAACAGCAGGTCACCCTCGACGGCACCACCCATCCGCTGCCGTCGCCGTTCTTCGTGATCGCCACGCAGAACCCGGTGGACCTGTCCGGCACGTTCCCGCTGCCCGACTCGCAACTGGACCGCTTCCTGCTGCGGCTGGCGCTGGGCTATCCCAACGCCGAGGCCGAACGCGCACTGCTCAGCGGCAGCGACCGCCGCGACCTGATCGCGCAGGCGCAGCCGCTGCTCGGCGAGGCCGACATGGCCACGCTGCGGCAGGGCGTGGAGCAGATCCATGCCAGCGAGGCGCTGGTCGGCTACGTGCAGGCGCTGCTGGCGCGCAGCCGCCAGCATCCGGGCGTACGGGTGGGCCTGTCGCCGCGCGCCGGCATCGCCCTGCTGCGCGCGGCCAAGGCGCATGCGCTGCTGCTCGGCCGCGGCCATGTGCTGCCCGAGGACGTGCAGGCGCTGTTCGTGGCCGTCGCCGAGCACCGCCTGGTGGCCGAGCAGGAATCGGCCTCCGGCCAGGCCCTGGCCAAGGCGATCCTGCACAGCGTCGCGGTGGACTGACGCCGATGCCGAGCGGGCGGCGCGACTGGCGGCAGCGACTGGCGCAGTTGGCCGCGCCGCGCGCGCCGGAAGCGCTGCCGGTGCAGTTGGACCGGCGCCGCATCTACATCCTGCCCACGCCGTTCGGCGGCTTCCTGGCGCTGCTGCTGGCGGCGATGCTGCTCGGCGCGCTGAACTACAACAACAACCCGGCGCTGCTGCTGGCGATGCTGCTCGGCGCGGCGACAATGGCCAGCGCCATCGTCGCGCACCTGCAGTTGTCCGGGCTGCGGCTGGAGGCGCTGTCGGCCGAGCCGGTCGCCGCCGGGCAACCGCTGCGCCTGCGGTTGGCGCTGGCAACGGCCGACGGGCGCCGACGGCGCGGCCTGCGCGTGCGCCACGGCGTCGCGCACACCTACCTCGACCTGCACCGCGACGATCGCAACGAGGCCGACCTGGAGGTGCCCACCGAGCGCCGCGGCTGGCTCGACCTGCAACGCATCCAGGTCTCCACCACCCAGCCGCTGGGCCTGCTGCGCGCCTGGGCCTGGTTCTGGCCGGACGCCCCGCTGCTGGTCTACCCGCAACCGGAGGCAGACGGTCCGCCGCTGCCGGCCGGCGCCGGCACCCCGACCCAGACCCGCCTGCACGCGCTCGGCGAGGAATTGCACCAGCTGCGCCCGTATCGGGCCGGCGACGCACCGCGGGCGATCGCCTGGAAGCACTCGGCGCGCCGCGACACCCTGCTGGTGCGCGAGTACGAACGCCCGATCGGCGTGGACGTGGTACTGGACTGGCGCACGCTGCCGGCCTTGCCGCACGAACGCCGCATCGCGCGGCTGGCGCGCTGGGTCGAGGAAGCCGAACGCGACGGCCGCCGCTACCGCCTGCTGTTGCCCGGGCAGCCGGCGCTGGGGCCGGGCCGCGGCCCGCAGCACCGGCATCTGTGCCTGCGCGCGTTGGCGCTGCTGCCGCATGACTGAGCCACACTCGCCCGCACTGCACGCCGCCAGCCGCGCCTGGGCGCTGGGCGCGGCGCTGCTGGCCTTGCTGCCGCTGCTGCTGCAATTACCCGGCACCCTAGCCTGGCTGATCGCGCTGTCCGCCCTGCTGATCGGCGCCAGTTCGGCGTGGCGGCCGCTGCCGGCGCTGCTGCGACTGGTCCTGGTCGCAGTCATGCTCGCGGCGCTGTACTGGCAGGTCGGCCTGCGCTTCGGCCGCGACACCGGCTGCGCACTGCTGGCGGCGATGCTGGCGATCAAGCCCTCGGAACTGAAGAGCCTGCGCGATGCGCGCAGCCTGCTCGGCTTCGCCCTGTTCGCGCCGTTCGCCGCCTTCCTGCTCGACCAGGGGCCGGTGACGATGGCGCTGGGGCTGGCCGCGGTGATCGCGGCCCTGCTGTGCATGCAGCGCCTGGCCGACCAGGAAGGCCACAGCGCGCGGCGCCCGTTGCGTGGGCAACTGCGCGGCGTCGGCCGCCTGCTGGCGCTGGGCCTGCCGCTGGCGCTGGCCGCGTTCTGGCTGTTCCCGCGCCTGGGTTCGCCGCTGTGGGGCGTGCCGGAACGTGCGCTGGGCCGACCCGGCCTGTCGGACACAATGAGTCCGGGGCAGTGGCTGGACCTACTGGCCGACGACACCCCCGCATTGCGTGTGCAGTTCTTCGGCCCGGTGCCGGCGCCGGCGCAGCGCTACTGGCGCGGCCCGGTGCTGTGGGATTTCGACGGCCGCACCTGGCGTGCGCAGCGCGAGAACGCCTTCGCGCCGGCACCCACGATCCAGCTCGCACCCGGCGGCTGGGACTACCAGCTCGAGGTGGAACCGACCGACCGCCGGCAACTGGTCGCCCTGGACCTGCCGCGGCAGGCACCGCCCGGCACCCGGCTGACGGCCGACGCCGTGCTGCAGACCGAGCGCCCGCTCAGCGCGCTGACCCGCTGGCGGCTGCGGTCGGCGCTGCCGCAACGGGTGGAGGCCGATCTCGCGCCGGCGCAACGGCAGCGCGCGCTGGCGTTGCCGCCCGGCTACAACCCGCGCACCCTGGCGCTGGCCCGGCAGTGGCGGCAGCAGGCCGGCGCCGACGATGCGGCGATCGTCGCCCGCGCCCTGCAATGGATCCGCCGCGACTTCGCCTACACCCTGGAGACGCCGCTGCCCGGCCGCGACGGCGTGGACGAGTTCCTGTTCCAGCAGAAGGCCGGGTTCTGCCAGCACTTCAGTTCGGCGTTCGTGGTGCTGATGCGCGGCGCCGGCATTCCTGCACGTGTGGTCACCGGTTATGCCGGCGGCACCCGCAATGCGTTCGGCGACTACTGGGTGGTGCGGCGCATGGACGCGCACGCCTGGGCCGAGGTGTGGCTGCCGCAACGCGGCTGGGTGCGGGTGGACCCGACCGCGGCGGTG
Organism: Xanthomonas sp. LF07-6; assembly: GCF_034105445.1. Classification (NCBI taxonomy): domain Bacteria; kingdom Pseudomonadati; phylum Pseudomonadota; class Gammaproteobacteria; order Lysobacterales; family Lysobacteraceae; genus Xanthomonas; species Xanthomonas sp. LF07-6. The sequence goes on from NZ_JAXGGI010000001.1 coordinate 778,021, forward strand.
GCGCCGGAACGCATCTACGACACCCTGGAGGACCGTCTGGGCAGCGATGCCGGCGCGCAGGGCGGCGGCGCCGACTGGCGCTGGCGCGACCTCGCCGACTGGGCACGACGCGGCTGGAACGACCTGGTGCTGTCCTTCGACGCCAACCGCCAGCAGCGCCTGCTCAGCCAGTTCGGCATCGCCCGCCTGGAACCCGGGCAACTGGTGGCGCTGTTCGCCGGATTCGCCGCGGTGCTGCTGGGTGCGATGGCCTGGTGGCTGGCGCGCGGCGAGCGCGAACGCGATCCGCTGCTGCGGGCATGGCGGGCGCTGGGCCGGCGCTACGCCCGGCGCGGGCTGGGCCGCGACCCGCACGAACCGGCCCTGGCGTGGGCGGCGCGCGTACAGCGGGAAACCGGCGATGCGAGCCTGATTCCGCTCAGCCGGCGTTTCGCCGATGCGCGCTACGCTGACGCTGATTCGGACAGCGCTTCATTGTTGCGCGACCTGCGCAGGCACCGTCCGCCCACTGGAGCATCCCGATGAAGATTCGCCTGCTGTTCCCCGTGATCGCTGCGCTGGCGCTCGGCGCCTGCGCCACCGCCCCCAAGCCGCTGCAGGGCCAGTTCGCGCCCGTCAGCCCGCGCGACTCGGTCGCCGGCCAGCAGGCCGGCGCGCCGGTGCGCTGGGGCGGCAAGATCATCAAGACCACGCCCGGCCAGGGCCAGACCTGCTTCCAGATGCTGTCGCGTCCGCTCAATGCCAGCGGCCGTCCGGACAGCGATGCCGCCGACGCCAGCGATGGCCGTTTCATCGCCTGCCGCGCCGGCTTCTACGACCCGGCGGTGTTCGAGCCCGGCCGCGAAGTGACCTTCATCGGCCACGTGTCCGGCTACGACAACACCCGCATCGGCGAGTACGACTACCGCCTGCCGAAGATGGACGCGGACGTGGTGTACCTGTGGCCGGTGGTGCGCCAGGTCGAAGTGGTGCCCGCCTATCCGTACGGCCCCTGGGGCGGCCCGTGGGGTCCGTGGGGCCCGCGCTGGGGCTGGTGGTAAGCCCTGCGTTTCTGCCGCAACGAAAAACGCCGCTGATCCAGCGGCGTTTTTTTATGCCTGCACGTTCGCGCCAGCCGCTGCTCAGGGCGTACCGAAGCGCCCCAGCGGCGCACCGGCGAGCAGATGCAGGTGCAGATGGAACACGGTCTGCCCGGCGTGCTCGCGGCAGTTGATCACCACCCGGTAGCCGTCCTGGGCCAGGCCCTGCTCGCGCGCGTAGCTGGCCGCGGCCAGCACCAGCCGGCCGACCAGGGTCGCCTGCTCCGGCGCCAAGTCGTCCAGGGTCGGAATCTCCACCTGCTTGGGGATGAAGAGCACATGCACCGGCGCCTGCGGCGCGATGTCCTTGAAGCCGAGCACGGCGTCGTCCTCGTAGACGATGTTGGCCGGAATTTCGCGACGGATGATCTTGCCGAAGATGGTGTCCATGGAGCGCGCCCGGAACGAAAGAAGGGGCCGCCGTTATAGCCCAATTCGGCGTCGCACCGCAGCCGCGTGCGGCGGTTACTCGCCGGTGCCGGTGCGCGGCACTTCGCTGCGGCTGCCGAAGGCGTGCGACAGCGTGCCGCGATCCACGTACTCCAGCTCGCCGCCGAGCGGCAGGCCCTGCGCCAACCGGCTCGGCCGCACGCCATGCTGGCGCGCCAGTTGCGCCAGGTAATGCGCGGTGGCCTCGCCTTCGACGGTGGAGTTGGTGGCGATGATCAGTTCGGCCACCTCGCCCTGCGCCAACCGCGCGGCCAGCCGGTCCAGGCCCAGCTCGCGCGGGCCGATGCCGTCCAGCGGCGACAGCCGGCCCTGCAGAATGAAGTACAGCCCGCGGTAGCCGGTGGCGTGCTCGATCGCCAGCCGGTCGGCCGGCGACTCCACCGCGCACAACTGCTGGCGGTCACGCGCGGGACTGGCGCAGATCGCGCAGACCTCGGTCTCGCTGAAATCGCGGCACTGCGCGCAATGGCCGATGCGCTCGATCGCCTCGTGCAACCGCTCGGCCAGGCGCTGCCCGCCTTCGCGCTCGCGCTCGAGCACGTGATACGCCATGCGCTGCGCAGTCTTCTGGCCGACGCCAGGCAACACGCGGAACGCATCGATCAGTTGTTCGAGCAGCGGCGAGCTCATTGTGGTTGGGGATTCGGGAGTGGGGATTGGGGATTCGTAAAAGAAACATCGCTGTCACGCGATGTTTTCATAGGAGCGGCTTCAGCCGCGACGGCGTGACCTGACCGGTCGCGGCTGAAGCCGCTCCTGCAAGAGGAATTCACCGAAGCAGGAAAGGCAGCGCACTCGCGAGACACCGCGAATCCCCACTCCCGAATCCCGAATCCCGGCCCCTCAGAACGGCAGCTTCATGCCCGGCGGGATCGGCATGCCGGCGGTGGCCGCGCCCATGCGCGCCTTGGATTCGGCATCGATCTTGTTGGAGGCGTCGTTGAAGGCGGCGGCGATCAGGTCCTCGGCCATTTCCTGGTCGGCCAGGATGCTCGGATCGATCCGCACCTTGCGGCACTCCTTGGCGCCGGTCAGGGTCACGTTGACCATGCCGCCGCCGGCGCTGCCGGTGACTTCCAGCTTGGCCAGTTCTTCCTGGGCGCGCTGCAGGTTTTCCTGCATCTTCTGCGCCTGTTGCATCAGTTGGGCGATATTGCCGCGCATCGTGGTTCACTCATCGTAGGGACGGATGGAATCGGGGACGACCCGCGCGCCTTGCTGCTGGATCAGCGCCTGCACCGCCGGGTCGTTCATGAACGCGGTCTCGGCCGCGTTCTGGCGCTCGCCGCGTTGCCGGTGCGAGCGCTCATGCAGGGTTTCGGCATCGACCGCGATGCCGCTTTCGATGACGATCTTCGGCCGCTGCCCAAGCGCATCGGCCAGCGCCGCGGCCAGTTCGCCGAGCGAGCGCTCGGACTGCAGATACTCGAAGCCCGGCGACAGCGACAGCCGCAGCACGCCCTCGGCATGGCTGACGAAGGCGGCGTTGGCGGCGAGTTGCCGCGAGGGGCCGCTCAGGCCGCAATCGGCGACCAGTTCCAGCCAGTCCTCGGCGCTGTGCAGCGCGCGCGGCGTATCGGACACGGCGGCGTGGGTGCGCGGCGGCGCCAGCGGCGGCACCATCGCCATTTCCGGCTCGGCGGCCGCAGCCGTAGCCGCGGCCGGAACGACCGCTGGCGCCGGCGTCGCGACGGGCGCGGACGGCGCTGGGCGTGCCGCCGGCGGTGCCGGCGGATCCCATGGCGGATCGAGCGGGGCCGCCGCCGCACTGGGCGCAGCCGCCACGGGCGCAGCGGGAACCTGCGCTGGCGCGGCAACGGCAGGCGCCGCCGGGGCAGCGGCCGCCACCGCGACAGGTGCCGCCATCGCCGCCGCAGGCGCACTGGCAGCGGCCGCCGTCGCATTGCCGTGCCCCTGGGTGGGGGTGGCCGCGCCGGTCGTCGTGCCGGCCGGCAGCACCGTGGCGCCCATCGGCCGGAACGCCAGCATGCGCAGCAGCGCCATCTCGAAGCCGGCCCGCGGGCTCGGCGCCAGGTACAGGTCGCGGCGCCCGTTCAGCGCCATCTGGTACCACAGCTGCACGATCTCCGGACGCAGGCGCTCGGCCAGCGGCGCCGGGTCCAGTCCGTCCAGCGCGGGCATGGCTGCGCCCGGCACCAGTTGCCGCACCTGGATGCGGTGCAAGGCCTCGGCCAGCGCCTCCAGCACCCCGCCCCAGTCGGGCGAGAACTCGGCCAGGCCGGCCACCACCTGCAGCAGCCGCTGCCCGTCGGCATCGGCCAGCGCGTCCAGCATCGCCCCGACCTGGGTGCGATCGACCGTGCCCAGCATGGTCCGCACCACGTCGTCGCGCAGCGCGCCGCCGGCATAGGCGATGGCCTGGTCGAGCAGCGACAGGCCGTCGCGCAGGCTGCCGTCGGCGGCCTTGGCCAGTTGCACGATCGCCGAGGCATCCACCTCGATCTGCTCGGCGGCCAGGATCTTGGTCATCTGCCCCTGGATCTGCTCCTCGTCCAGACGCTTGAGGTTGAACTGCAGGCAGCGCGACAGCACCGTCACCGGCAGCTTCTGCGGGTCGGTGGTGGCGAGCAGGAACTTCACGTGCTCCGGCGGCTCTTCCAGGGTCTTCAGCAGCGCGTTGAACGCCGCCTTGGAGAGCATGTGCACTTCGTCGATCAGGTAGACCTTGAACTTGCCGCGCGAGGGCATGTACTGCGCGTTCTCGATCACCTCGCGCACGTCGTCCACGCCGGTGTTGGACGCGGCGTCGATCTCCAGCAGGTCGATGTAGCGGCCGGCGTCGATGTCCAGGCAGGCCGCGCACTGACCGCACGGGTCGGCGCTGGTGCCCTGCTCGCAGTTCAGCGACTTGGCGAAGATGCGCGCGATGGTGGTCTTGCCGACGCCGCGGGTGCCGGTGAACAGAAAGGCGTGGTGCACCCGGCCGCTGTCCAGCGCGTTGGTGAGCGCGCGGACCACATGCTCCTGCCCCACCAGCTCGGCGAAACGCTTGGGGCGCCACTTGCGGGCGAGAACGAGATAGGACATCAGGCGACCGTCTTCATCTGAACCGCCATTGTGCCACGCCGGGCCATCGCGATCGTTCAGTCGCCCGGTCATCCGCAATCACGCGCGCGCCGACCTTTGGCGCAGGGCTGCCTGCGACGATGAACAGGGCAAAGGTGACGCCGGTCCACGCGGCAGCCGCGATTCGCCTTGTGAACGGCGGCCATGACGGCTAGAATTCCCGCCCTTGCCCGGACCGCATGGCCCGCGCAAGACCCGGAGAGGTGTCCGAGTGGTTGAAGGAGCACGCCTGGAAAGTGTGTAAGCGTCTAAACCGCGCTTCGGGGGTTCGAATCCCCCTCTCTCCGCCAGATTGAAAGTGTTGAGATGGCTCAGTCGCGCGCGTTTTGCGTGCGTCTGGGAGGGGATGAAAGCCCCGGGATTCTAAAGCTGACCTAGTGACCGACACGGCGAAGCCGCGCGCAGCTCAAGGCATCCAAGATGCCGAATGAATCCCCCCTCTCTCCGAAGTAAACAAACCCCTGCGCATGCAGGGGTTTTTTTGCATTACGGCTTGGCATACGCGCAGGCTGTCGGACACCGGCCGCACCGCATCTGCCCCTCCTCTCGACTGATGCGGCTCCCCATGGGCTTTAGACGCACGTCCAATCGCCGGCCGCCGGCGAGGTCGAACGCGGGCTGACACCGCCCTGCCCCGCATCAAGCAGAAGCGTATCGGACGCCCGCACCGCGCAGACATTCGCTGGCAGATTCTGCTCTTCGATAGTTCCTTCTAGACCAGGGTGCTTGGTCCCAGTCCGAACGCGCAGCACGGCGGCCATCACCGTCTCAATCCGTGAGAGACGGGAGTGCCAAGATGGAAACTCCAAGTCCACCAAGCAATGCACCACAGGCGACAAGCCGCCATTTACGCAATTGCAAAGCGGCGAGCCGAGCCTAGAAGCAACACCTCACCAACCCTCCCCAAAAAAGAAAACGCAAAAAAGAAGCTGATAGGCATTCAATCATTCAGCCGTCCTCCCATCGAAGGAAAATCCCATGGCAGACATCGACGCATCCAACATCACGTTCAATCAGGCAGGTGCGGGCTCGGTTACGCGCAGCGTCATGAACAAGCTCACCGAATTCGTCAGCGTAAGAGACTTCGGTGCAGTTGGAGACAGCACCACCGATGACACTGCCGCGTTTCAACGCGCTCTGGATGCATCCAACAAGGTATATCTCCCGGATGGCGTTTATAAAGTCAGCGCCACCCTCGTCGCGCGACCGGGTCTCCACTTGATCGGATCGACGCCAGAGAACTGCAGGATCCTCAGGACGAACACGTACGGCGACACCCTGCAAGTCGGGAGCACTTCCGCGAGCGCCGGCAATGTCACGGTATCGGGAGTATTTTTCTGGCATTACTACTCGTTCAACAACGGCAATACGTATGTCCCTGGCACGTCGACCAGCGTCACCAACAGGAACACCACGGGATCGCACCTGCAAATCCTCAGCGGCCAGAATGTACGCATAACAGACTGCTGGTTCGAAGGAAACCGCAACAACATCTACATGCGCGACAGCTACAACATCTGGATCGATCGCTGCAACTTCAATGGGATATGGGATGCCAACCGCGAAGGATTGCAGGATACCGAGTGTGGCATCTACATGGATACCACCTCCAATTCCACCCGCAACGACAATATCAACATTTCGCACTGCAGGATCGGAGGCTACGGACCCAGCGAACCCACCGACGTCACCACGAATGGCGTAACGGTATCCAAGGTATTAAATGCCGGCATTCGCTTCGGCATCAGGATCAGGAGCGCGGAGCGTTTCACCATCTCGGATAACTATATCGGCGGACAAGCCGAAAACAGCATCCTGATTGAATCCAAGTCCATCGTGGCCCATGGAGAAATTCATGACAACATGCTCGATGGCGCATTTAATTACAGCATCCTCATCAGAGCGCTGAACGCATCCAGCGTTCCAAATTTCATCAACATTCACCATAACACAGGCGTAGGTTATGGCTTCGATCTTGGATTCGTGAAGGTACAGCAATTCGAAGGCGTTGCCGGCGGATGGCAAATCTCCATCAATAGCAACATCCTCCAGTACTACAGGGGATGCCCAATCTATATCGACAATGCCGTTGGCGTTTCGATATTCGGCAACCATGTATCCGCTTATAATTCGGATGGCAGCACGAACCGAGACTTGACAACCCAATCGGGGTGCTTTGTCGGCTCCGCTTCGTCCATGGTGCATTCTCATGGGAATCTATGGGGTGGCGGGATCAACAACCCATCGAGCGCCAATTACTGTCGATGGGGCATTGCATTCCAAGACAGTTCGCTAGGCACCGCATCCAACGAGCGCAGCCTGGGACTGGGCTTGGAAGGTGGAACCTTGGTTGGCGGCACGAACCAGAGCTACCCGGCCTGAAAGGTCCAGCTATCCGAGATCGTACATAGGTAGGCCGCGGAATGAAGGGCAGGCGCCAATCAGGCGCCTGCCTCTTTGATCGAACACCCGCGTTCGAACAGGGTAGGAGAACCGGGTAGGAGGCGAGTTCTGCCCCTCGTCGCCCCATCCCACTGCGCGGCCGGTCAACCGCAGCGCAGACTAGCCTGGAGCTAGACCAACCAGCTACAATGCGCGCGGCAGTGCGGGACAAAGAACGCTCTGCCGCGTCTGGAATTGAGGGACTGGGCAGCGTGCCTACTTCTTCGGCAACTCCGAATGCACCTCCCCGCTGAAACGCTCTGCCGCAAGTAGCGCGTTTCGATGAGGAGAAGACCGCGCCACGGCGCGGTTTCGTCTCTATGGTGGCCCCGTCGGCCCCTCGCGACGCTAGGTCGAAAACCCCGCCAGGGCCGGAAGGCAGCAACGGTATCGATCGACGCGGGCGCCGAGGTCAGCCGGCGGGGTTACCACCCTTCTCGACGACGAACGATCAACCTAGATCGCAAGCAGCGGCTGCGCCTGCAGAAAGCAACCGCCATCCCGGCGCGTCATTCGTTCCTGCCGTGGCGACGGCATAGAAATCCGCACGGTGGCAGGCTATGCCTGGCGCGGTCAGCCGGCGGGGTTACCACCCTTCTGTACGAAGACACGATCAACGCCTGATCGCGCGCGCTGCTATTCGCGTTGCGGCGCCTGCGCCTCCGGATGCAGCCAGCCAGCATCGCCGTCGCGATAGCGTTCGCGCTTCCAGATCGGCACGCGCGCCTTGACCTCGTCGATGACGTAGCGGCAGGCGTCGAACGCGGCGCCGCGGTGCGCAGCGACAACGCCCACCCACACCGCCAGGTCGCCGATCGCCAGTTCGCCGACGCGGTGTACGCAGCGCAGGTCGAGGATGGCGAAGCGGGCCAGGGCCTCGTCGACGATGCGTTGGCCTTCGGCCTCGGCCAGTGCGGCGTAGGCCTCGTAGTGCAGGCCGTCGACCGCGCGGCCGTCGTTGTGGTCGCGCACCCAGCCTTCGAAGCTGGCATAGGCGCCTGCCTGGGCGTGCGCCAGCGGGGCGCGCAGCGTGGCGATGTCGAGCGGTCGGTCGGCCAGCCGGAAACGCGGTTCGGTGGACATGGCTCAGCCTCCCGAGACCGGCGGGATGAACACCACTTCGCTGCCGTCGCGCACCGCCTCGTCCCAGCCGACGAAGGCGCTGTCCACCGCCACCCGCAAGCGATCCAGCGGCCAGCGCAGGCCATGGCGGGCATCGAGTTCGGCATACAGCGCGCGCAGGTTCGGCGCATCGGTATGCACCTGTTCGCGTTCCAGGCCCGCGGCCTCGCGCAGGCTGGCGAAGTACAGCACGCTCACCTGGACGCTCATGCCACGCTCCCGACGTCGCGCTTGCCGCCACGCTTGCCGACCAGCCGCACCGGGCCGATGGTCATCGCGTGGGTCAGCGCCTTGCACATGTCGTAGACGGTCAGCGCGGCGACGCTGGCGCCGGTCAGCGCCTCCATCTCCACGCCGGTGCGGTGCACGGTGCGCACCGTGCATTCGATGCCCAGCACCTGCGGCGAGCGCCAGTCGATGGCGAAGCGGCAGCCGTCGATCGGCAACCCATGGCAGAACGGAATCAGTTCGTGGGTGCGCTTGACCGCCATCGTGCCGGCGATCACCGCGGTGTCGACGATGCCGCCCTTGGCGCTGCGCAACGCGTCGGCGCGCAACTGCGCGGCCACGCGGGCGGGGAAGCGCACCTGCGCCTCGGCCACCGCCACACGCGCGGTGGCGGCCTTGGCGGAGACGTCGACCATGGTCGGCAATCCCTGCGGGTCCAGATGGGTCAGCGCCGGCGCGGCGGCGCGCGCGGACGTGGCGGAGGTCTTCTTGGTCATGGATTGCGCTGCCGCTCCCACGGCGCGATCTTCAAGCGCCGCCGGGGATCGGCGTGCCTTGGTGGAACAGCATGCGCCATTGGCCGTCGCGATACCGCCAAAGCGAACTGCGCAGCGCCTGTCGCAGCGGTTCGCCACCGCCGCTGCGCTCGCTGCGATAGCGCAGGTGCGCCAACTCCGGTTCCAGCAGCTGCACATCGATGTCGAAGGCACAGTAGCGAAATGCGCCCGACTCCGCCGCCAACGCCTGCAGCACTGCCGGCTTGTCGAAGCGGCGACCGGAGGCGCCAAACTCGACGAAGGCGTCGTCGAGCAGTTCGGCCACGCGCGCCGCCGAGGCACGCACCGCCGGCTCCAGCAATTCCAGTTCCAGCGCGACCAGCGCGCGTTGCACGGCGGCGTCCATCGCTCAACCGCCGATCAGGAACATTTCGACGTGCTTGCCGCGCGTGGCGGTCGCCGCGCCGCGCAGTTCGCTGTAGCGATCGTCGCGACGCTCCCACAGCGCACGCACGCGTTCGGCCAGCGCCTCCTCGCCCCCCGCCAGCGCCGGCCGCAAATCGGTGCCCTCGCCCGCGAACAGACAGGTGTAGAGATGGCCGTCGGCCGAGACCCGGGCGCGGTGGCAATCGCCGCAGAACGGCGCACTGACCGAGGTCACGAAGCCGATCTCGCCGCCGCCATCGGCAAAGGCGTAGCGCGCGGCGACCTCGCCCGGGTAGTGCGGCGCCAGCGCCTGCAGCGGCCAACGTGCGGCGATGCGGTCACGCAACTCGGCGGCCGGCACCACCCGCTCGCGGCGCCAGGCGTTGCAGGTGCCCACGTCCATGTATTCGATGAAGCGCAGCACATGGCCGCTGCCGCGGAAATGCGCCAACAATGGCAGCACCTGGTCGTCGTTGATGCCGCGCTGGACCACGCAATTGAGCTTGACCGGCCCCAGCCCGGCCGCGACCGCCGCGTCGATGCCCTCCAGCACCTGCGCGATCTCGCCACGGTCACCGGACAACTTCCGGAACACCGTCGGCTCGATCGCATCCAGGCTGACCGTGACCCGGCGCAGGCCGGCCTCGCGCAAGGCCTGCGCATGCCGCGCCAGCAGCGCGCCGTTGGTGGTCATGGCCAGATCGTCCACGCCGGGGATGCGCGCCAGCCGCCGCACCAGCTCGGGCAGATCGCGGCGCAGCAGCGGTTCGCCGCCGGTCAGGCGCAGCTTGTTGACGCCGTTGCGGACGAAGGCGCGGGCCACCGTCTCCAGCTGCGCGAACGACAGCCGCGATGCGGCGTCGAAGCCGTAATCATCCGGCACCTTGTCGGCCGGCATGCAGTAGCCGCAGCGGAAATTGCAGGCCTCGATCACCGACAGGCGCAGGTCGCGCAACGGCCGCCCGCGCCGGTCCGCCGGCGTCGCCGACGCGAGCGGCGGGCGCGGCAGCGCGTTCATCCCGCCGGCACCTGCGGCGCGCGCGGCGCGGCCAGCGCCACGCGCTCGCCCGGCCGCGCCACGCGGTGGCCGCGGGCGCGCAGGGCCTCGGCATCCTCGGCGCTGGCGTAGTGGTAGAGCATGGTTCGTTGCAGCAGCTCTGCGGGGTACTCCCGCTCCAGGTCGTCCACGCCAGTATGCGACGGGTTGCCGTGAAGACCGCAGTCGTGGGCCACCAGTTCGCCGTCGTCGGCATACCGGTTCAGCATTTCCGGGATCGGCCGGGTGTCCCCGCTCCACACCAGCGCGCCCTGCAGGCGCAGGCCGTAGGCGGTCTCCGGCCAGTGGTGGCGCACCGGGAACACCTCCAGGCGCACGCCCTCGTGCCAGAACGCATCGCCCACCGCGATCAGCTGGAACGCATCCCAGAAGTTGGCGCCACCCTCGGCCAGCACGTTCGGGTAGTCGGCCACGCGGCGGTGCAGCAGCGGCAGCACCGTGGCCGGCACGTACAGGCGCACCCTGCCGCGACGCTCGGAAAAATAGCTGTCCACGAACAGCCGCTCGAAGCCGGCGACGTGGTCCAGATGCACATGGGTGACGAACAGCGCCTGCGGCATCTCGCCGTAGTGCGCCTGATAGGCGGTCAGGCCCTCGCCGCCACAGTCGATGGTCAGCCACGGCCGGCCGTCGCGCTCGATGGTGGCCATCGGCGAGCCCAGCGCCACCGCCGAGGCATTGCCCACGCCCTGGAAGCGCAGCGCCCAGTCCGTCATCAGCAGCCGCGCTCCCAGGCCAGGTCGTAGGCGCGGCGCAGGCGCGCGTAGTCCTTCTCCACGGCATCGACGCTGCGCTCGCCGCGCAGCTTCAGCAGCGAACGGCGCAGCCGCTTGAGGTTGCGCTCGCGCCAGCGGGTGGCGGGAATGCGCAGCACGCCGCGGTCGAAGTCGATCAGCCAGCCGCGGCCGTTGCCATCGAACAGGATGTTCTGCGCATTGAGGTCGGCGTGGTCGAGACCGGCGCGATGGAAGCGCGCGATCAGCCGTCCCGCCTCCTCCCACGGCGCGCCGCGGCCGGCCAGATGCGCACGATCGGCCAGCGAGCGCACGCCCTCCAGCCGCTCCATCAGGATCGCCGCGCGGTAACGCAGCCCCTGGCGCAGATAACAGGCCGCCAGCGGCCGCGGCACCGGCAGCTTGCGCGCGATCAGCGCGCGCATCAGCCGGAATTCGGCGAAGCTGCGGGTGCGCTCGGCGCCGGTCCACAGGTAGCGGTCGCGGACCAGCTTGGCGACCAGCCCGCCGCGGCGGTACTGGCGCAGCACGCAGCTGCCGAACGGGGCATCGACGAACCAGGCGCCGCCGCGGCCGCCGGCATCCACCGGGCGGGCGCGTTCGCCCCAGGCGGCGGCGGAAAACAGCGCCGGCTCGGCTTGCCGCAGCCGTTCGCGGTCGAACAGAATGGCCCCGTAGCCGCGGCCCTCGCGGTACGGCGTCAGTGCTTCGGTGGCGTCGAATGCAACCATCCAGCGAGTCTAACAACACCATGCCGGCAACGCTCCCTTCGCTGTGCCTGTTGCGCCTGTCGGCGCTGGGGGACGTGACCCACGTGGTGCCGCTGGTACGGACCCTGCAACGCGCCTGGCCGCAGGCGCCGGCACTGCACTGGATCATCGACAAGGCCGGGCACAAGCTGCTCGACGGCCTGCCGGGCGTGGTCTTCCACCCGTACGACAAGCGCAGCGGCCTGGCCGGCATGCGCGCCTTGCGCCGCGCCCTGCCGGCGCAAGGCTTCGACGCGCTGCTGCAGATGCAGGTGGCGTTGCGCGCCAACGTGCTGTCGGCGTTCGTGCCGGCGCGCCGCCGCATCGGCTACGACCGCAGCCGCTCCAAGGACCTGCACGGCCTGTTCGTCAACGAACGCATCCCCGACCGCCCCGGCATCCACGTACTGGAGGCGATCGGCAGCTTCTGCGAGCCGCTGGGGCTGCGCCAGACCGAGGTGCGCTGGGACCTGCCAGTGCCCGAGGACGCCCATGCCTGGGCGCGTGCGCAATGGCCCGAGGACGGCCGTCCGGCGCTGCTGATCTCACCTTGCTCCAGCCATCAGCGTCGCAACTGGTATGCCGAGCGCTACGCCGCGGTGGCCGACCATGCCGCCGCGCAGGGCTGGCGGGTGGTGCTGTGCGGCGGCCGCAGCGACCTGGAGCGCAGCACCGCCGACGCCATCGTCGCGGCGGCGCGCACGCCGGTGCTCGACCTGGTCGGCCGCGACACGCTCAAGCAACTGCCGGCGCTGCTGCAGCGCGCCGCATTGGTGATGACACCCGACTCCGGCCCCATGCACATCGCCAACGCCATGGGCACCAAGGTGCTGGGCCTGCACGCGGCCAGCAACCCGCGCCGCAGCGGCCCGTATTCGGACATCCGCTACTGCGTGGACAAGTACGACGCCGCCGCGCGCAAGTACCTGGGCAAGCCGGCCGCGCAGTTGAAGTGGGGCAGCAAGATCGAATTCGACGGCGTGATGGAGCTCATCGCGGTGGACGATGCGATCGCCGCATTCGAGCGCTATCGCGCCGACCACGGCCACTGAGCCCGGTTGCGGCGCCCGCGGCGCCGCTCTACCATCACCGCGCGTCCTGCCGCCGACCCGGCCCGCAGGAGCCGCCGTAAGCGTTTACGTCAATCAACGCGCCAACTGCGCCGGATCCGTCCGGGGCTGTTTCCCGCCCAGGCCTGGCAGGCCGTTGGCGGGTGGCGCCTTCGATCGACCGGCTTACGGAGAGTCCGCAATGTCACGTTCCCCGCTGTTTTCCCGCAAGCTGTCCCCGCGCCATGCCGCCTGGGTGACCCCGCTGCTGCTGTCGGTGCTGATGACCTGCATCGTCTCGATGATCAGCACCCTGCGCAGCGTCGGGCTGGCGCCCGGCGTCGGCACGCTCTGGCTCGGCGCCTGGGCGCTGTCCTGGCTGGTGGCCTTCCCCACCCTGCTGCTGGTGCTGCCGCTGGTGCGGCGCCTGACCGGCCTGGTGGTCGCACGCAACTGAGGTGCGGCGCGTTCCGGGAGGCGGCAACGCCTCCCGGAACTCTGCCCTCACGCCGAGGCGTTGCGGTAGTCCTGGTAGGACTTCTCTTCCACGTAGCTGGAGCCCAGGGCCAGGTTGATTTCCTTCTTGAGCCGCGCGCGTTCGTCGTTTTCGTAGTACACGCTGCGCGCCAGCTTGATGAACTCCTCGTCGAAGGCCTGCGCCTTCTCCTTGATCCGGATCTCGTCCTCGATCACCCACAGGCGCTCGTTGACCGCCTTCAGTTCCGCGCGCAGGCGCGCCACGTCGCCGCCGGCCGCCGGATGCGCCATCCAGGTCTTTTCCAGTGCCGACAGTTCGGCACGCACATTGGCCAGCTTGCCCGGATCTTCGATGCGCTCGGACTTGATCTGCAGGATGGCGATCTTGTCGAGCAATTCGCCGAAGGACACGGGCACCAGGATTTCGGACATGGCAGACACCAAAAACAGGAGAAGGAAGAGTGTAACGGCGACGCCTTAAGCCAGCGTCGGCACACTGTCGCGAGCGCCAAAAAGCAAAAGGCCCCTGACGGGGCCTCATGCAAAACTGGCGGGAAGGGGGGATGCACTCGGTGCATGCTGCACCTCGCCCTGCGGGCGGCTGCGCCGTGCGCATCGGCTGTCGCCGATGGGTCGAACCCGCGGGGCTTCTCACCCCCCCACTCCTGCACCGATCACACTCTGCGACCGCTGGAGGGTGAGCGCGCGATGAAACTGGCGGGAAGGGGGGGATTCGAACCCCCGAGGCGCTATAAACGCCTGCCTGATTTCGAGTCAGGTACATTCAACCACTCTGCCACCTTCCCGGGTGGTCCCCGGCGGACCGGGGGCGTGCATCATACGGTCCCCGCCGCGCGCGGACAAGCGGCCAGGCGCCGAGCCCCCGCCAGCGCCCCGGCGCCGCGGGGCGATGAACCCCGCCTGCTGCGTGCTGCGCGCGGCGATTGCCTGATCCGCGCGCGACCGCGATGATGCCCATCGACCCCAGAAAACACCGGCCGGCCGCAGGCGCGCAATGATCGAATTCGGACATCTCACCCACGTCGGCCTGCGCCGCGACCTCAACGAGGACACCTACTACGGCGACCACGAACTAGGGTTGTGGCTGGTGGCCGACGGCATGGGCGGACACGCCTGCGGCGAGGTCGCCAGCGCGCTGGCGCGCGAGGCCATCGTGCGCGAAGTGCGCGGCGGCACCGCCCTGGCGCAGGCCATCCGCATCGCCGACGAGGAGATCATCCGCGCCTCGCAGCGCCGCAACGACACCCTGCCGATGGGCACCACGGTGGTGGCGGCGCGGGTCCAGGGCAACCGCTTCGAGGTCGCCTGGGTCGGCGACAGCCGCGCCTATCTGTGGCGCGACGGCAAGCTGGCCCAGCTCAGCCAGGACCACAGCTACGTGCAGGAACTGATCGCGCAGGGCGCGCTCACCGCCGAACAGGCCCGCGCGCATCCGCACCGCAACGTGGTCACCCAGGCGCTGGGCGTCACCGATCCGCAGCACCTGAACGTGGCGACGATGACCGGCGAGCTGCGCCCGGGCATGCGCCTGCTGCTGTGCAGCGACGGGCTCACCGAGGAAGTGGACGATGCCGGCCTGGCCAACGCGCTGGGCCACGACGACTGCAGCGCGCAGGAGTGCGTGGACATGCTGGTCGCCGCCGCGCTCGACGAAGGCGGCTCGGACAACATCACCGCGATCCTGGTGCGCTGCCACTGAATTCGGTGCGGCGCGGCGGCTCCGGCCGCGCAAGCCACGTCAGGGCACCGCTGGATACTGCATTCTCAACGCTCAAGCCGGCCAGGCTGCCCTGCAGGAGCAGTTGCAGCCGCGACAGGGCTTTACCGGGAACGCCCCGTCGCGGCTGACGCCGCTCTACAACAGACGTCCCACCGTCATTCGAGGTGCCCTTCAGCCGGCCACCGCGTCCACCACGACCGGTTCGGCGTCGTCCCACAGCGCGCGGCCGGCCTTCTTGCGCAGCTTCTCCAGCCGCGCCTGGTGCGCTTCCAGTTCCGAGGCCGTCGGCAACACCCGCGGCCGCGGCAGCAGCCTGGTCATGTCGAATGCCGGACCCTGCGCCGCCGCATGCGCGGCGCCGTCCTCGGCCAGGGCGAAGCCGATTTCCTCCTGGCCGGAGGTCAGCGCGATGTACACGTCGCTGAGGATCTGCGCATCGAGCAGCGCGCCGTGCAGTTGCCGGTGCGAGTTGTCCACGCCCAGCCGCTTGCACAGCGCGTCCAGCGAATTGCGCTGGCCGGGGAAGCGCTCGCGCGCCAGCAGCAGGGTGTCGATCACCGTGGCGCGATCGAGGATGCGGCCGTAGGACTCGCCCAGCCGCGACAGTTCGTAATCCAGAAAGCCCAGGTCGAACGAGGCGTTGTGGATGATCAGCTCGGCGCCGTCGATGAACTCCAGGAATTCGTCGACCACCTCGTGGAATTCCGGCTTGTCGGCAAGGAAATCCAGGGTCAGGCCGGTGACTTCCTGCGCGCCGGGTTCGAAATCGCAGTCCGGGCGCAGGTAGCGATGGAAGTTGCGCCCGCTGGGGCGGCGTTCGAGCAGTTCCACCGCGCCGATTTCGACGACACGGTTGCCCTTCTTCCATTCCAGGCCGGTGGTTTCGGTATCGAGGATGATCTGACGCATGGGACTCGCAGCGGAAAAGGAAGACAAGATCAGGTCGCGACGGCGGCGCCGCCGGCGCGCACGTGCAGGGCCTGGTTGCGCGCCAGCTGGTCGACCCGCTCGTTGTCCGGATCGCCGTTGTGGCCCTTGACCCAGCGCCAGTCGATCGTATGCCGCTGCGCGGCCGCATGCAGCCGCTCCCACAGATCGCGGTTCTTGACCGGATCGCCGCCGGCGGTCTTCCAATGCCGGCGCACCCAGCCCGGCATCCATTCGGTGATGCCCTGGCGCACGTACTGCGAGTCGGTGTGCAGCACGATCTGGCACGGCTCGTTGAGCGTCTCCAGCGCCATGATCGCGGCCATCAGCTCCATGCGGTTGTTGGTGGTGTGCGCCTCGGCGCCGGCCACCTCGCGCTCCAGTCCCTTGTAGCGCAGCAGCGCGGCCCAGCCGCCGGGGCCGGGATTGCCGAGGCAGGCGCCATCGGTATGGATGTCGACAGTCTTCATGAAACTCCGTGTTCAGATGGAAGCGACCGAGCCGCGCCAGCGGACCGGCGCGCGCAGCGGAATGGGGCCGATGCCGGCGGCGGTGCGTTTTTCCGCCTGCAGCAGGCAGACCGCGCGCAGCGGCGCGGTGGAGGTGGCCGGGCCGACGCCGCCGCGGGTCGGCCACACCGGCCCGAGATAGCGCAGTTGCTCCACGCTCGGCAGGCCGACCTGTTCGAGCAGGCCGCGCCAGCTACCTGGCGGACGCGCCACCAGGCCCTGGCGGCGCCAGCGCAGCCGGTACGGGCTCACCGCATTGAGCGCGAACAGCCACAGCCGCCCGCCCGGCATCAGGATGCGCTCGCATTCCTCCAGCAGCGCCGCCGCGTCGGCGGCGAGCACGTGCTGCAGGACGATGGCGTTGACGCTTTCCGACGGCAGCGGCAGTGGCAGCGTGCACACCAGGTCGCCGGCATAGCCGCAGGCGCTGCGGTGCAGGCGCACGCCCCGCCCCGGCAGCTCGCGCGCGGGGGGCGGTAGCGGCACCGGGGCCAGCCACAGCCAGGGCTGCGCGGGGCGCTTGAGCAAGGCGTCGAGGATCAGCGGCTGCTCGGCCTGCAGCAACGCCTGCGCCCCGGCAGTATCAAACCAGGATGAGACGTTGGCTTGACGAGGGAGCGACACGGCAGGCATGGTGCCAATTCTATGCGACTGATCGCCCTGCCCGCATTCCAGGATAACTACATCTGGGCGATCGCCACGGACGACGGGCGTGCGTTGCTGGTCGATCCAGGCCAGGCCGAGCCGGTGCTGGAGGCCGCGGCCCAAGGGCTGCAACCCGCCGCCATCCTGCTCACCCATCACCACGACGACCATATCGGTGGCGTCGCCGCCTTGCGCGAACGCTGGCCGGATCTGCCGGTGTACGCGCCGGACGACCCGCGCATTGCCGGATTTTCGTGCGAGCGGGTCGGCGATGGCGACGTCGTAAAGGTGCTGGACTGGCAGTTCGCTACCCTGGCCGTCCCCGGCCATACCCGCTCGCACCTGGCCTACGTCGGCCAGGGCCACCTGTTCAGCGGCGATACGCTGTTCAGCCTGGGCTGTGGGCGCATGTTCGAAGGTACGCCCTCCCAGATGTTGGGTTCGCTGCAGCGCCTGTCCGCCCTCCCGGGGCAGACGCTGGTCTGCTGCGGACACGAATACACCTTGGCCAATGCGGCATTCGCCGTCACGGTCGATCCCACCAACGCTGCCCTGCGGCAGCGCCATCAGGAAGCCCAGGCCATGCGTCACGCTGCCCGCCCCACCGTTCCCGTCACTCTCGCCAGCGAACTGGCGACCAATCCGTTCCTGCGCACCGCTTCGGCGGCGATCCAGCAGGCGATCGGCGCCCGGCTCGGCCGGGGGGTGTCCGACGAAGTGGAAGTCTTCGCCGAATTGAGGCGCTGGAAAGACGATTTCCGCGCATGAGGGCGCTGGCGTTGACGGCGGCGCTGACGCTGGCGATAGCGTCGGCGGCGCCCCCCGTGGCGGCGGCGACCCCGCTTGCGGCGGCACTCGAGCAGACCGTGGCTGGCCTGAACGGCCTGCCGACGGACGCGGCGGCACTGCCGCCGCCGACCACCCGTAACGGGCACGACATCCTCGCCCGCTTCCGCGACGGCCTGGCCGATGCGCGCTGCGACGCCGGCGCCACCGATGCGCGCTGGCAGCAGCAGTTCTCGCGCGCGCCGTCGCGGCTGGCCGACGAGGACGAGGACGTCCTGCCGCTGTTCGGCTACGTGGTCGACGAACTGCGTGCGGCCAACCTGCCGACCGAATTCGCGCTGATCCCGTTCGTGGAGAGCGGCTACCGCCCGGCGGCGCGCAACAGCAGCGGCCCCGCCGGCCTGTGGCAGTTCATCCCCGGTACCGCGCGCAACCACGATGTCCCGCTGGAGAACGGTTACGACGGCCGTCTGTCCGCGGTGGACTCCACCCGCGCCGCGGTGCGCTACCTGAAGACCCTGCACGGCATGTTCGGCGGCGACTGGCGCCTGGCGATCATGGCCTACAACGCCGGCGAATACCGCGTGCTGCAGTCGATGCGCCGCGCCGGCATGAACGCGCAGAACGCGCAGCCGGACAAGCTGCCCGGGCTGTCCTCGGTCACCTACGCCTACGTCGAGAAACTGCACGCGCTGGCCTGCGTGCTGGAACAGGCGCAGACCCGCGACGAATGGATGGCCTCGCTGGACCGCGACGTGCCGATCCTGCAGGCGCAGACCCTGCCCGCCGGCATGGCGCTGGACGAATGGGCGCGGCGCCAGGCGCTGCAGGGCAATCAGCTCGCCCGGCTGAACCCGGCCCTGGGCAGTGGCCGCAGCACCAAGCGCGCGCTGCCGGTGCTGGCGCCGCGCAGTCTGGGCGGCCCCGTGCTGGCCCAGGACACCGCGCCGCCGGCGCAGGACGACGCCCCGGTCGTCGCCACCGTGGCCAGCGCCGACGACACTCCCGCGCCGAACCGTGCCACGCGCGCCGGCGCACGCTCCCGCCACACGCACACCGTGCGCGACGGCGACACCGCCTGGAACATCGCCAAGCGCTACGGCATCACCGTGCAGGCGCTGCTGATGAAGAACGGCCTGTCCGCGCGCAGCGTGCTGCGTCCCGGCATGGTGCTGAGCTACGAGGACTGATCGCACTCCCGCTGCGGCGGGACGAGCTCCGGCCCATGCTGCAACGTCCGCGGATGTGTAGCCACGCTGCGGGGATGACCACCCGTTTCCTCGGCCCGATGGGCACCTACGATCAGCATGAGCGCCTGGAAGGCAGGCGTATCGCCACGTCCAGCAGCTAGCGCAACTGCGCGCACGCGCCATCGGCAACAGACTCTGTTTCGATGGCCGCCAGCAGGGACAGCGCATCGCGCCGACCAAGGTAGCGACGTAACGCGCTTGCCGCCCATTCGCGCCACTGAAGGCATGCCGGCCATCGGCAGGCGCACGTCCACACTTGCGTCAACGTTGCGCGCCTCCCCCACAGCAAATCGCACACGCCGATAAACCACGCACCTGAAACGCAACAGGCCCGGCAATGCCGGGCCTGTTGCGTGCCGCTTTGCGCTGTCGAAGCCGCGGTTACAGCTGCGATTCCTGCACGCTGATCTTGAAGTGCTTGCGCATCGCATCGACGTAGGCCTTGGCATCGGCCTCGCCTTCGATCCGCGCCAGCTGCTGCTGGAACATCGTCTGCTGCTCGGCCGGCACCTTGCTCAGGTCGCCCGGCGTCACCTTGGTGACCGCAAACAACGCATAGCGCTTGCCCACGGTGCCCGGCGCGGCAGGCAGCTCGACCTTGCCCACCGAGGGCTTGCCGTCGGCCGGCTGCGGCGCGCTGAAGATCGCCTGGCTGGCCTGCGCGCTCGGCATCGGCACGTTGCGCGGCAGACCCGGCATCGGGTTGATCTGCAGCTTCTCCGCGCCGGCCAGGGCCTGCAGGGTCTCGCCCTTGCGCAAACGCTCCAGCAGCGCATCGGCCTTGGCAGCGGCCGCCTTGGCGGTGCGGTCGGCATGCACCGCGGCCACGACCTGTTCGTGCACCTTGGCCAGTGGCTGGATCTGCTCCGGCTGGTGCTGGGTCACGCGGATCAGCACGCTGTGGTTCGGCCCCAGGTTGATCGGGTCGCTGACCGTGCCGTCCTGCACCAGGGTGTCGGAGAACGCGGCGCGCAGCACCGCCGGCTGTGCGGCGATGCCGCTGGCGGTGGCGCGCGAGAACGGCCCCAGCGTCTGCACAGGCAGGCCCACTTCCTTCGCCGCCGAAGCCAGCGCGGTCGGGTTCTTGTAGACCAGGTCCACCAGCTTGCCGCTCAGGTCGCTGAAGGCCTTCTCGCCGTCGGCCTTCAACTGCTCGCTGGCGAGCTGGTCGCGCACCTGCTCGAACGACTTGCCTTCGCCGCCCTTGACCTGGCGCAGCTGGATCACGTGATAGCCGAATTCGCTCTTGATCGGGCCGACGATCTCGCCGGGCTTCATCGCGAACAGCGCGTCCTCGAACGGCTTCACCATCACGCCCTTCTCCACCCAGCCCAGATCGCCGCCGGCGTTCTTGGAACCGGGATCGTCGGAGTTGGCGCGGGCCAGCGCGGCGAAATCGGCGCCGGGCTGCTTGGCTTCGGCCGCCAGCTTGGCCGCCTTGGCCTCGGCCGCCTTCTGCGAGGCCGCGTCCTTGCCGGCGCTGATCAGGATGTGCGAAGCCAGCCGCTGATCGGGCTCGACGAAGCGCGCCTTCTCGTCGTCGTAGCGCTTGCGCAGCGTCGCCTCGTCGGCCGGCTTGACCGGCGGCAGGCTGGCCGCGTTGAGGTCGACGTACTCGATCGTCACGGTTTCCGGCTGCTTGAAGTCGGACTTGTGCGAGTCGTACCACTGCTGCACCTGCGCGTCGCTGACCGGTGCGGTGTCGGCCGGCATTTCCGGCAACAGCGCCATCTCCACGTCGCGGGTCTCGCCCAGCATCTTCAGCAGGCGCTCGGTTTCCGGCTTGGTGGCGAACGCCGATTCGGCGATGCCCGACGGAATCACCGACTGCTGCAGCGCGTCGCGCACCAGTTGCTGGAACATGGTCGGCGTACGCGGCGGCGTGCCCGAGGCCAGAGCCAGGCGGTAGCGCTCCGGATCGAACTTGCCGTCGTTCTGGAACGCAGGCATGGAGCTGATGTAATCGCGCACCGCGGCATCGCCGATGACCACGCCGGCGCGTTCTGCCGACAGCTTCGCCACCTGCTCGTCGATCAGCTGATCGAGCAGCTTGCGCTTGTTGTCGATGCTTTCGAACGCGCGCGGATCGAAGTTCTCGCCCTGCTGTTCGCGCGCCTGGATGCGCGCCTGCTCGAAGCGGGTACGGAACTGCTCCGTGCTCACTTCGTGGTGCTGCCACAGCAGCGACACCGGCCACCACGACGGCGCCGACGACCACCACGACGGCGGCGCCTGCACCTTGGCGACATTGTTGGCACCGACGCCACCGAGGTAGCTGTTGTCGATGACGAACAGGAACGGAATCATCAACAGACCGATGATCGCGGTGGCGATCCAGCCCGAGGTCTTTTCGCGAAGTTTCTGCAGCATTGGGAACCGACGGCCTATTGGCGAGCCGCGCAGTTTAACCCGCTTCACGCCTTGCGGCAGAACCGGCGGCCCGGCAACCCGCGCCGCTCATGCGTCGAGGCGGCGAATCCGGAGCGCATCGACGACCAAACCAGCGCACTGCGGAAAAAAAGAAACCCCCGATCGCTCGGGGGTTTCGCGTACAAATGGCGGAGTGGACGGGACTCGAACCCGCGACCTCCGGCGTGACAGGCCAGCATTCTAACCGACTGAACTACCACTCCGCGTTTGAACGGAGGCGGGCGCGAGGCCCGCTTTCCCGCAGCGGCCGGGCCAACGCTGGCGCGTGGCGGCGACTGCGAGAAACGAAACCCCCGATCGCTCGGGGGCTTCGGTACAACTGGCGGAGTGGACGGGACTCGAACCCGCGACCTCCGGCGTGACAGGCCAGCATTCTAACCGACTGAACTACCACTCCGCTTTTGAAACTTGTCGCTTGGTGCTCTGGTGGGTGCTGAGGGTTTCGAACCCCCGACCCTCTCCGTGTAAAGGAGACGCTCTACCGCTGAGCTAAGCACCCTAGCGAGTCGATTAGTTTACGGCATCCTTCAGCGCTTTACCAGCCTTGAACGTCGGATTCTTCGACGCCGCGATCTTGATGGAGTCGCCGGTCTTCGGGTTGCGGCCGGTGCGCTCGGCACGGTCGCGCACCTGGAAGGTGCCGAAGCCCACGAGCGTGACGCTGTCGCCCTTCTTCAGGGCCTTGGTCACTTCCGACACGAAGGCGTCGATGGCACGACCGGCTTCGGCCTTGGAGATGTCGGCGGCAGCGGCGATCGCGTCGTTCAGTTCGGCTTTATTCATTTCTTGATGACTCCATGTGCGGCAGAAGACCGCGGATTGAGGATCGGGTGTCGGCGTGGCCTGCCTCGCCTGGGCGAGACCCCGATGGATATGTTTTGCACTACCAAGCACGCCCGTTCGCGGTGCTCGCAAGCGCTGCATTTATACCAGCGGGCCCATACCCGCGCAAGCCGAAAAGCCAACAACGGCGCGGGTTTGAGCCGTTTGCGCGGGTGCGGTTCAGCGCGCGTCAGTGCTTGACGCGCGGGTTCGAGGATGCTTTCTGCTTGCGCCGCGACGGCGCCTGTTCGGCGTCGGCGGCGGGCTTGGGCGCGAGCGGACGCTCCAGTGCCAGATCCAGCACTTCGTCGATCCACTTCACCGGCACGATCTTCAGATCGCGGGTGACGTTCTCCGGGATGTCGGCCAGATCCTTGCGGTTCTCCTCGGGGATCAGCACGGTGCGGATGCCGCCGCGCAATGCGGCCAGCAGCTTCTCCTTGAGTCCGCCGATCGCCGAGACGCGGCCACGCAGGGTGATCTCGCCGGTCATCGCCACCTCCGACTTGACCGGCACCTTGGTCAGCATCGACACCAGCGAGGTCACCATCGCGATGCCGGCACTGGGGCCGTCCTTGGGCGTGGCGCCGTCGGGCACGTGCAGGTGCACGTCGTGCTTCTGCAGGAAGTCCGCCTCGATGCCGAGCCGCTCGGCGCGCGAACGCACCACCGACAATGCGGCCGACGCCGATTCCTTCATCACGTCGCCGAGCTGGCCGGTCAGGATCACCGCGCCCTTGCCCGGGACCAGGGTCGATTCGATCTGCAGCAGATCGCCGCCGACCTCGGTCCAGGCCAGGCCGGTCACCAGGCCGATCTCGTTCTGCTCCTCGGCGCGACCGAAGTCGTAGCGGCGAACGCCCAGGTACTTGTCCAGGTTCTTCGAGCCGACGCTGACGCGCGCCTTGTCCTTGCGCGCGGCGCCCTTCTTCGCTGCGGCCTTCTTCGCCGGGGCAGCTGGCTGCGGACCGGCCAGCGCGATCTCCTTGACCACCTTGCGGCAGATCTTGGCCACTTCGCGCTCGAGGTTGCGCACGCCGGATTCGCGCGTGTAGTAGCGCACGATGTCGCGGATCGCGTCGGCACCGATCTCCAGCTCTTCCTGCTTCAGGCCATTGGCCTTGAGTTGCTTGGGCACCAGGTAGCGCGTCGCGATGTTGAGCTTCTCGTCCTCGGTGTAGCCGGGGATGCGGATCACTTCCATGCGGTCCAGCAACGGGCCGGGGATGTTCAGCGAATTGGAGGTCGCCACGAACATCACTTCGGACAGGTCCAGGTCCACTTCCAGGTAGTGGTCGTTGAAGGCGTTGTTCTGCTCGGGGTCGAGCACTTCCAGCAGCGCCGAGGACGGATCGCCGCGGAAATCCATCGACATCTTGTCGATCTCGTCGAGCACGAACAGCGGGTTCTTGCTGCCGACCTTGTTGAGGTTCTGCACGATGCGGCCCGGCATCGAGCCGACATAGGTGCGGCGATGGCCGCGGATCTCCGCCTCGTCGCGCACGCCGCCCAGCGACATGCGCACGAACTTGCGGTTGGTGGCCTTGGCGATGGACTGGCCCAGCGAGGTCTTGCCCACGCCCGGCGGTCCGACCAGGCACAGGATCGGCCCCTTCATCTGCTTCACCCGCGACTGCACCGCGAGGTATTCGAGGATGCGATCCTTGACCTTCTCCAGGCCGTAGTGATCGGCGTCGAGGGTTTCCTGCGCGACCTTCAGGTCCTTGCGCACCTTGCTGCGCTTCTTCCACGGCACGCCCAGCAGCCAGTCGAGGTAGTTGCGTACCACCGCGGCTTCGGCCGACATCGGCGACATCTGCTTGAGCTTGTTGAGTTCGGCCTTGGCCTTGGTCTCGACCGGCTTGGGCATGCCGGCCTCGGCGATCTTGCGCGCCAGCTCCTCCAGCTCGCCTGGCGCGTCGTCGAGGTCGCCCAGTTCCTTCTGGATCGCCTTCATCTGCTCGTTGAGGTAGTACTCGCGCTGGCTCTTCTCCATCTGCGACTTGACCCGGCCGCGGATGCGCTTTTCCAGCTGCTGCACGTCGATCTCGCCGTCGACCAGGCCGACCAGCATCTCCAGGCGTTCGCCCACTTCCAGGGTTTCCAGCAGGCGCTGCTTGTCGGCCAGGCGCACGCCGATGTGCGCGGCGATGGTATCGGCCAGGCGGCCGGGCTCGTCGATGCCGGACAGGGTCTGCAGCAGCTCCGGCGGCAGCTTGCGGTTGGTCTTGACGTACTGCTCGAACAGCGACATCAGCGAGCGCGCGATCGCCTCGACTTCGCGCTCCTCGCGCGATTCGGCGGCGTCGATCTCGCGGCCTTCGCCCTGCAGCGCGCCGTCGCGCTCGGCGACCTTGTCGACGCTGACGCGCGACAAGCCCTCGACCAGCACCTTGATGGTGCCGTCGGGCAGCTTCAGCAGTTGCAGCACCTGCGCCAGCGTGCCGACGTTGTACAAGTCGGCCGCCGCCGGGTCGTCGGTCTCGGCGGACTTCTGCGCGACCAGCAGGATGCGCTTGTCGGCCTCCATCGCGTGCTCGAGCGCGCGCATGGATTTGTCGCGACCGACGAACAGCGGGATGACCATGTGCGGAAAGACCACGACGTCGCGCAACGGCAGGACCGGCAGGTCGAGGACTTCGGATTGGGACTGGGCCATGAGGATTCCGATTTGGGAGGCGGGAACGCGATGCGGGCGGCCATAAAAACGCCGATGGCCCCGTTATGGGGCCATCGGCTGGACGATGCAAGGGGAGCGCATAACCCCTTTATGTTTCAGCGACTTACCGGCAGGCACGGGGCGCGCGACGGGGTCGCCGCGCACCGCCCGCCCGGGTCACTCCGCGGAGGCGACCTTCGGCGCCGCCGGCGGGGTCTGGTAGATCAGGTACGGCTCGGACTTGTGCTCGATCACCGACTCGTCCACCACCACCTTGCTGACGTTTTCCTGCGACGGCAGCTCGTACATCGTGTCCAGCAGCACCGACTCGACGATGGTGCGGAGGCCGCGCGCGCCGGTCTTGCGCTTGAGCGCCTTCTTGGCGATGGCCAGCAGCGCGTCCTGGCGGAACTCCAGCTCCACGCCTTCCATCTCGAACAGCTTCTTGAACTGCTTGGTGATGGCGTTCTTCGGCTCGGTGAGGATCTTGATCAGCGCCGGCTCGTCCAGCTCCTCGAGCGTGGCGACCACCGGCAGGCGGCCGACGAACTCGGGGATCAGGCCGAACTTGATCAGGTCTTCCGGCTCGACGTCGGCCAGGATCTTGCCGACCTCGCGCTTGCGCTCGGAGCTCTTCACCTTGGCACCGAAGCCGATGCCGCCGGCGTCGTTGGAGCGCTGCTGGATCACCTTGTCCAGGCCGGCGAACGCGCCGCCGCAGATGAACAGGATGTTCTTGGTGTCCACCTGCAGGAATTCCTGCTGCGGATGCTTGCGCCCGCCCTGCGGCGGCACCGAGGCGACCGTGCCTTCGATCAGCTTCAGCAGCGCCTGCTGCACGCCTTCGCCGGACACGTCGCGGGTGATCGACGGGTTCTCGCTCTTGCGCGAGATCTTGTCGATCTCGTCGATGTAGACGATGCCCTGCTGCGCCTTGTCGACGTCGTAGTCGCACTTCTGCAGCAGCTTCTGGATGATGTTCTCCACGTCCTCGCCGACGTAGCCGGCCTCGGTCAGCGTGGTCGCATCGGCGATGGTGAACGGCACGTTGAGCAAGCGCGCCAGCGTCTCGGCCAGCAGCGTCTTGCCCGAGCCGGTCGGACCGACCAGCAGGATGTTGGACTTGGCCAGTTCGACCTCGTCGTTCTTCTGCCGGCTCTCGATGCGCTTGTAGTGGTTGTACACGGCCACGGCGAGCGTGCGCTTGGCGCGCTGCTGGCCGATCACGTACTGGTCGAGCACTTCCAGGATCTCGCGCGGCTTGGGCAGGCTGCTGCGTGCCGACTGCGCCTTCTCCTCGAGCTCCTCGCGGATGATGTCGTTGCACAACTCGACGCATTCGTCGCAGATGAACACGCTGGGCCCGGCGATCAGCTTACGGACCTCGTGTTGACTCTTGCCGCAGAACGAGCAGTACAGGATCTTGTTGCTGTCGCCGGAACGGCCTTGCCGGTCTTCGCTCATTGCTTCGCTTACCCAGTTACCCCACCCGATGAACGGGGGTTCGATTTCGAGAATAGCACAGGGCCGGGAGGACGCTAGCCCGACCCCGGCCCTGCGGAATACGCTGCGTTTTGCAGTACATGCAAGCCTTATGCCGGCTGGATGGACTCATCCGGACGACGCTCCAGGACCTGGTCGACGAGGCCGTAGGCCTGCGCGTCGACGGCGCTCTTGAAGTTGTCGCGCTCGGTGTCGCGGGCGATGGCTTCCAGCGACTGGCCCGTGTGCTTGGCCAGGATTTCGTTCAGCCGCGCGCGCAGCGTCAGGATCTCGCGGGCGTGGATGTCGATGTCGGTGGCCTGGCCCTGGAAGCCGCCCAGCGGCTGGTGGATCATCACCCGCGAGTTCGGCAGCGCATAGCGCTTGCCGGCAGCGCCCGACGCCAGCAGCAGCGCGCCCATCGAGGCGGCCTGGCCGACGCAGATGGTGCTCACGTCCGGCTTGATGTACTGCATGGTGTCGTAGATCGCCATGCCGGCGGTGACCACGCCGCCCGGCGAGTTGATGTAGATGCTGATGTCCTTCTCCGGATTGTCCGCTTCCAGGAACAGCAGCTGGGCCACGATCACATTGGCCATGTGGTCGTCGATCGGGCCAACCAGGAAGATCAGGCGCTCCTTCAGCAGGCGCGAATAGATGTCGTAGGCGCGCTCGCCGCGGCTGGTCTGTTCGACCACCATCGGAACCAGATTCAAGGCCTTGGTCACATTGTCCACGCGGTGATCTCCTGCTGCTCGGGGTCCATCCCTGCACGGGGGTGTGCAGGGCTTCGCATCGTGTTGCGCCCCGCCGCCGCGGGGAGGTGAAACGGGATCCGCGTCGCGCAGGTCGGCTGCGCAACGCGGCGACGCGTCGTCTTATTGACGGATCGCGTCCTGGAACGACATCGCCTGCTCGGTGTGCTGGGCGCGCTCGGCGATCCAGTCGATCACCTGCTCTTCCATCACACGGCTCTGCAGTCCCCCCATCAATTGGGGATCGTTGCGGTACATCTCAATGACCTGCTCGGGCTCTTCGTAGGTCGAGGCGATCAGGCGCAGCGTCTCCGAGACCCGCTTCGGGTCCAGGCGCAGTTCGTTGCGGCGGGCGACCTCGCCGACCAGCAGGCCGACCAGCACGCGCTTGCGCGCAGCGTCCATGAAGCCTTGGTGGGCGTCGTCCGGCACCTGACCCGGGTCGCGGCCGGAACGGCGCATCTGCTCGACCTGCTGCGCCAGCATGGCGCGCGCTTCGTTCTCGACCAGGCGCGGCGGCATTTCGACCGAGGCGTAGGCGGCGATCAGCTGCTCGCCGACTTCGCGACGCAGGCGGTTCATCAGCGCGCCCTTGAGCTCGCGCTCGAGGTTGATGCGGATGTCCTTGCGGAACTGCTCGGCATCGCCGCTCTTCACGCCGAAGCTCTTGATGAACTCTTTGTCCACCTCCGGCAGCACCGGCGCGGCGACGTCGACCGCCTTCACATGGACCTGGACCTGCTTGCCGGCGAACTGCGGCACGCGCCAGTCGGCCGGGAAGTCGACGGTCAGCGTCTTCTCTTCGTCCTTGGACAGGCCGACCAGGCCCTGCTCGATCGCCGGGAACATGACGCCCGAGCCGATCACGCTGCTGCCCTTCTCCACGCCCTCGGCCGGCAGGCGCTCGTCGCCGACCTGCGACCAGGTCTCCAGGGTCACCAGGTCGCCGTCCTGCGCCGGACGCGCGGCCGGCTGCCAGGTACGACGCTGCAGGCGCAGGTTCTCGATCATCTGCTCGATGTCGGCGTCGGTGACCTCGGCGGTGTGGCGGATCACCTGCAGCTTGGACACGTCGATGTCGCCGAAGTCAGGCACCACTTCGAAGGTGGCCACGAACTGCAGCTCGTTGTCGTCGGCGCGGTCGATGCGCGGGTTGCCGGCCAGGCGCAGTTCGTGCTCGCGCACGGCCGAGTCGAAGGTCTCGCGCAGCAGGCCGTCCAGCGCCTCGGCGCGGATCTGCGGCCCGAAGCGCTGCTCGATCACCTTGGCCGGAATCTTGCCCGGACGGAAGCCCTTGATCCGCGCGGTGCGCGCGACTTCGCGCAGGCGGCCGCCGACATGGGTTTCCAGGCGATCCTCCGGCAGGGTGAAGGTCAGACGCCGTTCCAGGGTACCGGTGGTTTCGATCGAAGCTTGCATGTGGACTCCTGCCACCGGGAGCCCACGGCTCTCGGCACGATGTAGAAAAGTACGGGTTGGCGCGGGCACGGGACAGCCGCCGCAGCCGGATAGTTTCGCCTATTCCCGCGGCGCCTGCCAGCGCAGGGCCGGGAGGCCGCCGTGGCGACGCCGAACCCGCCATCGCCACAAGGGGCCATCGGGGGCTGGATGGTGCGAAAGAGGGGACTCGAACCCCTACGCCTTGCGGCACTGGTACCTAAAACCAGGGCGTCTACCAATTCCGCCACTTTCGCGCTGCGGCGCCGGAAGGCGCCTGCCGGCACATTGTTGCAGGCCGGCCGGCAAAGAAAAAGGCACCTGCCGGAGCAGGTGCCTTTTGTTTTGGTGGGCCGTCAAGGATTCGAACCTTGGACCTATTGATTAAGAGTCAACTGCTCTACCAACTGAGCTAACGGCCCTGAAACTGAGTCGCACATTCTATGTGCTTTTTTGCTTCGTTGCAACACCCCGCGAAGCATCGGGTCACGCGATCAATGGGGTGGCTGAGGGGACTCGAACCCCCGACATCTGGAATCACAATCCAGTACTCTAACCAACTGAGCTACAGCCACCATTGAAACCTTGCATCTCCTGCCCGGCGCCATGTGGCGCGCCCGACAGGAATCGAACCTGTAACCGCCGGCTTAGAAGGCCGGTGCTCTATCCAGTTGAGCTACGGGCGCCCTGGCTGGATTGTCGCATTCCTTTCCGCCGTTGGACATCGGATTGGTCGGGGTAGAGGGATTCGAACCCCCGACATCCTGCTCCCAAAGCAGGCGCGCTACCAGACTGCGCTATACCCCGGCGGAACATCCCTCGCGGCCAAGGCCGGAAAGGTCGGCTATTGTGGGAAGCTTGCGGCCCGCTGTCAACGTCGCATGCACGCAACATCGCCTGCGCTATGCTCACGGCTTGCCATCGGCATCGGCCGAGAGCCATTTTGAAGGAGAAAACAGCATGCTTCGCAGCGGCAACCCCGCCCTGAAGGAATCCACCTTCCTCGATCTGCACAGCGGCAACGTGGTCTCGCCCGGCAACGGCACGGTCGTCGCGCGCGACAGCGGTGCGATGACCCTGAACGGCACCGCCAACAAGACCGGCATCCTGTTGATGCTGACAGCGCTCACCGCCGTATTCGCCTGGAGCCAGTCGGTTTCGATCGATGCCGCGGGCAACGCGATGATCGCTCCTGGCGTGGCCGGCTACGCGCTGGGCGGCCTGATCGGCGGCTTCATCCTGGCCCTGATCACGATCTTCAAGAAGGAATGGTCGCCCATCACCGCGCCGCTGTACGCGCTGGTGGAAGGCTTCTTCCTGGGATCGATCTCGGCGATGTACGAAGTGCGCTTCAACGGCATCGTGCTGCAGGCCGTGCTGCTGACCTTCGGCACCCTGTTCGCGATGCTGTTCGCCTACCGCAGCGGCATGATCAAGGCCACCGAGAACTTCAAGCTGGGCGTGGTCGCGGCCACCGGCGGCATCGCGCTGGTGTATCTGGCCACGATGGTGCTTGGCTTCTTCAACATCCAGATCCCCTACATCCACGCCTCCGGCACGGTCGGCATCCTGTTCAGCCTGTTCGTGGTGGTGGTGGCGGCGCTGAACCTGGTGCTGGACTTCGACTTCATCGAGAGCGGCGTCGAACAGGGCGCACCCAAGTACATGGAGTGGTACGGCGCGTTCGGCCTGATGGTGACGCTGGTGTGGCTGTACCTGGAGTTCCTGCGCCTGCTGTCGAAGCTGCAGTCGCGGAATTGAAGCCGGGAGTCGGGAATCGGGATTGGGGAATCGTAAAAGCGAACTCCCCTTGATCGATGAGCGGGCTTGGCTTCAGACAAGTTTCCGAGCAAAAGAAAGGGCGCCCTGGGGCGCCCTTTCTTTTTTCTGCGATCTTCCGGACGCTCAGAGGCGGCTGGCGATGGCCTTGGCGAAGCCCATGGTGTTGCCGCTGCCACCCAGGTCCGGGGTCAGACCGTCCTTGGCTTCCAGCGTGGCGACGATGGCGTTGCGCAGGCGCTCGGCGTTCTGCGGCTGGCCGATATGGTCCAGCAGCTGCGCCGCGCCCAGCAGCAGCGCGCACGGGTTGGCCTTGCCCTGCCCGGCGATGTCCGGGGCCGAGCCGTGCACGGCTTCGAAGATCGCCGCGTCCACGCCGATGTTGGCGCCCGGTGCCAGGCCCAGGCCGCCGACCAGGCCGGCGCACAGGTCCGACAGGATGTCGCCGAACAGGTTGGTGGTGACGATGATGTCGAACTGCTCCGGGCGCATCACCAACTGCATGCAGGCGTTGTCGACGATCATTTCCTGGAATTCGATCTCCGGGTAGTTCGCCGCCACGTCGCGCGCCACCTTCAGGAACAGGCCCGAGGTGGACTTGATGATGTTGGCCTTGTGCACCGCGGTGACCTTCTTGCGGCCGGTCGCGCGGGCCAGGTCGAAGGCGTAGCGGACGATGCGCTCGGAACCCTTGCGGGTCACCTTGGCCATCGACAGCGCGGTCTCGCCGTCGGCGGACACTTCCTGGCCTTCGCTCAGGTAGGCGCCTTCGGTGTTCTCGCGCACGGTGATCAGGTCCACGCCGGCGCCGAAGCGCGACTTGGTGTTGGGGAACGACTTGGCCGGACGCACGTTGGCGTACAGGTCGAACTGGCGGCGCATGGCCACGTTGATCGAGCTGAAGCCCTCGCCCACCGGCGTGGTCAGCGGGCTCTTCAGCGCCACCTTGTTCTTGCGGATCGACTCCAGCGTGGCGGCCGGCAGCAGGTCGCCGTGCTTCTCCAGCGCCACCAGGCCCGCATCGGCGTATTCGTAGGTGAGGCCGGCGTTCAGCGCGTCGAGCACGAACAGCGTGGCGTCCATGATCTCCGGGCCGATGCCATCGCCACGGATGACCGTGATTGTCTGCGTCATAGGGTTGCGGTTTCCGTACAAGAGGGGGGAGCGCCGCCCGGGAACCGGGGCTGCAGGCGCAAGGAGGTTTCAGCGGTAATTATGCCCGAAGCCGGTGAAGGCGCCCAAAACCGGGCGGCCGCCGGCGCGGTGCCGGCGGCCGTCGACAGGCCGCGGTGGGCTCAGTCGTGCGCGTGCTGCGCCGGGGCGGCGGCGCCGGCCTCCAGTGTGTCGAGGAAGTCCACCGCGCGGCGCAGGTGCGGGATCACGATCGATCCGCCGACCACCAGGCCCACCGAGAAGGTCTCGAAGAACTCCTCGCGGCTGACCCCGGCCTCCTTGCACTGGGCCACGTGGTAGCTGATGCAGTCGTCGCAGCGCAGCACCAGCGAGGCGACCAGGCCGAGCAGCTCCTTGGTCTTCACGTCCAGCGCGCCGGCCTGGTAGGTCTGGGTGTCCAGCGCGAAGAAGCGCCGCACCACCTGGTTCGGCTCGGCCAGGATGCGCTGGTTCATGCGCTGGCGGAACTCGGTGAACTCGCGGACGCGGTCCTGCCCGGAGGCGCCGCCCTCGCCCGTCGCGGCGCCGCTCATGCCTGCGCCTCGGGGGCGTGGCCGTCGAGCAGCGGCTCCAGCTTGCCGGCGCGGTGCAGCGCCATCATGTCGTCGTAGCCGCCGACGTGGACGTCGCCGACGAAGATCTGCGGCACGCTGGTGCGCCGCGCCAGCGCGACCATCTTCTCGCGCTCGGCCGGGTCCAGGTCGATCCGCACCTCGTTCCAGGTGCGGCCCTTGCTCTTGAGGAAGTTCTTGGCCGCCACGCAGTACGGGCAGATCGCGGTGGAATAGAGGGTGATCGGCGGGCCGCCGGCGTGGCCGGTGTCGGCAGTTGGGTTGTCCACGGGAAACTCCGGGCGGTGTAGAAGGTCCAAGCCACTATGGTAGCGGCCGGGTGGATTTTCGAGGCCGCTGCCGCAACACTGCGAATCATCCCGGATTCACCGTCGTCCCGGCCGCCACCCGGCGTCCGCCTGCCCCCCTGGAGCCTGTCTTGCGCCTGCTGCCGCTCGCCTTCGCGATCACCCTGGCCACCGCCTGCGCCGTGGCGCCGGCCCAGGAGAACAAGCTGCCGGACATCGGCTCCTCGGCCGGCGAGCTGCTGACCCCGGCGCGCCAGGCCGAGTACGGCAAGATGATGCTGGCCGAGCTGCGCAGCTACGGCTACGTGCTCGAAGACCCGCTGATCGACGACTGGCTGCAGACCATGGGCACCCGGCTCGGCGCCAACAGCGACCAGCCGCAGCAGAAGTTCACCTTCTTCATGCTGCGCGACCGCCAGATCAACGCCTTCGCCACTCTCGGCGGCTACGTGGCGGTCAACGCCGGGCTGGTGCTGACCGCCGAGCGCGAGGACGAGGTCGCCGCGGTGCTGTCGCACGAGATCGCCCACGTCACCCAGCAGCACGTGCTGCGCGGGGTCGAGCGGGCGCAGCGCGACCAGATCCCGATCCTGCTCGGCATGCTCGCCGCGGTGGTCGCGGCGCAGCAGGCCGGCGGGCGCTCCAGCGGCGACGCCACCCAGGCGGCGATCGCCAGCGGCCTGGGGCTGATGCAGCAGCGCCAGATCGACTACACCCGCTCCAACGAATCGGAGGCCGACCGTCTGGGCATCCGCACCCTGGCGCGCAGCGGCTACGACGTCGACGCGATGGCCGGCTTCTTCGAGCGCATGTCGCTGGCGATGCGCGGCAACCAGGGCGGCTACAGCACCCCCGACTTCCTGATGACCCACCCGGTCACCACCACCCGCATCAGCGAGGCCCGCGAGCGCGCCGAGCAGATGAAGAAGAACACCCTGACCCTGACCACCAGCGTGCCCGGCGGCACCCTGAAGGAGCGGGTCGATCCGAACGACGTGTCGCTGAGCCAGCCGCTGGGCGCGCCCAGCAACCCGCTGCTGCCCGGCGGCCTGCAACTGCCGTTCGCCAACTACGCGCGCGGCCCCAGCGGCCAGTTCGAATGGGCCCGCGAGCGGCTGCGGGTGTTCAGCGCCAACACCCCGGCCGATGCGATCCGCGAGTACGAAGGCCTGCGCCAGGGCAGCAAACAGGGCCTGAGCGATGCCCAGCGCTACGGCCTGGCGCTGGCCCGGCTGCGTGCCGGCGGCAGTGCGCAGGAGGTCGCGCAGACGCTGGAAAGCCTGCTGCAGGCGCACCCGGACAACTGGTGGCTGACCGTGGCGGTGGCCGAGGCCGAGGCCAAGGCCGGCCGCAACCAGGCCGCCGACCAGCGCTTCGAGGCGCTGGTCAAGCGCATGCCCAGCAACCGGGCAGTGGCGCTGAGCTATGCGACTGCCCTCAACGAACAGGGCGGCCGCCAGGCCGGCCAGCGCGCCCAGGCGGTGCTGCGGCCGCTGCTCGGGGCGGCCGCGGAGGATCCGGTGTTCCAGCGCACCTTCGCCCGTGCCTGCGAACTGGCCGGCGACGACACCCGGGCCGGCGAGGCGTATGCCGAGGCGGCGTACCTGAACGGGCATCCGGAGCAGGCCCTGATCCAGCTGAGCAACCTGAAGAAGCGCAGCGACCTGGACTACGTGGCGCGCGCGCGCATCGACGCCCGCATCGCCGCGATCACCCCGACGGTGCTGGAACTGCGCCGCCAGGGCGTGCAGGACCCGGACATGCAACGGCGCTGAAACGCGCCCGTGTCAGGCGTCACTCAAACGTAATAAAACCGTAGTCTACTGGCGACCTTCCTCCCCAGTTCCACGGTGCCGTTGTGCAGAAACGCATCCTGATCGTCGACGACGAGCCGGCCATCCGCGACATGGTCGCGTTCGCCCTGCGCAAGGGCGACTTCGAGCCGGTGCACGCCGGCGATGCCCGCGAAGCGCAGACCTCGATCGCCGACCGGGTCCCGGACCTGATCCTGCTGGACTGGATGCTGCCCGGCACCAGCGGCCTTGAACTGGCCCGGCGCTGGCGCAAGGATGCGATGACCCGCGAAGTGCCGATCATCATGCTCACCGCCCGCGGCGAGGAGAACGACCGCGTCGGCGGCCTGGAGGCCGGCGTCGACGACTATGTGGTCAAACCGTTCTCGGCACGCGAGCTGCTGGCGCGGATCCGCGCGGTGATGCGTCGCACCCGCGAGGACGACGAGGACGGCAGCGTCTCGGTCGGCAGCCTGCGCATCGACGGCGCCGCGCACCGGGTGTTCGCCGGCGAGGCGCCGGTGCCGATCGGCCCGACCGAGTACCGCCTGCTGCACTTCTTCATGACCCACCCCGAGCGCGTCTACAGCCGCGCGCAGTTGCTCGATCACGTCTGGGGCGGCAGCGTCTACGTGGAAGAGCGCACCATCGACGTGCACATCCGCCGCCTGCGCAAGACGCTGGAGCCGTTCTCGGTGGAAAACATGGTGCAGACCGTCCGCGGTTCCGGCTATCGCTTCTCTGCGTCCATCTGACCGCCGCCTTCGCCTGCTATAACGGCGGACGGATCACGATCCTTTGCGACAGAGTGCGTTCCCGATGCCCCGCCACATCCGCTCCGCCTGGTTGAAGACCCTCGGCACGCTCGCCGGCCTGCTGTTGCTGGCGTTGCTGATCGGCTGGATCGGCGGCCATGTGTGGATGGCGCTGACCCTGATGTCGCTGGGGGTGATGGGCTGGCACTACTGGCGACTGCGGCGGGTGCTGCGGCGGCTGACCGCGCGCCAGCGCTGGGAGCCGCCGGCCGGCACCGGCGTGTGGAACGAACTGGACCGGCTGCTGTACCGCAGCCAGGCGGAAATGCGCGTGCGCAAGCGGCGCCTGCTGGACATGCTGCGCGCCTACCGCGCCGCCGCCGCGGCACTGCCGGACGCGGTGGTGGTGGTGGACCGCAACAGCCAGCGCATCCAGTGGTTCAACGAGGCGGCCGGCACCCTGCTCGGCCTGCGCCACCCCGGCGACCTCGGCGCGCCGGTGGTGGAGCGGCTGCAGCCGATGCCGCTGGCGCACTGGCTCAGCGGCGGCCGCAACGCCGAGCCGATGCTGGACATGCCCTCCCCGGTCGACGACCGTCTGCGCCTGAACCTGCGCCTGATCCCCTATTCCGACGACCACTGGCTGCTGGTCGCGCGCGACGTCAGCAAGCTGCTGCAACTGGAGCAGGTGCGCCGCGATTTCGTCGCCAACGTCTCGCACGAGTTACGCACGCCGCTGACCGTGGTCCACGGCTACCTGGACATGCTCGACCCGGAGGACTTCCCGGATTCGGGGCCGATGATCGCCGAGATGCGCAAGCAGTCGCAGCGCATGACCCAGCTGGTCGAGGATCTGCTGACCCTGTCGCGGCTGGAATCGCAGGAACACGCCAACGAGGAGTCGATCGCGATGGCGCCGATGCTGGCCACGCTGCGCCGCGAGGCCGAGGCGCACAGCCAGGGCCGGCACCGCATCGAGGTCCACGACGAGGCCGATTGCGACCTGGTCGGCTCCAACAAGGAACTGCACAGCGCCTTCTCCAACCTGGTCACCAACGCGGTGCGCTATACCGCGGCCGGCGGCACCATCCGCATCACCTTCGCCCGCGAGGGCGATGGCGCGGTGCTGGCGGTGCGCGACAGCGGCTACGGCATTCCCGCGCATCACCTGCCGCGGATCACCGAGCGCTTCTACCGCGTCTCCAGCAGCCGCTCGCGCGAGAGCGGCGGCACCGGCCTGGGCCTGTCGATCGTCAAGCACGTCCTCGGCCTGCACCAGGCGCGGCTGGAGATCGAGAGCGAAGTCGGCAAGGGCAGCACCTTCTCCTGCCACTTCGGCGCCGGGCGCGTGCATCCGCGGCACGACCATGCCACCCTGACCTCCGCCTAACGAGAGACACCATGCCCCGCCGCGCCCCTGCCCTGCCGCCCACGCCGCCCCCGGACATTCCCAGCGACCCGCTGCGCGACCCCGCGCTGTACATCAACCGCGAGCTGTCGCAACTGGACTTCAACTTCCGGGTGCTGGCGCAGGCGCAGGATCCGCAGGTGCCGTTGCTGGAGCGGCTGCGTTTCCTGTGCATCTCCTGCACCAACCTCGACGAGTTCTTCGAGATCCGCGCCGCCACCGTGCGCCACGCGCAGGAATTCGGGCTGCCGCCGGCACCGGACGGCATGAGCCCCAATGCCATCCTCACCTCGATCCACGACCGCGCCGCGCAACTGGTCGACCAGCAGTACCGCTGCTGGAACGAGGTGCTGCGCCCGGCGCTGAAGGAGGCCGGCATCGGCGTGCTCGGCCGGCATTCCTGGAACGCGCGGCAGAAGCGCTGGCTGCGCGCCTACTTCCGCAACGAGATCATGCCGGTGCTGTCGCCGCTGGGCCTGGACCCGGCGCATCCGTTCCCGAAGATCCTCAACAAGTCGCTAAACATCGTGGTGGTGCTCAAAGGCACCGACGCGTTCGGCCGCGTCGGCCACCTGGCGATCGTGCGCGCGCCGCGCTCGCTGCCGCGCATCATCCAGTTGCCGGAAAGCCTGGCCGAGGGCGGCCAGAGCTTCGTGTTCCTGTCCTCGGTGCTGTCCACCTTCGTCGACGAGCTGTTCCCGGGCATGGAGGTGATGGGTTCCTACCAGTTCCGCGTCACCCGCAACTCGGAACTGGTGGTGGACGAGGAGGAAGTGGAGAACCTGGCGCTGGCGCTGCGCGACGAACTGGTCAACCGCGGCTACCGGCCGGCGGTGCGACTGGAAATCGCCGAGGACTGCCCGAAGTCGATCGTGCGCACCCTGCTGCAGAACTTCGAACTGCCGGAAAACGCGGTCTACCGGATCAACGGCCCGGTCAACCTGAGCCGGGTCAACCAGGTCTACGACCTGGTGCAGCGCCCGGACCTGAAGTATCCGCCGATGAATCCGCGCACCCTGCGCGACAGCGAAGGCATCTTCGAGATCGCCGCCGCCGGGGACGTGTTGCTGCACCACCCGTTCGACGCCTTCACCGCGGTGCTGGACCTGATCAAGCAGGCCGCGATCGACCCCAACGTGCTGGCGATCAAGCAGACCCTGTACCGCACCGGCAAGGACTCGGCGATCGTCGATGCGCTGGTGCTGGCCGCGCGCAACGGCAAGGACGTCACCGTGGTGGTGGAACTGCGCGCGCGCTTCGATGAAGAGGCCAACCTGGGCCTGGCCGACCGCCTGCAGGAAGCCGGCGTGCAGGTGGTGTACGGCGTGGTCGGCTACAAGACCCACGCCAAGATGCTGCTGATCGTGCGCCGCGAGGGCCGCAAGCTGCGCCGCTACGTGCACCTGGGCACCGGCAACTACCACAGCGGCACCGCGCGCGCCTACACCGACCTCAGCCTGATCACCTCCGACGTGGACATCGGCAACGACGTGCACCTGCTGTTCCAGCAGTTGTCCGGGCTGGCGCCGAAGATCCGCCTCAAGCGCCTGCTGCAATCGCCCTTCACCCTGCATCCGGGCGTGCTGCACCGGATCGAACGCGAGACCAAGCTGGCGCATGCCGGCCGCCCGGGCCGCATCATCGCCAAGATGAACGCGCTCAACGAGCCGCAGGTGATCCGCGCGCTGTACGCGGCCTCGCAGGCCGGGGTCAAGATCGACCTGATCGTGCGCGGCGCCTGCACCCTGCGCCCGGGCGTGCCGGGCGTGTCCGACAACATCCGGGTGCGCTCGATCGTCGGCCGCTTCCTCGAGCACAGCCGGGTCTACTGGTTCGGCAACGACGGTGCGCCGGAACTGTTCTGCGCCAGCGCCGACTGGCTGGAACGCAACCTGCTGCGGCGCGTGGAGACCGGCTTCCCGATCCTGGATCCGGACCTGGTCAAGCGCATCCACCGCGAGGTGCTGCAGAACTACCTGGCCGACAATCTCAACGCCTGGGAACTGGACGCCGACGGCAACTACCGCAAGCTGGCCCCGGGCCAGGACCAGCCGCCGCATTCGGCGCAGCTGGCCCTGCTCGACGGGCTCTGAGCACACCGCGGCGCAGCGCCAACGGCGCGCGCCGCGCATCGGCTACCATTCCGCCATGCCTGCCACCTCCCCCACTCATCCGCCGCTGCGCGACGGCGACCTGCTGGCCGCCATCGACCTGGGCTCCAACAGCTTCCACATGGTCATCGCCCGCTACCAGCTCGGGCAGCTGCGGGTGGTGGACCGCCTGCGCGAGACCGTGCGCATGGCCGACGGCCTGGACAACAAGGGCGGACTGTCCACCGAGGCGCGACAGCGCGCGCTGGAATGCCTGGCGCGCTTCGGCCAGCGCCTCCGCGACCTGCCCTCGCTGCGGGTGCGCGCGCTGGCCACCAACACCGTGCGCCAGCTGCGCTCGCCGCAGACCTTCCTGATTCCCGGCGAAACCGCGCTGGGCCATCCGATCGAAGTGGTCAGCGGCCGCGAGGAAGCGCGCCTGATCTACCTCGGCGTGGCCCATGCGCAGCCGCCCAAGCCGGACGAACGCCGCCTGGTGATCGACATCGGCGGCGGCTCCACCGAATTCATCATCGGCAGCGGCTTCCAAACCCTGGAACGCGAGAGCCTGCAGGCCGGCTGCATCGCCAGCACGCGGCGCTTCTTCCCGGGCGGCAAGCTGTCCAAGAAGAAGTGGAAGGACGCGCTGACCGAGATCGGCGCCGAGTTCCAGCAGTTCGCCGGGCAGTACCGTGCGCTGGGCTGGCACGAGGCGCTGGGCTCGTCCGGCACGCACAAGGCGATCGGCGAGATCTGCGCGGCGATGAAGCTGACCAAGGGCGCGATCACCGCCGAGGCGCTGCCGCAGTTGCGCGACCGCCTGCTGCTGGCCAAGCGCATCGAGGACATCGACCTGCCCGGCCTGTCCGCCGACCGCCGGCCGATCATCGCCGGCGGCGTGCTGGTGCTGGAGGCGGCATTCCAGGCCCTGGGCCTGCAACGGCTGATGGTGAGCAAGGCGGCCATGCGCGAAGGCATCCTCTACGACATGCTCGGCCGCGGCGGCGAGAACGATCCGCGCGAAACCGCGATCGCCGCGCTGACCCAGCGCTACGGCATCGACGAGGCGCAGGCCGCGCGCGTGGAGCACACCGCGATGGCGCTGTTCGAGCAGGTCGCCGGCGACTGGGCGCTGGATGCCGACGACGCGCGCATGCTCGGCTGGGCCGCGCGCCTGCACGAACTTGGCCAGGCCATCGCGCACAGCCAGTACCACGTGCACGGCGCCTACGTGCTGGAGCACTCGGACATTGCCGGCTTCTCGCGGCAGGAGCAGCAGGTGCTGGCCACGCTGGTGCGCACGCACCGCCGCAACGTGTCCAAGACCGCGTTCGACGCACTGCCCGACCGCCTGCTGCTCAGCGCCAAGCGCAAGGCCGCGCTGCTGCGTCTGGCGGTGCTGCTGCACCGCGCGCACGAGGCCGACCCGATCCCGGCGCTGGAACTGAAGGCCGACGGCGCCAACCTGCACCTGATCCTGTCGCAGCCGTGGATCGAGTCGCGGCCGTTGCAGCGTGCCGACCTGATCGGCGAGGTCGAGGGCATGGCCGGGTTGGGGATCAATTTCCGTCCATTTGTCGCTTGAAAGCCGGGACTCGGGACTCGGGACTCGGGACTCGGGACTCGGGACTCGGGACTCGGGACTCGGGACTCGGGACTCGGGACTCGGGACTCGGGACTCGGGACGGCAGCATGCTGTCCGCGGTCAAATGGTGGTCAAGCGATTTGATGAGAAAAGTGCCGGTTTTTGAAAGAAAACCCGCCCCTCGTGAAGCCGCGACACCGCGGCTTTTTTGTGGGAGGGGCTTCAGCCCCGACGCCTTACCGATACAGCGTCGGGGCTGAAGCCCCTCCCACAGAAAAGCGGCACGGCGACGCACTTGCGAAAAACCCCGAATCCCCAATCCCCAATCCCCAATCCCGGCTTTTAGCGTCATCGTTCCTACATGCGCTGGACATGTTCGCTTCACTGCATTGCGCGAGGCTTAGTCAAACCGGAGCCCCCGCATGCGCTACGCGATCGTCACCGAGACGTATCCCCCTGAGGTCAACGGCGTCGCGCTGACCGTGCAGGGGCTGGAACTGGGGCTGCGCGCGCGCGGCCATACGGTCGACGTGGTGCGTCCGCGCCAGGCCGGCGACGCCGACCCGGCGGATCTGCGGCTGGTGCGCGGTGCGGCGCTGCCGCGCTACCCCGGACTGAAGTTCGGCCTGCCCGCGCCGCGGCGCCTGACCAAGCTGTGGCAGGCGGCGCCGCCGGATGCGGTGTACATCGCCACCGAGG
Organism: Xanthomonas sp. LF07-6; assembly: GCF_034105445.1. Taxonomy (NCBI): domain Bacteria; kingdom Pseudomonadati; phylum Pseudomonadota; class Gammaproteobacteria; order Lysobacterales; family Lysobacteraceae; genus Xanthomonas; species Xanthomonas sp. LF07-6. The sequence continues at coordinate 819,002 of NZ_JAXGGI010000001.1, forward strand.
GCCCGCTGGGCTGGTCGGCGCTGCGCAGCGCGCGGCGCCTGGGCATTCCGATCGCCACCGGCTTCCACACCCGCTTCGACGAGTACCTGCCGCAGTATGGCGCGGCCTGGCTGCAGTCGACCGCGCTGCGCTGGATGCGGCGCTTCCACAACCAGGCCCAGGCGACCCTGGTCCCGACCCGCGAACTGCGCGACTTCCTCGCCACCCAGGGTTTCGAGCGGGTGCGCCTGCTGGCGCGCGCGGTGGACAGCAAGCAGTTCGAGCCGCAGCGCCGCGATCCGCAGTTGCGCGCGCAGTGGGGCCTGCAGGACGACGACTGCGCGGTGCTCTACGTGGGCCGCATCGCCTCGGAGAAGAACCTGCCGCTGGCGGTGCGCGCGTTCCGCCAGTTGCAGCAGCAGCGTCCGCGGGCGCGCTTCGTCTGGGTCGGCGACGGCCCGCTGCGCGAGCGCCTGGCGCAGGAGAATCCCGACTTCATTTTCTGCGGCATCCAGCGCGGCGACGCGCTGGCGCGGCATTTCGCCAGCGGCGACCTGTTCCTGTTCCCCAGCCGCAGCGAGACCTTCGGCAACGTGACCCTGGAAGCGATGGCCAGTGGCGTGGCCACCGTCGCCTTCGACTACGGCGCGGCACGCGAATACCTGCGCGACGGCATCAATGGTGCGGCGGTGGCCGACGACGAGGCCTTCATCGCCGCCGCGCTGCGCCTGGGCAGCGACGACGCGCTGCGCCAGCGTCTCGGCGAGGCGGCCTGCGCGTCGATGCAGCAACTGCGCCCGGAGCGCGTGGTGGCCGATTTCGATGCCCTGCTCAACCAACTGGCGGACACCCGGAGGACGCATGTCGACGCGGCTTGAGATCCTGCGCGGGCACGAGACCCGCTGGTGCCGGCGCGCCAACCACTGGTGCCGGCGGCGCTCGGTGCGACGCTTCTTCGCGGTGATCAGCCGCCTCGGCGACGGCGTGTTCTGGTACGCGCTGATGACCCTGCTGGTGCTGTGCGACGGCATGGACGGCGTGTTCGCCTCCGCGCACATGGCCGCCACCGGCGTGGTCGCGCTGAGCCTGTACAAGGGTCTGAAGCGCTGGACCCGCCGCCCGCGTCCGTACGCCGCCGATATGCGCATCCGCGCCTGGGTGGCGCCGCTGGACGAGTTCAGCTTCCCCTCCGGCCACACCCTGCACGCGGTGTCCTTCGGCATCGTCGCCCTGGCCTACTACCCCTGGCTGGCGCCCCTGCTGGTGCCCTTCATCGCCTGCGTGGCGCTGTCGCGGGTGGTGCTGGGCCTGCACTACCCCAGCGACGTGCTCGCCGCCACCGGCATCGGCACGTTGTTGGCGGGCGTGTCGTTGTGGTTGATATAAGGCCGGGAATGGGGAACCGGGAATAGGGAATGGAAACAGCCGGCGCCGTCCGGCTCCATGCTCTCTCCTCACTCCTGGCTCCGGACAAGGTCGCAGCTGAAGCCGCTCCTACGAGAGCGCAACATCGCCTGCGTTAGCGCACCCTCCGAATCCCTAATTCCCGTTCCGAATCCCAATCCCGGCCCTTCGAAAGCGTAGCAACGCCTGCGCTCGCGAACACTCACCATTCCCCAATCCCGATTCCCCACTCCCGGCCTTACAATGGCCGAATGACCACGCTGTTCATCTCCGACCTGCATCTGGACCCGGCACGGCCGGCGATCACCGCGCTGTTTCTCGACTTCCTGCGCGGGCAGGCGCGGCAGGCCGAGGCGTTGTACATCCTCGGCGACCTGTTCGAGGCCTGGATCGGCGACGACACGCCGTCCGAGGCGGCCGATGCGGTGGCGGTGGAGCTGCACGCGCTGCACGAGGCCGGGGTGCCGGTGTTCTTCATGCACGGCAACCGCGACTTCCTGCTCGGCGCCGACTACGCGCAGCGTGCCGGCCTGCGCCTGCTGCCCGATCCCTGCGTGATCGATCTGTACGGCGAGCCGACCCTGCTGCTGCACGGCGACCTGCTGTGCACCGACGACACCGCCTACCAGGCGTTCCGCGCGCAGACCCGCGACCCGGCCTTCCAGCAGCAGTTCCTGGCGCAGCCGCTGGCCGCGCGCATCGCCTACGCGCAACAGGCGCGCGCCGCCAGCCAGGCGCGCCAGGCCGAGTTGAAACAGGACGACAGCGCGCAGTTCGAAACCGTCACCGACGTGACCCCGGCCGAAGTCGCCGCCACCTTCGCCCGCTACAGCGTGGCGCGGATGATCCATGGTCACACCCACCGGCCAGCGGTGCATGCGCTGGACGTGGAGGGCCGCGCCTGCACCCGCATCGTGCTCGGCGACTGGTACGAACAGGGTTCGGTGCTGCGCGTGGACGCGCAGGGCTGCCAACTGCAACAGCTCTAGCGCCAGCGTCCGGCGCGGCCGCGGGCAGCCCGGCGATGCGCACCCGGCACTTCGCGGCAACGCATTTCCCTGAGAACGCGGCGCGGCTACAGGACGGCGCCGAATAGCGCTCCGGCCCCGGATTCCGCAGGGCCGCCGATGACGGCATCCCAGTACACCGGGTCGTCTCCGCCCACTTCATGGCAGTCCGCAATCAGGCCTGACAATCCGGGCCGCGACGTCGACACCGCTCACATCCAGGCCACCGTCCTCCACCCGCGTTTTCTGGCCGCGCAGCGCCGCGACCACGCGCGCGGCGCGGTGCGAAAATCCGCCTGTCAGGGCAAGCCGCCACCGGCTTGCTGCTGCCGCCATTGCGCGTATTCGACGAAATCGCCGTCGACCACGTCGTACCACTGGATCGCACCGGAGCGCTCGACACGGAAGCGGTCGCGGACCGGCTCGGTCTGCGGGTCGCCCGGACAGCCGTCGCCGTGCTTTTCGCGTACGGCGATCTCGATCGCCGCCGGCGCGGCGGCCCCGGGTGCGGCCGCTGCAGACGCTGCCGGGGAGGCGGCGCCCTCGCCGTCCTCGACGGCGTAGCCCAGGCACTGCAGATCGGGATAGGCATGATCGGCCGACAGGCGCGCCTGCAACACGTCCATCGCGCGGTTCCCGTCGAAGGTGTCGGCCGGTGCGGCCGGCGGGGTCGCCCGTGGCGCCTCGGTCTTGGCGGTCGGCGACGGCGTATCGGTCTGCCGATCGGGGGCGGGGCCGCAGCCCGCGCTCAGCATCGCCAGCAGCAGCGCGGCCGGCAGTCGCATGCGCTTGAACATCGTCGTTCCCAGGAAGTCGGTCGCCACCGGCCGTGCCGGCGCCGCTTCCCAGCATAGCCGAAGCGGGCGCCGCCGCGCCCGCTCCGGCCGTCTTCGCCGCACGTGGCGCAGGCAGGCAGCCTGCGCCACGCGCGCGCCGGCTCAGCGGAACCCGGCCACCGTCGCCTTGGTGTTGACCAGCACGCGCTGGTTGTCGGCGGTGCTGGCATTGCCCATCGGCACGCCGTTGTAGGACACGTTCGGGTTGGACCAGTAGTTCAGCCGCGGGCAGCTGCTGGTGCAGTTGTAGGCCATGATCGTGCGCCAGCTGTTGCCGTAGCGATAGCCGTGGCCATAGGCGTACGGCGAGGTGCTGGAGTCGGTGGCCACGTCGTGGCGCGCGCTCTGCAGGTGGCCGATCTCGTGGGCGAAGCTGTAGTAGCCGGTGGCGCAATCCCAGTACACCGCCGCGAACGCGGTGGCGGCGGTGGAACCGATGCCCGAGGCGAGGCCGCAATAGGCGGAGTTGTCGATGATCAGCACGCCGACGTCGGCCGCGGTGCTGTTGCGCGAGGTATGGATGCTGTCCATGTAGCCGTCGCTGGTGCCGCGGAAGCGGGTCAGATCGGTGTTGAAGTCGCCCGACTCGGTGTAGTTGGTGGTCTCGTAGCCGGCCAGTTGCATGGTGATGCCGACGTTGCTGTTGGTATAGCCCTGGTTGGACTCGGCCACCGCCAACTGCACCAGCGACTGCATGTTGCCGCCGTAGCTGGTCACCGCCTTGTTGGTCGCGACCACCAGCACGCGGATGGTCGCGGGCGAGCCCGACGAGGCACCGGCGGCGGTCACGCGTTCGTCGATCACCGACTGCGGCATCTGCACGGTCGGCAACAGCGCGTAGTCGGCCGGATGCTCGGCCGGCATGCGCCGTTCGTCGACCTCCACCAGCACATGGCCGCCACCGGCGATCGGACGCAGGTGGAACAGGGTGCCGTTGCTGCGGATGCTGCCGGTGATGGTGTCGCCGCTGCGCACCAGGATCGCCGAGTTCAGCGGATCCAGGCCGGACAGCGCGCGGGTCCGCGCCACCGCGGCATTGCCGAGATTGCCGTACCAGATGCTGTTGCCGCCTTCCAATTGCTCGGTCTTCAATTGCGTGGCGGTGATGCGCTGGCCCAGCAGGTCCAGTTCGAGTTGCTTCTGTCCGGCGGTGACCGCGGCGGCGTTCACGCCGACCCGCTGCACCGCGCCGGTGGCGGGATTGGCCAGCAGGCGGCTCAGCGCCGGCTCGCCGGCGATGGATTTGGAGACGTACTGGCTGCTCTGGAAAAGGGGCGTTCCGGCTGCGGAGGCGGAACCGGCGACACACAGGGCAAGCATCGCGGTAAGGCTGCACATCGACTTCATGTCGGACTCCTGGGTGGTGAGTAGGGACGAACGTCGCCCCGCGCGCGGCCGGAGACGGGGGAGGCCGCGCGGGGGAGTTCGATTAGCCGCTCAGCCACCGTTCAGCGCAAGCAACAAATGCAGCGGGGTCTCCGCTCGGAGATAGGCGTCACAGAACGCGCGCGCAGGCGTTCATGCCGCCGCCTGCGCGTTGACGCGACCCGGGCGCCATGCCGCGGGAGGACGCCGCCTCAGCCGGCCTGCTGCTGCAGCGCCAGCAATTCCTCCTCGTCGAACCCGGCCAGCAGGCGCGCCTGCAGGTTGAACGGGCCGTGCAGGTAGCCGCCGGCGTACTCGCGCAGCAGCGCCGCGAAGCGGGCGCGCGGTTCGATCCCGGCCTGCGCGCAGTACCAGCGGTACCAGCGCGAGCCGGCGGCCACGTGCGCCACTTCCTCGCGCAGGATGATGTCCAGGATATCGGCGGTGGCGTCGTCGCCGAGCGCGCGCAGCTTGGCGATCATGCCCGGGGTCACGTCCAGGCCGCGCGCCTCCAGCACGCGTGGCACCAACGCCATCCGCGCCAGGCCGTCGTGGGCGGTCTTCTCGCACATCTCCCACAGGCCGTTGTGCGCGGCGAAATCGCCGTAGGCATGGCCCAGCGCGCGCAGGCGGTCGCGCAGCAGCACGAAATGGCGCGATTCGTCGTCCGCCACCGCCACCCAGTCGGCGTAGAACGCCGGCGGCAGGCCGCGGAAGCGGTAGACCGCGTCCCAGGCCAGGTCGATGGCGTTGAGTTCGATGTGGGCGATGGCGTGGATGAACGCCGCACGGCCCTCGGCACTGCCGAGGCCGCGCCGCGGCAGCTCGCGTGGATGCACCAGCAGCGGTCGCGGTGGCCGCCCCGGCATGCGGATCGGCTCGGGCGCCGGCGCCACGGCCGGCACCGCGAGCGCGCCGTCGCGCCAGGCCGCGGCATGGCGCTGGGTCAGCGCCACCTTCTCGTCGGGGTCGGCGGCGTCCAGGCAGGCGCGCGCGGCCTGGTACAGGTCGCCGTTCACGGTGCCACCGGCGGATGCGCTGCCGCCTGGCGCCGTTCCAGCCAGGTGCGCTGGGCCTGCTCGCAGCGGTTGCCGGGCACCTTGAACACGCAGTCCACGCGATGTGCGCAGGCCAGGGCGAAGGCGCTGCGGCGGTCGGCCGCGGGCGGTTCGGGGATGCTCGCCAGCGGTGCGCCCGACGGCCAGCCGGCGTCGACGCCGATGCCGGCGGCAAGCAGGCGCGCCGTGCCATCCCGGCAATCGACGGCATACCCCCACTGCGGCGCATCGGCGCGCACGTCGTCGGAGGAGCCCTGCGCACGCAGGCGCAGCAGCAGCAGGTCCTCGCCAATGCGCTGCGCGCCGGCGATCGCCAACGGTGCGCGGTAGCCCGGCTGCAGCACCGCCAGCTGGTCCGGGGCCATGTACAGCTGCAGCATGGTCAACTGCGCACTCGGCACGCTGCCGTCGCGCAGGCGCGGATCGTCCAGCGCCTGCACCGGCCGCGTGGCGTCGTCAGCAGTGCAGCCGCCGCACAGCGCCGCCAGACCCGCCAGCGCGAGCATGCGCCGCGCCCGCGCCCGGGCGCGGCGGCGGCGGGACTCAGGCACGGCGCTTGCGCTTGGCCTCGTCCGAGCGCAGCTGCATGATCCGCTCGAAATAGCCGGGTTCGATGCCGGTGGTGTACTGGCCGTTGAAGCACGAGGAGTCGAACGCCTTCAGTTCCGGGTTGCCCTCGCGCACCGCGGTCTCCAGGTCTTCCAGGTCCTGGTAGATCAGCCAGTCGCAGCCGAGGAATTCCTGGATCTCCTGCTCGCTGCGGCCGTGCGCGACCAGTTCGTCGGCGGCCGGCATGTCGATGCCGTAGATGTTGGGATAGCGCACCGGCGGCGCGGCGCTGGCCAGGTACACCTTGCGCGCGCCGGCGTCGCGCGCCATCTGCACGATCTGCCGGCTGGTGGTGCCGCGCACGATCGAGTCGTCGACCAGCAGCACCACGCGGTTGCGGAATTCCAGGTGGATCGGGTTGAGCTTGCGGCGCACCGACTTCACCCGCTCGCCCTGCCCCGGCATGATGAAGGTGCGGCCGATGTAGCGGTTCTTGACGAAGCCCTCGCGGTACTTCACCCCGAGCACGTTGGAGATCTCCAGCGCGGCGTCGCGCGAGGTGTCCGGGATCGGAATGATGGTGTCGATGTCGTGGTCCGGGCGCAGGCGCAGGATCTTCTCGCCCAGCTTCATGCCCATGCGCATGCGCGCCTTGTGCACCGAGACGTTGTCGATCATCGAGTCCGGCCGCGCGAAGTACACGTACTCGAAGATGCACGGGGTGTGGTCGGTGGGCGAGGCGCAGACCTCGGAGAACAGCTCGCCGCGGCCGGTGATCACCAGCGCTTCGCCGGGGCGCACGTCGCGCACGCGGGTGAAGCCGAGGATGTCCAGCGCCGAGGACTCGGAGGCGACGATGTACTCGTCGCCCTCCACGCTCTCGCGCTTGCCCAGCACCAGCGGACGGATGCCGTGCGGGTCGCGGAACGCGACCAGGCCCAGGCCCAGCACCACGCTGACCACCGCGTAGCCGCCCTTGCAGCGGCGGTGCACGCCGGCCACGGCGCGGATCGCCGCCTCCGGGGTCAGCATGCGCTGCGCGTCGAGCTCGTAGGCGAACACGTTCAGCAGCACTTCGCTGTCCGAATCGGTGTTGATGTTGCGGCGGTCGGCCTCGAACACCTGCTGGCGCAGGGCTTCGGTATTGACCAGGTTGCCGTTGTGGGCCAGCGCGATGCCGTACGGCGAATTCACGTAGAACGGCTGCGCCTCGTCCATGCCTTCCGAGCCGGCGGTCGGATAGCGGCAATGGGCGATGCCGACGCGGCCTTCCAGCACCGCCATGCGCTTCTCGTCGAAGACGTCGCGGACCAGCCCGTTGGCCTTCTGCACGCGCAGGCGGGTGCCGTCGGCGGTGGCGATGCCCGCCGCGTCCTGGCCGCGGTGCTGCAGCACGGCCAGGCCGTCATAGAGTTGCCCGGCCACGTTCTGGTTGCCGACGATTCCGACGATGCCACACATGTCAACGCTCTCCGCGGCGGGGATGCCGCTATTGGGAAGGTGGCCGTGCCTGGCCGTTGGGTTCGACCCGTGCCGGGTCGAATTGCGCCGGACGCGCCTGCGCCGGATCGATGTTCGCGGGCATCAGTTGCGACGGATCGCCCCCGGGCTGCGCGGACCGCACCCCGGGACGTCCCAGGGCCTTGGACATCATCTCCTGCAGCCCACTGGCCTGCAGGGCGTTGCCCAGCGCGGCATTATCGCCTGCCGCGGGCAAGTTGCCCAAATTCATCTGCGACACGTTCAGTTGCGGCATCTGCGACAGGTTCATCTGCGGCATCTGCGGCATGTGCCAGTCCGGTATCTGCGCGCGCATCCAGCCCACGCCCGGCTTGAGCACCGGCAGCACCATGGAATGCTGCCAGTCCGGCTCGCGGGTCAGCGGAGTGAAGCTCATCAGGAACGCCAGCACCGCGGCGAAGAAGCCGCCGCGCGCCGCACCCAGGCCGAAGCCGAGCGCGCGGTCGGTGCCCGACAGCGCGGTCGAGCGCACCGCGGTGCGGATCACCATGCCGGTGATGCCGACCACCGCCATCACCGTCACGAAGGTCAGCGCGTAGCCGCCCAGGTAGTAGCTCATGCTCGGCCGGGACCCGTTGGCCAGCCACTGCCCGGCATTGCCGCCGAACTGGAACGTGGCCCAGCCGGCCAGGAACCAGGACAGCGTGCCGACCACGATGCCGACGAACCCGCGCAGGGCCCCGAGCAGGGCCGAGACCAGGATCACCGTCAACAGCACCATGTCGATCATGCGCGCCTCCCGCGGCCGAGCCGCTGCATCGCGCCGATCGCGCGTCGCGCCTGCCTTCCCTGGACCATCGTGCTACTCCATGGGCCGAAGCCCGATCAAGGATGTGGACGTACCATACCGCTGATACCGACCTTGGCTGCCACCTGGGCGCGCAACTGCTCGGCATCGGCGCGGTTGGCGACCGGGCCGACCCGCACCCGGTTCAGCGCGCCCTTGTCGGTGCGCACCTGCTCGACGAAGGCGCTGAAGCCGGCCGCGCGCACCTTGTCGCGCAGGGCATTGGCGTCCTCGGCCTTGCCGAACGCGCCCAGCTGCACGGCGAAGCCGGTGCCGGAAGCGGCAGGCGCGGCGGGCACGCTCGGCGCCGGCTTGGCGGCCGCCGTGGTGGCCGGGGTGGCCACGGGCTTGGCGGGTTCGGGCTTGGTCGCAGCCGGCTTGGCCGGCTCCGGCTTGGGCGCCGGCGGCGTCGCCGGCTTGGTGGTGGCGACCGGCTTGGCCGGCTCCGGCGGCAGCGCCTCGGTCCTGGCCGGGGCGGCGGGCGCGACGGCGGCGACGTTGCTGGCGGCGGCCGGCGTAGCGCTGGCCGGGGTGGCGTTGCTCGGCGCCGCATCCAGGGTCACCACCTGGGCGTTGACGTCGTTGCGGACCTTGACCGCCTGCAGGCGCACGGATTCGGCCTGGGCGCGATCGGCATACGGCCCGATCCGCACCCGCCAGGCCTGGCGCCCGCCGATCGTGGCCTGCTCGCGGAAGCCCGGCAGCTGCGCCTGCTTGAGCCGCGCGATCACCGCATCGGCGTCGGCGGCGGTGGCGTAGGCGCCGAAATTCACCGCGTAGTTGCCGGCGGCCGTGCTCGGCGGCAACGGTTGCGCGGCGCTGCCGGCGGCCGGATCGGCCAGATCGGCGGCATCGGGGTTGTCCTTGACCGGCGCCGGCGCAGCGGCGGCGCCCGGCGCCTTGGCCATGCCCACCGCCCCGCCACTGGGTGCGTCGCCCGGGGTCACCAGCGGTAGCTCGCGGGTCTCGAACTGGCCGTCGGCCGGCGCGTCGGGCGCCTTCAGCGGCACATTGGCCACGCCGCTGTCGGGCGCAGGCCCCTTCACCAGCATCGGCAGGAAGATCACGGCGAGCGCTACCAGGACAAGGGCGCCAATCAATCGCTGTTTCAGGACGGTATCCACGGAAAGGCTGAGGGGGCGGCGTGGCGGAGTGCCGTGCCGATTATAAGGTGGGCCCGCGCGGAGGCGGGATCAGCCGGCTGAATGCAGCCAGTGCAAGGCCTCGGCGGCGGTATGGAACGAACCGAACACCAGCACCCGGTCGCCCGGATGCGCCTGCGCCAACGCCGATTGCAGCGCCTGCGCCACGCTCTCGGCGCCGCCGGCCTCGGCGGCGGCGGTCCCCGCCAGCCGCGTGCGCAACTGCGCAGCGCTCTGGCCGCGGTTGCCGGCCAGGCCGGCCAGGTGCCAGGCATCGACCTGCGCGGCCAGTGCCTCCACCACCCCGGCGGCGTCCTTGTCGGCCAGCGCCGCGAACACGGCGCAGGTGCGGCCGGCGACCGGCTGCGCCTGCAGCGCGGTGGCCAGTTCGCGGGCCGCCTGCGGGTTGTGGCCGACGTCGACCAGCACCTCCACCCCGTCGCGCACGCACGGCTGCAGGCGTCCGCGCAGGCGCGCGGCGCCGATGCCTTCGGCGTAGGCGTTGCGTGGCAGCGAGCGGCGCAGCGCGCGCAAGGCAGCGATGGCGGTGGCGGCGTTGGCGCGCTGCACCGGCGCGCGCAGCTGCGGCAACGGCAACTGCAGTTCGGTGCCGACGTCGCGCCAGCGCCAGCGGCCGGCGTCGATCGGCTCGTGGAAGAAGTCGCTGCCGGCGCGCAGCGCGTTGGCGCCGATCGCGTAGGCGCGGCGCAGCACACTGGAGGGCGGATCGATCTCGCCGAGCACCAGCGGTTTCCACGGCCGCGCGATGCCGGCCTTCTCCGCACCGATCGCTTCGCGGTCGGTGCCGAGCCAGTCGGTGTGGTCGATGTCCACGGTGGTGATGACCGCCACATCGGCATCGACCAGGTTCACCGCATCCAGGCGGCCGCCGAGGCCGACTTCCAGCACGGCCAGATCCAACTTGGCTTGCTGGAATAGCCACAACGCCGCCAGCGTGCCGTACTCGAAGTAGGTCAGCGCGGTGTCGCCGCGCGCGGCCTCCACTGCCGCGAAGGCGGTCACCAGATCGGCATCGCTGGCCTCTTCGCCGTCGATGCGCACGCGCTCGTTGTAGCGCAGCAGGTGCGGCGAGGTGTAGCTGCCCACCCGCCAGCCGGCGGCACGCGCGATGGCCTCGACGAAGGCGACGGTCGAGCCCTTGCCGTTGGTGCCGCCAACGGTGATGACGTGCTTGGCTGGCTTGGTCAGGTGCATGCGTGCGGCGACCGCGCGCACCCGTTCCAGGCCCATGGCGATGTCCTGGGGGTGCTGGCGCTCGATGTAGGCGAGCCATTCGGGGAGGGTGTTCATTTGTGTATTTCTAGCCTTTCAGGCAAGCGCGCTCGCTCGCCTTCGTCAGAAGCAACAGCTTTGGAGCGACAGCTTTCGCGCTGACGCGCGAGTCACTTTTCTTTGCTTGTGCAAAGAAAAGTAACCAAAAGAAAGCACACCCGGGCGCCGCGCCCTCCGCGCTACGCGCTCCGGGTGCGCACTTGGCCTGGGCATTTTTCGACGGCACATCCATGTGCCGGCGAAAAACGGCGCGCTTCCTGCGCGCCGCCCCTTCGGGGTTTTCGCCCAGGCCAAGTGCCGCGGCTCACGGGATCCCGAAAAGCAAAGCAAAAGCACAGCAACGGCAACGGCAACGGCAACGGCCAAGCGAACCGCATCGGAAGCGGGACAGATCAACTCGTCGACGAGACGACGCACGCTATACGCGCATCTTGTTCGTCCTACAGCGCCCGATGCTTCGCCTCGCCGAAGAACGGCGTGTGGTGCGCGCAATCGTTCAAGCGCACCACTTCCAGATGCTCCACATCCGGCCCTTCCAGCAGGTTCAGCGTGGTCGGCGCCTGGCGGAAACTCCACAGCCGCGCGATCGGCAGGCCCAGCACCCGGCACAGGATCACCCGGTTGACCGCATCGTGCGCCACCACCAGCAGCGTGTCGTGCTCGCCCAGGCCCTCGGCGGCGCGGGTCAGGCCGCGCCAGGAACGCTCCAGCACCTGCCGCAGCGACTCGCCACCCGGCATCAGCACCGTATCCGGTTCCTCGCGCCAGGCGCGCAGGCGTGCCGGGTCCTTCTCGTGGATCTCGCTGGCCAGCAGGCCTTCCCACTCGCCATGGGCGATCTCCTGCAGGTCCGGATCGGTCTGCAGCAACGCCTCGCGCTCAGGGCCCAGCGCGAAGCGCGCGGTGCGCTGCGCACGGGACAGCGGCGAGGCCACGGCGCGGGTCAGCGACACCTCGCGCAGGCGTGCGCCAAGCGCCTGCGCCTGGGCGTCGCCGACCGGCGACAGCGGGATGTCGATCTGGCCCTGGTAGCGGCCTTCGGCGTTCCACGGGGTTTCGCCATGGCGGGCGAGCAGAATGCGCATGCGCTGGATTCCTTGGGGGGAAGGGGCCGTCTCGCAAACGAAAACGGAGCGGCATGATACCCGCTCCGTCGCCGGAAACCCTGTGCTGCATCCCGCGTGCCCGCCGCCGCGTGCCGGGGCGGACATGCGGACGGCGGCCGTAGCCGCCGCCCGCCGGAACCCGGCTCACCTGGCCAGGTTCAACTCCTTCAACAGCCGCGGCGCCGGCATCACTTCCTGCATGATCCAGTGCAGGTAGCGCGAATCGACCGCAATCATGCGCGTCATCGCCGGATCGAACACCCAGTTCGAGCTCACCGACTCCCAGTTGCCGTCGAAGGCCAGGCCGACCAGCTTGCCGTGCGCGTCCATCACCGGCGAACCGGAATTGCCGCCGGTGATGTCCAGGTCGGACAGGAAGTTGACCGGCACCGTGCCCAGCCGCTTGTCCTCCAGCCCACCGTAGCGCTTGGCCTTGGCCGCCTCCAGCAGCGCCTTGGGCGAGTCGAACGGCTCCACGCCGGTGTCCTTGGCGACCACGCCTTCCAGCGTGGTGAACGGGGTGTAGGCCACGCCGTCCTTCGGCACGTAGCCCTTGACGTTGCCGAAGGTGATGCGCAGCGAGGAGTTGGCGTCCGGATACACGAACTCGCCCTGGCTCTTCTTGTAGTCGGCCACGGCCTGCAGGTAGCGCGGACGCGCCAGCAGTTCCTCGCCCTCACGCCGCTTCTCGTCCTGCTCGATCTGCAGCAGGGTCGGCATCAGTGCCACCGCATAGCGCAGCGCCGGGTCGTCGCTGGCCTCGAACGCGGCGCGGTCGGCATGCAGCCACTTCAGGCGCGCCTCGGTATTGCCCAGCTGGGTGCCGGCCAGACGCGTGGCGGCGGCCTGCGCGTCGGCACCGGCCAGCCACTGGTCCAGCGCCGGCAGGCGCTGCGCCTTCGGCAGCTTCAGGTACTGGTCGAACCAGTAGCGCTGCAACTGGCTGTCCATGGCGGCGACGTAGCGGCGCTCCATCTGCTTCATCGCGCCCTCGATCTCGGGCAGGTCGCGCTCCTGGTAGCCCGGCTCGCGTTCGGCGTCCGGCTTGGCGCGTTCGATCGACAGGCGATACAGGGACACCGCACTGCCGAGCACGCCGGTGCGGCGCATCTGCCGCAGCACCAGGTCGCGATCGCGGGTGGCCTTGGCCTGCTCGCCCAGCGCCAGCAGTTGCGCATGCGCCTGCAGGGCGGCCTTGCCCTCGCCGCCCTGGCGCTTGAGCCAGGCCAGCACCGCGTCTTCCTCGGCGTGCTTCTTGGCCGCCGCGTCGATGCGCTTGAAGCCCTCCAGCTGGCCCTCGTAATTCTTGGCGACGTTGTTCCAGCTGGCCATGGTCGCGGCGTACTTCACCTGGATGTCCGGGTTCTGTTTGCCGGCCTGCTCGACCAACGCGATCAGGTCGCGGTACTGGCGCGCGGCGATGGGGTAGCCCCAGCTCGCGGTGGCGTCGAACTCGGAGGCCAGCGCATAGCGGTTGGTGCGGCCCGGGTAGCCGGCGACCATGACGAAATCGCCGGCGCCCAGCGGCTGGTCGGCGAACTTCAGGAAGTGCTTGGGCTGGTACGGCACGTTGTCCTTGGCGTAGGCGGCCGGCTTGCCGTCCTTGCCGACGTAGGCGCGGTAGAACGAGAAGTCGCCGGTGTGGCGCGGCCACATCCAGTTGTCGACGTCGCCGCCGAACTTGCCGATGCCCGACGGCGGCGCGTAGGCCAGGCGCACGTCGCGGATTTCCAGGGTGCGGAACAGGCGGTAGGTGTTGCCGCCAGAGAAGCTGTACAGCTCGCAGCGGTAGCCGGCATCGGCTTCGCACGCGGCGACCTGGGCCTTGTCGAAATCCTCCAGCGCCTGCGTGCGCTTGAGCGCATCGTTGCCGGCGGCGGCCATCGCCGCCTTGGCCTGCGCGGTGACGTCGGTGATGCGGTCGAGCACGTAGATGCGCGCGTTCGGGCCCGCACTCAGTTCGGCGCCCTGGCTGGCGGCGCTGAAGCCGTCGCGGATCAGGTTCTTCTGCGGAGTGGAGTTGAGCTGGATCGCGCCGTAGGCGCAGTGGTGGTTGGTCACCACCAGGCCCTGCGGCGAGACGAAGCTGGCGGTGCAGCCGCCGAGCGAGACGACCGCGCCCATCGGGTCGCCGGTGAGATCGGACAGTTGTTGCGGCGACAGCTTCAGGCCGGCCTGCTGCAGCGGCCCGGCGATGTCCGGCAACTGCTGCGGGACCCACATGCCCTCGCCAGCGTGGGCGACGGAGGCGCCGGACAGGGCGGCCACGGCGGCGATGGCGACAGCCAACGAATTCGAACGCATCGAATAGCTTCCTTGATGACAGACGTTAGAGTGTAACGGCTGTCATCAAGCGGCCGGACCGTGACCAATGGCACCCTGACCGCGCCGCAACATGGCCGCGTCGGCCGGGCGCTTATACTGCGCGCCCTCTTCCCATCGAATCTGCACCGACATGGCGCAAACAATGAAGGCGCTGGTCAAGCGCGAGGCCGCCAAGGGCATCTGGCTGGAACAGGTGCCGGTGCCGGTGCCCGGCCCCAACGAGGTGCTGATCAAGCTGGAAAAGACCGCGATCTGCGGCACCGACCTGCACATCTACCTGTGGGACGAGTGGAGCCAGCGCACCATCAAGCCCGGCCTGACCATCGGCCACGAGTTCGTCGGCCGCATCGCCCAGCTCGGCTCGGCGGTCACCGGCTACGAGGTCGGGCAGCGCGTCTCGGCCGAAGGCCACATCGTCTGCGGCCACTGCCGCAACTGCCGCGGCGGGCGTCCGCACCTGTGCCCGAACACGGTCGGCATCGGCGTCAACGTCAACGGCGCCTTCGCCGAGTACATGGTGATGCCGGCCTCCAACCTGTGGCCGATCCCCGACCAGATCCCGTCCGAACTGGCCGCGTTCTTCGACCCCTACGGCAACGCCGCGCACTGCGCGCTGGAGTTCGACGTGATCGGCGAGGACGTGCTGATCACCGGCGCCGGCCCGATCGGCATCATCGCCGCGGGCATCTGCAAGCACATCGGCGCGCGCAACGTGGTGGTCACCGACGTCAACGATTTCCGCCTGAAGCTGGCCGCGGACATGGGCGCGACCCGCGTGGTCAACGTCGCCAACACCTCGCTCAAGGACGTGATGGCCGACCTGCACATGGAAGGCTTCGACGTGGGCCTGGAGATGAGCGGCAATCCGCGCGCGTTCAACGACATGCTCGACTGCATGTACCACGGCGGCAAGATCGCCATGCTCGGCATCATGCCGCGCGGCGCCGGCTGCGACTGGGACAAGATCATCTTCAAGGGCCTGACCGTGCAGGGCATCTACGGCCGCAAGATGTACGAGACCTGGTACAAGATGACCCAGTTGGTGCTGTCCGGCTTCCCGCTGGGCAAGGTGCTCACCCACCAGTTGACCATCGACGAATTCCAGAAGGGCTTCGACCTGATGGAAGAAGGCAAGGCCGGCAAGGTCGTGCTGAGCTGGTGATGCGCGCGCCGCGGCTACGCGGCGATGCGATGCCGAAAAAGACGAAGGGCGCCTCGCGGCGCCCTTCGTCGTTTCACGAGACGATGCGATCAGAACGCGATCGTGCCCGAGACCACCACGCGGTGACCGGCCAGGCGCTCGGTGAAGTTCGCCGCGCCCTTGTTGTCGGTGTCGTAGTAGCCCACGCTCAACGCCAGCGGGCCGACCATCTTGCCCACGCTGACGTTGTAGTCGGTGTAGTCCTGGTACGCGGTCAACGCGCTTTCGTAGGTGGTGCGGCCGACGTGCGCGCCGACGCTGAAGCCCTGCGGCAGCGACCAGTTCCCGTCCAGCGCGTAGTAGAAGCTGTCCCGGTCCAGGTTGTACACGTTGTCGGTGTAGGCCACGGTCAGGGTGTAGGTCTTGAGGAACTTGGTCTTGGTGATCAGTTCGTTGTAGTTCGACTTGCCGGCGCCCGGATAGCCGTAGCGGTTGACCATCACGTCGAAGTTCCAGTCCGGCGAGAAATCGACGTTGTAGCCGACGAAGCCGTCCACTTCCCAATCCGGATCGCCCGCGCCGAAATCGACGTTGGAACCCCAGGTGCCCACGTACAGGCCGAACGGCGAGGTGTAGGTGAGGCCGGCCTGGAACGCCGGGCCCTTGTCGGTCTGGGAGACGCCACGGAACACGTAGTCGCTGACCACGCCATAGGAGCCGGTGATCGGCGAGGTGGGCTCGTCCTGGGCCAGGACGGTGAGCGGCGAAGCGGCCAGTGCGACGGCCAGGGCGAGAGTGGTCTTGTTCACCGGTCATTCTCCTAGGGTTGACGAGGGAGGGGTGCAGCGACGAGGCGGATGCGCCTTTACGGTTTTTTAACTGCTTTGATCGTGCAGTGCAACAACTTTTCACGCGGCGCATGCCACGCCGTGACACAAAACCCCGGATTCGCGCCAAGCGCGGACACAGCGAGCCGCCGACAGCGGGAGCCGGCCTGCCAGGGAAGGCCCTCGTCCGGGAGTTGGCGGTCAGGCCGCGACCGGGCAGGCAGCCGCTGGCCACACCAATGCGCAGGCGCGGGCGATCGCCGATCGGCAGGGCGCGATGGCGCCTCAGTCGGGCCGGGCGAAGACCCCGAAACGGCGTGCGCGCAGGTGCAATGGCTGGCCCGGCGCGTAGTCGGGTGCCCCCTCACCCGCCGGCAGTTCCACCTCGACCTCGTCGTGGCCGTGCGCCAACTGCGCACGCAGGCGCAGCCGCGGGCCGCTGCGCTGGATCGACAGCACCGTCGCCGCCCAGCCCTCGTTGCCTGGCGCCAGGTCTTCCGGCCGCACATACAGCTCGACCGGACCACTGGACAGCGGCGTCGACGGCGCCGGCAAGGCCAGGCCGCCGACCTGCACCGCCCCGTCGTGCAGACGCGCGGGCAGCCGGTTCACCGCACCGACGAAGGCGTAGACGAAGGGCGAAGCCGGCTGTTCGTAGACCTGTGCCGGGCTGCCGATCTGCTCGATCCGGCCGCGGTTGAGGATGGCCACGCGGTCGGCCAGTTCCAGCGCCTCTTCCTGGTCGTGGGTGACGAACACCGTGGTCAGGCCGGTGCGTTCGTGCAGCTCGCGCAGCCAGCGCCGCAGGTCGCGGCGGACCTGCGCGTCGAGCGCGCCGAACGGTTCGTCGAGCAACAGCACGCGCGGCTCGATCGCCAGCGCGCGGGCCAGCGCCACGCGCTGGCGCTGGCCGCCGGACAGTTGCGCCGGGTAGCGTCGCTCCAGGTCGTGCAACTGCACCAGCGCCAGCAGTTCCTGCACCCGCGCGCGGATGCGCGACTCGCTCCAGCGCGCCTCGCGGCGGACACGCAGACCGAAGGCGATGTTCTCGTACACGCTCATGTGCTTGAACAAGGCGTAGTGCTGGAACACGAAGCCGACCCGGCGCGCCTGCACCGACAGCGCGGTGGCGTCCTCGCCGTGGATCAGCACGCGTCCGCGGTCGGCATGTTCCAGCCCCGCGATCACCCGCAGCAGCGTGGTCTTGCCGGAGCCGGAGGGCCCCAGCAGCGCCAGCAGTTCGCCCTGGCGGATGTCCAGGCTGACGTCGTCGAGCGCGGCGAAATCGCCGAAGCGCTTGCCCAGATGCTGTACGCGGATGCTCATTGCAACCTCAATGTCGGTGAGTGGCGGCCAGCGCCGCGCCGTGGCGCCAGTGCAGCCAGGACTTGACGGCGAGCGTCAGCAGCGCGGTCAGCGCCAGCAGGCTGGCGCAGGCGAAGGCCGCGCTGTAGGCATATTCGTTGTAGAGGATCTCCACATGCAGCGGCAGCGTGTTGGTGCGCCCGCGGATCTGTCCGGACACCACCGACACCGCGCCGAACTCGCCCATCGCCCGCGCACTGCACAGCAGCACGCCATACAGCAGGCCCCAGCGGATGTTCGGCAAGGTCACCCGCAGGAACGTCTGCCAACCGCTGGCGCCCAGGCTCAGCGCCGCCAGTTCCTCGTCGTCGCCCTGCTGCTCCATCAGCGGCATCAGCTCACGGGCGATGAAGGGAAAGGTGACGAAGGTGGTCGCCAGCACGATGCCCGGCAGCGCGAACACGA
Source organism: Xanthomonas sp. LF07-6 (assembly GCF_034105445.1). Lineage (NCBI taxonomy): Bacteria > Pseudomonadati > Pseudomonadota > Gammaproteobacteria > Lysobacterales > Lysobacteraceae > Xanthomonas > Xanthomonas sp. LF07-6. The sequence continues at coordinate 837,112 of NZ_JAXGGI010000001.1, forward strand.
TGCGCGGCAGATGCAGCGACACGTCGCCCAGCGGCGGCAGGTGCAGCCACACGCCTTTGTCGATCAACGGCCAGGCCCAGCCGTTGCGGCCGAAGATCAGGATGAACAACAGGCCGGCGACCACCGGCGACACCGAGAACGGCAGGTCGATCAGGCTCACCAGCAGGCGCTTGCCGGGGAAACGGTGCTTGCTGACCGCCCAGGCCGCGGCCACGCCGAACACCAGGTTCAACGGCACCACGATCGCCGCCACCAGCAGCGTCAGGCGGATCGCCGCCAGCGCGTCCGGATCGGAGATCGCGCGCCAGAACACGCCGACGCCGCTGCGCAACGCCTCGGTGAACACCAGCAGCAAGGGCAGCAGCAGGAACGCCAGCAGGAAGCCGAGCGCGCCGCCGATCAGCAACCGCCGCACCCAGCGCGGCTCGTCGACCACCGAAGCCTGCACGTGCGCGGCGACGGCGACCGCACCGGCCTGCCCGGGGACGTGCGCGGCCAGCGCGGACACGACCGACACCATCACGCCACCGCCCTGCCGCGCCGCGCGAACCAGGCCTGCGCCCCATTCACCAGTAGCAGCGACAGCAGCGACAACAGCAGCATCGCCGCGGCGATCGCGCTGGCGCCGCCGTAGTCGAACTCTTCCAGGCGGATGGTGATCAGCAACGGCGCGATCTCGGTGGCATTGGGCAGGTTGCCGGCGATGAAGATCACCGAGCCGTACTCGCCGACGCCACGCGCGAAGGCCAGCGCGAATCCGGTCAGCACCGCCGGCCACAGGGTCGGCAGCACGACCCGGCGCACCGTCTGCCAGCGCCCGGCACCGAGCGTGGCCGCCGCCTCTTCCAGTTCCCGCTCGGCCTCGGCCAGCACCGGCTGCACGATCCGCACCACGAACGGCAGCCCCACGAACACCAGCGCCACGACGATGCCCAGTGGCGCGTAAGCGACCTTGACCCCGCTCGCCCCGCTGACCTGCATCAGCCCGACATAGCCGATCAGCAGGCCGCCGACGCCCAGTGCGGCCAGGCTCAGCACGGCGACCGTGCCGAGCAGGCGCTGCAGCGCACGCAGCGGTGCCGGCAGCAGCGCCTGGCTACGCCGCAGCAGCGCGTAGCCGGTCGCCGCCAGCGCCAGCAGCAGCGCCAGCCGTGGCCACCACCAGACCAGCGTCGGCAGGCTGGCCGCCAGCGCCTGCGTCGGCTGCTCCAGCCAGCGTCCGATCCAGCCGTTGCTGCCGTACAACGCGGTCAGGGCGATGCCGGCCACCGCGGTCGGCAGCGCGAACGGCAGATCGATCATCGCGTCGAACAGGCGCTTGCCGGGAAAGCGATAGCGCACGAACACCCAGGCCACCCAGGTGCCCATCACCGCATTGAACGCGGCCGCGGCCAACGCGGTGCCGAAGCTCAAGCGCAACGCCGCCAGCACCCGCGGCTCGCTCCACACCCGCCACACGCCGTCCCAGCCCAGCCCGCTGGTCTTGAGCAGCACCGCGAACAAGGGGATCAGCACCACCAGTCCCAGCCAGGTCAGGGTGATGCCCAGACTCAGCCCCAACCCCGGCATCACCCGGCGCTGGCGCGGGGCGCGGGCGACGGCGGCGGCGGTCACGGCCATCGCGTCACTTGCTCGCCTGGATCTGGTCGAACAGGCCGCCGTCGTCGAAGTGCGTGGCCTGCGCCTTGGCCCAGGACCCGAACGCCTGATCGATGGTGACCAGGCGCACCTTCGGCAGCCGCGCCAGATCGGCGCGATCGGCGTACTCGGGATGGCGCGGCCGGTAATAGTGTCTGGCCGCGATCTTCTGTCCTTCCGGCGAGTACAGGTACTTCAGGTATTCCTCGGCCACCGCGCGGGTGCCGTGCTTGTCCACGTTCTTGTCGACCAGCGCCACCGACGGCTCGGCCAGGATCGACAGCTTCGGCACCACGATCTCGAACTTGTCCTGGCCCAGTTCCTGCTGCGCCAGGAACGCCTCATTCTCCCAGGCCAGCAGCACGTCGCCGATGCCGCGCTGGACGAAGGTGGTGGTGGCGCCGCGCGCGCCGGTATCCAGCACCGGCACGTTGCGGAACAGCGCGCGCATGTAGTTGAGGATGCGCTCGCGGTCGCCCTTGAAGATGTGGTCGGCGTAGGCCCAGGCGGCCAGATAGTTCCAGCGCGCGCCGCCGGAGGTCTTGGGATTGGGCGTGATCACCGACACGCCGCTGCGCAGCAGGTCGGGCCAGTCCTTGATCCCCTTCGGATTGCCCTTGCGCACCAGGAACACGACGGTCGAGGTGTACGGCGCGCTGTTGTCGGGCAGGCGCGTGGCCCAGTTCGCATCGATCAGCTTGCTCTTGGCGGCGATCGCATCGACGTCGTAGGCCAATGCCAGCGTCACCACGTCCGCCTCGACCCCGTCGATCACCGCGCGCGCCTGCTTGCCGGAGCCGCCGTGCGAGGTCTCCACCGCGACCTGCTCGCCGGGATGCAGTTGCGCCCAGTGCCTGGCGAAGGCGGCGTTGTAGTCCCGGTACAGCTCGCGGGTGGGATCGTAGGATACGTTGAGCAGTTGCGTCTCGGCGGCGGCCGCGGCCCCGGCGAACACGCACAAGGCGAGCGCGAGCAGCGGGCGCCAGCGGCGCGGCGGAAGGCTGGACATGGGCGGTTCTCCGAAAACACACAGGCCGACGCCGCGGCCGATACCCGCCGCGGACCATGACGCATGCTGCGCAGCGGCAGGCGGCGGGTGAAATGACTTCCCGGCAGCGACTCATGCCATTTGTGCATGACGGCCGCGGCCGGCGCGGGCGCCGCGGTAACATCGCCGCTTCTTTCCGCCGCGCGTGCCCGTCATGACCGACTCCCGCCTCACCCAGCACTACGCCGAGGAACTGGACGCGATCCGCGCCCAGGGCCTGTTCAAGTCCGAGCGCATCATCGTCGGCCCGCAGGCGGCGGAAATCGTCCTCGCCGACGGCCGCCGCGTGCTGAACTTCTGCGCCAACAACTACCTGGGCCTGGCCGATCATCCGGCACTGATCCAAGCCGCCAAGGACGCGCTGGACACGCACGGCTTCGGCATGGCCTCGGTGCGCTTCATCTGCGGCACCCAGGACCTGCACAAGCAACTGGAAGCGCAGATCGCCACGTTCTTCGGCACCGAGGACACCATCCTCTACGCCGCCTGCTTCGACGCCAACGGCGGCCTGTTCGAACCGCTGCTCGGCGAGCACGACGCGATCATCTCCGACGCGCTCAACCATGCCTCGATCATCGACGGCGTGCGCCTGTGCAAGGCCAAGCGCTTCCGCTACGCCAACTGCGACATGGCCGACCTGGAAGCGCAGCTGCAGGCGGCCGACGCCGCCGGCTGCAAGACCAAGCTGATCACCAGCGACGGCGTGTTCTCGATGGACGGCTTCATCGCCCCGCTGGACGAGATCACCGCGCTGGCGAAGAAGTACAACGCGCTGGTGCACATCGACGAATGCCATGCCACCGGCTTCCTCGGCGCCAGCGGCCGCGGCTCGGCCGAGGTCAAGGGCGTGCTGGACCGGATCGATATCGTCACCGGCACCCTGGGCAAGGCCATGGGCGGCGCGCTGGGCGGTTTCACCACCGGCCGCCGCGAGGTGATCGAACTGCTGCGTCAGCGCTCGCGACCCTACCTGTTCTCCAACTCGCTGCCGCCGCACGTGGTCGCGGCCGGCATCAAGGCCTTCGCGATGCTCGACGCGGCCGACGACCTGCGCGCGCGCCTGGTCGAGAACACCGCCTACTTCCGCGAGCGCATGGCCGCCGCCGGGTTCGACATCAAGCCCGGTACCCATCCGATCTGCCCGGTGATGCTGTACGACGCGCCGCTGGCGCAGCGCTTCGCCGAGCGGCTGCTGGAGGAGGGCATCTACGCCATCGGCTTCTTCTTCCCGGTGGTGCCCAAGGGCCAGGCGCGGATCCGCACCCAGATCAGCGCCGCGCACACCCGCGCCCACCTGGACCAGGCGATCGACGCGTTCACCCGCATCGGCCGCGAACTGGGCGTACTCGCCGCCTGAGATGCGCGCCGCGCTGCGCCAACGGCTGTTGCTGGCGGCGCAGACCGACGCCCAGGCGCAAGCGCTGGAGGACGGCTGGGAGACCCGCTGCCTGCATTGCCGCCGGCGCCTGCGCCTGCGCGCTGACGGCGAACCGCTCGGACACAGCACGCTGGAACACGTAGTGCCGCAGGCCTGGTTCGGGCGCCGCGTCGCCGCGGCGCTCTGCGCCCAGGTCGGCGACGATCCCAACGATGCCCGAAACCTGGCGCTGGCCTGCGCCGGCTGCAATCACGCCAAGGGCCGCCACCACGACGCACGCGGGCCGCAGGACGCGCGCGCCCGTGAGGTGGTCGCCGCCCTGCTCAGCGCGCGGCTGGCGCGCTGGCGTCCGCCGGCGCCAACGCCGTGACTTCGGCGGCGCTGAGCTCGCGCCACGCGCCCTTGCCCAGGTCGCCCAGCACCAGGTCGCCGATCGCTACCCGCACCAGCCGCAGCACGTCCAGGCCAAGCGCGGCCAGCAGCCGCCGGATCTGCCGGTTGCGGCCTTCGTCCAGCACCACTTCCAGCCAGGCATGGCGCTCGCCCTGGCGCAGCAGGCGCGCCTGCTTGGCCCGCAGCGGTTCGCCATCGTCGACCACGCCGGCACACATCCGTGCCAGCAGCGCCGCGTCGGGCACCGCGTCCACCTGCACGTGATAGGTCTTGTCCGGGCCGCTGCCCGGATCGGTGACCCGCGCCGCCCACTGCGGGTCGTTGCTGAACAGCAGCAGGCCCTCGCTGGCCTTGTCCAGGCGCCCGACCGGCGCCAGCCACGGCAGGCCGGCACCGTCGAAACAGCGGTACACGGTGTCGCGGCCACGTTCGTCCTGCGCACTGGTGACCAGCCCGCGCGGCTTGTTGAGCATCAGGTACCGGCGCGCGGTGTCGGCCAGCGGCGCGCCGTCCACGGCCAGCCGGTGGCGGCCCTGCAGGATCGGGAATTCGGGATCGGTGACGATGCGTCCGTCGACGGCGACGCGGCCGGCGGCGATCCAGCGCGCGGCCTCGGTGCGCGAGCACAGGCCCAGCTTGGACAGGGTGCGGGCCAGGCCGTGCCTCGGCACGGCCGGCGCGGTGCTGCGCGCGGGCGAGCGCGGACGCGCGGGCGCCGCCGGGGACGACGCCGGACGGCGGGAACGCGGCGGCTTGGCCCCTCGCACGGCGCGAACGGGCGCGGCCGCGAGCGGCCGCGCGCCGGACTTACTGCTTGTTGGCGTCGGCCGGCGCCGGCGCCTCGGCGGCGGCGGCGGGTGCCGGAGCCGGACGCGCCTTGACCACGCGCACGCCGCGCGCCTTCATCCAGGCGTCGAACTCCTCGGCGGTCATGCGCTTGCCGTTCTGGCTCATGTCGAACCGCCACGGCGTGTTGTCGAAGGCCGTGGCCGGCTTGTAGGCAGCCGGATCGTTCGGCTTCACCGCGCCCGGGGTGGCGTTGGCCAGGCTCTGGCAGCCTTCGGCGCGCAGTCGCAGCAGCACGCGGTCCAGCGACTGGTCGCTGCTGTAGGACTGGGTCAGCACGCCGCTGGGCATGCCCAGCTGCACGTTGCGGCTGAACAGTTCCGAAGCGACCGGCGCGGCGACCGTGGCCGGCAACGCCAGCGGCTTGGGCAGCAGATCGCCGGAGCAATCCGGTGCGGCATGGGCCGCAGGAATCAGGGCGAGCGCGAGCAGGCTGGCCGTCACGATACGCAGCATCGGTTTTTTTCCATTCAGGCGAGTCGACGAGCGAGTGTAGGCAGGCCCCGGCGTGCTTTCAACTGTTACCGGCACTACATGCGCTAAATAATTGGGATTGCTGAAAAAATTCAGCTTGAATGCTTTGTGCATCCTGCAGAAGCGGCTTCAGCTGCGGCAGGCATTTCCAGGACGTCTGTCGCGGCTGAAGCCGCTCCCACAACGACACCGACATACATTTCCCACCCACAAAAACAAAGCCCGGCACGAGGCCGGGCTTTGCTCGAGACTGGAAGCGTCCGATTAGTTCTGGACGTTCAGCTCGGTACGACGGTTCTTCGCACGGCCTTCCGGATTGTCCGAACCATCCGGGTTGGTGTTCGGGGCAATCGGACGGCTCTCGCCGTAGCCGATCGGACCGACCAGACGCGAAGCGTCCACGCCGTTCTTGGTCAGGTAGTCGTACACGACGCGGGCGCGGCGCTCGGACAGCTTCTGGTTGTAGGCTTCGGTACCCTTCGAGTCGGTGTGACCGGCAACCTCGACGCGCAGGTCGGGGTAACGCTTCAGGATCTCGGTGGCCTCGCCCAGGATCGCCACAGCGTCCGGACGCAGGTTCGCCTTGTTGAAGTCGAAGTTGACGCCCTTCAGGTCGATCGACACCGGCACCGGGCAGCCGTCCGGACCGATGGTCTGGCCAGGCTGGGAGTTCGGGCACTTGTCGTCGCAGTTGTTGACGCCGTCACCGTCGTCGTCCAGATCGGCGCAGCTCGGCGCAGCGGCCGGCGGCGGCGGCGGGGCGACCGGGGCAGCCGGCGGCGGGCCCAGCGGGATCACGACGCCGACCGAAGCCAGCACGTCGCCGAACCAGTTCTGCGACGGAGCGGCAACGCTCTGGTCGTCGAAGTCAGCGCGGTAGGCCACTTCGGCACGCACGGCAACGCGCTTGTCGAAGGTGGTCTGCAGACCGACGCCGGCCTTGGCGGCAAAGTTGCCGTCCTTGCGCTGGCCCGGGGAGACCGGACCGCCGGTGTCGAACTCTTCTTCCGAGCGCTGGTAGCCCAGGCCGAACAGCAGGTACGGGTTCCAGCCGCGGCCTTCCTGGATGAAGTGGCGACGCAGGTCGAACGAGATGCCGTACTGGCTCCAGTTCAGGTCCTGGTTCTTGTCGAAGTTCGGGTTCTGATAGTTCAGCTCACCGTCCAGCGACCAGTTCGGGTTGATGAACTTGCCCAGGCCCAGGGTGACGAAGGGCGCATCGTTGGTGGTGCGGTCCTTGTCCTGGAAGTTGAAACCAGCCGAACCGGTCAGGTACCAGCGGTCGTCGAATTCCTGCGCGGACGCTGCCTGGGCGACGGCCAGACCGCCCAGCAACGCGGCGGTGAGAATTTTCTTGTTCATTAATACAACTCCTTGTTTCGGGGAGATAGAAACCGGTAGAGGCATGGTTCAGTACAGATGTCTCGTCACATCCAGACGGCCGTTTCCGCACGCCATCGCCGCGCACATTATGCGCGGCATAGTGAAGATGGCGTTAACGAGCACGTAACATGTGAAAGTCAACGCCAGCCCCTCCTAGGCCGTGGATACACCCTATACAGGTTAATGAAATCCCGCAATGCGGCACGGAGATGACCGTTTGCGGTCGTAGACAACGGCCAGCAGGGCGACCCAGTTCTCACCGCGGCCGCGCCCATGGCGGCGGGTCGGCCAACTCGGCCTGCATGAACTCGACGAAGGCCCGCACCCGCGGCGGCACCAGCCGGCGCTGCGGCATCACCGCGTGGATGCCGGTTTCGGTCAGCGGGTAATCGGCCAGCACCTGACGCAACCGCCCCTGCCGCAGGTCCTCGGCCACGTGCCATTCCGAATGCAGGGCGATGCCCTGGCCGTTGACCGCGGCATCGCGCAGCACCTCGCCGAAGTTGGTCTCCAGCGGCCCGGCCACGCGGACGGCGATTTCGCCGTCGGGTCCCTGCAGCCGCCAGGTGTCCTGGCGGCCGTCGCTGCCGGTCAGCAGCAGGCAGGCGTGCGCGGCCAGGTCGGCCGGCGTGGCCGGGGTGCCGTGGCGGCGCAGGTAGTCGGGCGAGGCGCAGAGCATGCGCCGATTGCCGGCCAGGCGCCGCGCGACCAGGCTGGAGTCGCGCAGGGTGCCGATGCGGATCGCCAGGTCGAAGCCTTCGCTGACCAGGTCCACGACGTTGTCGCTCAGGTGCACGCTCAGCCGCACCTGCGGATGCAGCGCCATGAAGCGCGGCAGCAGCGGCGACACATACAGGCGGCCGAATGCCGCCGACATCGTCACCCGCAAGGTGCCGGCGGCGACGACACCGGCCTGGCGCAGGCCGCCGGCCAGCGATTCCAGGTCCTCGACCAGCGGCCGCCCCTGCTCGGCCAGTTGCAGGCCTTCCGGGGTCGGGTGCAGGCGCCGCGTGGTCCGGTGCAGCAGGCGCACGCCGAGCGCGCGCTCCAGCCGCTGCAGCCGCTGGCTGGCCACCGCCACCGACAGGTCCAGGCTGCGCGCGGCGGCGCTGATCGAGCCGAGGTCGAGCACGCGCAGGAACAGGGCGATATCGCCGATCCGGTCCATTGTGTGGATTCCATTGAAAGTCGTTCAATATTTTTACTGTTTTTGCTGAGAACCTGCAGGCCTAGGCTGCCGTCCTCCCGTCACTTCCGGAGCCGCCGCATGGCCGCCTCGCTCGCCCCGCCTCCCCATCCGCCCGCTGCCGGGCGCACGCCGATCGCGCTGTTCGCGCTGACCGCTGGCGCCTTCGGCATCGGCACCACCGAGTTCGTGATCATGGGCCTGCTGCTGCAGGTCGCCGCCGACCTGCGGGTCAGCGTTCCGTCCGCCGGACTGCTGATCTCCGGCTATGCGCTGGGCGTGTTCCTCGGCGCGCCGCTGCTGACCGTGGCCAGCCGGCGCTGGCCGCGTAAGCGCGTGCTGCTGGCGCTGATGCTGGTGTTCACCGCCGGCAACCTGGCCTGCGCGCTGGCGCCGAGCTACGCGGCGCTGATGGCGGCGCGGGTGGTGACCTCGCTGGCGCACGGCACCTTCTTCGGCGTCGGCGCGGTGGTCGCCACCACCCTGGTGCCCCCGCAGCGCAAGGCCTCGGCGATCTCGACCATGTTCACCGGCCTCACCGTCGCCACCCTGCTCGGAGTGCCGGCCGGCGCCTGGCTGGGCCTGCATTACGGCTGGCGCGCCACGTTCTGGGCGGTGGCGGGGATCGGCGCGCTGGCCACCGTGGTGATCGCCGCGCTGGTGCCGGCCGATCGTGCCGCACCGGCGGCCGTGCCGCTGCGCGAGGAACTGCGCGCGGTCGGCCGCGCCCCGGTGCTGCTGGGCCTGGCGACGACGGTGCTGGGCTATGCGGGCGTGTTCGCCGTGTACACCTATGTGCAGCCGCTGCTGACCCAGGTCACTGGAGTTTCCGAGAGTGCGGTGTCGCCGCTGCTGCTGGTGTTCGGCGTGGGCATGATCGTCGGCAACGTGCTCGGCGGACGTCTGGCCGACCGCCGCCCGCAGCAGGCGCTGCCGCTGAGCCTGGGCGTGCTGGCGGTGGTGCTGGCGGCACTGCCCCTCGCCTTGCCGTCGGCGCCGGCGATGACGCTGGGCATCGGCCTGCTGGGCGTGGCCGCGTTCGCCACGGTGGCGCCCCTGCAGGTGTGGGTGCTGGGCAAGGCCGGCGAGGCCGGCCGGCATCTGGCCTCAAGCCTGAACATCGGTGCGTTCAACCTGGGCAATGCGCTGGGTGCCTGGCTGGGCGGCCTGGTGCTCGGCCATGGCGGCAGCCTGTCGCAACTGCCCTGGGTGGCGGCACTGCTGACCCTGGCCGGATTGGCGGTGGCGCTGGGCGCGCTGCGGCTGTCGCCGGCCACCGCCACACCCGCCGCCAATCACGGCGCGGGTTGCGCCGCCGGCGGTGCGGCATGAGCCGGCCGATGGCGCGGGCTGCGCTGGCGACGGCGCTGCTGGGCGCGGCGCTCGTTGGGGACGCGGCGTCGCGCGAGTGGGTCGCGACCTGGCAGGCCAGCCCGCAACCGCTGTGGGCCGCGGACTTCCCGTTCCCGACGCAGACGCCGTTCCGCCTGTGGCGGCAGACCGTGCGCCAGGTGGCGCGGGTGAGCCTCGGCGGCAGCGAGGTGCGGGTGGAACTGAGCAACGCCTATGGCGATGCGCCGCTACACATCGGCGCCGCCTCGCTGGCCCTGGCCGGCGACGGCGCCGCGACCCTGCCCGGCTCGCAGCGGCCGCTGCGCTTCGGCGGCAAGACCGAGGTGACCGTGCCGCCGGGCGCGCCGGTGCTCAGCGACCCGGTGGCGCTGAGCGTGCCGGACCTGGCCCGGCTCAGCATCAGCCTGTACCTGCCGCAGCCGACCGCGCCGTCCACCTTCCACTGGGAGGGCCTGCAAAGCGCCTGGCTGGCCGCGGGCGAGCGCACCGCCGACGCCACGCTGGCCGGCGCCAGCGCGCTGCCGGTGCGGCTGTTCGTCAGCGGCATCCAGGTGCGCCGTGCCGATGCCATCGGCGCGGTGGTGGCGCTGGGCGATTCGATCACCGACGGCGCCGCGTCGACGCCGGGGCAGGACCGGCGCTGGCCGGACCAGTTGGCCACGCGGCTGGCCGCGCAGCGGGTGGCGGTGCTCAACGCGGGCATCTCCGGCGGGCGCGTGCTGCGCGACCGCATGGGCCGCAACGCGCTGGCGCGGCTGGACCGCGACGTGCTGGCGCAGCCCGGCGTGCACACCGTGATTCTGCTGATGGGCATCAACGACATCAGTTGGTACGCCACGCCGTTCGCGCCGGACGATGCGCCGGTGCCGGCCGAGGACCTGATCGCCGGCTACCGGCAGGTGCTGCAGCGCGCGCAGGCGCGCGGCCTGCGGGTGATCGGCGCCACCCTCACCCCGTTCGAGGGCGCGCTGCCGGACTCGCCGATCCCCGGCTACTACAGCCCGCAGAAAGAAGCCGTGCGCCAGCAGGTCAATGCCTGGCTGCGCGCCGGCAACGGCTTCGACGCGATCCTGGATTTCGACGCCCTGCTACGCGACCCCGCGCATCCCACGCGGATGCGCGCGGATTTCGACTCGGGCGATCACCTGCATCCCGGCGACGCCGGCTACGCGGCCATGGCCGAGGCCGCCGCGCAGTTGCTCGGCGCCACCGCAGCCGCTTCCACCTCCGCTGCGACCGACGCCGTCGACACCGACGCCGCGGCGCGCTGACGCCTTCTCTCTCCTCACTTCCCCCTTCGCTATCAGGAGTTCTCCATGGAATACCGTCATCTCGGCGCGTCCGGCTTCAAGGTCCCCGTGCTCAGCTTCGGCACCGGCACCTTCGCCGGCACCGATCCCTTCTTCGCCACCTGGGGCAATTCGGACGTGGATCAGGCCCGGCGCCTGATCGACATCTGCCTGGAAGCCGGCGTCACCCTGTTCGACAGCGCCGACGTCTATTCCGGCGGCGCCGCCGAATCGGTGCTGGGCGCGGCGATCAAGGGCCGCCGCGACCAGGTGCTGCTCTCGACCAAGGCCGGCTTCCGCTTCGACCGGGCCGCAGCCAACAGTGTCGGTTCCTCGCGCTTCCACCTGGTGCGCGCGGTGGAAGCGGCGCTGATCCGCCTGGGCACGGACTACCTCGACCTGTTCCAGTTGCACGGCTTCGACGCGCACACGCCGGTGGAGGAAACCCTGTCCACGCTCGACGACCTGGTGCGTGCCGGCAAGATCCGCTACCTGGGCGTGTCCAACTTCTCCGGCTGGCACTTGATGAAGTCGCTGGCGGTGGCCGACCGCCACGGCTGGTCGCGCTATGTCGCGCACCAGGCCTATTACTCGCTGATCGGGCGCGACTACGAGGAGGAACTGATGCCGCTGGGCCTGGACCAGGGCGTGGGCGCGCTGGTGTGGAGCCCGCTGGGCTGGGGCCGGCTGACCGGCAAGCTGCGCCGCGGCCAGCCGCTGCCGGAAAGCAGCCGCCTGCACGACAAGGCGGTCACCGAGGCCGGGCCGCCGGTGGAGGAAGAGCGCCTGTACCGGGTGATCGACGCCCTGGAAGCCATCGCCGCCGAAACCGGCCGCAGCGTGCCGCAGATCGCACTGAATTGGCTGTTGCAGCGACCGACGGTCAGCAGCGTGATCATTGGCGCACGGACCGAAGACCAGTTGCGGCAGAATCTGGGGGCGGTCGGCTGGACCCTCGATCCCGCCCACGTGCAACAGCTGGATGCGGCCAGCGCGGCGGTACCGGCGTATCCGTACTGGCACCAGCGCGGCTTCGCCGAGCGCAACCCGCGGCCGGTCTGAGCTGCGGCCGTGCCCTCCTTTCCTTCACGTCCAGGAGCCTCCATGAAAGCGGTCGCCACCCTCCATCCCCTGCCGATCGACGATCCGCAGTCGCTGCACGACCTCGACCTTCCGACGCCGCCCGCGCCCGCCGGCCACGACCTGCTGGTGCGGGTGGAGGCGGTGTCGGTCAATCCGGTGGACACCAAGGTTCGCGCCAAGGGCGCGAGCGACGGCCAGCCCAAGGTGCTGGGCTACGACGCCGCCGGCGTGGTCGAGGGGGTCGGACCCGAGGTCGACGGCTTCGAGCCGGGCGACGAGGTCTACTACGCCGGCGACATCACCCGCGCCGGCAGCAACGCGCAATACCAACTGGTGGATGCGCGCATCGTCGCGCGCAAGCCGGCCACGCTGGACTTCGCCCAGGCCGCGGCGCTGCCGCTGACCACCCTGACCGCTTGGGAACTGCTGTTCCAGCGCATGCCCTTCGACTTCGACGACGAACACAACCGCGGCCGCCGCCTGCTGGTGATCGGCGGCGCCGGCGGGGTCGGCTCGATCGCGATCCAATTGGCGCGGCATGCCGGCTTCGAGGTGATCGCCACCGCCTCGCGGCCGCAGACCCGCGACTGGTGCCTGCAACTCGGCGCGCACCACGTGATCGACCATCGCCAGGAGCTGGCGCCGCAGCTGCAGGCACTGGGCATCGACCAAGTGGACGCCGCGTTGAACCTGGCCGACACCGACCGCTACTGGCAGGCGCTGGGCGAGCTGCTGGCGCCGCAGGGCCACGTCGGCCTGATCGTCGAACCGAGCGGTCCGCTGCACATCGGCGACCCGTACAAGGCCAAGTGCATCGGCATCCACTGGGAAATGATGTTCGCACGCGCCCGGTTCCGCACCGACGACATGATCGAACAGCACCGCATCCTGGCACGCACCGCCAGCCTGGTGGACGCAGGCGAACTGCGCACCACCCTGACCGAGACCCTGACCCCGATCAACGCCACCACCCTGCGCGAGGCGCACCGGCGCCTGGAGTCGGGCAGCACCATCGGCAAACTGGCGCTGGTCGGCTGGGGCTGAGCAGGCGGCGCAGCGATCGAAACATTGGCGCGACCGCCCCGCCGACCGTAACCGCTCCCGTTGGTGCTGTTGCTGTGCTTTTGCTGTGCTTTTGCTGTGCTTTTGCTGTGCTTTTGATCTACCGGGTCCCCTCAGCGCGGCAGACGCGGCGGGGAAAAACCCGAAGGGCGGCGCACATGGATGTGCGCCGTTCGCGGCGGGGGCAGGATGCCCCTTCCGCGAATCCCCGTCGTGGCTGCGAACCCGGAGCGCGCAGCGCGGAGGGCGCGCTGCGGGGTGTGCTTGACCAGCCTTCGGCTGTGGTGAAGCGCTTCTTTTGGTTACTTTTCTTTGCACAAGCAAAGAAAAGTAACCCGCGTCAGCGGAAGCTGTTGCTCTTGCTTCGAAGCTCTTAGCTCCAAGCTTCAGAAGTCCAAGCACCAGGACCAAGGCAACGTTTAGGTCTACGTAAAAGCAACGCCCCTCTTGCCGCCAGCCCGGTTTCACGGCACCCTGCGCCCTTCCGTACGCCTGCGTATCCACGCCATGTCGCCCGCCCCCGGCCAGCCCGTCCCCGCCCCCGCCGCCTACCCGCACCTGTTCGCCCCGCTGGACCTGGGCTTCACCCAACTGCGCAACCGCATCCTGATGGGCTCCATGCACACCGGCCTGGAAGACCGCGCCCGCGACTTCCCCAAACTGGCCGCGTACTTCGCCGAGCGCGCCGCCGGCGGCGTCGGCCTGATCGTCACCGGCGGCTTCGCACCGAACGTGGTCGGCTGGCTGAAACCGTTTGGCGGCAAGCTGTCCTGGCCATGGGAAGTGCGCCCGCACCGGCAGGTGACCGCCGCGGTGCACGCGCATGGCGCCAAGATCTGCCTGCAACTGCTGCACGCCGGGCGCTACGCCTACCACCCCCTGTCGGTGGCACCGTCGAAGCTCAAGGCGCCGATCAACCCGTTCACCCCGCGCGCACTGTCGGCGCGCGGCGTCGAACGCCAGATCGATGCCTACGCGCACGCCGCCAGGCTGGCGCGCGAGGCCGGCTACGACGGCGTCGAGGTAATGGGCTCGGAAGGCTATCTGATCAACGAGTTCATCGCCCCGCGCAGCAACCGCCGCAACGACGCCTGGGGCGGCGATGCGGCCAAGCGCATGCGCTTTGCGGTGGAGATCGTGCGCCGCATCCGCGCCGCCTGCGGACCGGACTTCATCATCGTCTACCGGCTGTCGCTGGTGGACCTGGTCGAGGACGGCAGCGACTGGCAGGAGATCGTGCTGCAGGCGCAGGCGATCGAGGCCGCCGGCGCGACCCTCATCAACTCCGGCATCGGCTGGCACGAAGCACGCGTGCCGACCATCGCCACCTCGGTGCCGCGCGCGGCGTTCGCGGCGGTGACCGCCAAGCTCAAGCCGCACGTGCGGCTGCCGCTGATCGCCACCAACCGCATCAACATGCCCGACGTGGCCGAGCGCATCCTGGCCGGCGGCGGCGCCGACATGGTGTCGCTGGCGCGGCCGCTGCTGGCCGACCCGGAATGGGCGAACAAGGCGCAGCGCGGCCAGGCGCAGGCGATCAACACCTGCATCGCCTGCAACCAGGCCTGCCTGGACCACGTGTTCGAGAACAAGACCGCCAGTTGCCTGGTCAATCCTCGCGCGGCCGCCGAGACCGAACTGAACTACCTGCCGACCCGCGCGCCCAAGCGCATCGCCGTGGTCGGCGCAGGCCCTGCAGGCCTGGCCTGCGCGACCGTGGCCGCACAGCGCGGCCACCGCGTCACCCTGTTCGACAGCGCCAGCGAGATCGGCGGCCAGTTCAACGTGGCCAAGCGGATTCCCGGCAAGGAGGAATTCCACGAGACGCTGCGCTACTTCCGCCACCAGCTCGACGCCACCGGCGTGGAACTGCGCCTGCACACCACCGCCGATGCGGCCCTGCTGGCCGACTTCGACGAGGTGGTGCTGGCCACCGGCATCGTGCCGCGCACGGTGGATTTCCCCGGCGCCGATCATCCCAGTGTGGTCAGCTATCTGGACGTGCTGCAGGGCCGGGTACAGGCCGCGGACAAGGTCGCGATCATCGGCGCCGGCGGCATCGGCTTCGATGTCGGCGAGTTCCTGGTGCACGCCGGCGAGTCGACCGCGCTGGACCCGGCGCGCTGGATGGCCGAGTGGGGCGTGGACCCGCAATTCGAAGGCCGTGGCGCGCTGTGCAAGCCACGCCCGGAGCCGCCGGCGCGCAGCGTGTGGCTGCTGCAGCGCAGCCCGGGCCGGCCCGGCGCGCGGCTGGGCAAGACCACCGGCTGGATCCATCGCGCCACGCTCAAGGCCAAGGGCGTGACCATGCTCGGCGGCGTCGAATACCTGGGCGTGGACGACAGCGGCCTGCGCATCCGCGTGGACGGCGCCGAGCAACTGTTGCCGGTGGGCACGGTGGTGGTCTGCGCCGGCCAGGAACCGCGGCGCGACCTGCAGGCGGCGCTGCAGGCCGCCGGCCGCAGCGCGCACCTGATCGGCGGTGCCGATATCGCCGCGGAACTGGACGCCAAGCGCGCCATCGCCCAGGGCAGCCGGCTGGCGGCGCAGTTGTAGGGCGTGCGCTGACCTGGTCGGCCATCGGCGACCATCGCGGGCAGCGTCGTGTCGAGGCACGCGGCGCTCTGTCGGGCACAGTCGGCGATCGCTCTCGATCCCGGCACGCGCAAGCCCAGGTCGCCCGCAGCAGTCACGCCCGGCGCCCGCCACCGACGGGCCTGTGACGCTCAACGCGCCGCGCAGGGGAACGCGTCGTGCAGCGCCTGCTCCACCGGAACCGCGGCGCGCTGCCGCAACTGCGCCGGCGGCAGCGCGGCGAGCGCGGTGAACACGCGATCGACCAGTTCGTGCGTCAGCACGCCCTGCGCGCCGGCGCACCACTGTCTGCCTTCGCTGGCGTCGGCGACGCCGGCGATGTACAGCCGCGCCAGCGCGCCGGCCTGCGCGCGGCGTTGCTCGGCGCTGCCGGCGAGCGGCGTCGCCGCGGCCTGCGCATCGCCGCGCAGCAGACGCAACAGGTCGGCGGCGGACAGCTGATACACCGCCTGCGGGCGCGCGGCCACGGACGCGACGGCAGGCGCAGCGAAGGCGGCAAGACACAGGCACAGCAACCGGGGCCATGACCATGACAGCGACATCGGCGAACTCCTCGAACGACGGGGACCAGCGCCTTCGATCCTAGCAAGCCGGCGCGGCGGACTTGGTGCTGTCGCATCGCGCGGCTATAAGCCTGGGCATGCCGCCCGCCTCGCCCCTGCCCGCCCTGCCCCGCCTGCCGCAAACGGCGCTGGCGGCGTATGCCGGCGCGCATTTCGGCAAGAGCCTGCTGTGGTACGCCGGCGAACTGCTGCTGATCTACTCGATGACCGAACATGCCGGCCTGCGCGCGATCACGGCCGGGCTGGTGCTGGCGCTGGGCCTGCTGCTCAGCGCCGCGATCGGCCTCGGCGCCGGCTGGGGCCTGCGCCGGCGCCTGCGCGACGTGCGCAGCGCCGGGCGCCTGCAATGGCACGGTCTGGCCGCCGCGGCGCTGGCGCTGCTGCTGGTGTTCGCCGCACCCTTGCTGCCGCCGCCGTGGCGGCCGGGCTATGTGCTGGCGGTGAGCCTGCTGTTCCGGCTGGCCTACGCCGCCTGCGACGTGGCCCAGAACACCTTGCTGAGCCTGGCGCAGTGGCCCTGGCGCGGCCACGACGGCGCCAGCGCGCTGCGCCTGGCCGGCAGCGGCGCGGCGGCGCTGCTGATCAGCAGTGTGGTCGGTGCGGTGCTGGCGCGCGGGACCGATGGCGGCAGCCTGGCGCTGCAGGCCAGCGCGGTGCTGGCGGCGGTGGCGATGCTGTGCGCCTGGCAGTTGCAGCGGGTGCTGCGCCATCACGCCACTGCGCACCCGGCCCCGGCCGACGCCACGGCCGTGATCGCGATCGACCGAGCGCCCTCGTGGCGCGCGATTCCCTGGCAGCCGCTGGCACTGATCGCAGCGGTCTCGCTGACCCTGCCCGCGTTCACCAAGCTCGCCCCGTACGTGGCTGCCTACGGTCTGCTCTCGCCCGGCTGGGGCAGCGCGGTCCTGATCGCCTATGCGCTCGGCACGGTGCTGGTGCAGCCGCTGGCCGCGCGCTGGGGCCGACAGCGCACGCCGACACAACGGCTGGCCTGGCTCGGCAGCGCCCTGTTGCTGTGCGCGCCGCTGTTCGCCCTGGCGTTGCCGGCGCAGCCACTGCTGAGCCTGGCCGCGGCCGCCTGCATCGGCGCCATCGGCGGCAGCGGCGGGCAACTGGTATGGGCCTGGCACGCGCAGTGCACCGCGACCCGGGCGGTCGCCGAGCATGCGCTGTGCTTCGCCGCACTGACCGCCGCCGCACAGGTCGCGCTGGCCGCCGGGGTGGTGCTGATCGGCGTGCTGCTGGATGCGCTGGACTACCGCGACGGGCACTGCCTGCTGCTGTGCTGGGCGATGGCGGCCGGCCCGCTGCTGTGCGGGGCGCTATGCCTGCTGCTGGCGCTGTTGACGGGACGCCGGCGATCGCATCCGATCGGTGCCGGCCTGGCGGCGAACGCGAGCAGCGGCTGAGGCGGCGCACGGTCGACGCCACCGCGATACAACGCGGGCTAGCCGTCTGGCAAGCAACACCTGCACCGCGGCGCGACGCACTGCGCCCGCCGCTGCATGTCTCAGGCGAAAAACGCCCGCTGCAGCGGCATCAACGCCGCGCCCAGGGTCACCGCGTCGCCGACGGTGCGGGCGATGCACAGTTGCGGCAGCGGCGGCGCCAGGCCGTGCCGGTTGGGTGCGCGCGGGATGCGGAGGCGCTCGATCAGGCGTGCGCCGATCGCGGCCGGCAGGCGCCCGCCGATCACGATCGCCTGCGGATCCAGCGCATAGGCCAGATACGCGCACAACTGCGAGAACGGTGCCTCGGCCATGTCCAGCCAGGCGTCCACGCCCGGGGTGTGCGCGTCGATCGCGCCGAGCATCTGCTCGACTCCGGCGTAGTCCTGGCCGGCGGCCCGCACCAGCGACAGCAGCGCGTCCAGGTTCGGATAGGCCATGCCGCCGACGGTCCAGATGCCGCCGAACTCGCCGGCATTGCCGCGGTGGCCGCGGAACAGCCGGCCATCGGCGATGATGCCGCCGCCGAAGCCGTTGGTCAGGTGCAGGTAGACGAAGTCGCGGCAGTCGCGGCCGACCCCGTACAGACTCTCGGCGACCGCCGCCGCCGCGCCATCGTTCTCGATGGTGACCGCGCAGCCCAGGGCTTCTTCCAGAATCGGCACCAGGTCCACCTGGGTCCAGTCCTCCAGCGCCGGCGGCCCGGCCATCTGCCGGCCCTGCCCGGTGAAGAACGCCGAAATCGCCATGCCCATGCCGACCACCCGCGCCGGGTCCACTCCGGTCTCGGCCAGCAGCTCCGCACGGAATCGCTGCAATTGCGCCAGCACCGGTGCACGGCGCATGTCGGCCAGGCCCACGCGGCGCTGGCCGCGCACGGTGCCGGCGAAATCCACCAGCGCCAGCGCCACCACGTCGCCCATCAGGCCGATGCCGAAGGCGTAGGCGTAATCCGGCGCCAGCCGCACATCGACGCTGGGGTTGCCGCGACCCTCGGCGGCACGGGCGCTGAGCTGGACCATGCGGTCCTGCACGAAGCCCTGCAGCAGGCGCGCCACGGTGGGCTGCGACAGAGCCAGGTCGCGGCTCAGCGCCGCCTGGGTCTGCACCCCGGTCTTGAACACACGGTCGAGCAATTGGCGGCCGCCGGCACTGACGCGCGGCGGGAAATCGGGATGCGGCATAGGCGGACGCAAAGCGTGATGGATGCACGAACCGCAACAACCTAGCACGTGGACATCCAATTTTCATACATGACAAATAGTATTAATCCAACATTCTTTTACTGGGGGTCTTCATGCGTACCGTTCATCCGCACCCGAGCCTGCTGGCCCTGGCGCTCGCGTCCATCCTCGGCAGCGCCGCGACCGTCCATGCTGAGGACGCGCCAGCGCCCCCGGCAGACGCCACCACCACGCTGGACCAGATGGTGGTCACCGGCACGCCGCAGGGCCAGTCGCAGAAGGACGCCCCCTTCGCGATCAGCGTGGTGTCCAAGGAACGCCTGGAGCGGAGCACCCCGAGCAGCAGCGTGGACATGCTGCGGGCGGTCCCCGGCTTCTCCGCCGAACCCTCCGGCGGCCAGGGCGGCGGCCAGAATCTCTACGTGCGCGGCCTGCCGGCCGGCGGCTGGTACTACGTGCAGTACCAGGAAGACGGCCTGACCCTGTTCGACGAGCCGCAGGAAAGCTTCTTCAACGTCGATACCCTGTTCGCGCTGGACATGATGACCGAGCGCCTGGAAGTGGTGCGCGGCGGTACCTCGCCGCTGTTCGCGACCAATGCGCCGGGCGGCACGGTCAACGCCATCACCCGCCACGGCACCGCCACGCCCGAAGGCGCGGTGCGCATGAGCGTGGGCAGCGACGGCCTGCGCCGCGAGGACGCCTACAGCGCCGGCCCGCTCAGCGAGAACGTGCTGTACAGCATCGGCGGCTACCACCGCAGCGACGACGGCCTGCGTCGCACCGGCTACACCGCCGACCAGGGTGGCCAGCTGCGCGGCAACCTGACCTTCCTGATGGGCGATGCGATCCTCGACGTCGACGCCAAGTACCTCAACGACCGTACCGCCTTCTACAACCCGATCCCGCTGGCCGACCCGCGCAACCCGTCGCAATCGCTGTCGGCGCTGATCGACCCGCTGGACGGCACCCTGCTGTCCAACGACCTGCGCCACACCACGGCCCTGACCTTCGACGGCACTACACCGCTGGCGCGCAACCTGGACCTGGCCGACGGCATCCACAGCAAGGTCAAGCAACTCGGCACGCACCTGGAGTGGGATCTGGGCGACGGCCTGACCCTCAACAACCGCATGCGCTTCGTCGATGCGGAGGTGGACTACACCGCGCTGTTCTCCGGCGCCGCACCCTACGACGCCGGCACCTACCTCAACACGCAACTCGGCCGTGCGCGCAGCGGCTTCGGCACGCGGGTGGCGCGGGTCGGCTACGTCGCCAGCCGCAACGGCGCCGCCTACGATCCAGCCGCGGCCGACGGCCTGGTGCTGGAGAGCGGCCTGTGGAATGCGCGCACGCATCTGCGCACGCTGTCCGACGACCTGCGCCTGAGCAAGGCGTTCGACGACACCGCGCTGGGCCAGCACACGCTCACCGCCGGCCTCAACGTGCAGCACTTCGAATACCGCCAGGACCGGTTGCAGAACACCGTGCTGACCACGCTGCAGAACAACGCGCAGCGCCTGGACGTGCTGGCCTACGACGCCGCCGGCAACGTGGTCGGTTCGGTCACCCAGAACGGCTTCGTGCGCTACGGCAATGGCGTCACCCGCGGCTTCGCCAACGGCACCTACCTGTCGCCGTACCTGTGGGATTCGGTGCGCTTCGGCCGCCTCGGCCTGGATGCCGGCGTGCGCTACACCCGCTACAACGCCAACGGCGGCGTCTACGCCAACACCACGCGCAATCTCGGCGATCCGACCACGCTGGCCGACGACAACGTCGGCGGCCTCAGCGGCGCGTTCAGCCCGCGCACCGATCATCGCCATGCCACCCAGTGGACGCTCGGCGCCGAGTTCGCGCTGACCCCGCAGCTGCAGACCTTCGCCCGCTACACCCAGTCGCAGCGCCTGCCGCGGCTGCAGAACGTCTACCAGACCCAGAACGCCGACGTCACCGATATCGACCAGGCCGAGGCCGGCCTGCGCGGCAGCTTCGGCGACAGCTTCTCGTTCTCCACGGTCGGCTTCTGGAGCCGCTTCAACGATCTGTCGATCAGCGCCATCGTGCTCGACGGCAGCGGTGCGGTGCAGAGCCTGGCGCTGGTCGGCAAGACGCGCACCCTGGGCCTGGAATCGGAGTTCACCTGGCGGCCGTCGCCGCTGTTCGGCATCACCGGTTCGGCCACGCTGCAGGATCCGCAGACGCGCGGCCTGAGCAACGCGACCACCGGCCTCAGCTACGGCAACCTGGACGGCAAGCAGATCTCGCGCATCCCGAAGTTCATGGCGTCGATCAGCCCGACCCTGTACTTCGACATCGACGGCCGGCCGCTGGAACTGTCGGCCACCGCCTATCGCATGGGCCAGCGCTATGTGGACTACACCAACGCCACCGCCCTGCCCGCCTACACCACCTACGACCTGAGCCTGTTCGCGCGGCTGACCGACCACCTGGAACTGCAGCTGCACGCCGCCAACGTCGGCAACGCGCTCGGCCTGACCGAAGGCAATGCGCGCGTGGACACGCTGTCCGGCCAGGGCACCGCCGACGCGATCTACGCGCGGCCGATCTTCGGCCGCAACTACAACGCGTCGCTGACCTGGAGATGGTGAGCATGCGCTGCCGGAGACTGCTGATGAGCGCCGTGCTGTCGATGCCGGTCCTGGCCATGGCGGCAACGCCGAGCCTGCCCGACCAGCTACGCGACCCGCATGGGCCGGCGCTGGTGGTGTCGCACCGCGCCTGCTGGACGTTCGCCTCGGAGAACACGCTGGACGGCATCGCCGCGTGCATCGCGCGCGGCGTGGACATGGTCGAGATCGACGTGCGCACCACCCGCGACGGCGCGCTGGTGCTGATGCACGACGAGACGGTGGACCGCACCACCGATGGGCACGGCGCGGTGGCCGATCTGGACGCGGTGCAGATCGCCGCCTTGCGCGTGCGCAGCCGGGGTGGCGGCCGCGACAGCACGCTCACCGCGCGGCATCCGCCGACGCTGGCGCAGGCGTTGGCCATGGCGCGCGGCAAGGTCCTGGTGAACCTGGACGTCAAGGCCGCGGCGCTGGACCAGGTGATCGACGTGGTGGAGGCCGCCGGCGCGCAGCGCGACGTGCTGCTCAACGTGCCGCTGGACGCGCCCGCTGCGGTGCTGCAGCGCGCGCGCAAGGCCGACATCGCGGTGCAGGCGCTGTACCTGCAGCGTGAATCGACGCTGCCGCCCGAGCAGGCCCTGCGCCGCGCCGCCAGCTTGCAGCCGGCGGTGGTGCAGCTGATGTTCGACGACCCGGTGGTGCTGGACATTGCGCAACGCGAACTGGCGCCGCACGCGCGGCTGTTCGTCAACACCATGACCAACGACATCGCCAGCGGCAAACCGATGCGGCTGTCGGCGCACTACACCGACCAGCGCGCGCTGCGCGATCCGGCTGCGGTCTGGGGCGGGCTGCGCAAGCACGGCGTCAGCATGATCCAAACCGACGAGCCGTTGGCATTGCAACGCTACCTGCACGGCGCGGACACGCCCCGGTAGCGGGCCTCGGTCCAAATCCCGGCGACATCACGCGGTGGCCCACGCGCGGTGTCGCCAGGAGTCCAGTTTCAGACGGGTGGCGTGCAACGCCAGGACGATGCCCGTCGCTTCGAGCATTGCGCTGCAGACAACCGCGCCCATGGGCGCGGCGGTTGCCGCGCGCTGCGCTGCTTCACTTCATTCCATCAACCCCGAACGGAAGAGAGCACATGAAACTGCCCAAGAAACCCGCCAAGGTTCTCGCCCTGGCGCTGGCCTGCGCGTCGCTGGCCACGCTGTCCGGCATGGCGTCGGCCGCCAGCAACTGGAACCCGCAACATATCCTCAACGTGATGAAGAATCCCTACCAGGGGAATCACGCCGACGTCGTGGTGATCTCGCATCGCGGGCTGGTCGGCAACGGCTGCGCGGAAAACTCCACCTGCTCGATCCTCAGCACTTACAACAACAACATCGAAGCGATCGAACTCGATGTCAAGCAGGCCTCCGACGGCATCCTTTGGCTGTTCCACGACCAGAACGCCGGTCGCGTGGTGTATCACGAACCCGGCTTCTATATCTTCCAGCCGGCGACCAATCCGAAGGGCTGGAATCCGGACATCAGCACCCTGACCAGTCATGATCTGGTCAACTCGTTCCTGCGCGACAAGAACTTCGCCAAGACCAACGACAATCCGACCTCGCTGGCCAAGGCGCTGAACACCGTGGTGACCTACGCCAACCACATGGTGGTGGTGCTTGATCTGAAGAACCTGGATGCAGTCTCGCGCGCGGCCGACCAGGTCCATGCGTTCCGCATGGAGAACCAGGTGGTGCTGAAATTCAGCGCCTCGCTGCTGCCGAAGACGCCCAGCGAGATCACCCGCTTCACCAAGGGTGTGCCATTCGCGCCGACCATCTACGCTGGCGACATGGACAGGCTGGCCGATGGCGGCTACGTCGGCGAGTGCGGCTCGGGGCGCGGCGACACGCCGGCGTGCCGGGTCAACGCCTGGATCAACGAGGCGCGTCGCCAAAACGGCTTCGCCTGGCTGGAAATCGGCAACAAGCAGCCCCGCCGCGGCGACCCGACCGCCGAACTGCTGGCCGAGAACCAGGCGCAGAAACGCGCGATCGGCGCGTTCTCGCCGGTGCCCGAGTACCGCCTCAGCAGCCATGACGGCCAGCACTACGTGCGCAGCAACGGCACCTGCTGTGCCTCGCTCGACGACTACCTGACCCGTACCAAGTACTTCGGCAACGAGACCGCCGACGACCGTCCGGACTTCCGCGCGCAGGTCACAGCCGGCTTCACCAGCATCATCACCGACGATCCGCTCGGGGTGATTCGCGCCAACGTGCCGCGCAACACCGCGCGCTACAACTGACCACTGGATGGTCGCCCGGGGAGTGCGCTCCCCGGTCCTGCACGGCGCCCATGCGCCGTGCAGTCCGTCGCCCGCCTTCAGGAGTTCGCATGCGTTCCGCCCCACGTCCCCGCCATCTGCTTCTCGCGCTGCTGGTCGCCGGCGCCTGTGTGCCGCTGCTGCAACGCGCGGCCACCGCCCACGGCGCGCAACCCACAGCGCCAGCTTCCCTCGCAACACACCCGCATGCCGGCCCGGCCAGTGCGCAGACGCCGCCGTCCACTGGTGCCGCTTCGATGAACGGTAGCGCCGTGCCCGGGCCACCTGCGAGTGCGGTGCTGGCCGCGGCGCAGGCGCTGCCTGCCGACTTCCAGGCCGATGTGCTGCTGCGCTTGGCTGCATCCGCCGATCTTCCAGCCGACGGCAACCGGGCCGCTGCCGCGCAACGGCTGACCCAACAGGCCGTGGCACTGGCCGAGCGCGCGCAACGGCGCATGCCAGGCCTGGCCCGCGTCGGCAGCATCGACGAAGAGCACGACGACGAACTTCGCTCACCGCGCACCGCTGGTCTGGATCGGCTGACGCTGCAGACACGCGCCGCACAACACGCCACGCCAGCGCAGGTTCAGGCGTTGTTCGCCGCGCTGCCGACGCCGCACGCCGGCAGTTGCGATGCGGACTATCTCGACGATCCCAGCCCGACCTATGCGTTGGCCAGCGCATTGCAGCCAGCGTCACCGGCAGCGCGCGCCAGCGCAATCGCCGCACGCGTGGACGCGGCGCAACACGAAACCGACACCGCCCCGGCACTGAAGATGGCGCTCGCCGCGGCACCGCTGGATACTGCGGGACAGGCACAGCTCGGCGACGGCCTGGTGCGCATGTTCGAACGCATCCGCGGCGACGATGCCGGTTTCACCGCCACCGAACTCAGCGTGGCCGGCGACATGCCGCTGGTGCTGCAACAAATGTCCGACAGCGCCCTGCGCGAGCGCCTGCACGCCGCCTACCGCGGCTACGTCGCCGCGCATCTAGCGCAGACGCGCTGCGCTTCCAGCGTGCTCGGCAACCACTGGCTGCTGGAACAGCGCTTCGTCGCCGAGCTGCCGGCCGAGCGCATCGTGCCGGCACCGCAGCTCCCCGCGCAGTCGATCGACGCCGATGCGATCTCGCTGATCCGCCAGGCCGGCTACAACATCCGCACGCAGTTGCTGGATCCGGCTTCCAGTGCAGGCGATGCGGCGACGGAAAAAGCATCGATCGAGTTCCTCGACCAACTCGACCACGGCGTGCTGCAGCAGACCGCCGCCAGCGACGACAGCGGCCGCGTGCAGCGCGCGCGCCTGCGCGAACTGTTGCGCTATCTCGAGTACGCGCCGGCGGGCGCGGCGCGCGACCGCGGCATGCACCTGCTCGCCACGCTGCTGAGCGGCCCGTATTACGCACGCGATCACGACACCTGGTTCGGCGATCTGCGCGTGCTCGCCGATCAGGCGCAGCGTTGGCCGGATCGCGATCAACGCCTGGCGCAACTGAGCGGGCACGCCGATCCGGTGGTCAAGGTGTACGCCATGCTGATGCAGCGCAAGCAGTTTCCCTGAGCCTCATGCGCCGCAGTGCGGCGCTGCACAATGCCGTCGTGCGGCCAGGCACGACGGCATCTCGACACAGCGAGATGTGAACCCTGTCAACACTCGGGATTCAGTTGCGATTCGGGAACCGGCCCCTATCGTTCGCGCCTCTTCTCGATCCGCCCATCTTGGCGGATCCGCCGGACTTCAGATTGCCGGCACCCGGGCGGCCCGTGACAGGCCGCCTCCCCATGACGCCAAGCCGCATCGCTTGCCGCGCCATCCCGGCGCAGCGCCACGACGACGGCCCATACGGAGCAAGGAGTACGATGAAACTGGCCTGGATTCTCTGGCTCTCGCAATTGTTGCCGCAACCCGCTGCCGATTCGCTTTGCCTCAGCACCACCGTGTACCTGGAAGCGCGCGACCAGACGCTGCGCGGACAACAAGCCGTCGCCGAAGTGGCGCTGCGTCGCCTGGACAGCGGTCTGTGGGGCGATTCGATGTGCCAGGTGGTCACCGCACGCAAGCAGTTCGCGCCAGGCCTGGTGAAGCCGGGCACCGAACTGAAGAACGACGACGCCTGGGCCGATGCGGTCAAGGTCGCCTTCGCCGCCGAGCGCAACTGGGCGCTGCCGCAGGGCCAGCGCAAGGAGATCGTGCCGGGCGCCAGCCACTTCGCCGCGCATGCCATCGCCAGCCCGAGTTGGCGCAATGCCTATCAGGTCGCGACCATCGGCGACCACACGTTCTATCGCGTGCAGAAGCTGCGTCCACGCAACGCGTCCTGATTGTTCGCCACACAGGCATGTCCTGACGCAGGCGCGCGCGCCACGCAAGGCGCGCCTTCATCGCCAAGCGCCCCGCGCAGCAGGTACGCTCTGCCGTCCTGACCGATGCGGAGCCGCCTGCCATGAAACTCTATTCCAAGCCCGGCGCCTGTTCGCTGGCCGATCACATCGCGCTGCGCTGGGCCGGATTGCCGTTCGAACTGAAGCTGCTGGATGCCGCGGCGATGAAGGCGCCGGCGTACCTGGCGATCAATCCGGCCGGCGCGGTGCCTGCGCTGCAGATGGACGACTGGGTGCTCACCCAGAACTCGGCGATCCTCAACTACATCGCCGATCTCGCGCCCGACGCGCACCTGGCCGGCGACGGCAGCCCGCGCAGCCGTGCCGAAGTGCAGCGCTGGCTGGCCTTCCTCAACGCCGATCTGCACCCGGCGTTTCATCCGCTGTTCGGCAGCACCCGCTATCTCGACGATGCCGCGGTGATCGCCCGCACCCAGGAACATGCACGCGAACGCGTGCGCACGCTGTACGCGCGCGTGGAAGCTGCGCTGGAACAGCAGACCTGGCTGGGCGGCGCGCGCCGTTCCATCGCCGATGCCTACCTGTTCGTCACCCTGCGCTGGGCGCGCGCGCAGCAGATCGCGCTCGGCCCCAATCTGCAGCTGCATTTCGAACGCATGTCCGCCGATCCGCAGGTGCAGGCGGCGCTGCAGGCCGAAGGCCTGAGCTAAGCGATGATGCGGACGCCGGCGCGGCTGCGCCGGCGTCGCCGGTCGCACGTCAACCGCGCAAGGCGCGACGGATTTCCTCCAGCGCGCCGGGATCGTCCAGCGTCGACAGATCGCCCGGATCGCGCTGCTCGGCCAGCGCCTGCAGCGAGCGCCGCAACAATTTGCCCGACCGCGTCTTCGGCAAGGCCTGCACCAGATACACCTGCGCCGGCCGCGCCACCGCGCCAAGACGCTGCACCACGCACTGGCGCAGTTCCTCGATCACTGCCGCCGCATCCGGCGCGACCTGCTTCAGCGTCGCGAACACCACCGGCACCTGCCCCTTCAATTCGTCGTGCATGCCGATCACCGCGACCTCGGCCACGTCGGCATGGCCGGCGATGGCTTCCTCGATCTCGCGCGTGCCCAGGCGATGTCCGGCCACGTTGATCACGTCGTCGGTGCGGCCGAGAATGAAGGTGTAGCCGTCCTCGTCGCGGATCGCCCAGTCCAGCGAGCTGTACAGCAGCGTATCGAAATGGCTGAAGTAGCTGCGCAGGAAGCGCGCGTCGTCGTTCCACACCGTGGTCATGCAGCCCGGCGGCAACGGCGGCTCGATCACCAGCACGCCCTTGCGCCCGGCCGGCACCTCGACGCCGTGCTCGTCGACGATGCGCGTGCGGTACCCAAGATTGGGAAAGCCGGGCGATCCCGGTTTCACCGGCCGCAACTCGACGCCCGGCAACAGGGTCAGCACCGGCCAGCCGGTTTCGGTCTGCCAGTAGTTGTCGATCACCGGCTTGCCCAGCGCCTCGCCGATCCACAACGCAGTCGGCTCGTCCAGCGGCTCGCCGGCCAGGAACAGATAGCGCAGCGCGCTCAGGTCGCGCTCGCGCAGGTAGCGCGCCGGATGTTTCTTCAGCACGCGGATCGCGGTCGGCGAGGAAAACATGGTGCGCACCCGGTACTTCTCGCACAGCGCCCACCACACGCCGGGATCCGGCTGCACCGGCAGGCCTTCGTACAACAGCGAGGTCGCGCCGACGATCAGCGGACCGTACACGTTGTACGAATGCCCCACCGCCCAGCCCACGTCGGAGGTGGAAAACATGGTCTGCCCCGGGCCGCAGTCGAACACCGTGCGCATCGACAACGCCAGCGCCACCGCATGCCCGCCGACATCGCGCTGCACGCCCTTGGGCTTGCCGGTGGTGCCGGAGGTGTACAGCAGGTAGCTGGGCTCGTTGGATTCCAGCCACGCCACCGGCACCTGCGCATCGCCGACGTCGGCACGCAGCTCGGCATAGTCGACGTCGCGCCCGGGCACGCGCGGCAGCGCCGGGTCCAGCCCGCGCGAGACGATCAGCACCGTCGGCGGCGGCGCACTGGCCTCCGCGCAGGCGGCATCGACCAGCGGCTTGTAGGGAATGCGCTTGCCGCCGCGGCTGCCGGCATCGGCGGCGATCAGCAGCTTGGGCCGCGCGTCGTCGATGCGCAGCGCCAGGTTGTGCGCGGCGAAGCCGCCGAACACCACCGAATGCACCGCGCCGATGCGCGCGCAGGCCAGCATCGCGTACACCGCCTCGGCCATGTTCGGCATGTAGATGACCACGCGGTCGCCCCGCTGCACGTCCAGCCGCTGCAGCACCGCGGCGAAGGCGTTGACCTCGCGATGCAGCTGCGCATAGGTGATCTCCTGAGTCTGCCCGGTTTCGCTGGACACCGCGACCAGCGCCAGTTGCGTGGCGCGTTCGGGCAGATGCCGGTCCACCGCGTTGTGGCACAGATTGGTCAGGCCGCCGACGAACCAGCGCCGGAACGGCGGCGTGTCGTACTCCAGGATCGCCTGCGGCGGCCGCTCCCAGTGGATCGCCCTGGCCTGCTCGGCCCAGAACTCTTCGGGCCGCTCGATCGAACGTCGGTACAGCGTCGCGTAGTCCATGCCGCCCCTCCCAAGGCCGGTGCACCGGCTCCGAGCATAGTCCTTCGGTGGGGAGGGCGTCGTTCCGACCTTGGTCGAAGAACATAAACGTTCTCCTCACAATCCCTAGGGGCGAGTTTGGGCTGAGCTAACTGTCAGACCCAGCTTGAAGTGAGGAGCGAATCTCAACCCACTCTTCCCAGGCCCGCTCAGGATCGATGTCGTTGTATCCGCGAGATTCCGCGATAGCATCGCATACGCCCTTTGGCAATGCGATGCAAACAGCATTGTCTCTCGCCTCCAGGACTTCGCCTTCTGTGAGAGAAGATCCCTTCTTTTTTTCCAGATTAAGCAAAACTGCAACTAGCGGAGGCACTGGCACAATGATGAGATCGTCTTCAAATTCATTCTTCATCGTATTTACCCCAAAGATCCGCCGGCAAACGCACTGAGCCCAGCAATTTTCAGCCATCAACAGATGAATTCAGCTTACTCAGCAACTCATCAATTGCCTGACCTCCCCTCTTGCTATTCTCCTCTAGCCGAGCCCTGAGCTCAGAAGCATCACCATCCAAACCTGATTCACTTCGAATTGCGCACATTAGACTGATCTGCGCGGGGCCAAGCCTTTTTATTTCCTCAAGGACCGCTCTTGCGAAGCCTTGCTGATTAGAGTTGTAGACATCCCAGGCGGCATTGCGCGCGCCTGAATGAATTGAAGACTGCTCACGATAGTTGCTCAATGAGTTAAACAGCGAAGCCAGCCGAATTTGATTTGGCACCCCTGATTCGTTTTCCGCTGCAATCTCGGAAAGCACTCGCTGCACCTGAGCAGCACTCTGTTGATACAGTTCATCCGAAATCCTAATGTCGATCTTTGCCTCATGCATTGGCTTTGCAAAGCCGATAAGCCTTAGAAGCGCCTCCCCATACAGCGCAGTCAACTCGGCCGCGGCCGCTGTAGCTTCTCGAGAGCCAACAAGTTGGACTTTCGCCAACATTGCGATCACACCTTGCAGAGGCTCTCCAAAACCGCCCTCAGTTGGATCTTGAGCAGAGAGAGATCCAAGGTACCCATTCGCTCTATTTGTTTCGGCAATAAGCGGCAAGTACACATCTCGCCTCAGACTTGCGAGACGATCCTGATGCTTCTCTTTTGCATCATGCCGCAACTGCTCCTTAAGCCGGCTCATGCTGGCACGATTGGAAAGGACCACGCCACTCAAAGAGATAAATGCAGCGACAATTCCCGACCAAATGACGGTCGGCAAACTGAAGGACAGAGGATCCATGGATACGTCTTCCTAGACGGTTGACTGAGATGCGCACAGTGCTTCCGCGACCATGAGCATCAATTACTAGCTACTTCCCCGGCACCGTAAACGCCCCCCCCCCCCGGCGCCTGCTCGAAGCGCGTGGCCACCGAATCCTTGCTGAGTTGCATGATCTGCGCCAACGGCTTGTGCGGCACGCCCTGGAAATTGACCGTGACCTGGACCAGCGCGCCGTTCGCCCAGTCGAAGCCCACCGCTGGCTTGCTGCCGACCGATTTCTCCAAGTCGGCAGCCACCTCCCGCGAATACGCGTACGCATTCTTCACTGTGTCGACCGCACCGCATGCAGTGAGCGCCAGCAACACCGGCGCGCAGAGCAAACGCCATGTCATCGTGCGCGCTAGGTCGGCCGACTACTGTGTCTTCGCCTTGTCCGCCGACGCCGCACGCGGCGGCGCCTGCTTCACGTAGCGGTCGAACCACTCCAGCATTTCCGCCACCACGTCCTCGTTGGACTCGCGCGCGGTGTACCAGTGCGGTTCGAACGGCAGCAGCACCAGCCGCGCGGTGCCGCCGAGGCCGCGGATGGCCTGGAACATGCGCGGGGCCTGGGTGGTCTCGGTGCCGGGGTTGGCATCGTCCATGCCGTGTACCAGCAGCAGCGGCTCGTTGATCTTGTCGGCGTGGAAGAACGCCGACGCCTGCGCGTACACCTCCGGTGCGGCCCAGAACGACCGCCGCTCGTTCTGGAAGCCGAACGGGGTCAGGGTCTTGTTGTAGCTGCCGCTGGTGGCCACGCCGGCGCGGAACAGGTCGGTGTGCGCCAGCAGGTTGGCCGCCATCAGCGCGCCGTGGCTGTGGCCGGTGACGCCGATGCGGTCGCGGTCGACCACACCCAGCGCCACCGCCTTGTCCACCGCCGCCTGCGCGTTCTCCACCAGCTGCTGCAGGTAAGTGTCGTAGGCGGTCTTGGGATCGCCGACGATCGGGAACGCGGCGTCGTCGATGATCGCGTAGCCGGCCAGCAGCAACAGCTGGTAGGAATGCAGGCGGGTGAAGTCGCGGTCGTTGGCGCCACTGACCTGGCCGGCCTTGGAGGCATCGGCGTAGTCCAGCGGATAGGCGTAGAGGATCGCCGGCACCCGCGTGCCTTCCTTGTAGCCGGGTGGCGTGTACAGGGTGAAGGACAGTTCCACGCCGTCCTTGCGCTTGTAGGTCACCAGCCGCTTCTTGATCTGCCGCACCAGCGGGGTCGGATCGGGGAAGCGAGTCACTGGCGCCAGGGTGGAGGCGACCACCGCCTCGCCGGCTGCCGCAGCCGGCTGCGGCTGGCCCAGCGTGCGCAGGTAGACGTTCGGCGGGTCGCTCGGCGACTGCCGCCAGGTCAGCAGGCGGGTGGTGTCCTCGCCGGCAAACCCGGCGAAGGCCTCATCAACATCGGCGCCGCTGCGGAACAGACGCTGGGTCTTGCCGCTCGCCAGATCATAGCGGTCCAGGAACGGCCGGTCGCCGGCCGGGGTGGCGCCCTGCCCGCTCAGGAACAGTGCGCCGTTGTCCTCGCGCAGCACGTATTCGCCGTTGGCCAGGCGACGCAGTTCGGGCGTGCCGGGATCGGCGTAGAGGTCGTCGGTGGACAGGTCGAACAGCACCCGCCCGGCGCTGCCGGGGCGGTCCGCGTCCAGCAGCGTGGTGCGGCGCCAGTGGCGGTTCTCGTCGTACTCGTCCAGCAGCGCCTGCCCGCCCTGCGCGAACCAGCTCAGGCCGGCGTAGCGCTGGGTCACCTTGGCCAGTTCGCGCGGCTTGCCGGTGAACGGTGCCGACAGGGTCAGCAGCTTGTCGCGCGCCGGCACATTGGTCTTCCAGTCGCCGCCGTCCAGCGCCTCGGCCCAGACCAGGGTGGCCGGCTGGTTGGCGCGCCAGCCGTAGGCGCGCGGCCCGGTGGGCACGCCGTGTACCGGCACGCGATCGGCCACCGGCAGGTTCGCCAGCACGCGCTCGCTGCCGTCTGCCAGGTCCAGCACCGCCACGTCGTGGGCGAAGCGGCCGTAGGTGGTGACGTAGGAGTACGGGCGCTGCAGGCGCTCCACGCGCACGTGGCGGCCGTCCGGCGCACCGTCGACCACCGAGTACACCGCCGGCTTGCCGACCGTGCGCAGCTTGCCGCTGGCGGCATCCACAGTGACCAGCTGCGCCGTGGCGTAGTAGGTGAACTGGGCCTCGTCCTCGGGACTGGACAGGGTGTCGCGGGCCTCGTAGGTACTGCTCTCGCCCTTGCCGCGGATCGCTTCCTTGACCTCCGGCCCCGGCGGTACCGCCGCCTTCACCGGCGCGGGGCCGAGGTCCTGCGGCACCGCACGCACCAGCAGCGTGTCGCTGCCGCCCAGCCACTGGATCTCGCCGCCCAGTACCGGGTTGAGCTGCACGCCGTCGATGCGACGCACCGCGCCGGTGGCGACGTCGCCCAGCCACAGTTCGACGCGGTCGGCCGCGGTGTTGTTGAAGGCGAAGCGGCGCCCGTCCGGCGACCACACCGGCTGCGCCGGGCAGGCGCCGGCCGGCAGGGTCACCGCGGTCTGCTTGCCGCTGGCCACGTCGACCAGGCTGAAGCCGTCCAGGCAGGCGCGGATGCCGTAGCCGTTGGACATGTCGTGGCGGGCGTGGGTGCGCGGTTCCACGCGCACCCCGGCCAGCTTCAGGTACGGCTCGGCGACGCGCGCGATCGGCGGGTAGGCCTGGCGCTCCACCAGCAACAGGGTGCGCCCGGTCGGATCCAGCCGCGGCGACGGATTGAGCGGCGCGCGCATTACCCCCAGCAGCGGCTCGGGGGGTTGCCGGTAACCGCTATCGGCGGTGGCGGCGTGGGCGGCGACAGGCAACGCACTGGCGAGCGCCAGGGCGCCGATCCAGCGGAACGGCATGAGCATGGTCGAAATCCCCTTTCGAATGGCCCGGGCAACCTAGCACGGCCGCCGCGCTGCGGCCGAGCGCCGAAGGTCATGCCTGGCACCGCCTGCGTGCCGCGCTCAGGCCGGTTGCAGCGCCTGCTCGGCGGCCAGCGCCGCCGCCACGCTGGGACGCTGCGCGATGCGCACCGCGTACGCCGCCAACGCCGGATGCGCGTCCAGCGACAGGCCGAACCGCGGCAGCCAGCCGAGCACGGTGAACAGATAGGCATCGGCCACACCGAAGCGCTCGCCGAGCAGGTACGGCTGCGTGCGCAGCGCAGCCTCGGCATGGGCATAGCGCTGCAGCAGGCGAGCGGCGACCGCGGTGCGCCGCGCCGGTGCCAGCCCGGCATCGAACAGCGGCACGCTGCCGGCATGCAGTTCGCTGTTGATGAAGGCCAGCCACTCGTACAGGCGGTAGCGCGGCAAAGTGTCTGCGTCCGCCGGTGGCGCCAGCGCCGCCTGTGGGCAGCGGTCGGCCAGGTACAGCAGGATCGCCGGCCCCTCGGTCAGCACCTGGCCGTCCTCCAGTTGCAGCGCGGCCACGTAGCCCTTGGGATTGATCGCGCGGAAGTCCTCGCCATCGGCGGTGCGCTTGCTGTGGTTGTCCACGCGCACCAACCGGAACGGCAGCTGCAGTTCGCGCAACACGATGTGCGGCGCCAGGGAACAGGCGCCAGGGGCGGCATAGAGGAGCATCGGAACGGTCTCGAAGAGGCGCCGGACAGTCGGCGCGCGCAGTGTGTGCGGCACGGCGGCCTGCGGAGAAACAAGAATGTCAGGCCGGGTCAGTAGCGCCGCTAATGGCCTCGTCCAGGAACCGGCGCAGTTGCAGCGCGGCCGGCGCCGCGTGTGCAGCAGCGACCAGGGCGAAGCGGCGCTGCAGCCGCGGCTGCAACGGCAGCACCTGCACGCCGTCGCGCTCGGCCGGCAGCACCGACGTCGGCAGCAGGCTGGCGCCCGCGCCGTCGCGCACCAGCGCCCAGGCGCTGGACCAGTCGCGCACCTGCAGGCGCAGGTCGGCGATCGCCAGCCCAGCGCGTTCGGCCAGGCGTTGCGCGTGCAGCCAGCAACCGCCGGTGGCCAGCACGAACGGCAGCGCCAGCAGTTCCGCCAGGGCGATGTCGCGCGCCTGCGGACGCGCCAGTGCCGGCGGCAGCACCGCCAGCCAGTCGTCCATGCCGAACACCATGGCGTCGCGCTCCGGCGCCGGATCCAGCACCACGCCCAGGTCGACCGTCCCGTCGGCCAGCCAGGCCTCGACCTCCTCGTCGCTGCCTTCCAGCCAGACCACGCCCGTGTCCGGATGCGCCCGCTCGAACGCGCGCAGGCGCGGCGCCAGCCACGGCCGCGACGAGGCGAAGCCTGCCACCCGCAGCGAGGCCGCACCCGCTGCACGCTGCGCCCTGGCCAGGGCCTGGATCTGCCCCAGTTCGGCCAGCATCGCCCGTGCATGTTCCAGCGCACGCGTCCCGAATGGGGTCGGCCGGATCCGCCCGCGCTCGCGCAGCAGCAGCGCCGCGCCCAGCACGTGCTCCATCTGCGCGATGGCCTGGCTGGCGCCGGACTGGGTGATGCCGCAGCGCGCGGCAGCGGCGCTGATGCTGCCGCACTCGACCACGGCGACGTACAGCCGCCAGTGGATCAGATTCATCATGTCGGATTCCCACAACGCGAAACGCCGGGCGGGGCCCGGCGTTCCGTGACGACGCGATCGCGTTGGCGATCAGCCCAGCAGGTGGGCCACGCCGCTGCGCTCTTCTTCCAGCTCGGCCAGGGTCTTGTCGACGTACTTCTTGCTGAAGTCGTCGATCGGCAGATCCTTGACGATGGTGTACGCGCCGTTCTCGGTGGTAACCGGGAACCCGAAGATCACGCCTTCGGGAATGCCGTAGGAGCCGTCGGACGGCACGCCCATCGTCACCCACTTGCCGTTGCTGCCCAGCACCCAGTCGCGCACGTGGTCGATGGCGGCGTTGGCGGCCGAGGCGGCCGAGGACAGGCCGCGCGCTTCGATGATCGCCGCGCCGCGCTTGCCCACGGTCGGGATGAAGGTGCCGGCATTCCATTCCTGATCGTTGATCGCATCGGCGATGGAGGCGCCGTCGGCGGTGGCGAAACGGTAGTCCGGGTACATGGTCGGGCTGTGGTTGCCCCACACCACCAGCTTCTCGATGCCGCCGACCGGCTTGCCGAGCTTGAGCGAGAGCTGGCTCAGCGCGCGGTTGTGGTCCAGGCGCAGCATCGCGGTGAAGTTCTTCGGGTTCAGGTCCGGTGCCGACTTCATGGCGATGTAGGCATTGGTGTTGGCCGGGTTGCCGACCACCAGCACCTTGACGTCGCGCTTGGCCACCTTGTTCAGCGCCGCGCCCTGCGCGGTGAAGATCTTGGCGTTCTCCAGCAGCAGGTCCTTGCGCTCCATGCCCGGGCCGCGCGGACGCGCGCCGACCAGCAGGGCGATGTCGGCGTCCTTGAACGCGACTTCGGCGTCGTCGGTGCCGACCATGCCGGCCAGCAGCGGGAACGCGCAGTCTTCCAGCTCCATCATCACGCCCTTCAGCGCGGCCTGGGCCTTCTCCATCGGCAGTTCCAGCAACTGCAGGATCACCGGCTGGTCCTTGCCCAGCATTTCGCCGGAGGCGATGCGGAACAGCAGGGCATAACCGATCTGGCCGGCGGCGCCGGTCACGGCAACACGAACGGGTGCTTTCATGGGGGGATTCCTCTGCTAAGAAAGTGGGTGGGGTGGATCAGTAGACGCGATAGCCCAGCGGCTGCAGGTGCAGGTCCAGGGCGGTGGTGTCGTAGCCTTCGACCACGTGCTGGCCGATCACGGTGATCGGCACGCCTTCCAGGCCCAGCGCGGCGGTGGCCTGGCGGCCGGCCTCCTGCTCCACGTCCAGGACCGTGTAGCGGACCTGGGCGCGGGCGAAATCGGCCTGTTGCCGGCGGCAATAGCCGCACCAGTCGGCGGCGAGCATGACGATGCCGGCCTCGCCGGTCAGAAGCCGCGGGTCGCCGGCGGCCAGTGCGGCCGACGGTGTCGAGGCCGCACTGCGCCACCACGCGTGCACGCCGCCGCCGATCACGAGCAGCAGCAGGCACAACACAAGGGGGCGCATCGTCATCGGCGGTCGGGTGCGGCAATCAATCGGGAAAATGGTAGCACGCAGGTTCCGCGCGCCCGGCCGCAGGGCCGGTCGCGCGGACAGCGCCGGATCAGGCGTCGAGGGTGCGGTTCCACTCGGCGACGCGGTCGGCCTTGGCCGCCAGCACCGCGTCGGCGTCGCCTTCGATCGTGATCTTGTTGATCACGTCGCCCTGGGCGACGCTGTCGACCACGTCCAGGCCCTCGAGCACCTTGCCGAACACGGTGTGCTTGCCGTCCAGCCACGGAGTAGCGGTGTGGGTGATGAAGAACTGGCTGCCGTTGGTGCTGGGGCCGGCGTTGGCCATGGACAGCACGCCGCGGTCGTGGCGCACGCCGTTGTTGGTCTCGTCCTCGAAGCGGTAGCCCGGGCCGCCGCGGCCGGAGCCTTCCGGGCAACCGCCCTGGATCATGAAGTCGGCGATCACGCGGTGGAAGTTCAGCCCGTCGTAGAAGCCGCGCTTGGCCAGGTTCACGAAGTTGGCCACGGTCAGCGGGGCCTTGTCGGGATACAGCTCGATCTTGATCGGGCCGCGGGCGGTGTCGAAATGGGCGATCAGGGACATGGGATTCCTTGGAAACGGGGGCGTCATGAGGGGCGCATAGGATACACGTCGCCTCGTTCAGGCTTTGCCCGCGCCCGCCGCCGGCGCCTGAATGCCCCCGCCCTTCCCACCGCCGCCGGCCGCCGGCAGGCGTCACGGGATCCGGGTATACTAGGTGGCTTCCTTTCCTTCCTTCTGGCGCCGGCTGGCCCCCTTTCGCATGTCCATCGAAAATCTTCGCAATATCGCCATCGTCGCCCACGTCGACCACGGCAAGACCACCCTCGTCGACTGCCTGCTGAAGCAGTCCGGCACCCTGTCCGAGCGCACGGTGCTGGCCGAGCGCGTGATGGACAGCAACGACCAGGAAAAGGAACGCGGCATCACCATCCTGGCCAAGAACACCGCCATCACCTGGCAGGGCAACCGCATCAACATCGTCGACACCCCCGGACACGCCGACTTCGGCGGCGAGGTGGAGCGCGTGCTGTCGATGGTGGACACCGTGCTGATCCTGGTCGACGCGATGGACGGCCCGATGCCGCAGACCCGCTTCGTGACCCAGAAGGCGTTCGCGATGGGCTTCAAGCCGATCGTGGTGGTCAACAAGATCGACCGCCCCGGCGCGCGCCCGGACTGGGTGATCGACCAGGTGTTCGACCTGTTCGACAAGCTCGGCGCCACCAACGAGCAGCTCGACTTCCCGATCGTCTACACCTCGGCGCTGAACGGCTACGCCTCGCTGGACGACAGCGTGCGCGACGGCGACATGACCCCGCTGTACGAAGCGATCATGCAGCACGCGCCGAAGCCGGACGTGGACCCGGACGGTCCGTTCCAGATGCGCATCAGCCAGCTGGACTACAACAACTTCGTCGGCGTGATCGGCATCGGTCGCATCCAGCGCGGCGTGCTGAAGAAGAACATGCCGGTGGCGGTGATCGACCGCGAAGGCAAGAAGCGCCAGGGCAAGGTGCTGCAGGTGCTGGGCTTCCTGGGCCTGGAGCGGATCGAGCAGGACAGCGCGCAGGCCGGCGACATCGTCGCCATCTCCGGCATCCAGGAGCTGACCATCTCCGACACCGTGTGCGCGCTGGAAGCCCCCGAGGCGCTGCCGCCGCTGACCGTGGACGAGCCGACCATCTCGATGACCTTCCAGGTCAACAACTCGCCGTTCGCCGGCAACAAGGACCTGTCCGGCGGCAAGTTCCTGACCAGCCGCCAGCTCAAGGACCGGCTGGAGCGCGAGACCGTGCACAACGTGGCGCTGAAGGTGCAGCAGCTGGAAGACGCCGACAAGTTCCTGGTCTCCGGCCGCGGCGAACTGCACCTGTCGGTGCTGATCGAGAACATGCGCCGCGAGGGCTTCGAACTGGCCGTGTCGCGCCCGGAAGTGATCATCAAGGAGATCGACGGGCAGTTGATGGAGCCGGTCGAGCAGCTGGTGGTGGACATCGAGGAGCAGCACCAGGGCGGCGTGATGGAGAAGCTGGGCATCCGCAAGGGCCAGCTGAAGAACATGGAGCCGGACGGCAAGGGCCGCGTGCGCCTGGACTACATGATCCCGGCGCGTGGCCTGATCGGCTTCCAGAACGAGTTCCGCACCCTGACCCAGGGCTCGGGCCTGCTGTTCCACGTGTTCGACCACTACGGCCCGAAGGAGCAGGGCGCCATCGCCAAGCGCCAGAACGGCGTGATGATCGCCAATGCGCCGGGCGCCACCCCCGCCTACGCGCTGGGCCCGCTGGAAGAGCGCGGCCGCCTGTTTGCCGCCGAAGGCGACAACGTGTATGAAGGGCAGCTGGTCGGCATCCACTCCAAGGACAACGACCTGACCGTCAACGCGATCAAGACCAAGCCGCTGACCAACATGCGTGCCTCGGGCAAGGACGATGCGATCAAGCTGACTCCGGCGATCAAGTACACGCTGGAGCAGGCGCTGGACTTCATCGAGGACGACGAACTGGTCGAAGTCACCCCGAAGGAGATCCGCTTGCGCAAGAAGCACCTGACCGAAAACGAGCGCAAGCGCGCCGGTCGCGCGGGCTAAGGGATAGCGCACGCCCATGGCCGCCGACAAGGCGTACAACCCGGATCCGCACGCGCATCCGGGTCTGCACCTGATCGCACTGCTGGAGGCCGGCAAGGGCCTGCTCGCGGTGCTGGCGGCCACGGGGCTGGAACTGATGGGTCCGGCCCCGCTGCGCGCGGGGGTGGACAAGCTGATCGTGCGTTTCAGCCTGGACCCGGACCACGGCGCCCTGCCCTCGCTGCTGACCATGATCAACCCCGGCGCGGTGCACCTGGCCGCCGCCGGCATGCTCGCCTACGGCGTGCTGCACATCATCGAGGCCTGGGGCCTGTGGCGCGCCAAGGCCTGGGCCTCGCTGCTAGGCTGCATCTCCGCGGCGATCTACCTGCCCTTCGACGTCTACGCGATCGTGCGCCACCCCGGCTGGGCGTCGTGGGCGGTGCTGGCGATCAATCTCGCCGTGGTCGGCATCCTCGCCCGCGACCTGGTGCGGCGGCGGCGGCATCCTCCTGCAGCCTAGCCGCACCCCGCGCCGCGGCGGTGCCGGCTTTCTTCAAGCGATATGCGCCTGCCAGTCACCGGTGGGCGCATTCGCGTTCCTGGCATTCGGCGGGCACCGCTGGTGGTCGCGCAGAAAATCCCATCCCACGCCGCATGATCATGCGGCAAGACCGCTCAGCGATCAGCGGGACGCACGTGCCTCGCCCGCTGTCGCATTCACTGCCGGCGCCCCATCCTCCGCACCGGGCGAACGCATCGCCTCCGAATCGCTGGCGCGCACCGGCGGGTGCGACAGCCGCACCGGCTCCGGCGCCACTTCCGCGCGCAGCAGCGGCAACGCGTAGGCATGCTCGCGCACCAGGAAATCCAGCATGCGTTCGCGCACGATGCAACGCAGGTCGAAGGCGTCGCCGGAGTTGCGCGCACTGACCAGCAGGCGCACCTGGATCGTGCGCTCGCTGGTGTCGGTCACCTGGGTCACGCAGACCCGTCCGTCCCACAGTGGCTCGCTCTTGCAGATCCGCTCCAGCTCGGCGCGCACCTGTGCGATCGGCGTGCGGTAGTCCAGCCACAGGAACGCGGTGCCGAGCAGGTCGGCGCTGTTGCGCGTCCAGTTCTGGAACGGGTTCTCGATGAACCAGGTCAGCGGCACCACCATGCGCCGCTCGTCCCAGATCCGCACCACCACGTAGGAACTGCCGATCTCCTCGATGCGGCCCCACTCGCCTTCGACGATGACCACGTCGTCGAGTCGGATCGGCTGGGTCAGCGCGATCTGCAGGCCGGCGATCAGATTGCCGAACACCGGCTTGGCGGCGATACCGGCGACCAGGCCGATGATGCCGGCCGAGGCCAGCAAGGTGGTGCCGATCTGCCGCACCGCCGGGAAGGTCAGCAGCACGATCGAGGTGCCCACCAGGATGATCGTGCCCATCGCCACCCGCGCCAGCACCCGGGTCTGGGTCTGCACGCGGCGTGCGGTGAGGTTGTCCGCCACCTCGATCGGATGGCTGCGCAGGATCGCCGTTTCCAGCGCCGCCACGCCGCGCACCAGCAGCCAGGTCACGCAGCCGATCATGCCGATGTGCAGCAGGTGCTGCAGGTCGGTCAGCGCCTTCTCGTCCAGCGGCGTGGATTCGAGCGCGAAGCTGAGCATCAGCATCGGCAGCAGGAAGGCGACCGGCACGCTGATCACGCGCACGATGCGCGCACGCCGGTAGTCGCGGCCGCGCATGCGCTGGGCGATGCGCAACAGCAGCCACCAGGCCAGAAAACCGAGAATCAGCGCGGCGCCGATCGGCAGCGTATAGGCACGCCAGGGCACCCAATGAAGATCGAGGGTCAAGATGCGCTCCTTTGTCGGGGGGAGGAGTCGCGACAGTCTGGCAGTGGAGGGATTAGCGCGATGTCGAGCACGCGCGGCGGCGCCGGGCGACGGCAGCCGCATGGCATACAGGCGCGCGTGCAAGCGCTTCCGAAAAGCGGCGCATGCCGCTGGCGACGCGAAGCCGATGCGCGGCATCGCACGCAGCGATGCCGCAGCCCTCGGGCCACGGCACGATAATGCGCCGCACGTGCGGCAGCGGCACGCGCCGCGGACTACACCAACCGACTACGCCAGCGGCGTGGCGACGTTGCGCCCGTTCTGCTTGCGCACGATCGCCATCGCGATCTCCAGCGACTGCTCGTAGTTCAGGCGCGGGTCGACGCTGGAACGGTAGGCCCGCTCCAGGTCGCGCTCGGTGAGTTCGCGCGCGCCGCCGGTGCACTCGGTGACGTCCTCACCGGTCAGCTCCAGATGCACGCCGCCCAGGCGGGTGCCGGCCGCGGCGTGGATGTCGAACGACTGCTCCACCTCGCCCAGGACGTTCTGGTAGCGCCGGGTCTTGTAGCCGTTGCTGGTGCTTTCGGTGTTGCCGTGCATCGCATCGCACACCCACAGCACGCGGCGGCCGTCGCGCTTCACCGCGTCCAGCAGCGGCGGCAGCTTCTCGGCGATCTGCGCCGCGCCCATGCGGTGGATGAAGGTCAGCCGGCCCGGCTCGTCTTCCGGATTGAGCACGTCCATCAGGCGCAGCAACTGGTCCGGCTGCGCCGACGGCCCGACCTTGATCGCGATCGGATTGCGGATACCACGGAAGTACTCCACATGCGCGCCGTCCAGCGCCGCGGTGCGCATGCCGATCCACGGATAGTGCGTGCTTAGGTTGAACCAGCCCCACTGCCGCGGGACCTCGCGGGTCAGCGCTTCCTCGTAGGGCAGCAGCAAGGCCTCGTGCGAGGTGTAGAAATCGACGCGGTTGAGGTTGTACAGCTGCGCGCCGGACAGGGTCTCCATGAAGCGCACCGCATCGCCGATCGAGGCCACCATCTTCTGGTAGTCCTCGGCCAGCGGCGAGCAGCCGACCCAGCTCAGGTTCCAGTACTCTGGATGGTGCAGATCGGCGAAGCCGCCGTCGATCAGCGCGCGCACGAAGTTCATGGTCATCGCCGAACGCGAGTGCGCGGTGATCATGCGCCGCGGGTCCGGCACCCGCGCCTGCGCGGTGAACTCCGGGCCATTGACCACGTCGCCGCGGTAGCTGGGCAGGGTCACGCCGTCGCGGGTCTCGGTATCGGCCGAGCGCGGCTTGGCGTACTGCCCGGCGTAGCGACCGACCCGCACCACCGGCAGGCGCAGGCCGTGCACCAGCACCAGACTCATCTGCAGCAGCACCTTGAGCCGGTTGGAGATGGTGCCGGATTCGCAATCGCTGAAGTTCTCCGCGCAATCGCCGCCCTGCAGCAGGAAGCGCTTGCCTTCCTGCGCCTCGGCCAGCTGCTTCTTCAGCGCGAAGATCTCCCAGGAGGTCACCAGCGGCGGCAACTGCCGCAGTTCCGTCAGCGCAGTCTCCAGCGCCTGCGGGTCCGGATACACCGGCATCTGCAGCGCCGGCCTGTCACGCCAACTGGCAGGTGACCAGGACGACGAGGCGGATGCGGACACGGCGGCGGCGGACAGATTCATGAAAGGACTCCTTGGCAGTGTGCGATGTTCGCAGAGCCGGGGCGCGCC
Organism: Xanthomonas sp. LF07-6; assembly: GCF_034105445.1. NCBI lineage: Bacteria > Pseudomonadati > Pseudomonadota > Gammaproteobacteria > Lysobacterales > Lysobacteraceae > Xanthomonas > Xanthomonas sp. LF07-6. Next base: position 879,406 of record NZ_JAXGGI010000001.1, read on the forward strand.
GCATAGCGCCGCATACCGGTCACGCTGGCAGCGCCAGGACATGAACGGCAAGCAACATCGCGACGCCACCATGACTTCCGGCCTACGCCGGCGTTTTTGCGAAAGCACACTGTTATTAAGTAACAATTCCTTTCCATTCGGTCCACCTCGCCATGACACCTCGCCCCCTCTCCTCCGCCATCGCCCTGATCCTCCTGCTCGCCCCCGGCCTCGCCCTCGCTGCGGATACCGCCGCCGACAGCAGCGCTGCCGCCGAGCCGACCGTCGATCTCGATCCGGTCACCGTCACCGCCAAGCTGGAAGCCGCGCGCAACGCGCTGTCGCCGGACATCGGCAGCAGCCAGTACGCGATCAGCGCCGAGGACATCGCGCGCCTGCCGCTGGGCGCTTCCACCCCGCTCAACCAGGTGCTGCTGCAGGCACCGGGCGTGGTCCAGGATTCCTATGGCGGCATCCATGTGCGCGGCGACCACGCCAACCTGCAGTACCGCATCAACGGCGTGATGATCCCCGAATCCATCTCCGGCTTCGGCCAGACCCTGGATCCGCGCACGATCAAGAACATCCGCCTGCTCGACGGCGCACTGCCGGCGCAGTTCGGCGACCGCACCGCGGCGGTGGTCGACATCACCACCAAGAACGGCGTGGAACTGGGCAACGGCGGCAGCGTCGGCATCACCGGCGGCTCCTACGGCACGCTCAACCCCAACGCCTCGTGGTGGGGCAGCGACGGCCGCTTCAGCTGGTTCGCCAGCGGCAACTACCTGCAGAACCGCATCGGCATGGAGAACCCGACCGACAGCGACAACCCGATCCACGACAAGACCCACCAGGGCAAGGGCTTCGCCGACCTCAGCTATCTGCTGAACGAGAACACCCGGCTCAGCCTGCTGGTCGGCTACGCCAACAACCGCTTCCAGATCCCCAACAACCCGGGACAGACGCCGGCGTTCACCTACCAGGGCAACAGCACCTTCGATTCGGCGCAGCTCGACGAGAACCAGCGCGAGAACACCCGTTTCGGCACCCTGGTGCTGCAGGGCGCGCTCGGCGACACCAGCTACCAGCTGTCGGCCGGCCAGCGCTACAGCAGCGTCGCCTTCTCCCCGGACATCGCCGGCGACCTGATCTTCAACGGCATCGCCTCGCAGGTGCAGCGCGCCAACCGCGCCAGCACCCTGCAGGCCGACTTCTCCACGCCGTGGGGCAGCACCCACACCTTGCGCTACGGCGTGTACGGCAACTTCGAACACGCCAACGCCAGCAACAACGCCTATGTGTTCCCGGCCAACGACGACGGCAGCCAGAGCAGCGACGTGCCGCTGTTCATTCCCGACAGCAGCCGCTTCCACGCCAGCACCTACGCGGTCTACCTGCAGGACGAATGGCAGCCGAGCGACGCCTGGACCATCAACTACGGCGTGCGCGGCGACCGCTACAAGGCCTTCGGCACCACCGAGGGCCAGCTCAGCCCGCGCCTGGGCGTGGTCTGGCACGCCAGCGACAGCACCACCCTGCACGCCGGCTATGCGCGCTACTTCACCCCGCCGGCCACCGAGCTGATCTCCACCAGCGACATCGCCCTGTACGACGGCACCACCAACCAGCAGTCGGCGGCGGGCGGCCCGACCAAGCCGCTGAGCGAGCGCAGCGACTATTACGACCTGGGCATCTCGCAGATGGTCGGCGACCACCTGACCCTGGGCCTGGACACCTACTACCGCAAGGCCGATCGCCTGCAGGACGAAGGCCAGTTCGGCGCCGCCTACGTCTACTCCACCTTCAACTACCGCTACGGTCGCATCCGCGGCGCCGAGTTCAGCGCCGACTACAGCAACGGCCCGATCAACGCCTACTTCAACGCGGCCTACAGCAAGGCCATGGGCAAGCGGGTGATGACCAGCCTGTACAACTTCGACCCGGATGCGCTGGCCTACGCCTACGACCACTGGATCCACCTGGACCACGACCAGAAGCTGACCTCCTCCGGCGGCATCAACTACGCCCTGGCCGACGACAGCCGCATCGGCGCCGACTACCTGTTCGGCAGCGGCCTGCGCACCGACGCCGACGGCGTGCCCAATGGCGGCGAGCTGCCGGCCTACTTCCAGCTCAACCTCAGCGCCGGCCACGACTTCGCCCTGGCCAGCAGCCACCCGCTGCACGCGCAGCTAGCGGTGCTCAACGTGCTCGACCGCCACTACCAGTTGCGCGACGGCGGCGGCATCGGCGTGTTCGCGCCGCAGTGGGCGCCGCGCCGTGGCGTCTACCTGAGCCTGCAGCAGGACTTCTGAGCAAGTCCCTGACGGCGGCCTGCGGCATGTCGCGCGACGTGCCGCAGGCCACGACACGATGGATGACGGCGGTTGTGGCGGAGTGATGCAAACGCAACGGTGGCCAGGAAGCCGCTACCGATCGGTCGAGGGGCCGCCGCCAATCGCCGGGTAAGATGCATCCGGACCACCCGACCAAGGCACGTCCAGCAGGACAGCGAAGCCGCGCGCCGCGTCGTGGCCGTGGGATCGCCAGCGGAGGCAGCGCCACACGGCACGCCGATCGCACACGAACCGCCACGACGCGTTGCCACGCCCGTCCAGGCAGGTTTCGCACATGCGCCAGCACCTGTTCGCCGCCTTCGCGGCCACCCTTCTCGCCTGCGTTGCGCCATTGCCGGTGCATGCCAAGCGCGTTACGGACTTCCGGATGCCGGTGGTCTTAGAAGGCGTCGGCTACGATCTCGCCGCGCGCGTGTATCGCCCCACGGGCCACGGTCCGTTCCCGCTGATCGTCATCCACCACGGCACGCCCGCGGACAAGCGCAAGCTCGCCGACACCCGCCTCGGCTTCGCCCGCGCCGCGCGCTGGTTCGCCGCCCGTGGCTACATGGTGGTGCTGGCGCTGCGGCCTGGCTACGGCAGTTCCAGCGGCAGCTACCTGGAAGGCGCAGGCAACTGCCACGACGTCGATTTCGTCGTCGCCGGGCGCAGGATCGCGGCGGCCGAGGCGGCAATCGTCGACGCCGCCGCTCGCCTTCCCGACGTGGACCCGCAGCGCATCGTCGTGGTCGGCCAGTCCGCCGGCGGCCTCGGCGCGGTGGCGCTGGCCGATGCGCCGCCACCCGGCGTGCGTGGCGTGATCAGCTTCGCCGGCGGGCGCGGCAGCAACGGCAAGGAGGTCATCTGCGCCGGCGAGGACCGCCTGGTCGAGGCGGAGAAAACCCTGGGCGCGGCGAATATGCTGCCACAGCTATGGCTGTACGCCGAGAACGATCACTTCTTCCGGCGCGACCTGGCGCACCGCATGTACGCCGCCTACCGCGCGGGCTCGACCCCGCCGGTGACCTTCGTCGACCTGCCGCCGTTCGGCGACGATGGCCACAAGAGCTTCGCCCAGGCCGATCCGTCGGTGTGGGCAACACCGGTGGCGGCGTTTCTCGCCCAGGTCCTGCCGAAGGCTGCGAAGGCGCCTGCGCAGGCCGGTCTCGCGCCAGCGATGGAGGCGCCAGCCAAGTAGGTCGGCAGGATCGCAGGGCGACCTGTACGCGACGACAGCGAGCGCCGACGCTTCCCGGCGTGACCGCGGCACCGCCCAGCAACGCTGCCGCCAGGCGCCCGGTCAGGCCGGGCGATCGACGCGCAGCAGGCGCATGCTCAGATCAACGTGCGCTTGCGGCTCTTGAAGCCCGCATACAGCGCGAACACCCCCAGCAACACGAAGCAGATCAGGCACCACATCGGCATCGACAGGCCGAGGAAGCGCCAGTCGATGTTGCCGCAGTCGCCGGTTCCGGTCAGCACCCGGCGCAGCACCTCGAACGGCCCCATGGTCTCGCGCAGGAAACTCAGCGGCGGGCCGCAGGACGCCATCGGGTCCGGGAACAGCTGCACCGAGACATGCTTGGTGGAGATGCCGGCGCCCACGAGCGCGGCCAGGAACGCCAGGACGCCATAAATCTTGCGCCCGCCGGCGCTGCGCGGCCCGTGCAGGGCACCGAGCAGGAACAGCACGCCCAGTGCGGCGAACGCGATGCGCTGGAAGATGCACAGCGGGCACGGCTCGATGCCCAGCTGCAGCTGCACGAAGATCGCATAGCCCAGCAGGGCGGCACAGATCAGAAAGCCGAGCAGGAACTGCGCGCGGAAACCCCAACGTAACGGATTCATCGGACTCGAACTCGCATCGACGATCCACGCATTATCCGCGATCGTGCGCTCCATCACCATGTGTCATGGCGCTGTCCGCCGCCCCAGCCCGCGCCGCGACCGCGCTCTCCCCGTCCCCAAGCCCGACTCCGCGATCCCCCAAAAACAAAAAGCCCGGACATGCCGGGCTTCTTGATGCTGCAGATGCGAACCGATTACTCGGCCACTTCCTCGGCCACGGCCGGGCGATCGACCAGCTCGACGTACGCCATCGGCGCGTTGTCGCCGGCACGGAAGCCGCACTTGAGGATGCGCAGGTAGCCACCCGGGCGCGCCTGGTAGCGCGGGCCCAGCGTGGTGAACAGGGTGCCGACCGCTTCCTTGTCGCGCAGGCGGGCGAACGCCAGGCGGCGGTTGGCGACGTTGTCGACCTTGGCCAGGGTGATCAGCGGCTCGGCGACGCGGCGCAGTTCCTTGGCCTTCGGCAGGGTGGTCTTGATCAGCTCGTGCTTGATCAGCGACGCCGCCATGTTCTTGAACATCGCTTCGCGGTGGGCGCTGGTGCGGCTGAACTTGCGGCCGGATTTCTGGTGACGCATGGGTTGGGATTCCTATGGAAGAGTGTGACTGTTGGAGATCGCTGTCGCCGTCCTGGCGTTGAAAGTGGACTGCGGATGGTCCGTGCCGGCCGTCCCTGACCGGGCGACGCCGCGGGCTTGGCGACCCGTCGACGTGGTGATGCGGATGAAGCGAACGACACGCGGCCGATGCCTTGCGGCACCGGCCGGATGCGCAAAACTCAGCCGAGCATGCCGTGCTGGGCGACGCCGGCCGGCGGCCAGTTCTCCAGCTTCATGCCGAGCGACAGGCCACGCTGGGCCAGCACTTCCTTGATCTCGGTGAGCGACTTCTTGCCCAGGTTCGGGGTCTTGAGCAGCTCGACTTCGGTCTTCTGGATCAGATCGCCGATGTAGTAGATGCTCTCGGCCTTCAGACAGTTGGCCGAACGCACGGTCAGTTCCAGATCGTCGATCGGACGCAGCAGCACCGGATCCACGCCGTTGCTGGCCGGCTTGGCCGCGCCACGGTCGCGATGGGTGAAGTCGCCGAACACCGACAGCTGGTCGCTGAGGATGTCGGCGGCGGTGCGCACGGCTTCCTCGGCATCGATCGTGCCGTTGGTTTCGATGTCCAGGACCAGCTTGTCCAGGTCGGTACGCTGCTCGACGCGGGCCGATTCGACCGCGTAGGCGACGCGGCGCACCGGCGAGAACGAGGCGTCCAGGACCAGGCGACCGATGGTGCGGGTCTCTTCGTCCGGACGGCGGCGCGCGGCGGCCGGCTGATAGCCGAAGCCACGCTCGATCTTCAGACGCATGTTGATCGCCGTGTCCTTGGTCAGGTGGCAGATCACGTGGTCGTTGTTGAGGATCTCGACGTTGTGGTCGGTCTTGATGTCGGCGGCAGTGACCGTGCCCGGCCCCTGCTTGGACAGCGACAGCGTGGCGCTGTCACCGGTATGCATGCGGATGGCCACGTCCTTGAGGTTCAGCAGGACTTCCAGCACGTCCTCCTGCAGCCCTTCGACCGTGGTGTACTCGTGCAGCACGCCGTCGATCTCGACTTCGGTGATCGCGAAGCCGGGAATCGAGGACAGCAGCACGCGACGCAGGGCGTTGCCCAGCGTATGCCCATACCCGCGCTCCAAGGGCTCGATCACGACCTTGGCGCGGTTGTCGGTAAGGCGTTCGATCTGCGGCCCACGCGGGCGCAGAACCTGGTTGGCGGTAACCGTCATGTTGCGGGTTCTCCTGACGAGCCTCCGTGGACCGGAGGCTCTCCGATGTGATTACTTCGAATACAACTCGACGATCAGCGCTTCGTTGATGTCGGCAGGCAGGTCCGCACGGTCCGGCACGGCCTTGAAGATGCCGCTGAACTTCTTCGAATCGACCTCGACCCACGACGGGTTCAGGTCGTGCGTTTCGGCAACGGTCAGCGCTTCCTGCACGCGAAGCTGCTTCTGCGCCTTTTCCGACAGGGCGATCGCGTCGCCGGCCTTGACCTGGTACGAGGCCAGGTTCACCGACTTGCCGTTGACCAGCACGCCGCGGTGCGACACCAGCTGGCGCGCGGCCGGACGGGTGACGGCGAAGCCCATGCGGTAGACGACGTTGTCCAGGCGGGTTTCCAGCAGCTGCAGCAGGTTCTCGCCGGTGTTGCCCTTCTTGGTCGAGGCCTTCTTGTAGTAGTTGCGGAACTGACGCTCCAGCAGACCGTAGATACGCTTGACCTTCTGCTTCTCGCGCAGCTGGGTGGCGTAGTCGGACAGCTTGCCCTTGCGGGCGGTCGCGCCGTGCTGGCCGGGCTTCTGCTCCAGCTTGCACTTGGAGTCCAGCGCACGCGCCGGGCTCTTGAGGGAAAGATCGGCGCCTTCGCGGCGCGCGAGCTTACAGGTAGGACCGATATAACGAGCCATTTCTTATCGCTCCTTTAGACGCGACGCTTCTTCGGCGGACGGCACCCGTTGTGCGGGATCGGCGTCACGTCGATGATGTTGGTGATCTTGTATCCGACGTTGTTCAACGAACGGACGGCGGACTCGCGACCCGGACCCGGGCCCTTGATGCGCACTTCCAGCGACTTCACGCCGTAGTCGAGCGCAGCGCGCCCGGCCTTCTCGGCGGCCACCTGCGCCGCGAACGGCGTGGACTTGCGCGAACCGCGGAAACCGGCGCCACCGGAGGTCGCCCAGGACAACGCATTGCCCTGACGGTCGGTGATGGTCACGATGGTATTGTTGAACGAAGCGTGGACGTGGGCGACGCCGTCGGTGACGACGCGCTTGATCTTCTTCTTGGTCTTTGCTGCTGCGGGCTTAGCCATGTCGGTCCCTTACTTCTTGATCGCCTTGCGCGGACCCTTGCGGGTGCGGGCGTTGGTACGGGTGCGCTGACCGCGCAGGGGCAGGCCACGACGGTGACGCAGGCCGCGGTAGCAGCCCAGGTCCATCAGTCGCTTGATGGCGATGCCGATTTCGCGACGCAGGTCGCCTTCGACGATGTACTTGCCGACTTCGAGACGCAGGCGCTCGATTTCCGGCTCGGACAGGTCGCGGATCTTGGTGGTCGAGGTCACGCCTGCGGCTTCGCAGACCTTCTTCGAACGGGTACGGCCGATGCCGTAGATGCTTTGCAACCCGACCCAGACGTGCTTCTGGGCTGGCAGGTTGACGCCTGCAATACGCGCCATGACGCGGTTCTCCAACTGAGTGATGGCCCGACGGCGCACCACGGCGCCATCCGGCAGGATGGATCAAAAAGTGAACTTGTAAGTCTAGCAAGGTCTCGGGTTACATGGAAGCCCGCGGAACCGCAAGGTTCCGCAAGCCCGGCATGGGGAGTGTGCCCATGCTCCGGCGCCGGACGTCGTTGACAGGGAGAAACCTCCGCCCTGTCGCCCGCGCTACTCCAGCGCAGGACCACCACGTCTCACCCGCGCACGAGACCGCTGCACGGGCCGCCCTTCAAGTCGGAAGACTGCGCCCGGGATCCGGGGGCGTCTTCGCGGAAGGATTCAAACAGTATAGCAATCAACCGCGGGCAAAACCGCCGCCGCGCGAGCCACCCTTGAGGTTGGCCTTCTTCAACAGGCTTTCGTACTGGTGCGACATCAGGTGCGCCTGGATCTGCGCGATGAAGTCCATCACCACCACGACCGCGATCAGCAGCGAGGTGCCGCCGAAGTGGAACGAGGTGCCGAGCTGGGCGCGCATCACTTCCGGCAGCAGGCACACGATCACCAGGTACACCGAGCCGGCCGCAGTCAAGCGGGTCAGCACGCCGTCGACATAGTCGGCGGTGGCCTTGCCCGGACGGATGCCCGGAATCAGCGCGCCGGACTTCTTCAGGTTGTCCGCGGTTTCCTGCGAGTTGAACACCAGCGCGGTATAGAAGAACGCGAAGCCGATGATCAGCGCGGCGAACACGATCATGTGCACCGGCTCGCCCGGGCCCAGCGCGTTGGCGATGCGCTGCAGCCACATACCGAACGTGCTGTTGGAAGCGGCCTGGCCCGACCACATCGACAGCGTCGCCGGGAAGGCGAGGATGCTCGAGGCGAAGATCGGCGGAATCACGCCGGCCATGTTGAGCTTCAGCGGCAGGAACGAGGTCTGGTTCATGTACGCGTTGCGGCCGCCCTGGCGGCGCGCGTAGTTCACCGTGATCCGCCGCTGCCCGCGCTCGACGAACACCACGAACAGGGTGAAGGCGAGGATGGTCAGGACGATCAGCAACAGCGAGATGAAGCTCATGTTGCCGTCGCGGTAGGCTTCCACGGTCTGGATCGCCGCCGCCGGCAGGCCGGCGACGATGCCGGCGAAGATGATCAGCGAGACGCCGTTGCCGATGCCGCGCTCGGTCACCTGCTCGCCGACCCACATCAGGAAGATGGTGCCAGCGGTCAACGCGATCACCGCGGTGAGCACGAAGCCCATGCCGGGGGCGTAGACGACCGGCGCACCGCCCGGTGCAGTCTGGTTCTGCAGCGCCAGGGCGATACTGCCGCCCTGCACCACCGCCAGCAGCACCGCGCCGATGCGCGAATACTGGGTGATCTTGCGCCGGCCCGACTCGCCTTCCTTCTGCATCGCCTTCAGCGACGGAAAGATGTGCGTGGCCAGCTGGATCACGATCGATGCCGAAATGTACGGCATCACGTTCAACGCGAAGATGCTGAAACGGTGCAGGGCGCCGCCCGAGAACATATTGAACATGTCCACGATGCCGCCGCCCTGCGCCTGCATCAGCGCAAGCATGGCTTCGGGATTGACGCCCGGCACCGGCACGTAGCAGCCGATGCGATAGACGATCAATGCGCCGAGAACGAACAACAGGCGCTGGCGAAGTTCCGTGAACTTGCCGAGCCCGCCGCCGAGGTTACCCATGCCAGCCTGCGCCATCTGCGTGTTACTCCTGCACGCTGCCGCCGGCAGCTTCGATTGCCGCCTTGGCACCGGCGGTCGCCGCAACGCCCTTCAGCACGAACTTCTTGGTCAGTTCGCCCTTCAGGACCACCTTGGCCTTCTTCGCGGTGCTCGGGACCAGCTTAGCGGCGCGCAGCGCAGCGAAATCGATCTCGCCAGCCGGCAGGTTGTCGAGCTGGTAGGACAGCACCTCGGCGGTGTCCTTGGCCATCTTCGAACGGAAGCCGATCTTCGGCAGACGGCGCTGCATGGGGGTCTGGCCGCCTTCGAAGCCAGCCTTGATCTTGCCGCCGCCCTTGCGCGCGAACGAACCCTTGTGGCCGCGGCCGGCGGTCTTGCCGAGGCCGGAACCGATGCCGCGACCGACGCGGGTGCGCTCGGTACGCGCGCCCGGCGCGGGCTTCAGATCATTCAGATGCAAAGTCATGGTCGATTACTCCTCAACCTGGACGAGGTACTGAACCTTGTTGATCAGGCCGCGCACTTGCGGGCTGTCCTTCAGTTCGCGCACATCGTTGAGCTTGTTCAGGCCCAGGGCACGCACCGACAGGCGGTGACGCGACTGGGTACCACGCAGGCCGCGCACCAGGCGCACCTTGACGGTCTTGGTGGATTCATTAGCCATGGGTCAGATCCTCCACCTTCTTGCCGCGCTTGGCCGCGATGCGGGCCGGCGACTGCATGTCTTCCAGGCCTCGCAGGGTGGCGCGCACCAGGTTGATCGGGTTGCGCGAACCGACGGCCTTGGCCAGCACGTTCTTCACGCCCACCGCTTCCAGCACGGCGCGCATGGCACCGCCGGCGATCACGCCGGTACCTTCCGAGGCCGGCATCATGAACACGCGCGCCGCGCCGTGGCCGGACTTCACCGGGTGCCACAGGGTGCCGTTGTTCAGATCGATGTTGAGCATGCCCTTGCGCGCATATTCCATCGACTTCTGGATCGCGACCGGCACTTCGCGCGCCTTGCCGTAACCGAAGCCGATCTTGCCGTTGCCGTCGCCGACCACGGTCAGCGCGGTGAAGGTGAACTGGCGACCGCCCTTGACCGTCTTGCTGACGCGGTTGACCGCGACCAGCTTCTCGATCATGCCGTCGTCGACTTTCTCTTCGCGGTTGCGGTCGCGATCACGACCCCGCGGTGCACGCTGTTCTTCAGCCATTGTGATGTCCTTGATAGAGGAAAAGATTTACGGCTTCGTTGCCGCTTGTGGTTGTGGTCTGGAGCCGTGTTCCCCGGACGCGCGCAGAAGGCGCGCCAAGGTCCGATGCAGCCCGCATCGGCGGGACGGACGCGGCATCGCCGCGCCCGCAAGGATCAGAACTGCAGGCCGCCTTCGCGCGCGGCGTCGGCCAGCGCCTTGATGCGGCCGTGGTAGCGGTAGCCCGAACGGTCGAAGGCGACCTTCTCGACGCCCGCGGCCTTGGCGCGCTCGGCGATCAGCTTGCCGACCTTGGCGGCGGCGTCGCTGTTCTTGCCGTTCTTCAGGCCGTCCTTGACGTCAGCCTGCAGGGTGTTCGCCGCGGCGAGGACCTTGGAGCCGTCGGCGGTGAAGACCTGCGCGTACAGGTGCTGGCCGGTGCGCAGCACCGACAGGCGGGCGACGCCGAGCTCGCGGATGTGGGCGCGGGTCGACTTGGCGCGACGCAGGCGGGCGATGTTCTTGTTGATGCTCATGGTATGTGTCCTAGGAAAGCTGAAGGGGAACAGGCTTTTGCAGTGGAGAGTCCGGCCATGGATGGCCGGGCTCCTCGCAGAAGGACCTGCCTTAGGCCTTCTTGGCTTCCTTGCGAATGATGGCTTCACCGGCGTACTTCACACCCTTGCCCTTGTAGGGCTCCGGCGGACGGAAACCGCGGATCTTGGCGGCGACTTCGCCGACGCGCTGCTTGTCGGCGCCCTGCACCAGGATCTCGGTCTGGGTCGGAGCGGCCAGGGTGATGCCTTCCGGCGCGCTGAACACGATCGGGTGCGAGAAACCGAGCGCCAGGCTCAGGTCCTTGCCCTGCATCGTGGCACGGTAGCCGACGCCCACCAGCTCAAGCTTGCGCTCGAAGCCCGCGGACACGCCCTGCACCATGTTCGCCAGGATGGCGCGAACGGTGCCGGTGATGGCGATGTGCGACGGATCGTTCGCCGACAGCGTGGCGACACCGTTTTCCTGCTTGATTTCGACGCCGGCCGGCTTCGGCAGCGACAGGGTGCCTTTCGGGCCCTTGACGCTGACCTGATCGGCCTGGACGGTGAGTTCGACGCCCTTCGGGAGGGAGATCGGCTTCTTGGCTACGCGGGACATGTGAGTACTCCTTCCCTTAGGCCACGAAGCACAGGACTTCGCCACCGACGCCGGCCTGACGGGCCTGCGCATCGGTCATGATGCCCTTGGACGTGGAAATGATGGCAACGCCCAGACCGCCGAGAACCTTCGGCAGCTCGGTCTTGCCGCGATACTGGCGCAGACCCGAACGCGAAACGCGCTTGAGCGTATCAATGACCGGACGGCCCTCGAAATACTTCAGCACGATTTCCAGTTCGGACTTGTTGTTCTCGATCGCGTTGACGCGCAGATCGCTGATGTAGCCTTCGGCCTTCAGCACTTCGGCGATCGCAACCTTGATCTTGGAGGACGGCATCTTCACCGTCGGCTTGCCAACCGCAGCCGCATTCTTGATGCGGACCAGCAGGTCGGCGATGGGATCAGTCATGCTCATGGTGTCTACCTTTGAGTGCACCGATATCCGCTTTCGCGAAAATCTTGTGTGGTGGAGCGGTGGAATGACGCAGGGGGTGAAGCGCGCAACCGCCGGAGGAACCCGCGGCGGCTGCCATACCCGTCCCTGCCGCGAGGCAAGGAGCGGGAGTATACGACAAAAAGTCCGACTTGCGTCGGACTCGTTGTTTGAACGACACGCGGGCGGCTACACCGCCCTGCCCGGCCCCGCGAACGGGACCGGCGCCGCTGGCATTACCAGCTGGCCTTGCGCAGGCCCGGAACGTCGCCGTTCATGGTCGCCTTGCGCAGCATGTTGCGGCCCAGGCCGAACTTGCCGTAGACGCCACGCGGGCGGCCGGACAGTTCGCAACGGGTGCGCTGGCGGCTCGGCGACGAATCGCGCGGCAGCTTCTGCAGCTTGGTCACGGCCTCGGCCTTCTCGTCGTACGAGGCGGTGCCGGAGGCGATGATCTTCTTCAGCGCATCACGCTTGTCGGCGAACTTCTTCGCCAGCTTCTTGCGCTTGATGTCGCGGTTGACCATGGAGGTCTTTGCCATCTGTAAATCCTCGGGATTCGAGATTGGGGATTTGAGATCTGCGGAACTCGGGGTGGCGGGCCTGACGCCCTTCCATCCCGAATCCCGAATCCCGAATCCCGGCGTCAATCAGTTACGGAACGGGAACTTGAACGCTTCGAGCAGCGCCTTGGCTTCGGCGTCGGTCTTGGCGGTGGTGGTGATGGCGATATCCATACCGCGGATCGCGTCGACGGCGTCGAAGTCGATTTCCGGGAAGATGATCTGCTCCTTCACGCCCATGTTGAAGTTGCCGCGGCCGTCGAACGAACGCCCCGAGACACCACGGAAGTCGCGCACGCGCGGCAGCGAGATGTTGATCAGGCGGTCCAGGAACTCGTACATCTTGGCGCGACGCAGCGTGGTCTTGCAGCCGATCGGCCAACCATCGCGGATCTTGAACGACGCCACCGAGATGCGCGACTTGGTCACCACCGGCTTCTGGCCGGAGACCTTGGCCATGTCGGCGACAGCGTTTTCCAGGATCTTCTTGTTCGTCGCGGCTTCGCCCACGCCCATGTTCAGCGTGACCTTGACCAGCTTCGGCACTTCCATCGGATTGGTGTAACCGAACTTCTTCATCAGAGCCGGTACCACTTCTTCCTTGTAGATCTTTTCGAGACGGGAAGTCATTGTGTCATTCCTCAGGCGTCGAGCGCCTCACCGCTGGAGCGGAACACACGCAGTTTGCGTCCATCCTCCAGCACCTTGAAGCCAACGCGGTCGCCCTTGCCCGTCGCCGGGTTGACGATCGCCACGTTGGAAATATGGATCGACGCTTCGCGCTCGACCACGCCGCCGGCGACGCCCGCCTGCGGGTTCGGCTTGGTGTGGCGCTTGACGATGTTCGCGTTGGAGACGACCACGCGGTCGCCGTCGACGCGGACGACTTCGCCCTGCTTGCCCTTGTCCTTGCCGGTGGTGACGACGACCTGGTCGCCCTTCTTGATACGGTTAGCCATGTGTATGTCCTCCGCTCACAGCACTTCGGGAGCGAGCGAGACGATCTTCATGAACTTCTCGGACCGCAGCTCGCGGGTCACAGGCCCGAAGATGCGCGTGCCGATCGGCTCCTGCTTGTTGTTGAGCAACACCGCGGCGTTGCCGTCGAAGCGGATCAACGAACCGTCCGGACGACGCACACCCTTGCGGGTACGCACGACGACGGCGTCGTAGACTTCGCCCTTCTTGACCTTGCCGCGCGGGATCGCGTCCTTGACGGTGACCTTGATGATGTCGCCAATGTGCGCGTAGCGGCGCTTGGAGCCGCCGAGCACCTTGATGCACATCACTTCCTTGGCACCGGAATTGTCGGCGACGTCGAGGTAGCTCTGCATCTGGATCATGATTCAGATCTCCCTTATTCGGCCGCGCGGGTGACGATTTCCACCACCCGCCAGTTCTTGGTCTTGGACATCGGCGCAATCTCGGTCACGCGCACGACATCGCCTTCGTTGCAGGCGTTGTCGGCGTCGTGGGCGTGGAGCTTGGTCGAGCGCTTGATGTACTTGCCGTACAGCGCATGCTTGACCTGACGCTCCACCAGCACGGTGACGGTCTTGTCCATCTTGTTGCTGACCACACGGCCTTCGACCGTGCGCAGCGTCTTGCTTTCGTTATTGTCGCTCATCGCGGCCATCCTTACTTCGTGCTGCCGAGCAGGTGCTTGACGCGAGCGATCTCGCGGCGCACCCGGCGGGTTTCGTGAGTCTTCGGCAGCTGCCCGGTGACCTGCTGCATGCGCAGGGCGAACTGCTCCTTGCGCAGATCGGTCAGGTGGGCCTTCAGATCGTCGGCCGACTTCTCGCGGAGTTGTTTGATGTCCATCAGCGTACCGTCCGGGTCACGAAGGTGGTGGTCACCGAAAGCTTGGCAGCGGCCAGGCGGAACGCCTCGCGCGCGACATCTTCGCCGACGCCTTCGATTTCATAGATCATGCGACCGGGCTGGATCTGCGCGACCCAGTACTCGACGTTACCCTTACCGGAGCCCATTCGCACTTCGATCGGCTTCTTGGTGATCGGCTTGTCCGGGAACACGCGGATCCACATCTTGCCGCCGCGCTTGACGTAGCGGCTGATCGAGCGGCGCGCCGCCTCGATCTGGCGCGCGGTCAGCTGACCGTGCGCCGTGGCCTTCAGCCCGTACTCGCCGAAGCTGACGGCGTTTCCGCTCCATGCCAGGCCGTCGTTACGACCCTTGTGCATCTTGCGGTATTTGGTTCGCTTGGGTTGCAACATTGCCGTTACCTCGCTTCACGGGCCGGACGCGACGGACGGTCGCCACGGTCGCCGCGATCATTACGATCGTTGCGCGGGGAATCGTCCTGCTTTTCCTGGCCAACCTGGGAGAAATCGAAGATCTCGCCCTTGTAGATCCAGACCTTGATGCCGATGATGCCGTAGGTCGTCTTGGCTTCAGCGAAGCCGTAGTCGATGTCGGCACGCAGCGTGTGCAGCGGCACGCGGCCCTCGCGGTACCACTCGGAACGGGCGATTTCCGCACCGTTCAGACGGCCGGCGACGTTGACCTTGATGCCCAGGGCACCCAGGCGCATCGCGTTGCCGACCGAGCGCTTCATCGCGCGGCGGAACATGATGCGACGCTCCAGCTGCTGCGCGATCGACTCGGCGACCAGCTGCGCGTCCAGCTCCGGCTTGCGCACTTCGGTGACGTTGATGTGGGCGGGGACGCCCATCATCTCGCTCACTTCCTTGCGCAGCTTCTCGATGTCCTCACCACGCTTGCCGATCACCACGCCCGGACGGGCGGTGTGGATCGTCACGCGCGCGGTCTTGGCCGGACGCTCGATCAGGATCTTGCTGATGCCCGCCTGCGCCAGCTTCTTGCGCAGCATTTCGCGGACCTTGAGGTCGGCTGCCAGGTAACCGGCGAACTCGGCCTTGTTGGCGTACCACTTGGAATTCCAGTCCTTGGCGATACCCAGGCGGATTCCGATCGGATGAACTTTATGACCCATCGTCTTTTCCTTTCCGCTTACTTGGCGGCGCCCACAACCACAGTGATGTGGCTGGTGCGCTTGAGGATGCGGGTACCGCGGCCTTTCGCCCGCGCCATGAAACGCTTCAGGGTCGGACCTTCATCAACCATGATGGTCTTGACCTTCAGCTCGTCGACATCCGCGCCCTGGTTGTTCTCGGCATTGGCGATCGCCGACTCCACCACCTTCTTGATCAGGTGGGCAGCCTTCTTGTCCGAGAACTTCAGCAGGTTGACCGCCCGCTCGGCGGAAAGACCACGGACCTGGTCGGCGACCAGGCGGGCCTTCTGCGGGGAGATGCGCGCGGTGCGCAGGATTGCTTTCGCTTCCATCGTCATCTCTCCTTACCGGCCCGACTTCTTGTCGCCACCGTGACCCTTGAAGGTCCGGGTGACGGCAAATTCGCCGAGCTTGTGGCCGACCATGTTCTCGTTGACCAGCACCGGAACGTGGTTCTTGCCGTTATGCACGGCGATGGTGAAACCCACCATCTCCGGCAGGATCATCGAGCGACGCGACCAAGTCTTGATCGGACGCTTGCTACCGGCCGCGGCCTCCACCTTCTTGACGAGGTGGTGATCGACGAACGGGCCCTTCTTGAGTGAACGTGCCATGGTCGATTAGCCCCTACGATCGCGGACGATGAATTGTTCGGTGCGCTTGTTATGGCGCGTCTTGTAACCCTTGGTCGGGACACCCCACGGGGTGACCGGATGCGGATTACCCTGACCGGCCTTCGCCTCACCACCACCGTGCGGGTGGTCGACCGGGTTCATGGCCGCACCGCGAACGGTCGGACGCACGCCGCGCCAGCGCTTGGCGCCCGCCTTGCCCAGCTTCTCGAGGTTGTGCTCGTCGTTGCCGACTTCGCCGATGGTGGCGCGGCACTCGGACGGCACCTTGCGCATTTCGCCGGAGCGCAGACGCAAGGTGGCGTAGATGCCTTCACGCGCGACCAGCTGCACCGCGGCGCCGGCGGCACGCGCGATCTGCGCGCCCTTGCCCGGCTTCAGCTCGATCCCGTGGACGGTGGTACCGACCGGGATGTTGCGCAGCGGCAGGGTGTTGCCGGTCTTGATCGGCGCATCCGAACCCGCGATCACCTGGTCGCCGGCCTTCAGGCCCTTCGGCGCGATGATGTAGCGGCGCTCGCCGTCGGCGTAGCACAGCAGGGCGATATGGGCGGTGCGGTTGGGATCGTATTCGATCCGCTCCACGCGCGCCGGGATACCTTCCTTGTTGCGCTTGAAGTCGATGACGCGGTAGTGCTGCTTGTGGCCACCGCCGACGTGGCGGGTGGTGATGCGGCCGTGGTGGTTACGACCACCGGACTTGCTCTGCTTTTCCACCAGTGCAGCGTGCGGGGCGCCCTTGTGCAGATCGGGCGTGACCACGCGCACGGCCGAACGACGGCCTGCGGAGGTGGGCTTGAATTTCATCAATGGCATGGGATGTACCTCAGGCCTTGGCCGTTACGTCGATGGACTGGCCTTCGGCCAGACGCACGTACGCCTTGCGCCAATCGCCGCGACGACCGCTGCGCGAACGGAAGGACTTGTTCTTGCCCTTGACGTTCAACACGTTGACCGACTCGACCTTGACGTCGAACAGCTGCTCGACCGCGGCCTTGACATCGGCCTTGGTGGCTTCGTTCGAAATCTCGAAGACGTACTGATTGGAGAGTTCCTGCAGGCGCGCGGTCTTTTCGGAGACACGCGGAGCGCGCAGCACGCTGAAGATTTTTTCGTTGCTGCTCATGCCAGCCACTCCTCGACCTTCTTGACCGCATCGGCGGTGATCACGACCGTGTCGGCCCCGACCAGCGACACCGGATCCAGGCCCTGCACGTCGCGCACTTCCACGTAGGGAAGGTTGCGGGCCGACAGGTACAGATGCTCGGACGCTTCTTCGGTCACGATCAGCGGGCGCTTGCCCACTTCCAGACCCTTCAGCTTCTCGACCAGGCCCTTGGTCTTGCTGGCCTCGACGTCGAACGCGTCGACGACCATCAGGCGGCCCTGACGGTTCAGTTCCGAGAGGATCGCGCAGATGGCCGCGCGGTACATCTTGCGGTTGACCTTCTGCTCGAAGCTGCGCGGCTTGGCCGCGAAGGTCACGCCACCGCCGACGAAGATCGGAGCGGTCAGCGCGCCGTGGCGAGCGCCACCGCCCTTCTGCTTCTTCGACTTCTTGGTGGTGCCGTTGACTTCCGAACGCGTCTTCTGCGCCTTGGTGCCGGCGCGGCCGGCGTTGCGATAGGCGACGACGACCTGGTGAACCAGATCTTCGCTGAAATCGCGGCCGAACACGGCGTCGGAGACCGAGACCTTGTTGTTGCTACCCGTGATAACGAGTTCCATCGTCATCTCTCCTTATGCCTTGCTAGCCGGACGCACGATCACGTCGCCACCGGCAGCGCCAGGCACAGCGCCGCGAATGGCGATCAGGCCACGCTCGACGTCGACCTTGACCACTTCCAGATTCTGCGTGCTCTGCTGCACCGCGCCCATGTGGCCGGACATCTTCTTGCCCGGGAAAACGCGACCCGGGGTCTGGCGCTGACCCAGCGAACCCGGCGCGCGATGCGACAGCGAGTTACCGTGAGTGGCATCGCCCATGCGGAAGTTGTGCCGCTTGATGGTGCCCTGGAAGCCCTTGCCCTTGGTGACGCCCTGGACGTCGACCTTCTGGCCGACAGCGAAGATGTCCGCCTTGATTTCGCCGCCGACGGCGAACTCGCCCAGCTGCGCGTCCTCGACGCGGAACTCCCACAGGCCGCGACCCGCTTCGACCTTCGCCTTGGCGAAATGGCCGGACGCCGGCTTGTTGACCAGCGCGGCGCGACGGGCGCCCACGGTGATCTGCACGGCGCTGTAGCCGTCGGCTTCGACGGTCTTGAGCTGGGTGATGCGGTTCGGGGTCGCTTCGATCAGGGTGACCGGGATGGAGCGGCCGTCTTCGGTGAAGACGCGGCTCATGCCGGCCTTGCGGCCCACGAAGCCCAACGAATACTTCTTCGTCATGGTCGTAGTCCTCAGGTCAACTTGATCTGGACATCGACGCCAGCCGCGAGCTCGAGCTTCATCAGCGCGTCCACGGTCTTGTCGTTGGGGTCGACGATGTCGAGCACGCGCTTGTGCGTGCGGGTCTCGTACTGGTCACGCGCGTCCTTGTCGACGTGCGGGGAAACGAGGATGGTGTAGCGTTCGATCTTGGTCGGCAGCGGGATCGGGCCACGCACTTGCGCGCCGGTCCGCTTGGCCGTCTCGACGATCTCGCTGGCCGAACGGTCGATCAAACGATGATCGAACGCCTTCAGCCGAATCCGGATCTTTTGGTCCGCCATGACGGTGGGTTCCTTCGTTAAAAGAGCGACGGGCAAGGCCTCTGGGATACCTGCCCCGGTTGTTTCCTGATGTCGTACCGCAGAGCATCCGGCTCGGCGGGGGCATTCCTCCGCCCCAAAAACTGGGGCAGACCAGTCGACCCGGCCTGCCCAGACGGAAAAGTATAATGCGCAGCTAGAGCAGCGTCAACAACCCGGGGCTGTTGAGTGCTCCATGCGACGCGACCTTCCCGGTCCTGCGAACACGAGCGGCGTCCTGCCTCTCTTTTCGCTGTCTTACCGGCGCCCTACCCAGGAACGCCGAGCCGCGCATTATAGCGACGACTTCACGCCTCCGCAACACCTCGGGACAACAAATCGCCAGAACATTCGCCTGCCCGGAAACGACGAAGGGCCGGCTTGCGCCGACCCTTCGCGATGCCGGCGACCGAGGTCACTGGCGATTCCAGCCGGCGGCCTGCGCCGCCGGAGGGCATTACTTGATGATCTTGGCCACCACGCCGGCGCCGACGGTACGGCCGCCCTCGCGGATCGCGAAGCGCAGGCCTTCGTCCATCGCCACCGGGTTGATCAGCGTCACCACCATCTTGACGTTGTCGCCCGGCATCACCATCTCCACGCCTTCCGGCAGCTGCACCGCACCGGTGATGTCGGTGGTGCGGAAGTAGAACTGCGGACGGTAGCCCTTGAAGAACGGGGTGTGACGGCCGCCTTCGTCCTTCGACAGCACGTACACCTCGGCTTCGAACTCGGTGTGCGGCTTGATCGAACCCGGCTTGCACAGCACCTGGCCGCGCTCCACGTCGTCACGCTTGGTGCCGCGCAGCAGCAGGCCCGCGTTGTCGCCCGCCTGGCCCTGGTCCAGCAGCTTGCGGAACATTTCCACGCCGGTCACGGTGGTCTTCTGCGTCGCACGGATGCCGACGATTTCGATTTCGTCGCCCACCTTGATGATGCCGCGCTCGATACGACCGGTCACCACGGTGCCGCGGCCCGAGATCGAGAACACGTCTTCTACCGGCATCAGGAACGGCTTGTCCACGTCGCGCTGCGGCTCCGGGATGAACGAGTCCAGCGCGTCCACCAGCTTCAGGATCGCCGGCACGCCGATCTCGCTCTGGTCGCCTTCCAGCGCCAGACGGGCCGAACCGTGGATGATCGGGGTGTCGTCGCCCGGGAAGTCGTACTTGCTCAGCAGCTCGCGCACTTCCATCTCGACCAGCTCAAGCAGCTCGGCGTCGTCGACCATGTCGGCCTTGTTCAGGAACACCACGATGTGCGGCACGCCGACCTGGCGCGACAGCAGGATGTGCTCGCGGGTCTGCGGCATCGGGCCGTCAGCGGCCGAGCACACCAGGATCGCGCCGTCCATCTGCGCCGCACCGGTGATCATGTTCTTGACGTAGTCCGCGTGACCCGGGCAATCCACGTGCGCGTAGTGGCGCGTCGGGGATTCGTATTCCACGTGGGCGGTCGAGATCGTGATGCCGCGCGCCTTCTCTTCCGGCGCCGCGTCGATCGCGTCGTACGCCTTGAACTCGCCGCCGAAGCGCTCTGCGCCGATCTTGGTCAGCGCCGCGGTCAGCGTGGTCTTGCCGTGGTCGACGTGACCGATGGTGCCGACGTTGACGTGCGGCTTGGTGCGCTCGAACTTACCCTTTGCCATGTCTTCTCTACCTCGTGATTCGTATTGGGGGACGAGCGAGCGGGATGCGGCGCGGACCGGGTCCGCGGCACGCATCCCGTCGCTCTAATCTCAGTTCTTCTTGATGACCGAGTCGGCGATGTTGGCCGGCGCTTCGGCGTAGTGGTCGAACTCCATCGAGAAGGTGGCGCGACCCTGCGACATCGAGCGCAGCGTGGTGGCGTAGCCGAACATTTCGCCCAGCGGCACCATCGCGTTGATCACCTTGCCCGACGGGCTGTCGTCCTGACCCTGCAGGATGCCGCGACGACGGCTCACGTCGCCCATCACGTCGCCCAGGTAATCCTCCGGGGTGACGATCTCGACCTTCATGATCGGCTCCAGCAGCACCGGGTTGGCCTTGTTGAAGCCTTCCTTGAAGCCCATCGAGCCGGCGATCTTGAACGCCATTTCCGACGAGTCGACGTCGTGGTACGAACCGTCGATCAGGCGCACCTTGACGTCCACGATCGGATAGCCGGCCATCACGCCGTTGGCCACCGCTTCCTGGATGCCCTTGTCCACCGCCGGGATGTATTCCTTCGGCACCACGCCGCCGACGATCGCGTTCTCGAAGGTGTAGCCCTGGCCGCGTTCCTGCGGCTCGATCTCGAGCACGACGTGACCGTACTGGCCCTTACCGCCGGACTGACGCACGAACTTGCCTTCCTGCTTGACCGCCTTGCGGATGGTCTCGCGGTAGGCCACCTGCGGCTTGCCGACGTTGGCTTCGACGTTGAACTCGCGCTTCATGCGGTCGACGATGATTTCCAGGTGCAGCTCGCCCATGCCACGGATGATGGTCTGGCCGGACTCTTCGTCGGTGTTGACGCGGAACGAGGGATCTTCCTGCGCCAGACGGCTCAGCGCGATGCCCATCTTTTCCTGGTCCGACTTGGTCTTCGGCTCGACCGCCATCGAGATCACCGGCTCCGGGAACACCATGCGCTCCAGGGTGATGATGTGGTCCTGCGCGCACAGCGTGTCGCCGGTGGTGACGTCCTTCAGGCCCACCGCCGCGGCGATGTCGCCCGCGCGCACTTCCTTGATCTCTTCGCGGTTGTTGGAGTGCATCTGCAGGATGCGACCCACGCGCTCCTTCTTCGACTTGACCGGGTTGTACACCTGGTCGCCGGAGTTCAGCGTGCCCGAGTAGACGCGGAAGAAGGTCAGCGAGCCGACGAACGGGTCGGTCATGATCTTGAACGCCAGCGCCGAGAACGGGGCGTTGTCGGTGGCCGGACGGCTGTCTTCCTTCTCGTCCTCGTCGATGCCCCTGACCGGCGGACGGTCGCTGGGCGACGGCAGCAGCTGGATCACGCCGTCGAGCATGGCCTGCACGCCCTTGTTCTTGAACGCGGTACCGCAGTACACCGGCACCACTTCCACCTTCAGGGTGCGCTCGCGCAGACCGCCCAGGATCTCGGCCTCGGACAGGTCGCCCTCGTTGAGGTACTTGTCCATCAGGTCTTCGTTGGCTTCGGCAGCGGCCTCGACCATGAACGCGCGCGCGTCGGTGGCCTTGTCGACCAGGTGCGCGGGGATGTCGCGGTATTCGAACACGGTGCCCTGCGAGGCGGTATCCCAGTGGATCGCCTTCATCTTGACCAGGTCGACCACGCCCTCGAAGCCGTCTTCGGCGCCGATCGGCACCTGCATCGGCACCGGGTAGGCGCCCAGGCGGGCCTTCAGCTGCTCGACGACCTTGTCGAAGTTGGCGCCGGTGCGGTCCATCTTGTTGACGAACGCCAGACGCGGCACCGCGTACTTGTTGGCCTGACGCCACACGGTCTCGGACTGCGGCTGCACGCCGCCGACCGCGCACAGCACGAACACCGCGCCGTCGAGCACGCGCAGCGAGCGCTCGACTTCGATGGTGAAGTCCACGTGCCCGGGGGTGTCGATGATGTTGAAACGGTGCTGCGGCATGGACTTGTCCATGCCGGTCCAGAACGCGGTGGTGGCCGCGGAGGTGATCGTGATGCCACGCTCCTGCTCCTGCTCCATCCAGTCCATCGTCGCGGCACCGTCATGCACCTCGCCGATCTTGTGGCTGACGCCGGTGTAGAACAGGATGCGTTCGGAGGTGGTGGTCTTGCCGGCATCGATGTGAGCCATGATGCCGAAGTTGCGGTAACGCTCGATGGGAGTGGTACGGGCCACAGGGAGCCTCTCAAATTTCTTGGATTTCGGATGGCCGAACGCCGCCTTGCGGCGGCCTTCGGATTTGTGCCACGCGCAACGGCGCGGCTAGCGGCACTCAGATGGTGCCAGCGGGCCCCGTTTCCAAGGCCCGGAAGGTCACCAGCGGTAGTGCGCGAACGCCTTGTTCGCTTCCGCCATGCGGTGAGTCTCTTCGCGCTTCTTGATGGCGCCGCCACGGTTTTCCGAAGCATCGACCAGCTCGGCCGCGAGCTTGCGCGGCATCGAGTTCTCGCCGCGCTTGCGCGCCGAGTCGATCAGCCAGCGCATCGCCAGCGCCATGCGACGGGAGGAACGCACCTCGACCGGCACCTGGTAGGTGGCACCGCCGACGCGGCGGGACTTGACTTCGACCGCCGGAGCGACGTTGTCCAGCGCCTTCTGCACCAGCTCGATGGCGTTGGGGTTCTTCTCGCCGATCACGTCCATCGCGCCGTACACGATCTTTTCGGCGACCGACTTCTTGCCGCTCAGCATCACCATGTTGATGAAGCGGGCGATGGTTTCGCTCCCGTGCTTGGGGTCCGGGAGAACGGCGCGCTGCGGCGTATTACCTTTACGAGACATGTGTACTTTCCCTTAGCTCTTCGGGCGCTTGGCGCCGTACTTGGAACGACCCTGGCGACGCTTGGCGACGCCGGCGGCGTCGAGCGAACCGCGCACGGTGTGGTAGCGCACGCCCGGCAGATCCTTGACGCGGCCGCCGCGGATCAGGACCACGGAGTGCTCCTGCAGGTTGTGGCCTTCGCCGCCGATGTAGCTAATGACCTCTTCCTGGTTGGTCAGGCGCACCTTGGCGACCTTGCGCAGGGCCGAGTTCGGCTTCTTCGGGGTGGTGGTGTACACGCGCGTGCAGACGCCACGGCGCTGCGGGCACTTGTCCAGCGCCGGAGAGGCGCTCTTGTAGGTGGTCGCCTGCCGCGGCTTGCGGACCAGCTGGTTGATCGTCGCCATCAGTGGATTCTTCTGATTGAGGCCGTCGGGCCTGGATGCGTGAAAACGAAGGCAGGCCGAAGGACGGCCTGCCGAGACAGGAAAGTATAGCGGGCAAGTCAAAGCGCCGTCAACACAACGGAATTTTTACTTGCTGGCCCATCCGGGGCCGGAATACGGGGCGCTTCCGCTGCGCCCCCTTTCGCGTGGTAGACCGGCCCCGCGGGCGGGACCGGTCCGGCGTGTTGCTTACTCTTCGCTGCCGGCAGCCGCCGGGGCGGAGGTCTCGACCGCCGGCTCGGCGCTGCCGCCGGACAGGGTCTGCATCTCCGACTCGGTCAGGCCGCTGGCGTTGCGGCGGCGCGTGTTGTGGTACGCCAGGCCGGTACCGGCCGGGATCAGGCGACCCACGATCACGTTTTCCTTCAGGCCGCGCAGCGTGTCACTGGTGCCGCGGACCGCCGCCTCGGTGAGGACGCGGGTGGTCTCCTGGAACGACGCGGCCGAGATGAACGACTCGGTCGCCAGCGAGGCCTTGGTGATGCCCAGCAGCACCGGCTCGTACTTGGCCGGCAGTTCGTTGCGGGTCACCAGGCGGGCATTCTCCTCGATGACGCGCTGGCGCTCGGCCTGCTCGCCGTTGAGGAACTTGCTGTTGCCCTGGTCGGTGATCTCGACCTTGCGCAGCATCTGCCGGGTGATGACCTCGATGTGCTTGTCGTTGATCTTCACGCCCTGCAGGCGGTACACGTCCTGGATTTCCTTGACCAGGTACGCGGCCAGCGGCTCGACGCCCAGCAGACGCAGGATGTCCTGCGGGCTCGGCTCGCCGTCCACCACGGTTTCGCCCTTGGCCACGTGCTCGCCTTCGAACACGATGATCTGGCGGTACTTCGGGATCAGCTCTTCGTGCTCCGACCCGTCGGTGTCCTTGATGATCAGGCGCTGCTTGCCCTTGGTGTCCTTGCCGAAGCTGATGATGCCCGAACGCTCGGCCAGGATCGCCGGATCCTTCGGCTTGCGCGCTTCGAACAGGTCGGCCACGCGCGGCAGACCACCGGTGATGTCGCGGGTCTTGGACGCTTCCTGCGGGATCTTGGCGACCACGTCGCCCACGCCGACCGGCGCGCCGTCCTGCAGGTTGACGATCGAGCGCGGCGGCAGCAGGTACTGCGCCGGCAGATCGGTGCCCGGGATGGTCAGGTCGTTGCCCTTGGCGTCGACGATGCGCACGATCGGGCGCAGGTCCTTGGCCTGGGTGCCGCGACGCTTCGGATCGGTGATCTCGCGCGAGGCCAGGCCGGTCAGTTCGTCGGTCTTCTCGATGACGGTGACGCCGTCGATGAAGTCGATGAAGCGGATGAAACCGGCCACTTCCGACACGATCGGGTGGTTGTGCGGATCCCAGTTCGCCACCGACTGGCCGGCCTTGACCGCGTCACCGTCCTTGGCGGTGATGGTGGCGCCGTACGGCAGCTTGTAGCGCTCGCGCTCGCGGCCGTGGCCGTCGAGCACCGACAGTTCGCCCGAACGCGACACCGCCACCAGCGAGCCGTTGGCGTGCTCGACCGACTTGAGGTTGTTGAACTTGATCGAACCGGTGGTCTTGACCGTGATGTTGTCCACCGCCGCCGCACGCGAGGCCGCGCCGCCGATGTGGAAGGTACGCATGGTCAGCTGGGTACCCGGCTCGCCGATCGACTGCGCAGCGATGACGCCCACCGCTTCACCGATGTTGACCAGGTGGCCACGGGCCAGGTCGCGGCCGTAGCAGCGCGCGCACACGCCGAACGCCGATTCGCAGGTGATGGTCGAGCGGACCTTGACCGACTGCACGCCGGCCTCTTCCAGCTTGGCCACCCACTGCTCGTCGAGCAGGGTGTTGCGGGTGACGATCGGATCCTCGTCGTTGCCCGGCAGGAACACGTCCTCGGCCACCACGCGGCCGAGCACGCGGTCGCGCAAGGGCTCGACCACGTCGCCGCCTTCCACGATCGGGGTCATGGTCAGGCCGTCGGTGGTGCCGCAATCCGGCTCGGTGATCACCACGTCCTGCGCCACGTCGACCAGGCGACGGGTCAGGTAACCGGAGTTGGCGGTCTTCAGCGCGGTATCGGCCAGACCCTTACGGGCACCGTGGGTGGAGTTGAAGTACTCCTGCACGTTCAGGCCTTCGCGGAAGTTCGCCTTGATCGGCGTCTCGATGATCGAGCCGTCCGGGCGGGCCATCAGGCCGCGCATGCCGGCCAGCTGACGGATCTGCGCCTGCGAACCACGCGCGCCGGAGTCGGCCATGATGTACAGCGAGTTCATCGACTTCTGGTCGATGGTCTCGCCCTTGGCGTTGACCACCTTCTCGGTGCCGATGGTGTCCATCATCGCCTTGGCGATGCGCTCGTTGGTGCGCGACCAGATGTCCACGACCTTGTTGTAGCGCTCGCCGGCGGTGACCAGGCCGGACTGGTACTGCTCCTGGATTTCCAGCACTTCCTGCTCGGCTTCGCCGAGGATGCCCTTCTTCTCCGACGGGATCAGCATGTCGTCGATGCCGATCGACACGCCGGCGCGGGTCGCGTAGGCGAAGCCGGTGTACATCAGCTTGTCGGCGAACACGACGCTGTCCTTCAGACCCAGCTGGCGGTAGCTGGAGTTGATCAGGCGGCTGATGTTCTTCTTGGTCAGCTCGGTGTTGGCCAGCGCGAACGGCAGGCCTTCCGGCAGGATCTCGGCCAGCAGCGCGCGCCCGATCGTGGTGTCCACGATCGAGGTCTTCTTGCTGCGGTTGCCGTCCTCGTCGATCACCGTCTCGGTGATGCGGACCTTGACCTTGGCGTGCAGTTCGACCGCACGGTTGTCGTAGGCGCGCTTCACTTCGGCGATGTTGGCGAACACCATGCCCTCGCCTTTCTTGTTCTCCAGCGCGCGGCTCATGTAGTACAGGCCCAGCACCACGTCCTGCGACGGCACGATGATCGGCTCGCCGTTGGCCGGCGACAGGATGTTGTTGGTGGACATCATCAGCGCGCGCGCTTCCAGCTGCGCTTCCAGCGACAGCGGCACGTGCACGGCCATCTGGTCACCGTCGAAGTCGGCGTTGAACGCGGTGCAGACCAGCGGGTGCAGCTGGATCGCCTTGCCTTCGATCAGCACCGGCTCGAACGCCTGGATGCCCAGGCGGTGCAGGGTCGGCGCACGGTTCAGCAGCACCGGGTGCTCGCGGATCACCTCTTCCAGGATGTCCCAGACCTCGGCTTCTTCGCGCTCGACCAGCTTCTTGGCGGCCTTGATGGTGGTGGCCAGGCCGCGACGCTGCAGCTTGGCGAACACGAACGGCTTGAACAGCTCCAGCGCCATCTTCTTCGGCAGGCCGCACTCGTGCAGGCGCAGGGTCGGGCCGACCACGATCACCGAACGGCCGGAGTAGTCCACGCGCTTGCCGAGCAAGTTCTGGCGGAACCGGCCCTGCTTGCCCTTGATCATGTCGGCCAGCGACTTCAGCGGGCGCTTGTTGGTGCCGGTGATGGCACGGCCGCGACGGCCGTTGTCCAGCAGCGCATCGACCGATTCCTGCAGCATGCGCTTTTCGTTGCGCACGATGATGTCCGGCGCGTTCAGCTCGAGCAGGCGGCGCAGGCGGTTGTTGCGGTTGATGACGCGGCGGTACAGGTCGTTCAGATCGGAGGTCGCGAAGCGGCCGCCGTCCAGCGGCACCAGCGGACGCAGATCCGGCGGCAGCACCGGCAGCACGGTCATCACCATCCACTCCGGACGGTTGCCGGACTCGATGAAGGCCTCGATCAGCTTGATGCGCTTGGTCAAGCGCTTGAGCTTGGTTTCCGAACCGGTGCTGGCGATCTCTTCGCGCAGGCGGGTCATCTCCGACTGCAGGTCGATGGTGCGCAGCAGTTCGTACACGGCCTCGGCGCCCATGGCGGCGTCGAAGTCGTCGCCGTGCTCCTGGCGCGCGGTCAGGTACTGCTCTTCGGTCAGCAGCTGGCGGCGCTCCAGGGCGGTCAGGCCCGGCTCGGTCACCACGTAGGCTTCGAAGTACAGCACGCGCTCGATGTCGCGCAGGGTCATGTCCAGCATCAGGCCGATGCGCGACGGCAGCGACTTCAGGAACCAGATGTGCGCGACCGGCGAGGCCAGGTCGATGTGGCCCATGCGCTCGCGGCGCACCTTGGCCAGGGTCACTTCGGTGCCGCACTTCTCGCAGACCACGCCGCGGTGCTTCATGCGCTTGTACTTGCCGCACAGGCACTCGTAGTCCTTGATCGGGCCGAAGATGGCGGCGCAGAACAGGCCGTCGCGCTCGGGCTTGAAGGTCCGGTAGTTGATGGTTTCCGGCTTCTTCACTTCGCCGAAGGACCACGAACGGATCAGGTCCGGCGAGGCCAGCGCGATCTTGATCGCGTCGAAGTCCAGCGTCTGGCGCTGCTGGTTGAAGAGGTTGAGCAGGTCTTTCATTTGATTTCTCCGGGAATCGGGAATAGCGAATAGGGAATCGTTGGAAGCGGAGAGGCGGGACAGGAAACGCCGGCGGCCTGTGGGCAAACGCCCGGGCGGTTTCCTAGTCCCGACTCCTCATTCCCTGCCCTCAGTCTTCCAGTTCCATGTTGATCGCCAGCGAGCGGATTTCCTTCACCAGCACGTTGAAGGACTCCGGCATGCCGGCGACCATCTCGTGCTCGCCGTCGACGATGTTCTTGTACATCTGGTTGCGGCCCTGCACGTCGTCGGACTTCACCGTCAGCATTTCCTGCAGGGTGTAGGCCGCGCCGTAGGCTTCCAGCGCCCAGACTTCCATTTCGCCGAAGCGCTGGCCGCCGAACTGCGCCTTGCCGCCCAGCGGCTGCTGGGTGACCAGCGAGTACGGGCCGGTGGAGCGCGCGTGCATCTTGTCGTCGACCAGGTGGTTCAGCTTCAGCATGTGCATGTAGCCGACCGTGGTGTGGCGATCGAACGCCTCGCCGGTGCGGCCGTCGTACAGCTGGGTCTGGCCGCTGATCGGCAGGTCGGCGAGCTCGAGCATGTGCTTGATCTCGGCCTCGGTGGCACCGTCGAACACCGGGGTGGCCATCGGCACGCCGTCGGTCAGGTTCTTCGACAACGCCAGCAGCTCCGCGTCGCTGAACTGGTCCAGATCCACGCGGTCCTCGCCCAGCTTCTGGTCGTGGTTGTAGATCTGCGCCAGGAACTTGCGCAGGTCGGCGACCTTGGCCTGGGCCTCGAGCATGTTCTGGATCTTGCGACCCAGGCCCTTGGCGGCCCAGCCCAGGTGCACTTCCAGCACCTGACCGATGTTCATACGCGACGGCACGCCCAGCGGGTTCAGCACGATGTCCACGGTCTCGCCGTTGGCCATGTACGGCATGTCCTCGATCGGCTGGATCATCGACACGACACCCTTGTTGCCGTGGCGACCGGCCATCTTGTCGCCGGGCTGGATGCGGCGCTTCACCGCCAGGAACACCTTGACCATCTTCAGCACGCCCGGGGCGAGGTCGTCGCCGGCGGTGATCTTGCCGCGCTTGTCGGCGAAGCGACGCTCGAACTCCTTCTCGTGCGCCTGGATCTGCTTCTGCGCGCGCTCGATCGCCTCGGAGGCGTCCTCGTCCTTCATGCGCAGCGCGAACCAGTCGGACTTCTTCAGACCGTCCAGGTAGGCGTCGCTGATGGTGTCGCCCTTCTTCAGGTTCGGACCGCCGTTGGCGACCTTGCCGATCAGCTGGCCACGCAGACGCGCGTAGATCGCGCTTTCCAGGATGCGGAACTGGTCGTCGAAGTCCTTCTTGACCCGCTTGATCTCGTTTTCCTCGATCTGGCGGGCGCGCTTGTCCTTCTCGATGCCGTCGCGGGTGAACACCTGCACGTCGATGACGGTGCCGTCCATGCCCGGCGGTACGCGCAGCGAGCTGTCCTTCACGTCCGAGGCCTTCTCGCCGAAGATCGCGCGCAGCAGCTTCTCTTCCGGGGTCAGCTGGCTCTCGCCCTTCGGCGTGACCTTGCCGACCATGATGTCGCCGGCACGCACTTCCGCACCGATGTACACCACTCCGCTCTCGTCCAGACGGTTCAGCGCCTGCTCGGACACGTTGGGGATGTCGGCGGAGATTTCCTCCGGCCCCAGCTTGGTGTCGCGCGCCACGCAGGTCAACTCTTCGATGTGGATCGTGGTGTAGCGATCCTCTTCCACCACGCGCTCGGAGAGCAGGATGGAGTCTTCGAAGTTGTAGCCGTTCCACGGCATGAACGCGATCAGCATGTTCTGGCCCAGGGCCAGCTCGCCGATGTCGGTCGAGGGACCATCGGCCAGCACGTCGCCGCGCGCGATCACGTCGCCCACGTTCACCAGCGGACGCTGGTTGATGCAGGTGTTCTGATTGGAGCGGGTGTACTTGATCAGGTTGTAGATGTCGACGCCGGCGTCGGTGCCGCCGCCGATCTCGGCCTCGTTGACCTTGACCACGATGCGGCCGGCGTCGATCTGCTCGATCACGCCGCCACGGCGGGCGTTCACGGTCACGCCCGAGTCGCGCGCCACGGCGCGCTCGATGCCGGTACCGACCAGCGGCTTCTGCGCACGCAGCGTCGGCACGGCCTGGCGCTGCATGTTCGCGCCCATCAGTGCGCGGTTGGCGTCATCGTGCTCCAGGAACGGCACCAGCGCGGCCGCGATCGACACGGTCTGCATCGGCGACACGTCCATGAAGTGCACTTCCGCCGGCGGCTTCAGCAGCGACTCGCCCTGGTAGCGGCACGGCACGAACTGCTCGGTCAGGCGGCTCTTGGCGTCGTGCAGCGCGTTGGCCTGGGCGATGACGTACTCGTTCTCTTCGATCGCCGACAGGTACTCGACTTCGTCGGTGATCTGGCCGTCCACGACCTTACGGTACGGCGTCTCCAGGAAGCCGTACTGGTTGGTGCGGGCATACACCGCCAGCGAGTTGATCAGGCCGATGTTCGGGCCTTCCGGCGTTTCGATGGTGCAGACGCGGCCGTAGTGGGTCGGATGCACGTCGCGCACTTCGAAGCCGGCGCGCTCGCGGGTCAGACCGCCCGGACCCAGCGCGGAGACGCGACGCTTGTGCGTCACTTCCGACAGCGGGTTGTTCTGGTCCATGAACTGCGACAGCTGCGAGGAGCCGAAGAACTCCTTGATCGCGGCGGCCACCGGCTTGGCGTTGATCAGTTCCTGCGGGGTCAGGCCTTCGGACTCGGCCATCGACAGGCGCTCCTTGACCGCGCGCTCGACGCGGACCAGGCCCACGCGGAACACGTTCTCGGCCATTTCGCCGACCGAACGCACGCGACGGTTGCCCAGGTGGTCGATGTCGTCGACCACGCCGCGGCCGTTGCGGATCTCGGTCAGGACCTTGATCACGTCCAGGATGTCGGAGCTGTCGGCGTGCTCGGCGACCAGGCGCTTGGACTCCTCGTCGTTGCGCTCGCCGAAGTACTTCTTGTCGTACAGCACCGACTCGCCGGTGACTTCCTTGCGGCCGACACGGCGGTTGAACTTCATGCGGCCGACCGTCGACAGGTCGTAGCGCTCGAAGGTGAAGAACAGGTTGTGGAACAGGTTCTGCGCGGCGTCCTTGGTCGGCGGCTCGCCCGGACGCATCATGCGGTAGATCTCGACCAGCGCCTCGAGCTGGGTCTTGGTCGGATCGATGCGCAGGGTGTTGGACAGGTACGGGCCGCGATCCAGGTCGTTGACCCAGAGCGTGCCCACGGCATCGACGCCGGCCTTGCGGAACGCGGTCAGCTGATCTTCGCTGATTTCGTCGTTGGCGCTGGCCAGCAGTTCGCCGGTCGAGGCATCGACCACGTCGTGCGACAGGATGCGGCCGACCAGGTACTCGTCGGGCACGGCCAACGCGGCGATGCCGGAGGCCTCGAGTTGCTTGACGTGGCGCGCGGTGATGCGCTTGCCGGCTTCGACGATGACCTTGTCGCCGTCGGCCAGGTCGAAGTTCAGGGTCTCGCCGCGCAGGCGCTCGGGCACCAGCTCCAGCTGCACGCCTTCCTTCGGGTCGATGTGGAAGGTGTTGATCTCGAAGAACTCGGACAGCATCTCCTCGTTCGAGTAGCCGAGCGCGCGCAGCAGGATCGACACCGGCAGCTTGCGGCGGCGGTCGATACGGGTGAACAGCGCGTCCTTCGGGTCGAACTCGAAGTCCAGCCAGGAGCCGCGGTACGGGATGATGCGGGCGCTGTACAGCAGCTTGCCCGAGCTGTGGGTCTTGCCGCGGTCGTGGTCGAAGAACACGCCCGGCGAACGGTGCAGCTGCGAAACGATGACGCGCTCGGTGCCGTTGACGATGAAGGTGCCGTTGTCGGTCATCAGCGGGATTTCGCCGAGGTAGACCTCCTGCTCCTTGACGTACTTGATCGCCTTGGTCGAGGACTCGCGGTCGTAGATCACCAGGCGCACGGTCACGCGCAGCGGCGCGCCGTAGCTCATGCCGCGCTGGCGGCATTCACGCTCGTCGAACACCGGTTCGCCGAGCTTGTAGCCGACGTACTCCAGCGCCGCGTTGCCGCTGTAGCTGGAGATCGGGAACACCGATTTCAGGGCCGCGTGCAGGCCGTGGTCCGAACGCTTGTTCGGGTCGGTGTTCTCCTGCAGGAATTCGCGGTAGGAATCCACCTGGATGGCGAGCAGGAACGGCACTTCGAGGATCGAGCGCTGCTTGCCGAAGTCCTTGCGGATACGCTTCTTTTCGGTGAACGAATAAGACGTCATGAGGTATCACCTTGGCTGATGCGGGCCACGCGTCCGCGGCCCTGAGTGAACATAAATTGTCAGTTGGAAGTCGCTGGTATTGCCGGCACCAGCACGCCTTCTCCCGCTACTTCCAACTACCAACTCGGTGGTGAAGCGGGGACTGGGGAATGGACAAAGGGGAATCGTGGAGCGCACGTAGCGTGGCTGTTCCGATTCTCCCTTCCCGATTCCCGGTTCCCGCCTGAAACGGCCAAAGGCCGGGGGCTTTCGCCCCCAGCCTTCAGTGCATCGCCTTGAACGGCTGGCGATGCAAGGGACTGCTTACTTGACTTCGACCTTCGCGCCAGCGGCTTCCAGGTCCTTCTTGAACTTGTCGGCGTCTTCCTTCGACACGGCTTCCTTCAGGACGCCGCCGGCCTCGGTGAGGTCCTTGGCTTCCTTCAGGCCCAGGCCGGTGATGGCGCGGACGGCCTTGATGACGTCGACCTTCTTGGCACCGGCGTCGATCAGGATGACGTTGAACTCGGTCTGCTCTTCGACCGGCGCGGCGGCCACGGCCGGACCGGCAGCGGCGACCGGGGCGGCGGCGGAGACGCCGAACTTGTCTTCGATGGCCTTGACCAGCTCCATCACTTCCATGAGGGTCTTTTCGGCGATTGCGTCGACGATCTGCTCGTTAGACAGGGACATTGTGATTACCTTTGGAATTTTTTCTGGATGAGGTTCTAGTGAACCGTTTCAGGTGTCGCGAACTTAAGCCGTTTCGGCCGGGGCTTCCGCTTCGGCGTCGGCAGGCGCGGCGTCGCCGCCACCCTGCTTGTCGCCCACGGCCTTGACCGCACGGGCGAACATGCTCGCCGGCTCGGCCAGGACGCGTGCCAGCATGGCCAGCGCCTGCTCGCGGGTCGGCAGCGACGCCAACACCTCGAGATGAGCGGCCGGATACAGCTGACCACCCAGCGACACGACCTTGGCCTGCAGCTTGTCGTTACCCTTGGCGAATTCCTTGATCAGACGACCGGCAGCGCCGGGTTCTTCCGTCGAGAACGCATACAGCAGCGGACCGACCAGCGCGTCCTGGACGCACTCGTATTCGGTACCGGCAACGGCACGCGCGGCCAGGGTGTTCTTGACAACACGCAAGTACACACCGGTTTCGCGCGCCTTCTTGCGCATCGCGGTCATTTGCGAGACCGTGATGCCGGCGTACTCGGCAGCAACCAAGGAGTGGGCCTTCGCGGCGACGTCGGCCAGTTCGGCGACGACTTCTTGCTTCTGGGACAGATTGAGAGCCATTGCACTCCTCCGTTAAAGCCGGGAGTTGAAATGCGCGACCTGGGATGCGTCAGGAGCGATACCGCCGCTCTTGCCAATCCCCAATCCCGAATCCCGAATCCCTGCTTCAAACTTACTCCGCTCGCGGCTCCTGCCGCTTGCGGTCCTGGGCGGCCTCCTTCCTGGATGCCGGGGATGCCGCATGGCATCCCAGTTGGTGGCCGTTCCAGACCTGGAGTGAGCGCGCCCGGAACACCGGGCTGGCCTGCACCAGAAAAACTCCAGAAAGGCGGCACCATCTACGCCGGCTGGCCCCGAGGGGCTGATTAAGCGATCCCGCTGTACCGACGGCGACTCCTTGCCGTGTCGAGCTTCCGTGCCCGTCGTCGGTGTGCGCAGACCGCGCCTGCGGTCTTTGACGGCTTCGCGTCGGGTTGCCCCGGGCGACGCCTTCAAAAGGGTGACACCGGCGCCGCACCTGTCGGGCGGCGCCGTGTTGCGATTACTTCAGGGACAGCGACGCCTGATCGATGGTGACGCCCGGACCCATGGTCGAGCTCACCGAGATCTTCTGCAGGTAGGTGCCCTTCGAGGTCGCCGGCTTGGCCTTGACCAGGTCCAGCAGCAGCGCTTGCAGGTTGCTCTTCAGCGCGTCGTCTTCGAAGCTGGCCTTGCCGATGGTGCAGTGGATGATGCCGGCCTTGTCGGTGCGGTAGCGCACCTGGCCCGACTTGGCGTTCTTGACCGCTTCGGCCGGGTTGGCGGACACGGTGCCGACCTTGGGGTTCGGCATCAGGCCGCGCGGGCCCAGCAGGGTGCCCAGCTTGCCGACGACGCGCATCGCGTCCGGGGTGGCGATGACCACGTCGTAGTTCAGGTCGCCGCCCTGCATCTTCTCGGCCAGGTCGTCCATGCCGACGGCTTCGGCACCGGCGGCCAGCGCCTCATCGGCCTTGGCGCCGGCGGGAGCGAACACGGCCACGCGCACGCTCTTGCCGGTACCGGCCGGCAGCACGGTGGAACCGCGCACCTGCTGGTCGGACTTCTTCGCGTCCACGCCCAGGCGCACGGCCACGTCGACGGCTTCGACGAACTTGGCCTTGCTGGTGGTCTTGACGATCTTCAGCGCTTCGTCGATCGAATACGCCTTGCCCGGCTGCACGGCAGCACGGATCGCTTTCTGTCGCTTGGTCTGTGCCATTGCTTAACCCTCCACCGTCAGGCCCATGCTGCGGGCGGAACCCGCAATCGTGCGTACCGCCGCTTCCAGCTCCGCCGCCGTCAGGTCGGCTTCCTTCGCCTTGGCGATCTCTTCGAGCTGCTTGCGGGTCACCTTGCCCACCTTCTCGGTGTTCGGGCGCTTGGAGCCGGAGCTGACGCCCGCGGCCTTCTTCAGCAGCACGCTGGCCGGGGTGCTCTTGGTGACGAAGGTGAAGGTACGGTCCGAATAGGCCGTGATGATGACCGGAGTCGGCAGGCCCGGCTCCAGCTTCTGCGTGGCGGCATTGAACGCCTTGCAGAATTCCATGATGTTCAGGCCACGCTGACCCAGCGCAGGACCGACCGGCGGCGAGGGGTTGGCCTGACCGGCCTTCACCTGCAGCTTGATGTAACCGACGACTTTCTTTGCCATTTTAGTGTCTCCGGGTGCTAGCGCCTAAACCGCAGGCTCCCCATCGCGACGGGAAAATCACGTGTCCCGCCATCACGTTTTTGAAGTGCGCAGAAAGCCGCCTCGCGGCGGCTTCCGTTCTGCCCGGCGGCTTGCCTGGACAGGGAGCCGCGCAGTATAGCAGAGATTTTGGCGCCCGGCGCAGCCGCGCCGGGGCGGGCTCAGGCCTTCTCGACCTGACCGAATTCCAGTTCCACCGGGGTGGAACGGCCGAAGATCAGCACCGCCACGCGCAGGCGGCTCTTCTCGTAGTTGACTTCCTCGACCACGCCGTTGAAGTCGTTGAACGGACCATCGGTGACGCGGACCATCTGGCCCGGCTCGAACAGCACCTTCGGACGCGGCTTCTCCACGCCATCCTGAACGCGCTGCAGGATCGCATCGGCCTCTTCGTCGCGGATCGGCAGCGGACGATCGGCGGTACCGCCGATGAAGCCCATCACCTTCGGCGTTTCCTTGACCAGGTGCCAGCTTTCGTTGTCGATGCGCGGAATGCCGCCTTCGTCGTGGGTTTCGATCTGGACCAGCACGTAACCCGGGAAGAACTTGCGCTCGGAACGGCGCTTCTGGCCGGAGCGCATCTCGATCACTTCCTCGGTGGGCACCAGCACGTCACCGAAGCGCTCCTGCATCTCGTCACGCGCAATACGGTCGCGCAGCGCTTGGGCCACGGACTTCTCGAAGCCTGAATAGGCGTGAACGACATACCAACGCTTCACTGCTGCACTCTCCTCAACGGCTCACGAACCACTGCATCAGCTTCTGGATCAGGAAATCGAACCCGCCCAGCAACAGACTCAGAATGATCACCACCACGATCACCACCCAGGTGGTGCGGATGGCTTCCTGGCGGGTCGGCCACACCACCTTGCGCAGTTCGAAACGGGATTCGGACAGGAACTCGCGGCCTTCGCGACCTTTGGCGGTCAGCAGGAACACCGCGACACCGGCGACCAGGCCGGCGATCACCGCCAGTCCGCGCAGCGGACCGGACCAACTCCCCAGCTGTGCAGCACGGCTCGCATCGCCGAACCAGAACCAGACAAACAGGCCGGCGACCACCAGCAACGCAGCGATGACGTACTTGACGATATCGCCACCGACAGAGGCGGCGGGGCCTTTGGAATGCTCGATCTTGCTGTTCATCCGACTCTTGCTGCTATGCGACCGAGGTCACTGGATAGGGAGCGGCAGATTGGCACGCCAGGAGGGACTCGAACCCCCAACCTGCGGTTTTGGAGACCGCTGCTCTGCCAATTGAGCTACTGGCGTGTAGTAAGAACGACTGCACTTCCCTGAGACGGCGAAGGCGGACCGAAGGTTCCGGCCCGCCCTTCGCTGAACCCGACGGCCGTAGCCGCCTGCACCTCGTCGGATTCCGGCGGCCGAGACCGCCATCCTGCCGTCGAGCCCGGCGGCCTGCGCCGCCGGAGGGCATTACTTGATGATCTTGGCCACCACGCCGGCGCCGACGGTACGGCCGCCTTCGCGGATCGCGAAGCGCAGGCCTTCGTCCATCGCCACCGGGTTGATCAGCGTCACCACCATCTTGACGTTGTCGCCCGGCATCACCATCTCCACGCCTTCCGGCAGCTGCACCGCACCGGTGATGTCGGTGGTGCGGAAGTAGAACTGCGGACGGTAGCCCTTGAAGAACGGGGTGTGACGGCCGCCCTCGTCCTTCGACAGCACGTACACCTCGGCTTCGAACTCGGTGTGCGGCTTGATCGAACCCGGCTTGCACAGCACCTGGCCGCGCTCCACGTCGTCACGCTTGGTGCCGCGCAGCAGCAGGCCCGCGTTGTCGCCCGCCTGGCCCTGGTCCAGCAGCTTGCGGAACATTTCCACGCCGGTCACGGTGGTCTTCTGCGTCGCACGGATGCCGACGATTTCGATTTCGTCGCCCACCTTGATGATGCCGCGCTCGATACGACCGGTCACCACGGTGCCGCGGCCCGAGATCGAGAACACGTCTTCTACCGGCATCAGGAACGGCTTGTCCACGTCGCGCTGCGGCTCCGGGATGAACGAGTCCAGCGCGTCCACCAGCTTCAGGATCGCCGGCACGCCGATCTCGCTCTGGTCGCCTTCCAGCGCCAGACGGGCCGAACCGTGGATGATCGGGGTGTCGTCGCCCGGGAAGTCGTACTTGCTCAGCAGCTCGCGCACTTCCATCTCGACCAGCTCAAGCAGCTCGGCGTCGTCGACCATGTCGGCCTTGTTCAGGAACACCACGATGTGCGGCACGCCGACCTGGCGCGACAGCAGGATGTGCTCGCGGGTCTGCGGCATCGGGCCGTCAGCGGCCGAGCACACCAGGATCGCGCCGTCCATCTGCGCCGCACCGGTGATCATGTTCTTGACGTAGTCCGCGTGACCCGGGCAATCCACGTGCGCGTAGTGGCGCGTCGGGGATTCGTATTCCACGTGGGCGGTCGAGATCGTGATGCCGCGCGCCTTCTCTTCCGGCG
This sequence comes from Xanthomonas sp. LF07-6, assembly GCF_034105445.1. Lineage (NCBI taxonomy): Bacteria > Pseudomonadati > Pseudomonadota > Gammaproteobacteria > Lysobacterales > Lysobacteraceae > Xanthomonas > Xanthomonas sp. LF07-6. Next base: position 917,140 of record NZ_JAXGGI010000001.1, read on the forward strand.
CCGCGTCGATCGCGTCGTACGCCTTGAACTCGCCGCCGAAGCGCTCTGCGCCGATCTTGGTCAGCGCCGCGGTCAGCGTGGTCTTGCCGTGGTCGACGTGACCGATGGTGCCGACGTTGACGTGCGGCTTGGTGCGCTCGAACTTACCCTTGGCCATGGCTGCTTCTTCTCGGTGATCGTAGAAAGATTTGACGACTGAATATGGTGCTCACGAAAGGAATCGAACCTTCGACCTCCTCCTTACCAAGGAGGTGCTCTACCGACTGAGCTACGTGAGCGTTGTTCTATTGTGACACAAGCGCGTTCAATGGAGCGGGAGACGGGAATCGAACCCGCACCATCAGCTTGGAAGGCTGAGGTTCTACCGTTGAACTACTCCCGCTACGGGATGCCGCACTGCCACAACAAAATAACTGGTGGAGGGAGGTGGATTCGAACCACCGAAGGCGTAAGCCAGCAGATTTACAGTCTGCCCCCGTTGGCCGCTTGGGTATCCCTCCAACTTACCCACTCGAACCCGGCTGCGAGGCCGAAATCAGAGAGGGGTGAAACAGCCCGCTATTCTTCCCTGACATCCCCGCCTTGTCAACAGTATTTTGACGCGATGTCGCAGGAAATCGTCGTTGCCCGCGCGCGCCCGGCCAGGACACGCGCACGCATCAGACGTTGAAGCGGAAATGCAGGATATCGCCTTCCTGCACGCGGTACTCCTTGCCTTCCAGACGCAGGCGCCCGGCTTCCTTGGCGCCGGCCTCGCCCTTGTACTTGATGAAGTCGTCGTAGGCGATGGTTTCGGCGCGGATGAAGCCCTTCTCGAAGTCGGTGTGGATCACCGCCGCGGCCTGCGGTGCGGTCGACCCGGCCTTGACCGTCCAGGCGCGCACTTCCTTCACGCCAGCGGTGAAGTAGGTCTGCAGCCCCAGCAGGGTGTAGCCGGCGCGGATCACCCGGTTCAGGCCCGGCTCGCTCAGACCCAGATCGGCCAGGAACGCATCGCGGTCGGCGTCGTCCAACTGCGACAGCTCTTCCTCGATCGCCGCCGACACCGGGACCACCTCGGCGCCCTCGGCGGCGGCATGCGCGCGCACCGCATCCAGGTGCGGATTGTTCTCGAAGCCGTCTTCCAGCACGTTGGCGATGTACATCACCGGCTTGAGGGTGAGCAGGAACAGGTCGCGCACCAGCGCCTTCTCTTCCTCGTCCAGCCCGGCGTTGCGCCCGGCCTTGCCCTCGGCCAGCGCGGCCTGCAGCTTGGCCAGCACCGGCTTGCGCGCCGCCGCGTCCTTGTCGCCACCCTTGGCCGAACGCTCGGCGCGGTTGAGCGCCTTCTCGACGCTGTCCAGGTCGGCCAGGGCCAGTTCGGTGTCGATGGTCTCGATGTCGGAAACCGGGTCGACCTTGTTGTTCACGTGGATGATGTCGCCATGCTCGAAGCAGCGCACCACGTGGGTGATCGCATCGACCTCGCGGATGTGCGCCAGGAACTTGTTGCCCAGGCCCTCACCGCTGGCCGCACCGGCGACCAGGCCGGCGATGTCGACGAACTCGACCGCGGTCGGCACGACCTTCTGCGGATTGATGATCGCCGCCAGCGCGTTCAGGCGCGGATCCGGCACCGGCACCACGCCCACGTTCGGCTCGATGGTGCAGAACGGAAAATTGGCCGCGGCGATGCCCGCCTTGGTCAGCGCATTGAACAGGGTCGACTTGCCGACGTTGGGCAGGCCGACGATGCCGCATTTGATGCCCATGTGTGTAATCCGGGAATGGAGAATCGGGAATAGGGAATCGGAAAGCATAGCCGCCTTTCCATTCCCCATTCCCCATTCCCTATTTCCCCTGCGTATGCAACCGCTTCATCGCCTCGTTGAAGTCGCCCTGCACGGCCAGCGGCAGCACGTCGATGGCGTCGTCGATGGCGCGATCGATGAGCACCTGGTCGTCCTTGCCGGCGCGCCCCAGCACCCACGGCACCACCTTGTCCTTGTGGCCGGGATGGCCGATGCCGATGCGCAGGCGGTGGAAGCCGGCGTGCCCGAGCAGGCGGATGGTATCGCGCAGTCCGTTCTGGCCGCCGTGGCCACCGTCGAACTTGAGCCGCGCCGTGCCTGGCGCCAGGTCCAGCTCGTCATGCGCCAGCAGCGCCTGCGCCGGTTCGATCTTCCAGAAGCGCAAGGCGGCCGTGACCGACTTGCCGCTGAGGTTCATGAAGGTGGCCGGCTTCAGCAGCCACACCGACTGCCCCGCGACCTCGACCTTGGCGGTCTCGCCGAACAGCTTGGCGTCCACGCTCCAGCGCGCGCCAGCCCGCTCGGCCAACGCGTCGACAAAACGAAACCCGGCGTTGTGCCGGGTGTTCGCGTGTTCGGCGCCGGGATTGCCCAGGCCGACGATCAGACGCAGACCAGTCATGCGCAATGCATCGCCGCGGCGTCCGGACCGATGGCCCGGACGCCGCGCAGGCGATTACTTGCCGTCCTTCTTGGCCGGCTCGGCGGCAGCCGCCGCGTCGGTGGCTTCCGGCTCTTCCTCGACACGGCCGTGCTTGGCGATGACCACCGCCACGTCGTGCTCCTTGCCCAGCTTCAGCTCCGGCAGCTCGACGCCAGCCGGCAGCTTCAGGTCGGACAGGTGGATCACGTCGCCGACCGACAGCGCGGCCAGGTCGACTTCGACGAACTCCGGCAGGTCCTTCGGCAGGCACACGACCTGGATTTCGTTCAGCTCGTGGGTGACGACCACTTCGGCCGACTTGCCGGCCGGGGACACGTCCTCGTTGATGAAGTGCAGCGGCACCGAGGCATGCAGAGCCTCGTTGTCGTTCACGCGCTGGAAGTCGATGTGCATGATCAGCTGCTTGAACGGGTGACGCTGCATATCGCGCAGCAGCACCTTCTGCACGTCGCCGTTCAGGCTCAGGCTGAGGATGGACGAATAGAACCAGTCGTTCTGGCTGGCCAGCCAGACTTCGTTGTGGTCGAGCTGGATGTTGACCGGCTTCAGATCGCCACCGTAGACGATCGCCGGGATCAGGCCGTCGCGACGGAGGCGGCGGCTCGCACCCTTGCCCTCGACTTCGCGGCGCTGAACCTTGATTTCATGCGTGGTTGCCATTTGCGTTTACTACCTTGGTTGAATGAACCGCCTCGCGGCGGTTTGAAGGACTCTTCCGCGACCAGAAGAGTCTGTGAAGCCGGGAGTGGGGAATCGGGAGTGGGGAATCGCAACAGCGCAATACCGCGCTCCGCCCATTCCCTATTCCCGATCCCCCATTCCCAGCCTTTAATCCACGTACAACGAGCTCACCGACTCGCCGAAGGCGATGCGGCGGATGGTTTCGGCCAGCAGCTCGGCGACGCTGAGCTGGCGGATCTTGCCGCAGGCGCGGGCGGCCTCCGACAGCGGAATCGTGTCGGTGACCACCAGTTCGTCCAGTTGCGAATTGCTGATGTTGCTCACCGCCGGGCCGGACAGCACCGGATGCGTGCAGTACGCGGCGACCTTCAGGGCGCCGCGCTCCTTCAGCGCGGCCGCGGCGGCGCACAGGGTGCCGGCGGTGTCGACGATGTCGTCGACCAGCACGCAGGTCTTGCCCTCGACGTCGCCGATGATGTTCATCACCGTGGACACGTTGGCGCGCGGACGGCGCTTGTCGATGATCGCCAGGTCCGCATCGTCCAGGCGCTTGGCCACCGCGCGGGCACGGACCACGCCACCCACGTCCGGCGAGACCACGATCAGGTTGTCGGTGCCGTAGGCGCGCCAGATGTCGGCCAGCAGCAGCGGCGAGGCGTAGACGTTGTCGACCGGGATGTCGAAGAAGCCCTGGATCTGGTCGGCGTGCAGGTCGACGGTCAGCACGCGGTCGGCGTTGACCGCGCTGAACATCTTCGCCGCGACCTTGGCGGTGATCGGCACGCGCGAGGAGCGCATGCGCCGGTCCTGCCGCGAGTAGCCGAAGTACGGCACCACCGCGGTGACGCTGGCGGCGCTGGCGCGCTTGAGCGCGTCGATGATCACCAGCAGCTCCATCAGGTTCTCTGCGCTGGGCGCGCAGGTCGGCTGGATCACGAACACTTCCTGCCGGCGCACGTTCTCCTCGATCTCCACCTGCACTTCGCCGTCGGAGAAGCTGGAGACCATCGCCTTGCCCGGACGCACGCCCAGCTCGCGGCAGATGCTTTTGGCCAGGGGCTTGTTGGCGTTGCCGGAGAACACCAGCAGGTTGCGTTGGTCTTGCATGAGGGGTCTCTCGGGTGGCTGCAAAGAGCGTGTGGCGGCGAAAAGAGGGTGAATCGGAACGCGAGGAGAAGCGATGCCTTTCCCGTTGAATCCCCGCACATGGATGTGCGGGCTCTTGCAGAGGGATCTGCATACCTAAATGGCAGGGGCGGTAGGATTCGAACCTACGAATGCCAGGATCAAAACCTGGTGCCTTGGGCCTCTTGGCGACGCCCCTGCGTAAACCTGTGTCAAGCCTCCAGCGCGTCGAGCAGCGGCGAACGCGGGACGCCGCCTGCCACCCAGGCGCGCATCCCGTCCGGCAAGTCCGCCAGCGCGCGCACGGCGGCAGCGCGATCGGCGAACTCGACGAAACAACCGCTCCCCGACCCGGTCAGGCGTGGCGTACCGATCCGCGCCAGCGCCTGGAACGTGGCCTGGACGGCCGGTTCGCGGCGAAGCAGGACCGGCTCGAACGCATTGCCGAGCAGGAAACCTGAAACGAAGTCCGCTATTTTCGCGGGCGCAGCATCCCGCGTCAAATCCGGGGACTGGAACAGGGCCGCGGTGGGCACGTGCACCCCCGGATCGGCCAGCACATACCAGGCCGGCGGCAGCGCCAGCGCGGTCAATCGCTCACCCACGCCCTCGGCCCAGGCGTCGCGTCCGCGCACGAACACCGGCACGTCCGCGCCCAGCGACAGGCCGAGGCCAGCCAGGGCGTCCTCGTCCAGCCCGGCGCCCCACAGGGCATTCAGCGCCACCAGCGCGGTCGCCGCATCGGACGAACCGCCACCGAAGCCACCGCCGGCCGGAATGCGCTTTTCGACGCGGATATCCACACCTTGGGCGATATTTGCCGATTTTTGCAGCAGCCGCGCGGCACGCACCAGCAGGTCGTCGGCCTCGGCGACGCCGGCCACGGAGGCGCCGATCCGCGCCACCACCCCGTCCGCACGCGGCCGCAGATGCACCGTATCGCCCCAGTCCAGCAGGCGGAACACGGTCTGCAACTGGTGGTAGCCGTCCGGCCGGCGGCCGGTGATCTGCAGAAACAGGTTCAGCTTCGCCGGGGCCGGCCAGGACGACCAGCCCCCGTCGGTGCCCCCGCTCATGGCGCAGGCACGGTCCAGGCGTCGACCAGCAGGCGCACCTTGGCGTCGCCGTTGCGCGCCTCGATGCGCCGCGGCAGCGCCGGACGGCCGTCGCTGGGCGGATACCAGTCCTGGAATTCGATCTCCCAACCCATCTGCCGCAGCGTATGCGGCCGGCCCTGCGCGTCGTAGTCGACCCGCTCCGGCGCCTGCGCGTCGGTCGCCACCAACCCGCGCACCCAATCGGGCAGCAGGTTGACCGGGATCTCCCAGCCGGTCGCCTCCAGCAGCAGCTGTTCGGCGTTCTCGCCGTCGCGCGGACCGCCCTCCAGTCCCTCCAGGCGCCCGGCCTCGGAGTGGCTGTCGCCGGTCAGGCGCCAGCTCTGCCGGGTCACCGGCGCGCTGAGTTGCACCTCGTACTGGCGCTGCCGCTGGGTCCAGTCGATGCGGCCGCTGCCGCCGTTGCGCCCCTTGGTGATCGCCACCCGCCCCTGGAACGACCAGTCCGGATGCGCCCGCAGCCACTGCGCACGCGCGGCCTCGGCCTGCTGCGCAGCGGCGTCGGGGGCGGCGACGGCGACCGGCGACGGGGTGCGGGTCGGCAGCGCACTGCAACCGGCCAGCAGCAGCCCGGCGGCCAGCGCCCAGGCGGTGCGCAGGCCGGCGGTCACGGCGCCACCTTGTCCAGGGCGCGGCGCAGCGCGCGATTGTCCGGATCGAGCTTGCGCGCCTCGTCGAAGTACTTGTCGGCCTCCTCGTGCTTGCCCTGCTCCCACAACACCTGGCCGATGTGCGCGGCGATCTCCGGATCCTTCACCAGGCTCCAGGCGCGGCGCAGTTGCACCAGCGCCTCCTGGGTCTTGCCGAGCCGGTACAGCACCCAGCCATAGCTGTCGATGATCGCGGCATTGTCGGGATCGGCGGTGCGGGCGCGGTCGATCAACTGCAGCGCCTCGCGATAGCGCTTGGTGCGGTCGGCCAGGGTGTAGCCGAGCGCGTTCAGCGCCGCCACGTTCTCCGGGTCGGTGACCAGGATCTTGCGCAGGTCGGCCTCGGCGCGGTCGATGCGGTCGCGACGCTCCCAGGACAGCCCGCGCGCGTACAGCAGCGCGTTGTCGTCCGGATACGCAGCCAGGCCGCGCTCGAACACCTGCAGTTCGCCGGCGTCGTCGCCGCTGCGCTGGCGCAGTTCCGCCTCCAGCACGTAGGCGTCGCGGCGCGCGGCATCGTCGGCCTCGGCGTCGTCCTGCAGCGCGCGCGCCTCGGCAAAGGCCGCGTCCTTCTGGCCGAGCGCGTACAACGCGCCGGCGGCGCGCAGCCGCGCCTCGCTGCGCAGCGGACCACCCGGCACGCCGCGGTACCAGTCCACCGCCTCCTGGTTGCGCTTGAGGAACTCGGCGATCTTGCCGAGCAGCAGGCGCCGCTCCGGATCGGGCCGGTCGGCACCCTTGCGCAGCTCGTCGTACAGCGTGGTCAGGGCCGCATTGTCCTGCAGCTTGGCCAGCATCGAGGCGCGCAGGCCGTAGTTCTGGGTGGTCTGCGGCCCCAGCGCCAGCACCCGCGCCGCGGCAGCGGTGTCGCCGATGGCGTCGTAGGCATAGGCCAGCGCCGTGCGCAGTTCCGGGTCGCCGGACACCTTGGGCTCCACGCCCTGCAGCAGCGCGCGCGCCTGTTCGGTCTTGCCCGCCTGCTGCAACTGGGTGGCATGCAGCAGCGCCACCCGCGGCTCCTGTGGGAAGCGCTTGACCAGTTGATCGACGATACGCTCGGCCAGCTTGGGCTGGTCCAGGCGCAGCGCCAGGCGTCCGAATTCCTGCCAGGCCTCGAGCTGGTCGGGGATGGCATTGGCGTCGAGCAACTGGTCCAGTGCCTTGGCCGCCACCTCCGGATCGCGATTGCCGCTGACCAGGGCGATCAGCGCGAAGCGCCAGCCGCGTGGGTCCTTGTCGCGCAGCAGGGCCACCAGCAAGCTGCGCGCCTGGCGCAGGTTGCCGTTGCGCAGGGCCAGCGAGGCCTCGGCGCTGCGCATGGCCAGCGACTCGGGCGCGCGCTGCCGCCACAGCGCCAGCGCCTGGGCGGCGGCCGCGCTGTCGTTGGCGAGCATGGCGATGCGGGTGGCGCGCTCGGCCAGGCCGGCATCGCCGGGGCTGTCGTTGGCGGCCTGCAGGTACCAGCGCGAGGCGTCGGCCAGTTGCCCGGCCTGCAGGGCGAACTCGCCGGCCAGCACCGGGGTCATCACGTCCTGGGCGGGACTCGGTGCCTTGGCCGCGGCCGGTGCGGCCACAGCGGCGATTGCGGACAGCAGCAGAATGGTACGGATGCGAATCAATGCGGGCATCGGAAGCGGCCGGGCCGTAAAATGGGGCCCTGAATGGCCAGCAGCTTATCGCAAGCAACTGAACAGATGACGTTGTGGGTGCTCGGATTGAACCACCAGACCGCGCCGGTCGACCTGCGCGAACGGGTGGCATTCGCCGGCGACGCATTGCCGCGCGCGCTGCAATCGCTGCGCGGGCTGCCCGACGTCGCCGAGGCGGCGCTGCTGTCCACCTGCAACCGCACCGAGCTGTACGCCATCGCCGGCGATGCGCAGCACCTGGCCGACTGGCTGGACTCGCATGCCGCCGGCCTGCACGGCTATCTGTACCAGCATCAGGACGCGGACGCGGTGCGGCACCTGTTCCGGGTCGCCACCGGGCTGGACTCGATGGTGCTGGGCGAACCGCAGATCCTCGGCCAAGTGAAGGACGCCTGGTCGCTGGCGCGCGAGCACGGGGCGATGGGCAGCCGCCTGGACCGCCTGTTCCAGCAGACCTTCTCGGTGGCCAAGCGCGCGCGCACCGACACCCGGGTCGGCGCCAATCCGGTCTCGGTCGCCTCCACCGCGGTGCGCCTGGCGCAGAGCTCCTTCGCCCGGCTCAGCGAATCCACCGTGCTGCTGGTCGGCGCCGGCGAGACCATCGAGCTGGCCGCCAAGCATCTCAGCGAGGGCCGCGTGCGGCGCCTGCTGATCGCCAACCGCACCCTCACCCATGCGCAGGAACTGGCCAGCCGCCACGGCGGCGTGGCGCTGCCGCTGAGCGAGCTGGAGCGCCACCTGCACGAGGCCGACGTGGTGTTCTCGGCCACCGCCGCGCGCGAGCCGGTGGTGACGCGGGCACAGGTCGAACAGGCGCTGCGCGCGCGCAAGCACAAGCCGATGCTGCTGTTCGACCTGGCGGTGCCGCGCGACATCGAGGCCGGCGTGGCCGACCTCGCCGACGCCTACCTGTACACCGTCGACGACCTGGAGCGCGCGGTCGAGGACAACCGCCGCGGCCGCCGCGAGGCCGCCGAGGCGGCCGAGGCGATCATCGACCTGCAGGTCGTGCGCTACATGGAGGCGCTGCAGGCCAGCACCCGCCAGGCGCCGCTCAAGCGCCTGCGCGCGCACGGCGACAGCACCCGCGACGACGTGCTGGCCAAGGCGCGGCAGCAACTGGCGCACGGCAAGCCTGCCGACGAGGTGCTGGAATTTCTCGCCAACACCCTGACCAACCGCCTGCTGCATCCGCCCACCGCGGCGCTGCGCGAGGCGGCGCTGCGCGGCGACGCCGAGCTGGCGCGCGCCGCCGAGCGCCTGTTCCCGGAGAAGCCGGGCTATTTCCACCCCATTCTGAAGACCGATGACACCGACCCTGCGCCGTAAGCTGGAGGCGCTGGCCGAGCGTCGCGAAGAACTCGAACGCCTGCTGTCCGACCCCGAGGTGGTGAGCGACAACACGCGCTTCCGCGACTACTCGCGCGAATTCGCGCAACTGGAGCCGGTCGCCGCCGCGCTGGCCGCCGAGGCGGCGGCCAAGGCCGACCTGGCCTCGGCCGAGGCGATGCGCGCCGATCCGGAACTGCGCGAACTGGCCGAGGAGGAAATCGCCGCCGCGCAGGCGCGCCTGGCCGAACTCGACGCGGAGCTGGCGCTGCTGCTGGTGCCGCGCGACCCGCGCGACGACGGCAACCTGTTCCTGGAAGTGCGTGCCGGCACCGGCGGCGACGAGGCGGCGATCTTCGCCGGCGACCTGTTCCGCATGTACGCCCGCTACGCCGAACGCCAGGGCTGGAAGGTGGAAGTGGAATCGGACAGCCCCGGCGAGCACGGCGGCTACAAGGAAGTCGTGGCGCGCATCGTCGGCCGCGGCGCCTACTCCAAGCTGAAGTTCGAATCCGGCACGCACCGCGTGCAACGCGTGCCGGCGACCGAGTCGCAGGGCCGCATCCACACCTCCGCGGCGACGGTGGCGATCATTCCCGAGGCCGACGACGTGGAGGAGATCGCGATCAATCCGGCCGACCTGAAGATCGACACCTTCCGCTCCTCCGGCGCCGGCGGCCAGCACGTCAACAAGACCGAGTCGGCGATCCGCATCACCCACGTGCCCAGCGGCGTGGTGGTGGAGTGCCAGACCGAGCGCAGCCAGCACGCCAACCGCGACAAGGCGCTGAAGCGGCTCAAGGCGCAGCTGCTGGAGGCCGAGCGCAGCAAGCAGGCCGCGGCCGAGGCGCAGGACCGCAAGCTGCAGGTCGGCAGCGGCGACCGCAGCCAGCGCATCCGCACCTACAACTTCCCGCAGGGCCGCATCACCGACCACCGCGTCGAGGGCCTGACCCTGTACGACCTGCCGAACGTGATCGAGGGCGACCTCGATGCACTGATCGGACGCCTGAGCCACGAGCACCAGGTCGACGAACTGGCGCGCCTGAGCGACAGCCCATGAGCGTGCGCGTGCGCCAGGCCGATGCGCACGACCTGCCGGCGCTGGCAGCGCTGTTCGATGCCTACCGGCAGTTCTATGGGCAGGCGCCGGATGCGGCGACCGCGCACGCGTTCCTGGCCGCGCGCATGGCCAAGGCCGAGTCGGTCGTGCTGCTGGCCGAACGCGATGCGCAGGCCGCCGGCTTCGTGCAGTTGTATCCGTCCTTCTCCTCGGTGCGGGCGGCACGGCTGTGGATCCTCAACGATCTGTACGTGGCGCCCGCGCACCGCCGCCACGGCGTGGGGCAGGCGCTGCTGCATGCCGCCGAACGCCACGCCGCGGACGACGGCGCAGTGCGCATCGTGCTGGAGACGGCGCAGGACAATCTGTCCGCGCAGGCCCTGTACCGCGCCCGCGGCTGGCAGCAGGAGCTGAGCGCGCAGCACTACGTCAAGGCGCTGGTGCCGTGAGCGTGCGCCGTCCGCGATCGGTCGCGGCCGCCACGGCCGCATGAGCGGCGGCGGCGTCGACGAACGCCTGCAACTGCAGGCCGCGGTGCGGCGCGATCCGCAGGACTTCCTGGCCTGGGTGATGCTCGCCGACGCCGAACTCGGCGCCGGCGCAGTGGCGGCCGGCGAACAGGCCACCGTGCGCGCGCTGCAGTTGCGCCCGGGGCATCCGGAGGCGCTGGCGCGGCTGGGCCGGGTGCGCTGGACCCAGGGTCGTCATGCCGACGCAGCGCAGGCATTGCGCGAGGCACTGCGGCAGGCGCCCCAGCACCCCGGCATCGCGGTATGGCTCGGCCACGCCCTGGAAGACAATGGCGAGGCGGAAGCCGCGGCACAGGCCTATGCCCACGCGCATGCACTGTTGCCGCAGGAACCGTCGATCGCCGCCTACCTGCTGAACTGGCGGCGCAAGCTGTGCGACTGGCGCGGACTGGACGCGCTATCGCAGCAGGTGCGCGGCGCGGTACGGCAAGGCCACCCGGCGATCGAACCGTTCGCCTTCCTCAACGAGGACGCGGGCGCGGACGAACAACTGCGCTGCGCGCGCAACCGCGCCCAGGCGCTGGCGCGCTCTCTCGCGCCGCTGCCCGCTGCGCAGGTGCGCGGCGATGGCCCGCTGCGCATCGGCTTCCTGTCCAACGGCTTCGGCGCGCATCCCACCGGCCTGCTGACCGTTGCCCTGTTCGAGCGCTTGCGCGCGCATGCCGACCTGCAGGTGCACCTGTTCGCGCTCAACGGCGACGACCGCAGCGCGCTCCGTGCGCGGCTGCAGGCGGCTGCACATGCCTGGCACGACGTGGCCGGACAGCCGCATCGGCAGATCGCCCAGCGCATCCGCGATACCGGCATCGACCTGCTGTTCGATCTGCGCGGCTGGGGCGGCGGCGGCACGCCGGAAGTGCTGGCGCTGCGTCCGGCGCCGGTGCAATTGAACTGGCTGGCCTACCCCGGCACCTCCGGCGCACCCTGGATCGACTACGTGGTCGGCGACGCCTACGCGTTGCCGCCGGCGCTGGCCGTGCACTACAGCGAGCGGGTGCTGCGGCTGCCGCGCGCGTTCCAGCCGTCCGACGACACCCGCCATGTCGGCACCCCGCCCGCGCGCCGCGACTGCGGCCTGCCCGAGCACGGCACCGTGTTCTGCTGCTTCAACAACAGCTACAAGCTCGGCCCGCGCAGCATGGCGCGGATGCTGGAGGTGCTGCGCCAGGTACCGGACAGCGTGCTGTGGCTGCTGTCCGGCCCGGGCCAGGCCGATGACCGACTGCGCGCCGCCGCCGCGGCGGCCGGCGTGGACCCGACACGCCTGCGCTTCATGCCCAAGCTGGCGCATCCGGACTATCTGGCGCGCTACCGGCACGCCGACCTGTTCCTGGACACGGATCCGTACAACGCCCACACCACCGCCTCCGATGCCTTGTGGGCCGGCTGCCCGGTGCTGACCTGCCCCGGCAGCACCTTCGCCGCACGCGTGGCCGGCAGCCTCAATCATCATTTCGGCCTGGACGACATGAATGCCGACGACGACGCAGCGTTCGTCGCCACCGCGGTGCGCCTGGGGCGCGATCCCGCGGCACTGCGGGCGCTGCGCGAGCGGCTGCAGGCGCGGCGCGCGGACAGCGGCCTGTTCGACATGCGGGGCTTCGCCGACGACTTCGCCGCGCTGCTGCGCGACACGGCTTCGCGCCATGGCTGGGAAGGCGCAGGCTCGACCTGATCAATCGCTCACGGATGCGCCACAAGGCCGCGGCGGCACATCCAGCAACGGACGGCGTAGCGACGTATCGCCAGTCAACGTCGCGATCGACATCACCGCCGGTACATCCGCATCGCCGTCTCCCATCGCCGAGCGCGCTTGCGTCACAGCGCACGGGTGGTGTGGACGAGCGTCGCTGCAGGTCGCGGCGACCAGCCAACGGCAGCCCGTGAGGCGCACGGGCGCAGTCGCCAGCGTGCAAGTCGAGCTACCGAAGCGCTTGACCTCAAGCGAACTTGAGGTCCGACACTGCGCGTACGCTCCTCGTGCAGATCCCGCAATGTCGCTGCCGCTCCCGATTCCGACGCCCGCTCCTTCCGCATCCTTGCGCAGCATGCTGCTCGCCGAAGCCCCCATTCCGGATCGCGCCGCGCTGCTCGACTGCATGCGCGGCCTGTGCGACCACCGGCTGCATGCCCTGATCTGGATGGAATCGCTGGGCGATGCCCCCGACCTGCTGTACGCACGCTGCTGCTGCGACGCGGCCCCGGAACTGCATGGACTGCTGCGTGCACGCCTGCCGGCGCTGCGGCGGACGCTGCGGCGCTACCGGCGCATCCGCAGCGGCGTATCCGATCCGCACCGGGCAGCGTCCTGCGTGGTGATGACCCGCGTCCCGACCCGCAATGCAGCGCAGGCGCAGGGCCGCGCCGATGCCGCCTTCGCCGCCCTGCAGGATGGCGCACATGCGCTGCGCGGCCTGATCGCCGCGCACCTGTACCTGTCGGACGACGGCCGCACCCTGCTCGAATGCACCGAGTGGCACAGTGCGGAGGCACAGCGACGTGCCCTGCAGCGCGAACCCGAGCGCTTGCCGCTGGCCGCCGATCGTGCCGCCAGCGTCCGTCGCTTCCGGCCACGCACCCTGGTCCTGCCATGCGACGGCACGACCCCGGTCCACCTCCACGCCTGATTCGGCGGGCGCGCGCCAGCAACGTGCGCGGATGCGGCTCCCCGCCCGGGCGGCGATCCCGGCGCGCGATCACCACGCCCAGGCGCACATTTCGGCGGCCCGAAGCGCCCCCATTGCCGTCGTCCACGACAACCCGCCAACCCCGCCGTAGCCGCGGCTGAAGCGCCAACGCGCCCAGGCTGTACGCCGGCCGGGCGAGCCGCTAGGCTGCCGGCATGACCGCCAACGCCGACTTCATCGCATTGAACCTGTGCGTGCTGACCGTCTCGGACACGCGCAGCCTCGACCAGGACAGCTCCGGCGACTATCTGGTCGCCGCTCTCGGCGGCGTCGGCCATCGCCTGCACGCACGGGAACTGCTGCCGGACGACCGCTACCGGATGCGCGCCACGGTCTCGGCCTGGATCGCCGACCCGCAGGTGGACGGCATCCTGGTCACCGGCGGCACCGGCTTCACCGGCCGCGATTCCACGCCCGAGGCGCTGCTGCCGCTGCTGGACAAGGAGATGCCAGGCTTCGGCGAGCTGTTCCGCGCGATCAGCGTCGAGGAGATCGGCACCTCCTCGCTGCAGTCGCGCGCCTTCGCCGGCCTGGCCAACGCCACCTTCCTGTTCTGCCTGCCCGGCTCCACCTCGGCCTGCCGCACGGCCTGGGAGCGGATCATCGCCGCGCAACTGGATGCTCGCACCCGCCCCTGCAATCTGGCCACGCTGCGCCCGCGGCTGAAGGAATGACCTGGACTCCCGCATGCCCCTGGACACCACGTTGCGCCTGCTGGCCAAGGCCAGCGGCATGAGCGCCGCAGACATCGCCGCGGCCATCCCGCGCGCCGGCGCGGCCACGGTCAAGGCCTGGATGGCGGGCGAAAAGCTACCCGGACGCGCCCAACTCACCGCCCTGGCACGCACCTTCGGCGTGCCCGCCGGTGCGCTGCTCGGCGAACTGGCCAGCCAACTGGACCCGGCACGCACCCGCGGCGAGCACGATCTGCTGCAGGCCTACCGCGCCCTCGACACCCGCCAGCAGGGCGCGCTGCTGGAAGTGGCGCGCAGCATGGCCGGCACCGGCACCCGCAAGCGGAGCAGCAAATGAGCCATCTCAAGCGCAAACAGTACAAGGCCCTGATGCAGCCGCTGCAACTGGAACTGACCGCGATGGCGCAGGCGGTGCAGCACAGCGGCGAGCGCGTGCTGGTGCTGTTCGAAGGCCGCGACACCGCCGGCAAGGGCGGCGCGATCCAGGCCATCGCCGAACACCTGAACCCGCGCCAGTGCCGCGTGGTCGCCCTGCCCAAGCCGACCGACCGCGAAGCCACGCAGTGGTATTTCCAGCGCCACATCGCGCATCTGCCGGCCGCCGGCGAAATCGTGCTGATGGACCGCAGCTGGTACAACCGCGCCGGCGTGGAGCGGGTCATGGGCTACTGCAGCGATGCCGAATACCACGCCTTCCTGCGCCAGACCCCGCTGTTCGAGCAGTTGCTGGTGGACGATGGCATCCGCCTGTTCAAGTACTGGCTGTGCGTGGACCAGGCGCAGCAGGAAAAACGCTTCGCCGAGCGCCTGCACGACCCGTTGAAGGGCTGGAAGCTGTCGCCGGTGGACCTGAAGTCGCGCAGCCAGTACGCCGACTACACCCGCGCCCGTGAGGCGATGCTGGAAGCCACCCACCGCGACTACGCGCCATGGACCCTGGTCGACTTCAACGACCAGAAACGCGGCCGCCTGACCCTGATCCGGCACCTGCTCGACCAACTGCCGGAAACCCGCCTGCACGAACCGGACCTGGATCTGCCGCCGCTGAAGCAGAAGCTGCACAAGGAAAAGTTCGGATTGCTGCAACCGATTCCGTCGTATGAGGCGGGGAGTGGGGATTAGGGAGTGGGGATTGGTTGAAGCCTGCGGCGCGCAGTCGTCGCTTTGCGACCGCGCGTCACCGGGCGCGCCACTCACAGCCATTCCGGGAACAGCGCGTCGCGGTTGAAGCCGCCTCTACGGTCGTTTCGGCTCGCGCACCACTAAAGAGGCGGCTGTCCCCGCAGGAGCGGCTTCAGCCGCGGCGAGCGAAGCCATCCCATCCTCTGGCCGCGCAAGGCGTCGGGACTGAAGTCCCTCCCACAAGGAAGACTTTTCGCTTCCGACGCGCGCATCCCCAATCCCGGCGGCGGCCGCAGTCACCTAGGCCACCGCCCCCTCACCCCGCCGCCTTTCCCTTCCCCTTGCCCTGCCCGGGCGCCGGGCCACCAGCGGCGGCGATCGCGGTTTCGATGTCGTGGGCGGTGACCGGCCCCAGGAATTGCTTGGCGAGCTTGCCGTCGGGCGCGATCAGGTAGGTCATCGGCAGGCCGCGCGGGGTGGCGAAGTCGGCCGGCGGCGCATAGGTGTCGACGATGACGATCGGATAGGCGACCGGGTGCTGCTTCAGGAACGCCTGCATCTCCGCCGGCTCGATGTCCTCGTAGGCCAGGCCCACCACCTCGATGTTGTCGCGCATCACGTGCAAGGCCGACAGTTCCGGCATCTCCTTCAGGCACGGCGCGCACCAGGTGGCCCAGAAGTTCACCACCACCCACTGCCCGCGGTGCGCGGCCAGGTCGTACTCGCTGCCGTCCACCGCCTTCATCTTCAGGCTCGGCTCGGGGCGGGTCTCCTGCACCACGGACGGCCCGGACGCCGGCGCGGCGGGCGCCTCCGGCGCTGCCGGGGCGGGCGGCGCCTTGGGCGCGGTGGACGCCGCGGTGGTCGCGGCGCCGTCGGCCGGCTTGGGCGTGGGCTGGCGGTCGCACCCGGCCAGCAAGGCGGCAGCGGCGAACAGCGGGAACAGCAGGCGCATGGCGGTCATGCAAGGTCTCCAATCTCGGTGTAGAGGTCGCCGACGCGACGCTTGAGCACGTCGCGCAACGGCAGGCGCAGTTCGTCCAGCGCGCGGCACGCCGCCTGGCCCAGGGCGTCGTCGCGGCACGGCAGATAGGTCTCGACGACAGGGATGCGCAGTTGGCAATTCTCGTACAGCTCGGCCACCGGCACGTCGCTCAGGTCGCGGGCGAGCATCCAGTCGCCCTGCTCGGTGCGACTGAGCAGACGGATGCGCTCCAGTTCGCACAGCAGTTCCTGCACCAGCGAATCGGTCAGCATCGGCTCCAGTTCCAGGAGTTGGTCCTCCTGCAGCCCCCTGCCCTGCCTGCGTGCCTGCGCGAAACGCCCGAGCAGGCGCAGCAGGCCGTAGATCTCGTAGCCGGCCGGCAGGCGCATCGAGGCCGGCTGGTAGCGGAAGGCGGCGATCGAAGAGGACACCGAGGCACCGAGCAGGATCGCGATCCAGCTCAGGTAGATCCACAGCAGGAAGATCGGCACGAACGCGACCGTGCCATAGATGCGCTGGTACGACTGGAAGCTGCCCAGGTACAGGCTCAGGCCCCATTTCACCAGTTCCAGCAGCAGCACCGCCAGCAGTGCACCCGGCACCGCATGGCGCAGCTTGACCGTGTGATGCGGCACCACCCGGTACACCAGGGTGATGCAGACGAATTCGATCAGCACCGGCGCCACGCTCAGCACCACCTGCGCCAGCAGCCGGCCCTCGCTGGTCTTGAACAGCGGCAGCGCGAAGAACCGCGCCGACACCGCCAGCGAGGCCGCGGCCAGCAGCGCGCCGAGGGTCAGCACGGTCCAGTACACCAGGAAGCGGGTCAGCTGCGGCCGCGCCGACACCACCCGCCAGATCTGGTTGAAGGTCTGCTCGACGCTGTTGAGGGTGATCAGCAGCGAGACCACCAGCGCGATCACGCCGGCGGTGGTCAGTTGCCCGGCGCTGGCCGAGAACTGCCGCAGGTAGGACTCCACCGAACGCGCCGCGGCCGGCACGAAGTTGGAAAAGATGTAGTCGCTGAGCTGGTCGCTCCACTTGTCGAACACCGGGAACGCCGACAGCACCCCGAACACCACCACCGCCAGCGGCACCAGCGCGAAGATGGTGGTGTAGGCCAGCGAGGCCGCAGCCTGGAACAGGCGGTCGTCGAGGAAGCGCCGCCACAGGAAGCCGGCGAAGCTGCGCATGCGCGCGCGGTCGCGCAGGCGATCGGCCCAGAGATTGACGGTGTCCAGCGGCTGCATCGGGCAAGGGTACCCGATGCGCATGGACGCCGGCATCGTCGATACTGGCGGTCGTTCCGATCCACGAGAGGGCCGCATGGCCGAGATTCTGGTCCTGTACTACAGCCGTGGCGGCTCGGTGGCGCGCCTGGCGCGGCAGATCGCGCGCGGCGTCGGCGAGGTGCCGGGCATGGCCGCGCGCCTGCGCACCGTGCCGCCGGTGGCGGCGGTCACCCAGACCAGCGCACCGCCGGTGCCCGACAGCGGCGCGCCGTACGTGGACGCCAGCGACCTGCGCGAGTGCGTGGGCCTGGCGCTGGGCAGCCCGACCCGCTTCGGCAACATGGCCGCGCCGGTCAAGCACTTCATCGACGGGCTCGGCGCCGACTGGGCCAGCGGCACGCTGGCCGGCAAGCCGGCGGCGGTATTCACCTCGACCGCGTCGCTGCACGGCGGCCAGGAAGCCACCCTGCTGTCGATGCACCTGCCGCTGCTGCACCACGGCTGCCTGATCGTCGGCATTCCCTACACCGAACCGCTGCTCAGCAGCACCCGCAGCGGCGGCACGCCGTACGGCGCCAGTCACGTCGCCGGCGCCGACGACGATCCGCAACCCAGCGAGGAAGAAGCGCAGCTGGCGCGCGCGCTCGGCCGGCGCCTGGCCGACATCGCGCAGCGACTGGCGGCGCCATGAGCGGCGGGCGCCTGCGGGTGGCGCTGGGGGCGACGCTGCTGGCGTTGGCGGCACTGTTCGCGACCTGGTTCCACGACGATCGCCACCGTCTCGCCGCCCTGCTGGTGTTCGCGCTGCCGCCGCTGTTGCTGGCCGTGGGCGTGCTGCGCGGCTCGGCAGTGGCACGATTCTGGAGCGGCGTCGGCGCGCTGCTGTGGTTCAGCCACGGGGTGATGACCGCCTGGAGCCACCCGCCACAGCGTGGCTACGGCTGGGCGGAACTGCTGCTGGCGCTGCTGGTGGTGGGCCTGTCCAGCGCGCCGGGCATCCGCGCACGCTTCGCCCGCCGCCGCGGCGCGGCCGGGCGCGACTGAGCGGCCGTACCGCCGCGCCCGGTATCATGGACGGCCTGCGCGGCCACGGCCGCGCCCCGACATGCTTCTAGGAACGGCAATGGAAGAACTCCTGATCGTCACCACCGGCGGCACGATCGACAAGATCTACTTCGACGACAAGTCCGACTACCAGATCGGCGACCCGCAGATCGGCCAGATCCTCAAGGAACTGGGCGTGACCTTCCGCTTCACGGTGATCCCGATCATCCGCAAGGATTCGCTGCACATCACCGACGAAGACCGCGAGCTGATCCGCGCCACCATCGCCGCGCAGTCCGCGCGGCATGTGCTGATCACCCACGGCACCGACTCGATGGTGCAGACCGGCAAGGTGCTGCAGGCGATCGAGGGCAAGACCATCGTGATGACCGGCGCGCTGAACCCGGCGCGCTTCCGCGGCTCCGACGCCGAGTTCAACATCGGCTGCGCGGTCGGCGCGGTGCAGTCGCTGCCGGCCGGCGTCTACATCGCCATGAACGGG
The DNA here is from genome assembly GCF_034105445.1 of Xanthomonas sp. LF07-6. Classification (NCBI taxonomy): domain Bacteria; kingdom Pseudomonadati; phylum Pseudomonadota; class Gammaproteobacteria; order Lysobacterales; family Lysobacteraceae; genus Xanthomonas; species Xanthomonas sp. LF07-6. Next base: position 936,003 of record NZ_JAXGGI010000001.1, read on the forward strand.
CGCATCTGGGACCCGCAGAAGGTGCGCAAGAACGTGGCGGCGAACCGTTTCGAAGCGGCCTGAGCGGCGACGATGTCCAAGGCCACGCGCGCAACCAAGGCACTGGATGCGGCCGGCGTCGTCTACCGGCTGCATCCCTACGACTACGAAGCCGAAGCCGGCGCCAAGGGCCTGCAGGCCGCGCAGGCGCTGGGCCTGCCGCCGGAGCGGGTGCTGAAGAGTCTGATGGCCTGGGTCGACACGCGCGCGGTCTGCGTGGTGGTCCCGTCCGACCGCCGCGTGCAGTTGAAGAAACTGGCCGCCGCCGCGGGCGGCAAGGCGGCGCGGATGATGGAGGCCGCCGAGGCCGAGCGCCGCACCGGCTACAAGGTCGGCGGCATCAGTCCGCTGGGCCAGCAGCGGCCGGCGCCGGTGCTGATCGAGCAAACGGCACTGGGCGCAGGCAGCGTCTGGTTCAACGCCGGGCAGCGCGGCCTGCTGCTGGAAATGGAGGCCGGGCAGGTGCTCGACGCACTGCAGGCACGTGCCTGCGACCTGTGCGAGTGAGGCGCGTCAGTAACTCGCGGTCGCACTCACGCCCGCCACCGCGGTGACCGCCTTGATCCGCACGTAATAGACCCCGGCCGGCAAGGTCAGCGTGCAGCGCTCGGTGGTACCGGCGGCGACCGACCGGCAACCGTATGCGGTATCGGTCGGCAGGGCGCCCGCGCGCAGGTACAGATCGGCATTGCCGCTGCCGCCGCTCAGGGCCAGCGTCAGCGCCGACGTGCCGGCGGGCACGGTGATCTGGTAGTACAGCGACGTTCCCGCCTTGAGCGACAGATTCCCCATCGGCACGCCACGCACCAGCGTCTGCGCCTTCACTGTCGCCGCCACCGCCGCCCCCGCATTGACCAGCCCTGCACCGCAGCCGGCAGTGCACGCCACCGGCAGCGGGCTGGCGGTGGCCTTCAGCCGGGCCTCCAGTTCCGCCGGCGTCAGCGGATTCAGCGCTGCCGACAGCACCAGCGCGGCGACGCCGGCCACGTGCGGCGCCGCCATCGAGGTGCCGCTGTAGGACGCATACGCCGGCGCCCCCGGCCCCAGCGTGCCGGTATTGAGCGTGGACAGGATGCCCTGTCCGGGAGCGGCAATGTCCACGCCCGCCCCATAGTTGGAAAAACTGGCACGGGCGCCGGCGGAGGTGGTCGCGGCCACCGCGATCACGTTCGGACAGTTGGCGGGCACGCTGCCGGCGACATCGCTGTTGCTGTTGCCCGCAGCGACGACGACGCTGGTCCCGCGCGCAACCGCACTCGCGATCGCCCCTGCCATCGTCGGCGAACAGCTTCCGGCGGCACCCAGCGACAGGTTGATGACCTGCGCCGGCGTCGGGTTGGCGGGAACGCCGGCGATGGTGCCGCCGGACGCCCAGACGATGGCGTCGGCGACATCGGAGAGATAACCACCGCATTTACCCAGCACACGCACCGGCAGGAGCTTCGCGTTGAAGGCGACGCCGGCGACACCGGCGGCGTTATTGGTGACCGCGGCGATGGTGCCGGCCACATGCGTGCCGTGCCAACTCGAACTCGCCGCCGGCGTACCGGCACCGCAGGTATTGGCGGGATAGCCATCGCCCGGATCGGCGGCGTCACGGTCGCGGCCGCCGCCATCGCCGGCCACCAGGGGATCGCTGATGAAGTCGTAGCCCGGCAACACGTTCGCAGCCAGATCCGGATGTGCGGTGATGCCGGTATCGAGCACTGCGACCACCACACCCTTGCCCGTCGCCAGATCCCAGGCCGGGCGCACATTGATCGTCGCCGTACCGGTTCCGAACGCCCATTGTTGGGACAGGCCAGGATCGTTCGGGACCAGCGAGGGGCGCAACAGCACATCGACCTCCACGCGCGCGACGGCCGGATCGGCGGCCAGGCGCCGCATCAGCGTCTCCGCCTCGACGCGATCCAGGCTGCGATCGGCGGCGATGACGTCGGCACCGGTCGCCAGGCGCCGCAACGATGCCAGGCCGAGGGCACGGCCGCGCCGGGCCGGCAACATGCGCGCGGCCTCCGCCAGCGGTGCCGCGCGCGAGGCCAGCGCAGGCGCGGCGCCATCGCGATAGGTGACGATGAAACGCTGTGGATTCGGCGTCGTCGCCAGCGCCTGCAATCCGATCTCGCCGGCAGCGGCGGTGCCGGCGGCTGCCAGCAGCAAAAGGCACGCGGCGCTGCGGCGCCGAAGCACGCTGTACTTGAACATGAGACTCCCCCCGGGCTGTACACGTGGCGCAATCGGCCGTCCACCGCGCAGGTTCGAACGTGGCGGTGCAGGCCGCGGCCACCGCGTACGCGACAGCCGCAGAACGGTCCTGCACCGCGGATAGCGGCAAGGCGCGGATCGGGTAGAGGGCGCAAGCGGCGCAATGTGCAGACCTGTGATCGGCGACGAGCCCGTCTGTGGAATGCATCAAGACGACCGGACCAGGGCGGCCGGACGCGGACGCGGCACAAACAAAAAAGCCCCGCGCCGAAGCGCGGGGCGACCGAGAGTGGCGGCGGCGGCGTCCTGGCCGACCGCTGCGATCCGGCACCGGGAGGTGCGCGGCGGCCATGGCGCGGCCGCCGCGACGGAGTGCCTCAGTAGTCGGCCTTCAGGCTGACACCGGAGAACGTGCTGTACGCCTTCACCCGCACGTAGTAGGTGCCGGCCTGCGGGGAGTTGAAGGTGCAGCTCTCGTTGTTGCCGTTCTTGTACGGACGGCAGTCGTAGGCCGAGTCGGTCGGCGCGCTGCCGAAGCGCACGTACAGGTCGGCATCGCCGCTGCCGCCGGAGGTGGTGACCACCAGGCTGCTGGCGCCGGACGGCACCTTGACCGTGTAGTTCAGCGAGGAACCGCTGTTGGCGCTGAGGTTGGTGACCGCCACGCCATCCTGTAGTTCGTTGCTGCTGCCACCGCCACCACCACCACCACCGCTGCTGCCGCCGTTCAACGCTGCGGTGACCGCCGCGTTGGCGTCGAGCAGGCCGGCGCCGCAACCCTGCGAGCAGGAGAAGCTGGCCGCGGTGTTCTTGATGGTGCTTTCCACCTGCGCCGGGGTCAGCGCGGTCGGCGCCACCGACTGCATCAGCGCGACCACGCCGGCCACGTGCGGGGTCGCCATCGAGGTGCCGTTGTACGAGGCGTAGCTCGGGTTGCCCGGAGTGGTGGTGCCGTCGTTGAGCGTGGACAGGATGTTCGAGCCCGGCGCGGAGATGTCGATGCCCGCGCCGTAGTTCGAGTAGCTGGCCTTGGCCCGCGACGAGGTGGTCGCCGCCACCGCGATCACGTTGTTGCAGTTGGCCGGCACCGAGCTGGACACGTTGGTCGAGCTGTTACCCGCCGCCACCACCACCGTGGTGCCGCGGCTGACCGCGCCGTTGATGGCGTTCTGGTAGGTGCTCGAGCAGGTGCCGCTGCCGCCCAGCGACATGTTGATGACTTCGGCCGGGTTCTGGTTGGTCGGCACGCCGCTGACGGTGCCGCCGGAGGCCCAGGTGATCGCATCGGCGATGTCGGAGGTGTAGCCGCCGCACTTGCCGAGCACGCGCACCGGCAGGATCTTGGCCTTGAACGCGGTGCCGGCCACGCCGGTGCCGTTGTTGGTGATCGCGGCGATGGTGCCGGCCACATGGGTGCCGTGCCAGCTGGAATTGGAGGCGGGCGAACCGGAGTAGCACTCGCCGGCAGCGGCCCAGTCGCCTTCGTCGGCCGGGTTGCTGTCGCGGCCGTCGCCGTCGCGCGCCGAATCCGCATCGCTGATGAAGTCGTAGCCCTGCAGGACGTTGGCGTTGAGGTCCGGGTGGCTGGTGATGCCGGTGTCGATCACCGCCACGACCACGCCGTCGCCGCTGGCCTTGTCCCAGGCCGAGCGCACGTTGATACCGGCGTTGGTGGTGCCGAAGGCCCACTGGTCGCCCAGGCGCGGATCGTTCGGAGTCAGCGCGATGGTCATGCGCTGGTCGACCTCGACGTATTCGACGTTCGGGTCGGCAGCGATCTGCCGCATCAGCGTCTCGGCCTCGGCGCGGTCCAGCGGACGGCTGGCCTTGACCACTTCCGGACCCACCGCCAGGCGGCGCAGGCTGGTCAGGCCGAGCGCGCGGCCGTTCTTGGCCGGCAGCGCGGCGGCGGCCGACTGCAGCGTCGCGCGCAGCGCCGCCGAGGGCGCCGCAGCGGCGGCGGACGCGCTGGAGATGCTGACCGGCGCGGCATCGCGGGTCTTGACGATGAAGCGCTGCACGGTCGGCTCGGAAGACAGGCCGGAGAGGTTCACGTCACCGGCGAAGGCTGGGGTGGCCAACAGCAGGGAGGTGAGAGCGGACGCGCCCAGCACGACCAGCCACGGACGCTGGCGCGACCCACGATGCGACATTTCGGACATTCGGACTTCCTTTCGGTTGAGTAGCCGCCTGATGGCGGTGTTCCGCGCCGCACCGGTCCGGTCGAAACCTGAACCTGGCGTGCGTTGCGAGCCCGGTCGGATGGCGTGTTGCCGACCATTCATCGACGCTAGCTCAGTACAAGCGCGTATGGAGCAGGGCGTGACGGAAATCCGTTGTACAAAGCGAAGAAATGCAATGAATGTCGATGTCACAAAGAGAACTGCACCTCATTTTTGCTGCAGTGCAGCATGGAAAGACGCCAGACTCGGCAAATCAGGGGCAGATTTTTGGCTCCCGCGCGACACACGGGACAAGAAAAGGAGACAGTGGATACAGACGACAGAGGTCGCCTGCATGGCAGCGCCATACATCGGGACGGACACGGAATGTCCGGGGAGCGGACTCCCGGGAAGGCGCGATGCGGAGGCGGGGCGGCGACACATCGCACGCCCCGGCGCACCAGCGCGGACGTCGCCGGCGATGGTCGACGCTGTCGGACCATGCGCCAAGTGGCATGAGGTCCATTCGCCAGGGCAGCCAACGGCCGCCCCAGCGTTGGGCGCTCGGCTCAGCCCAGCCGCACCAGCCAGCCGTGGCGGTCGGCCACGCGGCCGTACTGGATGTCGGTGAGTTCCTGGCGCAGCGACAGCGTCACCGGGCCGGCGGGTGCGGTCAGGTCGCCGACCGCGAAGTCCTTGCCCTTGAGCTGGCCGATCGGGGTCACCACCGCGGCGGTGCCGCAGGCGAACACCTCGGCGATCTCGCCCGAGGCCACGCCGTCGCGCCACTCGTCGATGCTCACCTGCCGCTCCACCACCTGCATGCCGCGGTCGCGGGCCAGTTGCAGGATGCTGTCGCGGGTGATGCCTTCCAGGATGCTGCCCGACAGCGCCGGGGTGACCAGGCTGCCGTCGCGCATCACCAGGAACACGTTCATGCCGCCCAGTTCCTCGATGTACTTGCCCTCGACCGGATCGAGGAACAGCACCTGCGAGCAGCCCTGCGCCTGCGCCTGCTGCTGCGGCAGCAGCGAGGCGGCGTAGTTGCCGCCGCACTTGGCCGCGCCGGTGCCGCCCTTGGCGGCGCGCGCGTAGTCGGTGGACAGCCAGATCGCCACCGGCGCCACACCCTTGGCGAAATAGGCGCCGGCCGGGCTGGCGATGACGTAGTAGCCGGCCTTCTGCGCGGCGCGCACGCCCAGGAAGGCCTCGTTGGCGATCATGAACGGACGGAAATACAGGCTGGTCTCCGGCGCCGACGGCACCCACGCCGCGTCGACCGCGATCAGCTGCCGCAGCGATTCCACGAACAGCTCCACCGGCAGCTCCGGCAGCGCCAGGCGCTGCGCCGAGCGCTGCAGGCGCTTGCCGTTGGCCTCCGGACGGAAGGTCCAGATCGAGCCGTCGGCATGGCGGTAGGCCTTGATGCCTTCGAAGATCTCCTGGCCGTAGTGCAGCACCGAGGCGGCCGGGTCCAGCGCCAGCGGGCCATAGGCGCGTACTTCGGCGTCGTGCCAGCCCTGCTCGCGGCTCCATTCGATGGCGACCATGTGGTCGGTGAAATAGTTGCCGAAGCCCGGCGCGGCGAGGATCTGCGCGCGCGCCTCGGCGCTGCGCGCGGCGGTGGACGGGGTCAGGCGGAACTGCGTGGACGGCTCGGTAGCGGACACCGGGAATTCCTGTGGTAGTCGAGGGATGGCCAGGGCCGCAGCGTCGTGGCGACGGCAGCGGCGGCGCCCGATCGGGCTCCGTCGCGACGCGCGAAGCGTCGCGCGCGGGTCAGAGCATGCCGGTTTCCAGGCGCGCGGCCTCGGACATCATATGCCGGCCCCACGGCGGATCGAACACCAGCTCGACGTCGGCCTCGGCGATGGTCGGGATCATTTCCAGTTTGCTGCGCACGTCGTCGACCAGGATCTCGCCCATGCCGCAGCCGGGCGCGGTCAGCGTCATCTTGACCTCGACGGTGCGCTGGCCATCCTCGCGCGCATGCATGGTCACGTCGTAGATCAGCCCCAGATCGACGATGTTGAACGGGATCTCGGGGTCGAAGCAGGTGCGCAACTGCTGCCAGATCAGGGCTTCGACCTGCTCGTCGCCGGCGTCCTCGGGCAGTTCCAGCCCCGGCGGCGGCTCCTTGCCGATGGCGTCGCCGTCCTTGCCGGCGATGCGGAACAGATTGCCCTCCACGAACACCGTGTAGCTGCCGCCCAGCGCTTGGGTGATATAGCCGTAGCTGCCGGCGGGCAGGGTCACCGCGTCGCCCTGCGGCACCATCACCGCGGCGCAATCGCGTTCGAATTGGACAGGTTCGCTGCTGCGTGAGTACATGGGGGCGATATGGGGACAGGCCCCGCCGGTGCAAGTCGTGCAGTTTATCCGAGTGCGCGGGGCGCGCGCCGGAAGTATCCTGTACGCCTTCTCCGGGAACATCGAATGCCGCCTTCCTCCACGCCGGCCAGGCCCTCGCACTGGCTATGGCCCCTGTTGCTCGCCATGGGCTGTTTCACCGCGCTGATCGCCTGGTTGCTGGTGGCGCTGTCGCTGGGTCGCCAGGCCGGCTGGATGGCCGTGGTGGTGGCGCTGGAGATCGTCTGGATGCTGCGTTTGGGCAACCTGCCGCGCGGCCCGCTGCGCATCGCCGTGGCGATGAGCGCCACGGTGCTGGTGATCGTCGCCGCCAACTGGGGCATCGCCGCCGCGCAGATGGGCGCGGGGCTGGGCCTGAACGTCTGGGATTCGTCGCTGAAGATGGGCGCCCACTACGCCTGGACCCTGACCGTGCTGGCCAACAGCCCGGGCGACCTGCTGTGGCTGGGCATCGGCGTGGCCACGGCGTATTTCAGCGCGCGCTGAGCACGGTCGGAGCGCGGCGGACGCCGCTGGGTGGCGATGGTGGTTGCGGCCTGATCACACCCCGATCATCCGCCTTGGCCATGAGGCGCATCGTTTTTGTGGGAGCGGCTTCAGCCGCTCCTGCGCGCCCTGCACTCGCTACGTCACTCCTGCCCCGCCACTCCGCCCGCAACGGCTCAATGCCCGCCGCCATCCAGCGCCTTCAGTTCGCTGACCAGGGCGCCGGCCGCCTCGGCGCCGTCGCCGTACAGCATGCGGGTGTTGTCGGCATAGAACAGCGCGTTCTCGATGCCGGCGAAGCCGGTGCCCTTGCCGCGCTTGATGACGATGACGTTCCTGGAATTGACCACGTCCAGGATCGGCATGCCGTAGATCGGGCTGGCCGGGTCGGTCTTGGCCACCGGATTGACCACGTCGTTGGCGCCGATCACCAGCGACACGTCGGTGCTGGCGAACTCGGGGTTGATGTCGTCCATGTCGGCGATCAGGTCGTAGGGCACGCCGGCCTCGGCCAGCAGCACGTTCATGTGTCCGGGCATGCGCCCGGCCACCGGGTGGATCGCGAACTTGACCTTGACCCCGCGCTCGATCAGCCGCTGCGCCAACTCCCAGATCTTGTGCTGCGCCTGCGCGACCGCCATGCCGTAACCGGGCACGATCACCACGCGCTCGGCGTAGGCCATCATCGCCGCCACGTCGCCGGCCTCGATCGGCTTCTGGCTGCCGGCGATCGCCTGCGCCTGGCCGCCGCCGCCGAAGTTGGAGAACAGCACGCCGCGGATCGGCCGGTTCATCGCCTTGGCCATCAGCCGGGTCAGCAGGATGCCGGCCGCGCCGACCATCATGCCGGCGATGATCAGCGCCTCGTTGCCGAGCACGTAGCCCTCGAAGGCCACCGCCAGGCCGGTGAAGGCGTTGTACAGCGAGATCACCACCGGCATGTCGGCGCCGCCGATCGGCAGCGTCATCAGCACGCCCAGGGCCAGCGCCAGCACGAAGAACAGCACGATCGCCAGCGGACTCAGGCTGATCGCGGCCCAGGCGCCCACGCCCAGCATCGCCACGCACACCAGCAGGTTGAACGCCTGCTGCGCGGGGAAGGTGACGCGCTTGTCCAGGCGCCCGTCGAGCTTGGCCCAGGCGATGATCGAGCCGGACAGCGACACCGCACCGATCGCCGAGCCGATCACCGCCAGCGCCAGCGTGGTCGCATCCGGCTGGCGCGCGGCCAGCGCGGCGATCGCGGCCTCGCTCCAGTGCGTGGTATCGCGGCGCATCAGGAACGAGAAGCGCAGCAGCTCCACTGCGCCGATCGCCGCCGCCGAGCCGCCACCCATGCCGTTGTACAGCGCGACCATCTGCGGCATGTCGGTGATCGCCACCTTCTTGGCGGAGATCCACGCCGCGGCGGTGCCGAGCACGATCGCCAGCACGATCAGCGGCAGGTTGTGCAGACCCGGCAGCAGGAAGGTGGCGGCAGTCGCCAGCAGCATGCCGAAACCGGCCCAGCGGATGCCGCTGCGCGCGGTCCTGGGCGAGGCCATGCGCTGCAGGCCGAGCAGGAACAGGGTGGCGGCGACCAGATAGCTGCTCTTGATCAGGATCGGCAACAGTTCCATCAGCACGCGTGCTCCGAAAAAGGACATCTGCCCGAGTGGCAGAAGGTACGAGAGGACGCCCGGCGCGAGGCCGAGCAGTGCCAGCAGGACGGCCACGGCCAGCGCCGCGGCGGTGCGCCGATGCCGCGCATTCAATCCTTCGCCTTGGTCTTGGAGGCATCCGGCTTGCTGGACTTGAACATGTCCAGCATGCGCTCGGTCACCACATAGCCGCCGGCGGCATTGCCGGCGCCGAGCAGCACCGCGACGAAGCCGATGGCTTTCTCCAGGGTGGTGTCGGCATGCCCCAGCACCACCATCGCGCCGATCAGGACGATGCCGTGGATGAAGTTGGAACCGGACATCAGCGGGGTGTGCAGGATCACCGGCACCCGCGAGATGATCACATGCCCGGCGATGGCCGCCAGCATGAAGATGTACAAGGCCACGAACCCGTCGCTCATCGCACCATTCTCCCGGGCGCCGCGCCCGTCCGCCGCATCATAACCGCGTGCTGAACCGCTGTGCGATGCCGGCATGCGGTTGCGCAAAGGCCGCCAGGCCGGGCCGGTCAACCACGCCCGCCACCGCGCGTTAACCACGGCATCCCCCTGCTGGAAGCTAAGCTGTGCTGGTGAGCACGCCCGCCCTCGCACCGCCATCGACCGATGCCGACACCGAACAGCGCCCGCTGCCGGCGTCGCTGGACGCGTTCCTGGCCGAGATCGGGCCGCGCGCGTTCCGCTTCGCCGAAGCCGGACTGCGCCAGCGCGAGGACGCGCTGGACGCGGTGCAGGACGCGATGATCAAGCTGCTGGCCTATCGCGAGCGCCCGGCGCAGGAATGGACGCCGCTGTTCTGGAGCATCCTGCGGCGGCGCATCATCGACCTGCAGCGCCGCCGCACCTTCCGCCTGCGCTTCTGGGCGCCGACCAGCGAGCGTGACGCGGACAGCCCGCCGGACTGGGCCGACGACGGCCCCAATCCGTCCGAGCAGCACGAGCGTCGGCAGACCCATGCGCGGCTGGTGACGGCGCTGCGCGCGCTGCCCGCGCGGCAGCGCGAGGCCTTCACCCTGCGCGTCCTGGAAGAGCTGGACGTGGCCACCACCGCACGCGCGATGGGCTGCTCGGAAGGCTCGGTAAAGACCCACCTGTCGCGCGCCCGCGAGGCGCTGCAGAAACATCTGGAGGACGTCCGATGACATCCGATCGCACCCGCCCGGCGGATTTCGACACGCAGATGCGCGCCGTCCACCAGGCCGGCTTGCAGGCACTGCCCGCGCCGACCCTGGCGCGGCTGCGCGCCGCACGCCAGCAGGCCAGCCGTGCGCACGCGGCGCCAAGCCGGCGCTGGGGCTGGCTGCTGGCGGCGGTCCCGGCGCTGCTCGGCGCGGCGCTGGGCGTGCATCTGCTGCTGCGCCCCGCACCGTCGATGCCGACCACCACCACCACCACCACCACCGCCAGCGTCGCCACCGCCACTGCCACGACCGTGGCCGCGACCGCCTCGGTGCGCGCCGGCGCGGCCGCCGACAGCGACCAGGCCGCGACCGCGATGCTCGACGAAAATCCCGACCTGTACCTGTGGCTGGGCTCCGATACCTCGCTGGCAATGGAATGAACCCGATGACTCGCCTGATCCGTCTCTCCCTGGCGCTGACGCTGCTGGCCGGCACTGCCGTCCCGGCGGCCTTCGCCGCGCCGCCCCCGCCCGGGCCGCCGCCACCGCCGAGCGCGGCCGACCGCGACGACGACTCCGGCCCGCCGCTGCCCGACTGGGAACACCTGAGCCCACAGCAGCGCGAGCTGCTGATCGCGCCCCTGCGCCAGCGCTGGAACGATGCCCCGCAGCAACGCCGACGCATGTTCGAGCACGCGCAGCGCTGGCAGTCGATGACCCCCGAGCAACGCGACCGCGCACGCAAGGGCGCCCGCCGCTACGAGGACATGACCCCGCAGCAGCGCGAGGAGGCGCGGGTGCTGTTCGAGCGCATGCGCACGCTGCCGCCGGACCAGCGCAAGGCGCTGCGCGACCGCTGGGAAGCGATGACGCCGGCGCAACGCGCCGCCTGGATCCGCGCCAATGCCGGCCCGGACAACCTGCCGCCGCCGGATGCTGCCAGGTAGGCGAAACGCGGCGCCGGTTCAAGCCCGATGCGCATGGCGCGCGCGCCCTCGCCTCGTCGTGTGCGGCGCATGGAGTCCAGCGCCGCAGAAATCGCCTCGCAGGAGCAGCTTCAGCCCCCACGGCGTTCCCGGTGAACCCGGTCGCGGCTGAAACCGCTCTTGCACGGGCTCACCTTGGCCGCAGATCAGCGCCGCCCGAGCCGGCGCCCAACCATCGCGGCCGCACTCACGCCGTCCAGCGCGTCTTCGCCAGCAGTTCGTCGTTCCAGTCGTAGGCGATCGCGCCGTCCTTCAGGAACAGGGCGACGAAGTTGTAGACGTTGCGTGCGTACATCTCGCTCGCATGCACCGCGCCCATGCTGGCCAGATCCAACGGCCCGGCAATGGTCACGCCAGCGTGTTCGATGGTCTCGCCCGGTCGGGTGAGCTCGCAATTGCCACCGGTCTCGGCGGCCAGATCCACCACCACGCTGCCCGGCTTCATGCCGGCGACCATCGCCGCGCTGAGGATCTTCGGTGCCGGCCGTCCCGGCACCGCGGCGGTGCAGACCACCACGTCGATGCCTTTCAGGTGCTCGGCCAGGCGACGCTGCTGCTCCGCGCGCTCGTCGTCGGTGAGTTGCCGCGCGTAGCCGCCCTCGCCGGCGGCGCTGACCCCGAGATCGAGAAACTTGCCGCCCAGCGATTCGATCTGCTCGCGGGTTTCCGGGCGCACGTCGAAGCCCTCCACCTGCGCACCCAGGCGCTTGGCGGTGGCGATGGCCTGCAGGCCGGCCACGCCGGCGCCGACGATCAGCACCTTGGAGGGGCGGATGGTGCCGGCCGCGGTGGTAAGCATCGGGAAGAAACGCGGCGCCAGCTGCGCGGCGATCAGGGTCGCCTTGTAGCCGGCCATGCCGGCCTGCGAGCTGAGCACGTCCATCGCCTGCGCGCGGGTGGTGCGCGGCAGCCGTTCCAGCGGAAAGGCGACCAGTTGCCGCGCCTGCAGCGCCGCCGCGCGCGCCGGATCGGCCTGCGGCTGCAGGATGCCGACCACGCCGACGCCCTCCTTGAGCTGCTGCAGCGCCACCGCCGGCAGCGGCTGCACGCACAGCACCAGATCCGCCTGCGCCGGGCTGTCGGGATCGGCCAGGCTGGCGCCGGCGGCCAGGTAGGCCGCATCGACGAAGCCGGCCGACACGCCGGCCTGCGGCTCGACCCGCACCTGCGCGCCCAGGGCGACCAGTTTCTTGACCGTCTCCGGCGTCGCCGCCACGCGGCGTTCGCCCTGCGCCGATTCCTTCACCACCAGCACCTGCACTGCCATGCGATTCCCCGTGCCTTGCCTGTCGTCCGCGCCGATCCTACAGCGTCCGCACGCCAGGTGGAGGCGTCGCGCACGCCAAGTGGACATCGGCGACCGGGCGCATTGGCGCCCCCGACCCGAGGGCGCCCGGCGCACGCCGCCTCGGCGAAGGCGTGTTCTCCGCCGGGGCGGCCAGGGGCATGGCCAGGTCGGGAAGGACGCGGCGTGCGAGGAACACCGGCATCGCCGGCAAGCGATCGCCAACGCGGGTCAGGCGCAGGCGCGGCGTCAGCCGCGACCGGCCGCGCGAGGAAACCGGGTCGCGGCGGAGGAGACCGCCTGATCCCGCCAAGGCCGACAGACAGGAAACGGCGTCAGCCGCGAATGGTGCTCCGAGTAAAGCCCCTCGCGGCTGAAGCCGCCCCTACGGTCGCGACGGCAAGCGACCAACGGCCGCCGGAACGCGTCGCTGGCGATGCGCTGACGCCGCCGATACGTACAGCCGAGCAGCACGCGACACGTGCAACGCCACGGCGGCGATCGCCCGCGCCGCCGCGGTGCTCTCAGTGCAAGGTCGCGCTATGCGGATCGAGACGGTCGATGACGCCCTGCATGGCGCTGTCGAAGGCGCCGTCGTCGACGTGCGCGCGCAGCCGGCCCAGCCGCACCATCACCGCCAGTTCTTCCGGCGAGGCCACGCAGAAGCGCACGCCGCGCCGGTTGACGAACAGCAGGCGCGACGAGATCGGGCTCACCCACGACAGCTTGCCGGCCTGCATCTTGCCGTCGCGGTCGACGAAATCCAGCCAGGTGCCGATCTGCATCGTGCGGAAGCGGTCGGCATCGGCGTTGTCGAAATCGTCCATGGTCTGCGGCGGCGCCACGTCCACCGGTTGCGCCTCCTGCACCGGCGGCTGCGGCAGCGCCACCTGCGGCAGTTCCGGCAGCGGCCGCTCCAGTTCCGGACGCAGCTCGGCCACCGCCTGCAGCGTGTCGTGCAGCGCGTCGATCGCGGCCGTGGCCGCCTCGGCATGCAGGCCGACGCTGGCGAAGACCCGCTGCAGCGCGCCCTGCCAGGCCTGCAGCCAGGGCTTGCCGACGATGTGCCGTTGCGCCTCGGCGGCTTCCTCGAGCAGGCCGTCGGCCAGCGCCAGCGCATCGCGCACGCCGGGGCCGCCCTCGCCTTCGCGCAGCATCGCCATGGTCAGGTGGTGCTGCCACGGCTGCCGCAGGAACTCCTGCAGCGCCTGCGGCAACTGCCGGCCCTGCAGGCGCACCTGCAGTTCGGCCTCGGCGCGCTGCCGCGCCAGTTCCAGCTTCTCCTGGCCGCGCTGGGTCTCGGCGGCGCGGCGCTCGGCGATCTCGATGCGGCGGCGGTGCTGCACCAGGAAATCGCGGAATTCCTCCTCCAGGGTCAGGAAGATCGCCAGGTTCTCGTTGAACTCGGCCACCAGCCGGTCGATGATCTCCTCGACCTTGCCCATCAGCACGCGCTCGGCCTGGCTCTCGCCGGTGTTGCCCTCGCAGGCCTCGGCCAGCGAATTGAGCAGGCGTCGCGCCGGATGGGTCTTCTGCACGAACATGCGCCGGTCCAGCAATGCGACCTTGACGAACGGCACCACCAGCCGGCCGATCAATTCGCGCGAGCGGCCCTCCAGGTCGCGCTCGTCGAGCATCACGTCGAACAGCATGCCGACCAGGTCGATCGCATCCTCGTCGACCGGATCCAGCCGTGCGTGCGCCGGGTCCACGCCGAACTGGGTGGCGTTGGACAGCACCTCGCTCTTGAGCCGCTGCGCAAGCGACTCGCTGTCGTCGCCGATCGCCGCGCGCAGCGTCGCGCTGGGCGTGGCCTGCAGCAGCGACAGCACCGACATCATCTCGCGCTGGCTCAGCGGGCGTTGCTGGCCGACCGCCGCGGTCGCCGCGGAGGTGGCGCTCTCGCGCGCGTTGCGGGTCTGCTGCAACAGTTCGTGCAACGCCTCCAGCAACACGCCCTGACTACCGCCGGGCAGGCGCGCCTCGCCGTCGTCGTAGCGCTCGCCGGCCTGCAGGCTGCCGCGGCGCTCGGCCCAGCGGTTGACGAAGCGGTTGGCCCAGGCCGGCGCGTAGTGCTCTTCGTCCTCGCCCAGCTCGGCACCGACGCCATCCCCGGCAGCGCCTGCCTCGCGCGGCGGGCGCTGCTCCGGCGGCGGTGCGCGCCGCGGCGGCGGCGGCGGTCGCGGCCGCGAGATCTCCGGCATGATCCCGGCCTGGGCGAGGCTGTCGTCCAGGTCCTGGTAGAGCTTGCCGACCCCGGCGGTGAAGTCGCGTTCGCACAGCTTGATCAGCACCAGCCGCACTTCCGGGGCCAGGTCGCTGGTGGAGAACGCGGCATGCACGGCCACGCCGATGTGTTCGGGGCCGATCGGGTTGGTGTCCGCATCCAGCTCCAGGCCGCCGGCGATCCAGCCCAGGCGCCGGTCGATGCGGGTCAGCACCGGCTTCCATTCGCGCAGCAGCACGCTGGCGAGGTTGCGTACCGCCAGCCGCGATTCAAGCTCGTGTTCGGAGATCAGGCTCAGGCCCTGCCCGTAGCCGGCCAGGGCGACTTCGGCCGAGAGCGGCGCGCCGGCCTCCAGCGCTTCCCAGGCGGTATGCAGCTGGGCGCGGAAGCGCGCGGCGATCTCGTCGCGACGACGGCGCAGTTCGCGCATGCCGTCGAGGAACAGCAACTGCGACGCGCCGGCACTCTCGGCGCGATCGAACAGCACGTCGTCGAAATGCGCCAGCGCCGCGGCGAAGGCCTGGCCCAGCACTGGCAGCATGCCCTCGCGCGCCTGCGTCAACAGGCGCGGGTCACGCGCCGGGTGTGCGTGCGGGCTGGGGCTGAAACTCATGCGCGACGGCTCCGCGCCATGGACGGCGCCAGATAGAAGGAAGGTGGAAGACGATCGGACGCGGCCCCTGTTTCCGCTCCTGCATGGTAGGCAAGGTGTCTGAACAGCGACCGTGATGCGCTGCGCATTTCTGGCTCCAGAACGTGACCTCGTGCAGGATCGTAGGCATGGAAGGCGTCACTACGGCGGCAATGCGGCATGAATACGGCACGCCCGTCGAGGATCAGGCCGCCACCGCCACCCGTTCCAGGCGGTCGACCACGCCCTGCATGGCGCTGTAGAAGGCATCGTCGTCGCGATGCAGGCGCAGCCGGTCCAGCCGCGCCATCACTGCCAGCGCCTCGGCCGAGGCGACGCACAGCCGCCCGCCGCGGCGGTTGACGAACAGCAGGCGCGCCGAGATCGGGCTCACCCAGGTCAGTTTGCCGGGCTGCACGCGGCCTTCGCGGTCGACGAAGTCCAGCCAGGTCCCCAGCGGCAGGGTACGGAAGTAATCGGCGGTGATGTGGTCGAAATCGGTGGCCTGGACCGGTTCCGGCAGTGCCGGCACGGTCTCGGCGGCGGGCGGCTCGGGCACGTCCACGCCCGTCGCCGGCAGCGCGGCCTGCAGCGGCCGCGCGTGCGCCAGGTCGTCCAGCGCCGTGTGCAGGGCCTGCCAGGCGGCTTCGGCCGCCGCGGCGTCCAGGCCGACGCTGGTCCACAGCCGGGTCAGCTCGGCATGTTGCGGCTGCAGCCAGCCTTCTACCGGCACCGCACCGTTCTGGGCTTGGCGGCACTGCGCCAGCACCGCATCGCCCAGCGCCAGCGCCGCGGCGAGCGCGCTGCCCTGACCGTCGTCGCGCAAGGCCGACTGCTGCACGTACTGGCACCAGGACTGGCGCAGGAAGGCCTCGATGGGAAGCGGCACGGTCAGGTCGTCGCCGGCCTGTTGCAGCAGATCGTGCAGGGCCTGCGCGGCGCGCTGCCGGGCGACCTCGCGGCGCTCCTCCGCCCGTTGCAGTTCGGCCGCGCGGCGCTCGGCGATCTCCACCCGGCGCCGGTACTGCTCGTAGGCGCTGCCGAACTCGGCCTCCAGCGCCAGGAACACCGCCAGGTGCTCGTCGAAATCGCGCACCACCCGCTCCACCGCCGCCTGCGCCTGCGCCAGCAGCGCCTGCTCCGGGCCGGTGCTGCCGGCATTGCCGTCGCAGGCGTCGGCGAGCAGATTGAGCAGGCGCCGCGCCGGATGCCCGTCGCGCACGAACAGGCGGCCGTCGATCAGCGCCACCTTGGCCATCGGCACCAGCATCTGCCCCAGCAGTTCGCGCTGCGCGGGTTGCAGCACGCATTCCTCCAGCATCACATCGAACAGCAGGCCGACCAGATCCAGGGTGTCGGCATCGGCCGGATCCAGGCAGGTGCTGGCCGGGTCCAGGCCGAGCGAGGCGCCGATACCGGCGATCTGCCGGCGCAGGCCCAGCGCCAGCGGGCCGCCGTGTTCGCCGACGACGGCGAACCCGGCCAACGGCATGGTCTGCAGCAAAGACAGCACCGACAGCAGCTCGCGCGGCGACAGGCAGCGCCGGCCGTCGCCCGGGCCCGCGTCCGGCTGCGCCTCGTGCAGCAGCGCGCGCAGCGCCGGCGGCAGCACCTCCTGCTCGTTGCGCGCGTGCGCGTCCAGGGCGCGTGCGGCGCGGCGCTGCGCCGCCGACAGCGGCGCGGCGGTGTCCCAGTTCTCGAAGAAGCGGCTGATCCAGTCCGGCGCCGCCTCGTCCTCGCTCGCGCCCAGGCGCGGGATGCCGCGGCGGCGCGGGCGCCCGCTCGGCAGCGCGCGGGCGCGCGCGACCTCGTTCAGGCGCTGCTCCAGTTGCGCATACAGTTCGCCGACGCGCTCCTGCAGTTCCTGCTCGCAGATCTTGACGATCGCCAATTGTACCTGCGGCGCCAGCACCAGCCCGTGCAGCGCCGCATACACCGCCGCGCCCACGTGCTCGGGGCCGAACGGGTTGTTGTCGGCATCGATGCGCTGGCCGCCGGCGATGAAGCCGAGGAATCGGTTCAGCCGCATCAGCTCCGGCCGCCAGCGGTGCTGGATCGCCCCGGCCAGGTTGCGCACCGCCAGGCGCACGTCCAGTTCCTGTTCCGAAACCAGGCTGAGGTCGCCGCGCTCGCGCGCCAGGCTGCGCTCCACCGACAGCGGGCGGCCGGCTTCCAGCGCCTGCCAGGCCTGGGCCAGGTGCGCGCGGAAGCGCGCGGCGATCGGCTCGCGCTGCTGGCGCAGCAACTGGATCGCCTCGAAATAATCGTTCTGGGTCGGCCCGGCGCGCTCGGCCATGCGGAACAGCGCTTCGGCCAGCACATCCAGCACCTCGCCGAAAGCGCCGGCGAGCGGAACCGACACCACATCCCGGACCTGATCGAGCAGATCCGCGTTGCGGCTGGGCGACAACTCTTCAGCGTATTCAGCAAGGGTCATGGCAGTGTGATACGCAGG
The DNA here is from genome assembly GCF_034105445.1 of Xanthomonas sp. LF07-6. NCBI lineage: Bacteria > Pseudomonadati > Pseudomonadota > Gammaproteobacteria > Lysobacterales > Lysobacteraceae > Xanthomonas > Xanthomonas sp. LF07-6. The sequence goes on from NZ_JAXGGI010000001.1 coordinate 953,629, forward strand.
CAGCAGTGAGACCGACGTCAATTCGGAAGCTAGCGGCAGATCAGCAACTCAACGCGATTGTCCGTGTAACTGCGGCATCCGCTGCCGCCTGCGAGCGCCCGACTATAATTCCGCGCCCGCCCCACAGAATCGAGACTATGCGCACAATTCATTCGCTGCAAGCGCTGGATGCGCGCCGTTCAGTGCCATCCAAGCAGCTGGGCGAGCCGGGACCGGACGCGGAGACGCTGCTGGCCATGCTGCAGTCGGCGGTGCGTGTCCCCGATCACGGAAAGCTGGTGCCGTTCCGCTTCCTGCGCATCGCCGGCCCGGCGCGTCAGGCGTTGGGCGACATCCTCGCCGCGCGCACCCTGCAGCGTGATCCCGGCGCGGCGCCGGCAGCGGTGGAGAAGGATCGCGAACGCTTCGCGCATGCGCCGGTGGTGATCGCGGTCATCGCCTGCCTGCAGCGCGGACACAAGGTGCCGGAGATCGAACAGTGGATGACCGCCGGCTCGGTGTGCTTCGCGCTGCTGCAGGCCGCGCAGGCCTACGGCTTCGGTGCGCAATGGCTGACCGGCTGGATGGCGTATGACGAAACGGTGTCCGCGCGGCTGGGCCTGGCCGAGCACGAGCATGTCGCCGGCTTCATCCACATCGGCACCGCCCGCCTCGACGTGCCGGAGCGTGAGCGGCCGGACCCACGCGCGCTGCTCAGCGACTGGACGCCGTGAACGCAGGCCTGCCCCTGTCGCGGCCGCTGTACCTGGTCGACGCCAGCCTTTACGTGTTTCGCGCCTGGCATTCGATTCCCGACGAGTTCCAGGACGCGCAGGGCTGGCCGACCAATGCGGTGCACGGCTTCGCCCGCTTCCTGCTCGACCTGCTCGAGCGCGAGCGCCCGCAGCACATCGTGATCGCCTTCGACGAAGCGCTGGACAGCTGTTTCCGGCATCGTCTGTACGCCGCCTACAAGGCCAATCGCGCGCCGGCGCCGGACGCGCTGCGCCGCCAGTTCGCGCATTGCAAGGCGCTGTGCGCGGCCCTGGGCCTGGGCGTGCTGGCGCACCACGACTACGAGGCCGACGACCTGATCGGCAGCGCCCTGCACCGTGCGCGCGGCGACGGCTTCCACGGCGTGATCGTGTCCGCCGACAAGGATCTGTCGCAGCTGCTGCTGGAGTTCGACGAACAATGGGACTACGGCCGCGGCCAGCGCTGGGGCGCGGCCGGGGTCAAGGCGCGCCACGGCGTGCATGCGCACCAGATTGCCGACTATCTGGCGCTGACCGGCGATGCGATCGACAACATCCCCGGCGTCACCGGCATCGGCGCCAAGTCGGCGGCGATCCTGCTGGCGCATTTCGGCGACCTGGACACGCTGCTGGCGCGGGTCGACGAAGTGGCGTTCCTGCGCCTGCGCGGCGCCGCGCAGATGGCCGTACGCCTGCGCGAGCAGCGCGAGCACGCGCTGCTGTGGCGGCAGCTGACCACCATCGCCCTGGACGCGCCGCTGCACACGGCCACCGTTAATTTCGCCCGCGGCGCGGCCGATGCCGACATGCTGCACGGCCTGTGCGAGGCGCTGCGCTTCGGGCCGCTGACCCGACGCCGCCTGCTGCAGGCGGCCGGCCTGGAGTTTGTGGCCGGCTGAGCGCTGGCCTTCGCCACGGGCAGGCGATGCCGCTGCCCGAAGCAGGCACGCCCTCGCACGCGCTGTGCCGGTTGCACCGTGCCGTCGCGACCGGCGCCGAGCGACTCGCGCGCCGCCAGCGACCCCGGGCACGACCTGGCGCGCATAAAAAACACAACGCACGTTCTACACTGCACCGCATCGCCGGACCGCGCCGTGCGCGACCGCGCCCTCTTCCTCCGCCATCTTGCGAGCTGCCCATGCCCCGCCACGATTCCCCGCCCCGCGTCGTCTACGAAGGCAAGTACCAGCGCATGGTCGTGCGCGGCACCTGGGAGTATTCCGAGCGCGTCCACGCCGGCGGCCTGGCCGCGATCATCGTGGCGGTCACGCCGGACGACGAGGTGCTGTTCGTCGAACAGTTCCGCGTGCCGCTGCAGGCGCGCACCATCGAGATGCCGGCCGGACTGGTCGGCGACATCGATGCCGGCGAATCGATCGAGGTGTCGGCGGTGCGCGAACTGGAAGAGGAAACCGGCTGGACCGCCGAGCACGCCGAGGTGCTGCTGATCGGCCCGACCTCGGCCGGCGCCAGCAACGAGAAGATCGCCTTCGTGCGCGCCAGCGGCCTGCGCAAGGTCGGCAACGGCGGCGGCGACGCCAGCGAGGACATCACCGTGCATTCGGTGCCGCGCTCGCGCGCCGCCGCGTGGCTGGTGCAGAAGATGGGCGAAGGCTACGCATTGGATGCGAAGCTGTGGGCGGGGCTGTGGATGATCGAACACGAACTCGACGGCACGCCGCGTGGCTGAGGGTCTCAGCCACGCATTGCCGCCGCTGCTGGGCGCGGACGACCCGGCGGTGTTCAGCATCCACCGACCACACGGTACATCGCCGTTCGTGCTGCTGGCGGATCACGCGGGACAGGCAGTGCCGCGCGCGTTGCACGGCCTCGGCCTGGCGCAGTCGGAACTGGATCGGCACATCGGCTGGGACATCGGGATCGCCGGCACCACCCGCGCGCTGTCCGCGCTGCTCGACGCCTGGGCGATCGAACAGACCTATTCGCGGCTGCTGATCGACTGCAATCGCCCGCTGGCCTCGCCGACGCTGATTCCGCCGGTCAGCGACCACACCGTGGTGCCGGGCAATGCCGGGCCCACGGCGGCGCAGCGGCAGCAGCGCATCGACGCCGTGCATGCGCCCTACCACGCGCGCATCGCCGCCGAACTGGACGCGCGCCGCGCCGCCGCCCGGCCCACCCTGCTGGTGATGATGCACAGCTTCACCCCGGTGATGGACGGCGTGCCGCGGCCCTGGCATGCCGGCGTGCTCTACCACCGCGACACCCGTTTCGCCCACGCGCTGTTGCAGGCGCTGCGCGAGGAAGACGACCTGCTGGTCGGCGACAACGCGCCGTACGCGGTCAGCGACAGCAGCGACTACGCGGTGCCCGTGCACGGCGAAGGCCGCGGCCTGCCGCATGTGGAACTGGAGATCCGCCAGGACCTGATCGCCGATGCCGCCGGCCAGCAGGCCTGGGCGCAGCGGCTGGCGCGGATCTTCACCAGGCTGCAGCCGCAGTTGCTGGCGCTGGGCTGAGTAACGCCGACGCCCTTCCCGCACCACGCCTCATGCCAGCGTCGGCACTGGCATCCACGGAAACGCCTTGTAGCCCTGCACCTGCAGCGGAACGCCGAGTGCGGCGAAATCGGCCGCGATCGCCGCGGCACGAAGACCATCCAATGCCTCGCCCACGGTCAGCGACCCGGCGCGACAGGCGGCCAACGCCTGGCCGATCGGCCAGTCCAGCAGGTGCGCGACCTGCTGCGCTATCGGCTTGACGCATTCGGGCGGACAGCGCGCAAGCACCAGATCGAACGAGGCAAAGACGCCTGCACCGACGCCAACCGCGCGCGCCGCCTCCCAAGCGTCCTCGTCCGCCTCGCCGAGCGCCTCGTCCACACCCTCGACCTGCAGGAACGCGTCGTACTCCGCGTAGTAGGCCAACGCCTGCGCGTAGTCGTATAACGTCGACAGCGGGCGTTGCCGCTTCTGCACGTCGAGCACGTCGGCGAACGTCGCCGGTTCCAGGTAGGGCGCCAAGCCCAGCGCGCGCGCCGCCGCGGGCGGTGTGTCATCGTCGCCGACTGCAGTGGCTTCGTCGGGCGGCAACCAGAAGCGCGCCTGCAGCGGATCCTCGCCGGTGGCATGCACCCAGCCGAACGCCTCGTGCACGTGGCCGTCGTCGTTGCAGGCGGCAAAGGCATCCAGCGTCTCACGCAAGGTCAATAGCGGAATCATACGTCGTCGGGCAGGCAGCGCGCGGCAGCGCAGTCTACGGCAGGTGTGCGGACGCTGAAGGAGAATGAAGCCTGCGAGACCGGAGCGAGACGTCGCTGGACATCGCCTGGCGTGTCGATCCGCGACCCCGTTCGACGACGACCGCTCGCCCGCACCCAAGCAGTCCGCGACCGGCAGCGCCGCCGCGATGCGCCCCCAGTGCAGCGGTACGCGGCTGGCGCAGCGGCGCCCGCGATCCGCAACGCCCGGTTGCCCCTGCGGCCGTTCGGCATGCACTGGCCACGACGCCGCTCAGCATGCTGAAGCGGCTGCCGCCCGCCTTCACACTAAGCTGAGTGTCTCCTGCGCACGCTCGGGCTGTACCGGTCCGCCGGCACCCCGCCCCGCACCGGACCCCACATGCTCATCCGCCTCGGTTACGAAATCCGCTACCGGTTCGCGCAAGCGACGCCGATGCTGGCGATGCTGGACATCCACGACAGCCGCCGCGACGACATCGTTGCCGCCACCGCCTTGCACAGCGTGCCGGCGCTGCCGTTGCACCGTTATCGCGATGGCTTCGGCAACCGCTGCACGCGCCTGCAGGCGCCCGCCGGAACGCTGACCCTGCGTGCCGATGCAGTGGTGCGCGACAGCGGACTGCCGGACCAGTACCGCTACGACGCCGCGCAGACCCCAGTGGAGCAGTTGCCCGACGCCACCCTGGTGTATCTGCTCGGCAGCCGCTACTGCGAGACCGATCTGCTCAGTGGCATGGCCTGGGAGCTGTTCGGCGGCACGCCGCCCGGCTGGGCACGGGTACAGGCGATCTGCGACTACGTGCATACGCGCATCACCTTCGGCTATGCCCATGCCTGCGCCACCAAGAGCGCCGCGCAGGCGCTGCAGGAAGGGCGCGGCGTGTGCCGCGACTTCGCGCATGCGGCGATCGCGCTGTGCCGCTGCATGAACATCCCGGCGCGCTACTGCACCGGCTATCTGGGCGACATCGGTGTCCCGGTCTCGGACGCACCGATGGATTTTTCCGGCTGGTTCGAAGCCTTCCTCGACGGGCGCTGGTACACCTTCGATGCACGCCACAACGTGCCGCGCATCGGCCGGGTGCTGATCGCGCGCGGCCGCGACGCCGCCGACGTGGCGATCAGCACCACCTTCGGCGACAACGTGCTCGAATCGTTCGTGGTGTGGACCGACGAGACCAAGCAGGCACAGCTCGACACGCGCCCCTTCGCAGCGGCCGGTGCCATCACCGCCGCCGGATGCGAACCCGGCAACGCGCTGGCCTGCTGAATCATTGCAGTGGACGGTGCCGCCATGCGCAGCACCGCCCTTCCGTGAACGCGCTATGCAGCCGCGCGCGGACTCAGGCGAAGCCGTCGGTGGCGCGCACCAACGCGTCGACGTTCTCGGGCTCGAACGCGGAATGGCCGGAGGCCGGGGTGATCTGCAGCGTCGCCTTCGGCCAGGCCTTGGCCAGATCCCAGGCGTTGGCCAGTGGGCAGACCACGTCGTAGCGGCCGTGCACGATCACCCCCGGGATGTCGGCGATGCGGTGCGCGTCGCGCAGCAACTGGTCCTCGACCTCGAAGAAGCCGCCGTTGACGAAATAGTGGTTCTCGATGCGGGCGAAGGCCAGCGCGAAGTGCGGGTCCTCGTGGCTGTCGACGAAATCGGCGTCCACGTGCAGGAAGCTGGTCGCGCCTTCCCACACGCTCCAGGCCTTGGCCGCGGCCAGACGGGTCGCCTCGTCGTCGCTGGTCAGGCGCCGGTGGAAGGCCGAGATCAGGTCGGCGCGCTCCACCGGCGGGATCGCCGCGACGTAGTGCTCCCATGCGTCCGGGAACAGGCGGCTGGCGCCTTCCTGGTAGAACCACTCCAGTTCCCAGCGACGCAGCATGAAGATGCCGCGCAGCACCAGTTCGGTGACGCGCTCCGGATGGCTCTGCGCGTAGGCCAGCGCCAGGGTCGAGCCCCAGCTGCCGCCGAACACCTGCCAGCGGTCGATGCCCAGGTGCGTGCGCAGCCGCTCGATATCGGCGACCAGGTCCCAGGTGGTGTTGTCGACGAGGTCGGCATGCGGCGTGGAGCGGCCGGAGCCGCGCTGGTCGAACAGCACGATGCGGTACTTGGCCGGATCGTGGAAGCGGCGCATCTTGGCGTTGCAGCCGCCGCCGGGACCGCCATGCAGCAGCACCACCGGCTTGCCGTGCGGATTGCCGCACTGTTCGTAGGACAGGGTATGCCGTGCGTCCACCGGCAACATGCCGCTGTCGAACGGCTCGATCTCGGGATACAGCGTGCGCATGGCGACTCCTGCGGGAAAACCGCGATTCTACCCATGCGCGCCACTTGAGCGGCGCTGACCAGCAACGGCCGGCCGCGAACGGACCTGGCGCAGCGCCGATCGGCCAACCGGGGTCGGGATCAACCGATCGCCGGCGCGCCTCTGCCGCCAGGGGCGTCCTGCAACCGCTGCTGCGCTTCCATGGCCAGGTGCTGCGCGCGCTGCTGGTTGAACGCCTGCGCCTGCTGCACCGTCTCGTGCATCGGTGCAGCGGCCTGCGCCACGTCCGTGGCGGCGCGGAAGCCCGGCGTGGTGCCGGACACCCACAGCGTGTCGCCGGCCATCTGCACCCGGTCGATCTTGTCGGCGCCGGCGATGCCGGCCTGCTTGGCGCCGAGCATCGCCTGCGCGACGTGCGCATCGCCGATCTGCGCCGGCACGTCCTTGCGGATGCGCGCGAACATGGCCTGATCGGACGCAGACAGCGCACCCAGCGTCTGCGCACGCTCATAGGTTTGTGCGGCCGACGGTGCCATGTGGGCTCCGGAGGCAGGCGTCGCCGCCGCCCCATGCGGATGCGCCGCTGCTGGCGCCTGCGGCTGCGCGGGCGCGGCGGCCGGCGCGCTGCGCTGGAACCACTGCCCGGGATGGGTCAGCGTGTCGTAGGCCTTGCCCGCCGCGTGCTTGGCGGCATCGATGCCCTGCGTGGCGGTCTGTCTTGCGGCTTCGTACGCGTGCGTACCAACCCGCGCGGCGCTGTCGGCCGCTTGCTTCGCCGCATCATAGGCACTGGTGGCCGCACGTCCAGCTTGCGCAACGCCTTCGGTCACTACGTGTTTGGACGCGTCGTAGGTCTGCGTGACAGTGCGCTCGACATGCTCCACACCGTTTATGACCACGTGCTTCGCCGCACCGTAGGTTTGAGTGGCCGCGCGCCCAACCTGCTCCGCGCCTTCAGTCACCACATGCTTCGCGGCGTCGTAGGTCTGGGTGGCCGCACGACCGACCTGCTGGGCGCCTTCGGTCACCACGTGCTTGGTTGCGTCGTAGGTTTGCGCCACCGCACGTTCGGCCCGGTCGATCCCATCGGAGACCGCCTGCTTGCCGAGCTGATACGTCTGCGTGGCGGTTTGCGCCGCGACCCGCGCGCCATCGTAGGCATCGACGATGTGATTGGCGACGTTGGCCACGCCCGCCTGGAAGCGAGGATCATGGATCCGCTCCACCACGGCGTCGGCAGCCGCATGCGCGCCTCGCTCCACGGCGCCTTTGGCCGATTCCAGCCCGCCGCCCACCCACCGCGCCGCCGCATCCGCACCTTGACCGTGCAGACGGGCGGCTTCGCCCACCACATGTCCAGCCAGCGGCGCAACCGGGATGAAGGGCGCGGTAAGGCGCCCGCCCTCCCGCGCCACGATCGCGATACGTTCGTCCAGCGCTTGCACGTAGCGACCGCCGGCGCGCACGGCATCGGCACCGTGTTGCAGGCCGTCGGCAACCCCGCGCACGGGCGCGCCACGCGCGATGGTGTCGCGAATGGCGGGATCGGCGTTGAGCACGAGGTACTCGTTGAGTTGCCGCCGCAGATTCGGCGACAGTTGGCCCTGCCCGTCGTTCCCGCGCATCTGCCGCAGCGACTCGGACAGTTCGGCGCGTGCGAAGGACACATCGCTGCCGAAGCGGTCGATGGCGTCCTTGTTCGCCGCGTAGCGCTGCGTCGCTTCCTGGAAGCGCTGGGGTTGCAGGATATTGTCCGGACTGTCGCTGCTGAAGTGCTGCTGGCCGCCGTGGTCGCTCAGCCGCATCGCGATCAGCGCGTTTGGCGGCGCCGACCCGGGCGGCGCATCCAGGTAGCGGCCGGCCCGCAGGCTCTGGATGTCCTCTTCGCTGGCCAGCGACACCACCTTGCCGACATGCGGACTGGCCGCGCTCACCACGTCGCCGGCCATGCGGTAGTTGGTGAGCTGGAAGCCCGGCTGCGGCGGGCCATCGATCATGTCCGCCGCGCCGAAGCCGTTGTAGGTGGCGCCGCGCAGGCCATATTTGGCGGCCTGGAGTTCCGCCAATGCGCCGCCCAGGGAGTGGCCGGCAGCGAATATCTGGGTTTTCGGGATGCCCTGCGCAGCCGCTTTGGCGATCATCTGCGCTGTAAACGCGTCGGCCGCAGACTTCTGCGCGTTGACGGTATCTCGCACCATCTTTGCATCGACGGCGATGTCCTGCAGCGTCGTCAGCGCGTGGTCCGCTTTTTCCGAAACACTCTTACCTGAAAATAGACCAGGATCAGTACCTCGGTACGCGACAATAACATTGTGAGGCGACGCAACGCTTTGATACGCAGTTGCGTGAAAGCCGGTAGCCGGATCACTGGCATAGCCAAATATCTTATAATCCTGGCCATCTAGAGAAACATATCTATTGTTATCGCCCACATCACGCTGTGATCGGTTGGCATACGAGTCATTACTTGCATCAGCTAACGCTTGATCAATGACTTTCATGACTTGACTTCCTTAACAGTGATCGTCACTGGGAAATAAGCATCAGGGTCTTTAAGAACCTCGGGATCGTCAGACTGGAACTCTAGCGCACCATAGGGAACCAAAGCAGGATCCCCATAAGAACTATTCTTGAAATAGCTTTTCCCACCACCCTCGCGCAAGATTTTTTCCAACAACCCTCCCCAACCGAATTTCACACCCTTGCCAATCGCGCTAACACCCACACTTGTCACATCCCAGTGGCAAACCCCGAGATTGAAATAATCTTCATCCAGCAGGGCATCGCGATAAAAATATCCCTTCCATGTGTGGTCATCCACCTGGACCATAGGAATATCGAGCCCGGTGTTAGGCACATGCTGCTCGCCAAGAACTGGCATCATCGGCACACAATTCTTATTGATGACGTCATATCCAATGTAAGCACCCTTGAAAGAATCCCACGGTCCCGGCGCATTTGACGTGGCGATGACCTCGTAGCGCTTGACCGGATGCGGATTCAAATGCCCGGTCGCACCGTCGTTGCCAACATCGATACCTTTCGAACAACCGGCGGCGGTCGCGGCCAGGGGCATGATGGCGGCAGCGGCCAGGTGGTGCAGTTTCATCGTATCGTCCTCGGGGGGATAGGCCGCAGGCAGCGCGGCAGTGGGGTCTGGTGGCAATGGCAGTCTCGGCTTGCGCCAGGGCGCAATCGGCACCCCGCCACGCGGCAGCGCGCCGAGCCTGGCGTAGACGTCCGCATTGATGCTGCCCATGTCGCGCAGGAGTTGCGCATCGCGCATCGTGCGGGCGCGTGGACGATAGGGATTGTCGCTGTACGTGCTCTTTTCGTCGCTCATCGCGCCACCTCTCCTTTATCAAGACTCCAAGTTGCGACTGCGATCTTACTCGCTGGAAACCATGTCGCCACTGCCCATCGCGCAAAGGGTACAAGTGAGATCCTGACCCACATCCATGGCCCGGATTTTCCTGATGAATCGCCATCGGGCTCTGATACCGGCATGCGGCAGCGCCAGGTATTGGTTACATAACTGACTGGAAGCCTGTAGCTGAGCCACTGGAAAAGCCGAGAACCCAGTAGCGCCTCTCACCTGAATGCACCTGCTTCTTGCAGCGATATCGCTTCGAGGACGATTCACATACGCGTCGTTGGCCGCATCGGCAACCGCTTGATCAATCCCCTTCACGGCTGGGCCTCCCTGACAGCGAGGGTGACAGAGAAATATGCGTCCGGATGCTGTAGCACTTCAGGATCAGCAGGATCGAAATCCTGTGCCCCGTAAGGGACCAGGGACTTATCCCCATGCGCGACCTTCTTGAAATACCTGGTCCCTCCACCTTCGCGCAGAATCTTCTCCATAGAGCCGCTCCACGCAAACCTCAGGCCCTGAGCAATCGCACTGGCGCTCACGCTCGTGACGTCCCAATGGCACACCCCAAGCTTGAAGTAATCCTCATCCTGCAGCGCATCGCGGTAGAAATACCCCTTCCACGTATGGTCGTCTACGCGGGTCATCGGAACGTCGAGTCCGGTATTGGGGACTTGCTGTTGACCAATGAAGGGGATCATCGGAACGCACTTCTTATTGACGACGTCGTATCCGATGTAGGCGCCCTCGAACGCATCCCACGGCCCCGGCGCATGGGACGTGGCGATGACCTCGTAGCGTTTGACCGGGTGCGGATTCAGATGCCCGGTTGCGCCATCGTTGCCGACGTCGATGCCGTTGGAGCAGCCCGCGCCAGCCACGAGGATGGCAGCGACAGCGAGTGCGCGCAGGATTCTGAGACGGGGCCTGCGACGAGCGGTCACGCCGGCAGGGATCCACGCACCCTCGGCATGCCGCGCACCCGTCTGTGCCACGGCGGGCGTGGGCGGTAATCGCATTCGAAAGGCGACTGAGGGTGAACATTGCGGGTCATCCATGTCCGGCATCGTTACCCACGCACCATACCCCGGCGCCGGCGGGTCAGGCCAGCGGCTGGCGCCCCAGCGTGACCCGATCGCGCGCCTCCAGGTCCTGATACGTCGCCACCTCCGCGAAGCCGGCCGCCTCAAGCAGCGCGCGCACCGCCGCGCCCTGGTCCCAGCCGTGTTCCAGCAGCAGCCAGCCGCCGGGCAGCAGATGCGCCGGCGCATCGGCGACGATCCGGCGCAGGTCGTCCAGCCCATCGGGGCCGGACGCCAGCGCGCTGGCCGGTTCGTAGCGCAGGTCGCCCTGCTGCAGGTGCGGATCGCCGGCGGCGATGTACGGCGGGTTGCTGGCGATCAGATCGAAGCGCTGGCCGGCCAGCGGCGCCAGCCAGGCACCATGGACGAAGGCGACGTTGCCCAGGCCGTGCGCGTGCGCATTGGCCTGCGCGACCGCCAGGGCGGCTGTACTGAGGTCGGTGGCCGTCACCTGCGCCTGCGGGCGCTCGCTGGCCAGGGCCAGGGCGATCGCGCCGCTGCCGGTGCCGAGGTCGGCGATGCGCCGGCCCGGCGCCGGATCCAGTCGCTCCAGCGCCAGTTCCACCAGCCGCTCGGTGTCCGCGCGCGGGATCAACGTGGCCGGTCCGACCGCCAGGTCCAGGGTCCAGAAGCCGCGCCGGCCGGTCAGGTAGGCCACCGGCTCGCCCTGTACACGCCGGGCGAGCAGCGCCTGAAACCCATCCGCCACCTCGTCCGCCAACGGATCGCGGGCGTGCGCGAACAGCCACGCACGGTCGCGTTGCAGGGCGTGCAGCAGCAAGGCTTCAGCATCGCCGCGCTCGACCTGGGTGCAGGCGTCGCGCAGCAGGGATTCAGGGGTGGGCGCATTCATCGCTGTCACGATGACGCAGCGAGCGCGGAAAAGCCAACGTGGTAGAACGGACCGACGCCCATGCGCCCTGGGCGGCTGACGCGCTGTTCGCGCGGCAGTGCAGCAAAGAGCCAGGCTTGGGAATCGATAGAGGAAACCTATCTATTCAATTCCATCAATCGATTTGAGGGATCTATCGGCGCCCCCTATCATGAGCCTCGTTCCATCCCCCGACCCCTATTGCAACCACGAGGAAACTCCATGTCGTCTTTGATCAACACCCAGGTCCAGCCGTTCAAGGCCAACGCCTACCGCAATGGCGAATTCATCGAAGTCACCGACGCGGACCTGAAGGGCAAGTGGTCGGTGCTGATCTTCATGCCGGCCGCCTTCACCTTCAACTGCCCGACCGAAGTGGAAGACGCCGCCGAGCATTACGCCGAGTTCCAGAAGATCGGCGCCGAGGTCTACATCGTCACCACCGACACCCATTTCTCGCACAAGGTGTGGCACGAGACCTCCCCGGCCGTGGGCAAGGCTCAGTTCCCGCTGGTCGGCGACCCGACCCACCAGCTGACCCGCGCCTTCGGCGTGCACATCGAGGAAGAAGGCCTGGCCCTGCGCGGCACCTTCGTGATCAACCCGGAAGGCGTGATCAAGACCCTCGAGATCCACGACAACGCGATCGCCCGCGACGTCACCGAGACCCTGCGCAAGCTCAAGGCCGCGCAGTTCGTCGCCTCGCACCCGGGCGAGGTCTGCCCGGCCAAGTGGAAGGAAGGCGAGAAGACCCTGAAGCCGTCGCTGGACTTGGTCGGCAAGATCTAAGCCGCCCTCGCTCCCATCTCCGCCTCGCGGCGGGGGTGGGGGTGAACCGCAGCCGGCATCGCGCGCCGGCGCCGGCTGCGGTTCATCCCTCCTCCCCTCTTCGCAGCGCGCTGCTCCGGCAGCACGCCTCCCCCGCGCTTTGCCCAACGTCAGGAGTCCGCCATGTTGGATGCCGATCTGAAAACCCAGTTGAAGGCTTACCTGGAGCGGGTCGTCCGGCCCATCCACGTCACCGCGTCGGTGGACGATGGCGCCAAGTCGCGCGAGATGCTCGACCTGCTCGAGGACCTGGTGCTGCTGTCGGACAAGATCACCCTGGACGTGCACCGCGACAGCGGCGAGCGCGCGCCCTCGTTCGCGCTGAACAGCCCCGGCCAGGACATCCACCTGCGCTTCGCCGGCCTGCCGATGGGCCACGAGTTCACCTCGCTGGTGCTGGCGCTGCTGCAGGTCGGCGGCCATCCGTCCAAGGCCACCGCCGAACTGATCGAGCAGGTGCGCAACCTGCCCGGCGAGTACCGCTTCGAAACCTATTTCTCGCTGTCCTGCCAGAACTGCCCGGACGTGGTGCAGGCGCTGAACCTGGCCGCGGTGCTGAATCCGAACATCCAGCACGTGGCGATCGACGGCGCGCTGTTCCAGGACGAGGTCGAGGCGCGGCAGATCATGTCGGTGCCCACCGTCTACCTCAACGGCGAAGTCTTCGATCAGGGCCGCATGACCCTGGAGCAGATCGTGGCCCGGCTCGACACCGGCGCGGCCAAGCGCGATGCGGTGGCGATCGCGGCCAAGGCGCCGTTCGACGTGCTGGTGGTCGGCGGCGGTCCGGCCGGCGCGGCGGCGGCGATCTACGCCGCGCGCAAGGGCATCCGCACAGGCGTGGCGGCCGAGCGCTTCGGCGGCCAGGTGCTGGACACCATGGCGATCGAGAACTTCATCTCCGTGCAGGAGACCGAAGGCCCGAAGATGGCCGCGGCGCTGGAGCAGCACGTGCGCCAGTACGACGTGGACATCATGAACCTGCAGCGCGCCGAACAGCTGGTGCCGGCCGGTGCCGACGGCCTGGTCGAGGTCAAGCTGGCCAACGGCGCCTCGCTGAAGAGCCGCACGGTGATCCTGTCCACCGGCGCGCGCTGGCGGCAGATGAACGTGCCCGGCGAAGACCAGTACCGCAACAAGGGCGTGGCCTATTGCCCGCACTGCGACGGCCCGCTGTTCAAGGGCAAGCGCGTGGCGGTGATCGGCGGCGGCAACTCCGGCGTGGAAGCGGCGATCGACCTGGCCGGCATCGTCAGCCACGTCACTCTGGTCGAGTTCGACAGCAAGCTGCGCGCCGACGAAGTCCTGCAGCGCAAGCTGCGCAGCCTGGGCAACGTCGACATCCTGGTCAACGCGCAGAGCACCGAAGTGCTCGGCGACGGCCAGAAGGTCACCGGCCTGGTCTACAAGGACCGCGTCGGCGGCGATGTGCATCGCGTGGCGCTGGAAGGCATCTTCGTGCAGATCGGCCTGCTGCCGAACACCGAATGGCTGCAGGGCACGGTGGCGCTGTCGCCGCGCGGCGAGATCGTGGTCGACGACCGCGGCCAGACTTCCCTGCCGGGCGTGTTCGCCGCCGGCGACGCGACCACGGTGCCGTACAAGCAGATCATCATCGCCATGGGCGAAGGTTCCAAGGCGGCGCTGAGCGCGTTCGACCACCTGATCCGGCACAGCGCACCGGTCGCCAGCGGCAGCGTGGCCGAAGCGGCCTGATCCGCACCCATCCCGCGCCGCTCCGCCGGCGCGGGACCAGGGTGTGCGGTCTCCACCGCGCGCGTCCATCTGTCTCGCCGCCATGTGCGCCACACGCTCTATGCTGTGACCCTGCGTCACCTCCCGCCGCTGCGTTCCGAGGAACCCGCTGATGAACCTGCGTGATCTGAAATACCTGGTGGCGCTGGCCGATCACAAGCATTTCGGGCGCGCCGCCGCGGCCTGCTTCGTCAGCCAGCCGACGCTGTCCACGCAGATCAAGAAGCTCGAGGACGAACTGGGCGTACCGCTGGTGGAGCGCGCGCCACGCAAGGTCATGCTGACCCCGGCCGGGCGCGAGGCCGCCAGCCGCGCGCGCGGCATCGTCGCCGAGATCGAGCAGATGAAGGAGGCGGCGCGGCGCAGCCAGGATCCGGAAGCCGGCACCGTGCGCCTGGGCATTTTCCCGACGCTCGGCCCGTATCTGCTGCCGCATGTGATCCCGCGCATCCGCGCGCGCTTCCCGCAGCTGGAACTGCTGCTGATCGAAGAGAAGAGCGACGTGCTGCTGACCCGCTTGCGCGAGGGCCGGCTGGACGCGGCGCTGCTGGCGCTGCCGTTGCACGACGAGCAATTGCATGCCGAATTCCTGTTCGAGGAACCGTTCGTGCTGGCGGTGCCCGAGCAGCATCCGCTGGCGCGGCGGCCGACCCCGCTGACCATGGACGAACTGCACGCGCAACGCCTGCTGCTGCTCGAGGACGGGCACTGTCTGCGTGACCAGGCGCTGGACGTGTGCCACCTGTCCGGCGCGCTGGAGAAAGCCGAGTTCCAGGCCACCAGCCTGGAGACGCTGCGGCAGATGGTCGCCGCCAACGTCGGTGTGACCCTGCTGCCGCTGCTGGCGGTGCAGCCGCCGGTGGCCAATCCGCCGAACCTGCGCCTGCTCTCGTTCGCGCCCGACGGCGGGCCGAGCCGGCGCATCGCCATGCTGTGGCGGCGCAGTTCGGCGATGGGCGCGTTCCTGCAGCAACTGGCGCACCTGTTCGGTGCACTGCCCGAGGAGCTGTTCACGCTGCCGGCGCAGGCGTCGCTGCCGGACCAGGCGCCGCGCCAGGTGGCCTGAACAGGCCGACCGGCCGCGACGTCGCATCGGCGCCGGCTTGCTTGCACAATGGGAACGGGGGCGGCGCGGTGCCGCCTCCGTTCGTTGTGCCATCCAACCGGAGCCTGTCCATGACCTCGCAACACCACAGCGGCCTGCCGCCCTCGTTGATCGTCTCCAGCCGCGACCTCGCGCGCCTGGAAGCCCTGCTCGACTCCCCTGCCTTGCACCAGCACCCGGCCGCGCAAGCGCTGGGCGCAGAACTCGACCGCGCCACCGTGATGGCGCCCGACCAGATTCCCCCCGGCATCGTCACCATGCATTCCCGCGTGGAGTGCGAAGACGAACTGCACGGCGAACGCCATCAGCTGACCCTGGTCTATCCGCACGAAGCCGATGCCGCGCATGCGCGCATCTCGGTGCTGGCCCCGGTCGGCAGCGCCCTGCTCGGCCTGGCCGTGGGCCAGTCGATCGACTGGCAGGCGCCCGGCGGACGCCCGCTGCGCCTGCGCGTAACCGCGGTGCAGCGCGCCGACGACGACAATGCGCGCGCAGCGCGTTAACGTGCGCGGCCCTATCCTTGTCCCAACTCGTTTCCGAGAGATACCGATGACCTCTTCCGCCCCCTCCAAGCTCGCCCAGTTGCGCGAGTTGTCCGTGGTCGTGGCCGATACCGGCGACTATGACGCGATCAAGCGGCTCAAGCCGGTGGACTGCACCACCAATCCGACCCTGGTGAAGAAGGCGCTGGACCTGCCGGTCTACGCCGATCTGATCGACGAGGCGCTGGCCTGGGCGCGCGGCCAGGACGGCGACCACGCCGCCTTGGTCGACGAGATCGCCGACCGCCTGACCATCGGCGTCGGCGCCAAGCTCAGCGCGCTGGTGCCCGGCCGCGTGTCCACCGAGGTGGACGCCGACCTGGCCCACGACACCGCCGCCACCATCGCCAAGGCGCACAAGTTCATCGCCATGTACGCCGAGCGCGGCATCCCCAAGGACCGCATCCTGATCAAGGTCGCCGCGACCTGGGAAGGCATCGAGGCGGCGCGGCAGCTGCAGCAGGACGGCATCGACTGCAACCTGACCCTGATCTTCAACCGCACCCAGGCCCTGGCCTGCGCCGAGGCCGGCGTGTTCCTGATCTCGCCGTTCGTCGGCCGCATCCTCGACTGGTACGTGGCCAAGGGCCAGACCCCGGCGACCATCGACGAGGACCCGGGCGTGCAGTTCGTGCGCGGCGTCTACGACGAATTCAAGCGCCGCGGCTCGGCGACCGTGGTGATGGGCGCCTCGTTCCGTTCCACCGCGCAGATCGAGGCGCTGGCCGGCTGCGACCGCCTGACCATCTCGCCGGACCTGCTGGAAAAGCTCGACGCCGACCACGGCCCGCTGCCGCGCAAGCTCTCGCCCGGCCAAGCCGACGGCGCCAAGATCGAGCCGATCGACGCCAAGCGCTTCGCCGCCGACCTGGCCGCCGATCCGATGGCTACCGAAAAGCTGGCCGGCGGCATCGACACCTTCGCCAAGGACCTGCAGACCCTGCGCGACACGATCCGGCACAAGCTGGTCGGCTGAGTGTTGCCTGCACCCCAAGCGCGGTGATGCTGCGCTTGGGGTGCCGGGAATAGGGAAACGGGAATGGGGAATTGGCCAAGCGGGTGCGCCTCTCGCCGCCGTTTTCCCGCCCGATCAGATGTCGTCGCTACAGGCGCTTGCGCTGCGCGATGCGCACCAACCAAGAACGCCAAAACAGGCGCAGCCACAACGCGTATCACCCATGACGCTTTCGACGCCGCGTTGGCGCGGCCGCAACTTTTCCCAGGCTATGCTGCGCGCCCGAGTGCAGAGGCAAGGCAATGGCGACGATCGCAGTGGTGATGGTGGACGGCGTGGCGGACTGGGAGATCGGCACCATCCTGCCGGCGGCGCGGGCCTGGTTCAGCGACACGATCCAGATCGCCAGCATCGACGGCAAGTCCATCACCTCGATCGGCGGGCTGGAGCTGCACCCCACCTATGCGCTGTCGGACCTGGCGCCATTGGACGCCGACCTGTGGCTGCTGCCCGGCAGCGACCGCTGGCAGGCCGGCGAGATTCCAGGACTGAGCGCACTGCTGCAGCAGCGCCTGGAGGCGGGCCGCGGCGTGGCGGCGATCTGCGGCGCGACCCTGGCGCTGGCCTACGCCGGCCTGCTCGATACCCGTCCGCACACCAGCAATTCCGAAGCCTTCCTGCGCGAGCACGCCGGCGTCTATGCCGGCAGCACGCATTATCAGGAACGCCGCGTAGTCAGCGCTGGCGGGCTGATCACCGCTCCCGGCACCAGCCCGGTCAGCTTCGCCGAGGAATGCCTGCGGCTGCTGCACCCCGAACGCGAAGAGCAGATCGCGCAGATGCGGCAGATGTTCGCGGCCGAGTTCGTGTAACGCGACCAGTGCCACCTGTCATGCAGACGGCGGCGACACGCCATGACTACACTTGTCGCCACACCCTGCAACCCACCATCGGCGGCAGCCCGCGGCGTCGCGGTCGATCCGCGGCGGGCGTGACGCAACGGCGGTCACGCATGCCAGCGCGCCAGCAGGGTGCTTCCACGACGTCGACAGGAGAAGGCGCATGCGCGGATGGATGGCGCGTTATTTGTTTTCGCTGGCGCTGGCCGCCGCCAGCGCCACCGGCATGGCCGCCACACCGGCACCGACCCGGGTCGCGATCCTGGGCGTTGAGCACGCGGGGCAACTGGTTTCCGAACGCGACCAGCCGGGCGTGCTCGCGGCGTTCCTGGAGCAACTCGCACCGGACGCGATCTGTATCGAACGCCCGCCGGAGCAGGCGGCGCGCGGCGATTACTACGAATACACCTACGAGGTGCAGGGCGTGATCCTGCCGTACGCCGCGGCGCATCCCGTCGCCCTCTGTCCGATCGACTGGATGCCGCCGGTGGAGGACGCCAGACTCGGCTTCGGCATGGATCTGGACACGCCGTTGGAACTGCGCCGCGAGCAGGGGTTCCAGGGCTTCCTGTCGTTCCCCGACAAGGCCGCCCTGCAGCGCGACTTCTTTGCGGCGGATGCGGCCGAGAACGTGGCCGCGGTGCAGAAATGGGCGCAGACGCCGGCGCCGCGGGCCGACCAGGACCTGCCGCGACGCCTGTACCTGTACCGCACCTTCCTGCAGGCCCAGCGCATCCGCGCCGCGGCACTGGCGCACCCGGGCAAGACCGTGCTGGTCGTGGTGGGCTATTTCCACAAACCGGACCTGGAGGCGATCCTTGCGCACGACCCGGCGATCGCGCTGGTGCAGCCGTCCACGCTGGGGCGCCCCACCGCGGACGCGGTCGCGCGCGCCACCACCGCGACGCAGCGCGCCGCGATCCTCGCCTTCAACCTGCTCGGCACCCAGGCCGAGACCGGCAACGTCGACTGGGCATGGATGAGCCGCGTCCTGGCTGCCTACGCCGCCGACGCGCCGGCCGCCGAAACGGCGCTGTTGCGGATCCGCCTGGCCCTGCTGAGCGGCCAGCTCGCACCGGCCGAAGCACGGCGGCGCTACGCACGGCTCGCCGAGGAAACTCCAGCCGAGCTGGCATTCGGCTGGACCGGCGTGCAGGACCGCACCCGCGTGGATTCGTTCTTCGATCCCTTCGGCAATCTGACGGTCCGCCAGCGCGCGACGCTGGAACTGGCACGCACCGACTACGCGCTCGGCCGCAGCCGTGACGGCGACGCGGCGATCGAACGGCTCAAGGCCGAGCTATCACCGCGCAAGGCGCTGCAACTGTCCGGCTATGCGGCGCGGCTGCGGCAGGCCGCCGCGAGCACGCGCGATTCGCGTGCCGCGAAGTAACGGGCTCGCGTCGAGACGTCACCCGCGGTCGGGGTGACCCTGGATGGCGACAGCATCCTGCGCGCACCACGCGCAGATGCGCTGGCTCAGGCCTCCAGCCCGATCGGGCAACTCACCCCGGTCCCGCCCAGGCCGCAGTAGCCGCCGGGGTTCTTGGCCAGATACTGCTGGTGCTCGTCCTCGGCGTAGTAGAACGGCGGCGCCGGGAAGCGGATCTCGGTGGTGATGGAACCGTAGCCGGCGGCGTCCAGGCGCTGCTGGTAGGCATCGCGGCTGGCCAGCGCGGCCTCGTACTGCGCCTGGGTGGTGCAGTAGATCGCCGAGCGGTACTGGGTGCCGGTGTCGTTGCCCTGGCGCATGCCCTGGGTCGGGTCGTGGCTTTCCCAGAAGGTCTGCAGCAACTGCTCGAAGCGCACGGTCTGCGGGTCGAACGCCACCAGCACCGCCTCGGTGTGACCGGTCTGACCGGAGCACACTTCGCGATAGGTGGCATTGGGCGTCTCGCCGCCGGCATAGCCGACCGCCGTGCTGAACACGCCGGGCAGCGACCAGAACTTGCGTTCGGCGCCCCAGAAGCAGCCCAGGCCGAACTGCACCTGCTCCAGGCCGGCGAAGGCATCGCGCAAGGGGTGGCCGTTGACGAAGTGGCGGTTGTGCAGCGGCAGCGGCTGCGCGCGTCCCGGCAGGCTCTCGCCCGGGTGCGGCAGGCGCTGCTTGAAGGCACCGATTCCCAACATGGCACAGACTCCTGGCAGCGACGGCGATGTCAGGTGGATGGCGCTGCCGGAGCCCGCTTTCAAGTGCGCCCGACCACCGCGGCGGCGGTGACAGGCGCGACGTTCACTTCGTTGCGGCGCTGGCCGTGGCGGCGGCGACCGGTTCCGGCATCGCCGAGCTGTGGTGGTTGATGATCAGCCAGCGCCCGTCGCGCTTTTCGTAGACGAAGGTGTAGCGCGCCTGCACCTGGCGGGTGCTGCCGTCGGGATTGTTCAGGGTGAAGGTGTAGACGCCGGCGTCGACCGCGCTGTCGTCGTCGAGCAGCCGCACCTGGCGGTAGTTGATGGCGCCGCGCGGCTTGGCGGCGAGGAAGTGGCTGAAGTAGTCCTCGATCTCGGCGCGGCTGGCGCGGACCTGGTTGGACACGGTCGGCAGCAGCACGCCGTCGCGGGCGTACAGGTCGGCCACGCGCTGCGGATTGCCGGTGGCCAGCGCCGCGTTCCAGCGGTCGAACAGGCCGGCGATCTCGCGTTCGGCGCTGCTGGCCGGTGTCGCCGGCTCGCCGTCGTAGTGCATCGCCGGCGCGGCCAGCGCGGTGGAGGTGGTGGTCAGGCCCAGTGCCAGGGCGAACAGGATGCGACGCATGGGAAGTCTCCGTGTGCTGAGGGGATGCCGTCTCGGGGCGAAGCGAGTATCGGCAGCGGCGGCTTGCGCAACATCCGCTGGGCGGCATATCCTCGAATATGCCGTTCGGCATACGGAGACGCGCCCGTGCACCCTCCTTCCAATGCAGGCCAGTGGCGTGAGGCACTGCGCCGCGACGCCGCCGACGCGGCGCGCTGGCAGGCGGTGGCCGCCGCCGCGGCGGCGCTGCGCGAGGCCGGCGATGCCGCGCAGGCCTCCGCGCACGTCCTGGTATCTGCCAGCGGCCTGGTCGCGGCCCCGCACGCCGCGGTGTTGGCGGTGCGGGGCGCCCGCTGCCTGGTGCTGGCCAGCCAGGGCGATGCGTTGCCGCCGGGCGCCAGCGTCGCCGTCGAGGCGCCAGCGCATGCGTGGCGCCTGCGCGGCGATGCCGCCAACGAGGCCGGCGAACTGTGCCTGCCGATCGCCACGCTGGGCGTGCCGCTGGGCATGCTGTGCCTGGGCTGGGACGCCCGCACCGTCCCGGCACCGGAGGACGTGCAAGCCCTGTCCGCGATCGCCGCGCTGCTGGCGCCGCTGGCGGCCGAACCGCCGCGTGCGCCGCGGCGGCGCAAACCGGCGCAGGCCGACCGCCTGGCCGTGCTCAGCGCGCGCGAGCGGCAGGTGCTGGCGCTACTGTCGCGCGGGCTGACCAATGCCGCGCTCGGCGCCGAACTGGGCATCAGCGCCGGCACCGCCAAGGTCCACGTCGAGCGCATCCTGCACAAGCTGCAGGTGGCCGACCGCACCCAGGCCGCGGTGGTCGCGGTGCAGGCGGGGGTGGCGCTGTGAGGGCGCTGGCGCGGCGCTGGAACGACTGGCCGCTGACCCGCAAGAGCCTGGCGCTGGTGGCGCTGCCGCTGTTGCTGCTGGTGGCGGCGCTGGTGGCGATCTACAGCGTCGAGCGGCAGAACATCGCCGCCGAGAACGACGTGCGCCGCACCCTGCAGTTGCTCAGCGATTTGCACGAGGCGCATGCGCTGCTGGCCGAGACCGCCGCCGGCGTGCGCGGCTACCGGCTGGTGCGCCAGGACGCGTTCCTGACCCCGTACCGCGACGCCGAGCCGCGGCTGAAGACCGTGGTGCAGCGCCTGTCGCAACGCATCACCGACCCGCGCCAGGCGCAGCGCTTCGCCCGCATCCAGCCGCTGTTCGAGGAGAAGATGCAGGGCTGGCGGCGGCTGCTCGCGCCGGACCTGAGCCGCGAGGAAGAGATCCGCCAGCTGCGCGAGGGCAAGGTCACTCTCGACATCCTGCGCGCGGAACTGCGCGAGCTGCGCAACTACGAGACCGCGCAGTTGCAGGTGCGCACCGCCAAGGCGCAGGCGCTGCGCCAGCGCAACCTGCTGATCACCCTGTGCGCGGCGATGCTGGGCGGACTCGGTGCGGTGCTCGCGGTGGCCTGGTTCGCCTCGTCGCTGTCGCGACGCCTGCGCCAGCTCTCGGCCAATGCCGACCGCCTCGGCGACGGCCGGCCGCTGGCGCCACAGCCACCGGCCGGCGACGAACTGGGCCAGGTCGCGCAACGCCTGCAGCAGGCCAGCACCCTGCTCGCCGCGCGCGCCGAGGAAGCGCAGTCGGCGCGCCGCGAGGCCGAGAGCGCCAACCGCGCCAAGACCGAATTCCTCTCGCGCAGCAGCCACGAACTGCGTACGCCGCTCAACGCCATCCTCGGTTACGCGCAGGTGCTGGAGATGGACCTGCCGGGCGCGGCGCAGCGCGACCACCTGCAGCACATCCTCGGCGCCGGCCGACACCTGCTGGGACTGATCACCGAACTGCTGGACATCGCCCGCATCGAGGCCGACCAGCTCGACCTGAGCCCGCGCCCGGTGCCGGTGCATGCCGCACTGGAAGAGGCGCTGGGCCTGGTCGCACCGGAGGCGCAGGCGCGCGGCATCGTGCTGCGGCCGCCGCAGTTGCCGCCGGAGTGGACCGTGCGCGCCGACCCGCAGCGGCTGCGCCAGGTGCTGATCAACCTGCTGTCCAACGCGATCAAGTTCAACCGCCCGGGTGGCGCGGTGTGGGTGAGCGCGGTGCCCGAAGGCCAGTCCCTGGCGCTGAGCGTGCACGACCAGGGCCACGGCCTGACGCCGGCGCAGGTGGAACGATTGTTCACGCCGTTCGAGCGGCTCGGCGCCGAGCGCTCGGCGATCGAGGGCACCGGTCTGGGTCTGGCGCTGAGCAAGCGCCTGACCGAGGCGATGGGCGGGCGCATCGCCGTGGACAGCGGCGCGGACGGATCGCGCTTCACCATCGCCCTGCCGCTGGACCGCCCACAGGCAGCGGCACTGCCTGACCCCGCCGTGATGGCGACGACGGCGAGCGGGATCCAGCGCCAGTTGCTGAGCGTAGAGGACAACCCGTCCAACCAGGCGCTGATCCGCACCCTGGTCGAACGCCGCCCGCACTGGCGCCTGCACGAGGCAGCCAGCCTGGCGCAGGCGCGCGCGCATCTGCAGCAGGCCACGCCCGACCTGATCCTGCTCGACCTGCACCTGAGCGACGGCAACGGCGAGGACCTGCTGCAGGCGCTGCGCGCGCAGCCGCACACCGCGGCGATCCCGGTGGTGGTGATCAGCGCCGATGCCACCGCGACCACGCTGGCGCGCGTGCAGGGCGAGCCCGTGCGTGCCTACCTGACCAAGCCGCTGGACGTGGCCGACTTCTTCTCCGTTCTGGACCGACACCTCGCATGACCCGCAACGATGTCCTCGCCGCCCGCATCCTGATCGTCGACGACGAACCGGCCAACGTGCGCCTGCTGGAAGAACTGCTGCAGCGCGAAGGCTTCCGCCAGGTGGTGGCGACCACCGACCCGCAACGGGTGCTGGGCCTGGTCGCGGCGTTCGCGCCGGACCTGATCCTGCTCGACCTGATGATGCCGGAGCTGGACGGCTACGCGATCCTGGAACAACTGGCGCGCCTGGCCGGCCCGTCCAGTTTCCTGCCGGTGATCGTGCTCACCGCCGACCCCAGCCGCAGCGCCCGCCACCGCGCCCTCGGCCTGGGCGCCAAGGATTTCCTGACCAAGCCGCTGGACACCTTCGAAGTCGCCCTGCGGGTCTGGAACGTGGCCGAGACCGTGGTGCTGTTCAAGCGCCTGCGTGCGCTGGCCGTGGCGGATGCCGTGCCGCCGGGGTGGCGGGCGGAGTGACGGGACCCGGGACCCGGGACCCGGGACCCGGAAAAGCGTAAATCGCGATCTGCGGTAAAAACGGCAAAGAACGTCCTCACCGGCAGTCCTCCTGCCGCAACTCGCCACGCTCGCACTCGCCTCAGCCCCCCGGTCCCGGGTCCCGGGTCCCGGCCTCTCCTACATCGCCCGCGTCACCTGCCCGCCCAGGCCCAGCGTCATCAGCACTTCCTGGGCCTTTTCCAGCAGTTCGTCGGCCACGCAGACATGGACCACGCCGAACGGCAGTTCGCCGGCGCCGCCGAGCAGGGCCTCGCCGAACACGAAGGCGGTGATGCCGGCGTCCTCCAGCGCGTGCTTGGCCAGGTGCGCATCGATCAGGTGCTGGGCGCGGTAGGCGATCTGCATGGTCGGCCCCTCAGCCGCGGGCGCCGCCGTCGGCGGGGTGGGCGCTGCAGGCGCGCTGCGGCCACGTGGGCTGGAGCAGATCGCCGACGACGAAGCAGGACAAGGACATGGCGGGATCTCGCAGCTGGGCCAAGCCGCAGCCTACGCGCCGGGGCGGCCGCCGGCCAGCTCGGCTAAACTTGCGCTTTACTTACTCGCTGACGCGCATGTCCGACACCCCCGCCACCGACGCCTCCGCCCCGGCCGAGAAGAAAGACTTCATCCGCCAGATCGTCCGCGAGGACCTGGCCAGCGGCAAGCACACGGCCATCCGCACCCGCTTCCCGCCCGAGCCCAATGGCTACCTGCACATCGGCCACGCCAAGGCGATCTGCCTGGACTTCGGCATCGCCGCCGAGTTCGGCGGGCGCTGCAACCTGCGCTTCGACGACACCAATCCGGCCAAGGAAGATCCCGAATTCGTCGCCGCGATCCAGGACGACGTGCGCTGGCTGGGCTTCGACTGGGCCGAGCTGCGCCACGCCTCGGACTATTTCGAGGTGTACTACCTGGCCGCCGAGAAGCTGATCCGCGACGGCCACGCCTTCGTCTGCGACCTCTCCGCCGAGCAGGTGCGCGAGTACCGCGGCACCCTCACCGAGCCGGGCCGCGACTCGCCCTACCGCACCCGCAGCGTCGAGGAGAACCTGGACCTGTTCCGACGCATGCGCGCCGGCGAGTTCCCGGACGGCGCGCGCACCCTGCGCGCCAAGATCGACATGAGCAGCGGCAACATCAACCTGCGCGACCCGGCGCTGTATCGGATCAAGCACGTCGAGCACCAGAACACCGGCAACGCCTGGCCGATCTACCCGATGTACGACTTCGCGCATTCGCTGGGCGATGCGGTGGAAGGCATCACCCACTCGCTGTGCACGCTGGAGTTCGAGGACCACCGCCCGCTGTACGACTGGTGCGTGGACAAGGTCGATCTGGCCGGCCACCCCGAACTGCTGCAGCCGCTGCTGGACAAGGGCCTGCCGCGCGAGGCGGCCAAGCCGCGGCAGATCGAGTTCTCGCGGCTCAACATCAACTACACGGTGATGAGCAAGCGCAAGCTGACCCAACTCGTCGCCGAGGGCCTGGTGGACGGCTGGGACGACCCGCGCATGTACACCCTGCAGGGCCTGCGCCGCCGCGGCTACACGCCGGCCGCACTGCGCCTGCTGGTCGACCGCGTCGGCATCAGCAAGCAGAACTCGGTGATCGATTTCTCGGTGCTGGAGGGCTGCCTGCGCGAAGACCTGGACGCGCATGCCGCGCGGCGCATGGCGGTGATCGAGCCGCTGAAGCTGGTGCTGAGCAACCTGCCCGAGGGCCACAGCGAAACGCTGACCTTCTCCAACCATCCCAAGAACGACAGCTTCGGCACGCGCGAAGTGCCGTTCTCGCGCGAACTGTGGATCGAGCGCGAGGACTTCGCCGAAGTCCCGCCCAAGGGCTGGAAGCGGCTGGTGCCGGGCGGCGAAGTGCGCCTGCGCGGCGCCGGCATCGCCCGCGTCGACGAGGTGATCAAGAACGACGCCGGCGAGATCGTGGAACTGCGCGGCTGGCTCGACCCGGAATCGCGCCCGGGCATGGAAGGCGCCAACCGCAAGGTCAAGGGCACCATCCACTGGGTCAGCGCCGTGCACGCGGTGGAGGCCGAGATCCGCCTGTACGACCGCCTGTTCTCGGTGGAAAAGCCTGACGACGAGTCCGACGGCAAGACCTACCGCGACCACCTCAACCCCGACTCCAAGCGCAGCGTGCGCGGCTACGTCGAACCCGCCGCCGCCCAGGCCGCGCCGGAGCAGGCGTTCCAGTTCGAGCGCACCGGCTATTTCGTCGCCGACCGCTACGACCACCGCGCCGACGCGCCGGTGTTCAACCGCAGCGTGACCCTGCGCGATACCTGGAGCGGCGGCCAGGGCGGCGGCTGACGAGGGAGGCCGAAGAAGCCGGGACCCGGGACCCGGAATCTTCCGCGAGTGCTAGGCGGTTGTAATTGCACTGTGGGAGGGGCTTCAGCCCCGACGGGCTTTACCGGTAAGTCGCGTCGGGGCTGAAGCCCCTCCCAAAAAAAGCAGCTACTTTTTCATCGGATTATTTGGCGGGTCCCGGGTCCCGCCCCCCCCAATCCCCAATCCCCGCCCTTCCCCCGCCACCGCCCGCGCGCTAGCGTAACGGGCATGTCCCCCGCCTCGTCCTTCAGCCTACGCAGCTACGGCCGCGACGGCGCCGCCCATCAGCACGACCACGTGCAGTTGGTGCTGCCGTTGCACGGCTCGATGGAGCTGGAAGTGGACGGCCGCGGCGGCTATCTGGACCGTTTCCGCGCCGCGGTGGTCGCGCCGCAGACGCGGCATGCGCAGTCCGCGCTGGACGCCAACCGCTTCCTGATCGTCGATTGCCGCACCGATGCCTTCGGCGACGACGCGCTGGAGCGCCTGCGGCGACAGCCCTTCCTCGACCTGCCGCCGCCGCTGCAGGATCTGCTCGCCGCCCAGGCGCCGCATCCGGACCTCGCTGCCGCCCATGCCCGAGCCGGCGCCGCCGTGCTGGCCTGGCTGCAGGCGGACACCGCGCCGCGCGGCTGGCAGCGGCTGCAGGCGCTGTGCCGGCGCATCGAGGCCGCGCCCGGCCAGGACTGGCCGGTGCGGCGCATGGCGCAGCTGGCGCACCTGAGTCCGAGTCGCCTACACACGCTGTTCCGCGCCGCATTCGGGCGCACGCCGCAGGACTGGGTGGCAGCACGGCGGCTGGACTGGGTGCGCCGGCAACTGACGCACGGCACCCGGCCGATCGCCGACCTGGCCCAGGACAGCGGCTATGCCGACCAGAGCGCGCTGACCCGCGCGCTCAAGCGCAGCACCGGGCAGACCCCGGCCGCCTACCGCCGCCGTCATCGCCCGGCGCCAGGACAGGAGTCTGGGACAAGCCGGCCGCTGCCGGCGCCGGCATGCTGAGCCGTCACGGCTGACACGGCCGATACGGAAACGAACCGCATGCGCGAACGTCTATGGGCAGGGGTCGGCAGCGGCATGGTCGCGGGCGCGCTGTGGGGCCTGGTGTTCCTGGCGCCGCAACTGCTGAGCGCCTTTTCGCCGCTGCAACTGGCCATCTCGCGCTACCTGGCCTATGGCGCCATCGCTGCCGTGGTGCTGCTGCCGCGCTGGCGCACCGCCACCGCGCCGCTGGGCGCGCCCGAATGGTGGGCGCTGCTGCGCCTGAGCCTGCTCGGCAACATCGTCTACTACGTGCTGCTGGGCAGTGCGGTGCAGTGGGCCGGCGGCGCCGCCACCGCGCTGATCATCGGCCTGTTGCCGGCGGCGGTCACGGTGATCGGCTCGCGCGCGGCCGGCGCGGTCCGCCTGCGCCGGCTCGCCGCGCCCTGCGCGCTGTGCGTGCTCGGGGTGGCGCTGGTCGCGGTGCAGACCCTGGCCGTGGCGCGGCCGCACATTCCCGCCAGCCTCGGCCTGCGTGCGGCGGGACTGGCCTGTGCGGTCGGCGCGCTGGCGTGCTGGACCGCCTACTCGATCAAGAACGCGCGCTGGCTGCGGCGGCGCCCGGACCTGTCCGGCCGCGACTGGTCGCTGCTGACCGGCGTGGTCACCGGCGCGCTGGCCCTGACCCTGGCGCTGCCGGCGTTCGCCCTGTCAGGCACGGCCCATGCCGGCGCCGACTGGATGCGCTTCTGGGGCATGGCGCTGGTGCTGGCGCTGTTCGCCTCGGTCATCGGCAACGCCTGCTGGAACCACGCCAGCCGGTTGCTGCCGCTGACCCTGGTCGGGCAGATGATCGTGTTCGAGACCGTATTCGCGCTGCTGTACGGCTTCCTGTGGGAACAGCGCTGGCCGACCGCGCTGGAACTGCTGGCGATCGCCTGCCTGCTCGGCGGCGTGCTGTGGTGCACCCTGGTGCATGCGCGGCCGCAACCCGCCGTGCGCGAAGCCAAGCCCGGTTAAGCGGCGCTGCCTAGACTTGCGCAGGTCCTCCAACGGGAATCGCGCCATGCACACCGTCCTGCGCCGTTGCTGTCCCGCTCTCGTCCTAGTCGCCGCACTGGCTGGCTGCCACGCCTCCAACGCGCCATCCGGGGCGGCGCCGAACCCGGCCGCCAACGCCAGCGCACCGGCGGCAACCGGCAAGTGTGACGCCGTCCCCGACCACGCCTACGACCTGCCGGCCGGGCGCTTCGATGAGGTGTCGCAGCAACTGGCCCACGCCACCGGCTGCATGGTCGTGTACCGCGATCCAGGCCTCGCCTCGCTGCCGGTCAACGCGGTGAAGGGACAGGTCAGCATCCGCCAGGCGCTGCACCAGGCGCTGGACGGCACAGCGCTGCGGATCTCGGAGGAAAGCGCCGACGCGATGACCGTCGTGCGCCGCTGACCCGGCGGCGGCGCGGTGGGTTGCTACCATGGCCGCACTCCACCGCACGGAAGATCGCCATGCCCCGTCATTTCGCGTCGTTGCTGTGTTCCCTGTGCCTGATCGCCGGCATGCTGCTGTCCAGCGCCTGCGCGCGCAGCGAGACCGCCAAGCCGTCGGAGCCGGCGCCGGCACCCACGGCATCCGCACCGGGCCTGCCAATCAAGGTCGACACCAGTTGCCGCACCGATGCCGACTGCACCGTCAAGAACGTCGGCAACTGCTGCGGCGCGATGCCGGCCTGCGTCAACCGCGACAGCCCTACCGATCCGCAGGGCGTGATGGCGCAGTGCCAGGCCAGCGGGCGCATGAGCGTGTGCGGCTCGCGCGCGATCGCCGGCTGCTCGTGCGTGGCCGGGCAATGCAGCGCGCGCGCCGCGCAAGCCGATACACTGCGCGCCCCCCAGCCTGCCGAACCCGTCCGCTGATGCTCTACGCGCAAGTCCACCTCACCCTGCCCGCCTGGATCCACGAGGCGGTCGATCCGCAGGCCGTCTATGCCAGCGACGCCGACAAGGTCGCGCTGGCGGTGGAACTGTCGCGGCTGAACGTGGACGCCGGCAGCGGCGGCCCGTTCGGCGCGGCGGTGTTCGGCCCGGACCACCGCATCATCGCCGTCGGCGTGAATCGCGTGGTACCGCAGACCACCTCGCTGGCGCATGCCGAGAACATGGCCTACATGCTGGCCCAGCAGCGCCTGCAGACCCCGCGGCTGAACGCGGTGCTGTCGCCGGTGACCCTGGCCACCTCCTCGCAGCCGTGCTGCCAGTGCTACGGCGCCACCATCTGGGCCGGCATCGACCGCCTGCTGATCGGTGCCAGCGCCGAGGACGTGATGGCGCTGACCCCGTTCGACGAAGGCCCGCTGCCGGCGGACTGGGTCGGCGAGTTGCAACGCCGCGGCATCGAGGTGGTGCGCGGCCTGCACCGCGACGCTGCCTGCGCGGTGCTGCGCCGCTACGGCGAACTCGACAGCCCCCGCTACTGATCCCGCCGGAAGGCTTGCCCATGTCCTTCGAGAACGGCCCGCTGGTCCATGGCCTGCTGTGCTACTGCCGGCCCGGCTTCGAACCCGAACTGGCGGCCGAGCTCAACGCCCGCGCCGGCGAGGCCGGGCTGGCCGCCTACGCGCGCACCGAGCGCAACAGCGGCTACGCGCTGCTGCTCAGCGACACCGCGGTGCCGGCGCAGGCGCTGCCCTGGCGCGGGCTGATCTTCGCCCGGCAGAAGCTGCAGTTGCTGGCCGACCTGCGCGAGCTGCCGGCCAACGACCGCATCGCGCCGATCCTGCAGGCGCTTGCCGGACAACCGCGCTTCGGCGACCTGTGGGTCGAACATCCGGACTCGGACGCCGGCAAGCCGCTGTCGGGCCTGGCGCGCAGCTTCGGCAACGCGCTGCGCCCGGCGCTGCGCAAGGCCGGCCTGCTCAGCGACAAGCCGCAGCCGCGGCTGCCGCGCCTGCACGTGTGCTTCGTGACCGGCACCCACGCCCTGCTGGCGGTGGCCGATAGCGACGACAGCGCGCCGTGGCCGCTGGGCATTCCGCGCCTCAAGCTGCTGCCGGAGGCGCCCTCGCGCTCGGCGCTGAAACTGGAAGAAGCGCTGCTGGCGCTGCTGACCCCGCACGAGCGCGAGACGCTGCTGCGCCCGGGCATGCGCGCGGCCGACCTCGGCGCCGCCCCCGGCGGCTGGACCTGGGTGCTGACCCGCCAGCACCTGCACGTGACCAGCGTGGACAACGGCCCGCTGCGCCAGCACGTGCTCGACAGCGGCCTGGTCGACCACCTGCGCGCCGACGGCTTCCACTGGAAACCACCGCAGCCGCTGGACTGGATGGTCTGCGACATGGTCGAGCAGCCGCGCCGCGTCGCCGAGCGCATGGCCACCTGGTTCCGCGAGGGCTGGTGCCGGCACGCGATCTTCAACCTGAAGTTGCCGATGAAGAAGCGCTGGGACGAGACCCGGCTGTGCCTGGACCTGTTCGCCGAACGCGCCGAGCGCCCGCTGCAGTTGCGCGCCAAGCAGCTCTACCACGACCGCGAAGAGATCACGGTGCTGGCGATCCCGGGCTGAGCGGTCGCGCGTCCACATCCGGTGTTTCGTAGCAGCGGCTCGGCCGCGATGGGTTTCCCGGGAAAGCCATCGCGGCTGAAGCCGCTCCTGTGACGAGCGCATTGGCGCCGCCACCGCTACAGCACGATCCGCGCCCCGTCCTCCCGCGCCGAACGCTGGATGGCCTCGACGATGCGGATATCGCGCAAGCCTTCCTCGCCGGGCACGCGCAGCGGCGTGCCCTGCAGGATCGCCAGCGCGTCCTCGTCCATCTGCAGCGCCTGCTGGTGGCGCACCCGCGCGTCGAACAGGCGGCCATCGCTGGCCCGGCCGCGCACGCCGTCGTAGGCCTGGAACGGCGCCAGTTCGTACCAACCCTTCGCGCACTCGGCGCGCAGCAGGTTCATGGTGCGGCCGAAGCTGGCCGCGCAGTTGGCGGTCACCTCGTGCGGGAACTCCAGGGTGAAGTGCATGTGCTCGTCGACCTCGTCGAACAGCGCCGGCCGATCGGTGGAACGCCGCGCGCTGACCGCCAGCGGCTCGGCGCCGGTCGTGTAGCGCGCCGCATTGAGCGGATACACGCCCATGTCGTACATCGCACCGCCGCCGTACTGCGCGCGCAGCCGCCACGGCCGCTGCGCCGGGTCGGTGTCGCCATAGCCGGCATAGCCCGCCTCGGCGCGCACGCTGCGCATCGCCCCGAACGGGCGTTCGCCGGCCAGGGCGATGAGGCGCCGCGTGTTGGGCTCGTGCTGCATGCGGTAGCCGATGCTCAGCCGCACCTTGTTGCGCGCGCAGGCCTCGATCATCGCCTGCGCCTGCTCGGCGTGCAGCGCCATCGGCTTCTCGCACCACACGTGCTTGCCGGCGGCCGCGGCGCGGAGGCTCAGCGGCGCATGCAGATGAGTGGGCGTGACCACGTAGACCACGTCGATGTCCGGGTTGTCGGCGATGCGCTCCAACTCGTCGTAGCTGTAAACGTTGCGATCCGGGATGCGATAGCGCGCCTGCCACTGCGGGATCTTCTGCGGCGAGCCGGTGACGATGCCGGCCAGGCGGCAGTGCCTGGTCAGGGTGAGCCCCGGCGCCAGACGACTGCTGGCGTACTCGCCCAGACCGACCAGGGCCACGCCCAGCGGCTTGCGGCGTCGTGCCGGCGCGGCCGCCCATGCAGACGATCCGAGCAGGCCGGCGGCGGTGGCGGAGAGGCCGGCCAGCAACAGGCGGCGGCGATTCGGCGAGGACGGCTCCATGCGCAACTCCGACCGGAAGGATGCTTCACCCTAACCGCTGGCGCGGCATCGGCACTGTGAGCGCTATCGCGCGATGCGCCGGGGCCTCTGGCAAACTGCCGCCTCCCCCGCCGTTCGGACACCCGATGCGCTGCCGCCCACTGCTTGCCGCCCTCGCCCTGCTGCTGGCTGCCCCGGCCGGGGCGCAGGAACCCCTGTTCCACGCCCGCGACCTGGTCGGCGATGGCGTATTCACCGACAAGATCGAAGGGCCTGCGACGGGTCCCGATGGTGCGCTATACGTGGTCAACTTCGCCCACGACGGCAGCATCGGCCGGGTCCAGCGCGACGCCGACGGCCGCGGCCAGGCCACGCTGTTCGTGGATCTTCCCGACGGCAGCATCGGCAACGGCATCCGCTTCGACCGCCGCGGGCGCATGTACGTTGCGGACTACGGCCAGCACCGCATCCTGCGCATCGCCCTGCGCAGCAAGCGCATCGAGGTCTACGCCACGCTGCCGGGCGCGTTCCAGCCCAACGACATCGCGATGGCGCCGGACGGCACCCTGTACGCCAGCGACCCGGACTGGAAGCACGACGGCGGCCAGCTGTGGCGCATCGACCGCGACCGCAGCGCGCACCTGATCGAAACCGGCATGGGCACCACCAACGGCATCGAGGTCAGCCCCGACGGCAAGCGCCTGTACGTCAACGAGAGCGTGCAGCGTCGGATCTGGGTCTACGACCGTGCGGCCGACGGCGCCGTCTCCAACAAGCGGCTGTTCGCCAGCTTCACCGACGCCGGCCTGGACGGCATGCGCTGCGACATCGACGGCAACCTGTACGTGGCCCGCTACGACGCCGGCAAGGTGATCGTGCTGGCGCCCGACGGCACGCTGCTGCACGAGGTCGCGACCAAGGGCCGCAAGCCCACCAACCTGGCCTTCGGCGGCGCCGACGGGCGCGATGTCGACGTGACCCTGCAAGACCGTGGCGCGATCGAAACCTTCCGCAGCGACCGCCCCGGCCGCGAGCACGGACGCTGATGGGATGCGTATCGCAGCGGCGTCTCAGCCCGCGCAATGGTCCCCTGGCATCCTGGCTGCACTGACTGGAGGGCCGCGCACATGCAGCCGATCGAACTGAACAACCCGGCCGGCTTCGCCGACGAATTCCTGCGCCTGACCCTGCTGCAGGGCTTCCAGTCGCTGACCAAGCGCGACCTGGAACTGCTGATCTTCGTGTTGCTGGAACGCGACGGCGCGATCTCGCGCAGCGATTCCAACAACGCAGTGGCGATGCGCCTGCGGGTGACCCCGGCCAAGGTCAAGGGCCTGCGCCGCGACGGCTATGCGCGCTGGCGTGCGCTGGTGCCGGAGGACAACGAGGTGGCGCTGCAGCGCATCGTCGCCACCGTGCTCACCGAGGACAACCTGCGCGCCGGGGCAAAGCATGTCAGCGAGCGCAGCAAGAAGGACGGCTTCCTGGCGATCCGCATCGAGCATCCCGACGACCAGCAACGCTTCGAACAGGCCATCGTCGACGTCGGCGCCATGCCCGTGTACGAGCGCAACCGCGACGTGATGGCGGTGCGCTTCGACACGCTGCTGAAGATCGCCGAGCGCTGGGGCTATCTGCAGCCGGAGCCGGATAAGGTGACGCACGAACTGCAGAAGCTGGCGCCCACCGCCGAGGAGGTCGCCGATCTATTGAAGAAGGACGTGAGCAAGCTACGCTGGGAGGACGTGCGCCGCGCGCTCAACAGCCTCGGCGCCAAGGCCGTCGCCAGCACCGCCGAGGGCGGGCTGAAGGGCCTGTTGAAGCTCGCGTTTCCGTTCATCCCCGGCTGAGCCGGGGCCGCCATCCATCGCCATACTGGAGTCCGTTGTGTCCATGTCCTGCCGTTCCCTCGCCCTGCTCTGCTGCCTGTGCGCCTGCGTCGCGCCGGCCGCGGCGCAGAATCTCAACACTGCCTCCAGCGCCACCACCGAGCCGCTGCGCGACGTGCCGGTCAACGTGCGCGCGCAGCCGCTCAGCAATGGCGTGGTCACTCACCAGGTGCAGTTGCCGGCCACGCCCGGCGAAGCGCAGGTGACCGTGCGCAGCATCCAGCCGGACCGTGTGGCCGGCAGCTACCGCATCGACTTCGAGGCGCTGGACACCGACCACGACGGCTATATCAGCCGCAGCGAAGCGCAGGCCAATCCGTCGCTGGCCGACGAGTTCGACGCGCTGGACACCACCCGCAGCGGTCGCCTCAGCCGCGCGCAGCTCGCCGGCTGGCTGTAGCCGCAGCGACATGCGTCCCGGCGCCGCCATGAAGGACGCCGGGACGCCGTCGGTCGCGGCCCAAGGCATATTGGAAACGCTTGCTAAACAGCGCCGACGTGCAGATGCGAACGCCCAATTTTTTTAGTGTCGATTAATTCGGCCAGGCCTATGTTCTTGACTCCTTCCCAGCAACAGGAGTCGTGCCATGAACCGCATCGTTCCTCGTCTCGTCCCGTTCGCGTTCGCGCTGCTTGCCGCGCCGGCGCTGGCCATGGCGCAGTCGGCGCCGGACGAAGTGACCCTGCACCAGAACGGCCAGATCATCAATGTCACCTCGGTCGAACCCAACTCGATCGTCGGCGACTACCACATCGATTTCGCCAAGCTCGACCGCAACCATGACGGCTACATCAGCCGCGCCGAAGCCAAGGCCGACCCGACGCTGTACGCCGAGTTCGATGCCGTCGACGTGCATCACCACGGCCGCCTGAGCAAGGCCGACCTGGAAGGCTGGATGTCGACGTGACGCGACTCACGCGTAGACTGACCCGCACCCTCTCCACCACGCGCGCCGCCTGCGGCCTTCCCGCCGCATGCGGCGCGATTGTTTTCTGAAGCGACAACACCGCAGACACCGGCAACGCAAGCGCCACAGCATCGCGCAACCGCATCACCCACACTGACGCCGCCATCGCCGCTGCATCGACCCGATCTCCTCGCAGCGCGTGTCTTCCACCACGCCACCCCGCCGCTCGGCCTCGCTCACCGCGCTGACGACAGCTACAGCAGTCCCTCCTGCAGCAGCGCATCCCGCACCCCGCCCCAGGGATCGTCCAGCAGATAGCGCGCCGCGACCGGCTGCGCCGCCGGCACCAGGGTGAGCCGGTAATCCACCTCGTCGTCGCCTTCGCAGACTTCGTAGTACAGCGCGTAGTCGCCAGGCTGCAGCGCCAGTGTCACATCGAAGGCCTCGGCGGCAGACGCCACCTGCACCCGCGCATCCGGATTCACCCGGAACGGCACCTGCATGCGCCGCTGCGCACGCGGATCGGGCGCGAACGCCGTGGCCAGCACCAGGTGCACCTGCGCGCCGAACGCGTCCTCGGGCAACGGATCGAACACCACGTAGTCGCGATGCAGGACCGCGCCCTGCTCCAGATTGCGCGGCCCCCAGCTGCAGGCGGCCTCGTCGAAGGCGCGGGCACGCAACTGCACCTGGCTATGGGAAATCAGCAGATCCACGGTCTGCGTCCGGGTCGCGTCTTGCATCGTCGTTCTCCATGGCAGGAACGCGGCCTGCGTGCTGCGCTTCGCGCCCTACCCTCACCCCAACCCATCTCCCGAGGGGAGAGGGGCTCAAGCAAACCAGCCGAAGCTGGCTCTTCCTTCTCCCTCCAGGAGAAGGTGCCCCCGAGGGGGCGGATGAGGGTACGGGCGCCGCTCGGCGCGCGTGGTCGAATCTGCGGCCGCCGCGCCGGGCCGGAGCGCGCAGTCACACGCCGGAAGCGCGCTTCCAGAAACCGTGCATCAACAGCGGCAGCTTGCCCGCCAGGCCCAGCAGCGGGCCGCGCAGCAGGGTCAGGTGCAGCTCGTCGTTGGAGAACAGCCGGTTGATCGCATCGAAGCCGTAGGCGGCCACGGTGTTGTCGCTGCGGCGACCACGCGCCCAGCGCGCCAACCGCTGCGGCGCCGCCCAGTCGACCCGCTGCGCCTGCGCCTGCCGCACCAGTGTCGCCAGCGCGGCGACGTCGCGCAGGCCCAGGTTGACGCCTTGCCCGGCCAGCGGATGCACCACGTGCGCGGCATCGCCCAGCACCAGCAGGCGGCCGCGCTGGTAGGCCTCCACCAGTTGCCGGCGCAGCGGGAAGCCCAGCCGCGGCGACAGCGCGCGCACCGCCCCCAGGCGGGCGCCGAAGGCCTGGGTCAGTTCGGCGCCGAACGCCGCACCGTCCAGCGCCAGCACCCGCGCCGCCTCGGCCTCGGGCAAGGTCCACACGATCGAGCTGCGGCCGTCGGCGAACGGCAGGAACGCCAGCGGGCCGCCCGGCAGGAAACGCTGCCAGGCCGTGTCCTGGTGCGGCTGTTCGGTCTGCACGAAGGCGACCACGCCGCGCTGGCCGTAGTCGTGCGCCGGCGCGTCCAGCCCGGCCAGGCCGCGCACCGTGGACTCGGCGCCGTCGGCGGCGATCGCCAGACGCGCGTCCAGGCGGCTGCCGTCGTCCAGGCGCAGGCGCGCACGCTCGGCCGACGGCTCCAGCGCCTCCACCCGTGCCGGGCAATGCACCTGCACGCCGGCCGCGGGCAGCGCCGCCCACAGCTGTTCGACCAATAGATTGTGTTCGACGATCCAGCCGAGTTGGTCGCGGCCCAGAGTGTCGGCGTCGAAGGCCAGTTCGCCGCCGCCGCCGGCATCCCACACGCGCATGCGCCGGTACGCGCTGGCGCGGCTGGCGACGACCTGCGGCCACACGCCCAGGCCCTGCAGCAGCGCCGCGTTGTCCGGGGCGAAGGCGTAGACGCGCAGGTCCGGCGTGTCGGCCGACCAGCGCGGCGGCTCGCGGCCCTCGACCAGCGCCACCGCCAGGCCTTCGCCGGCCAGGGCCAGCGCACAGGCCGCGCCGACCACGCCGCCGCCCACCACCACCACATCCAGCGCACCGCGCCGGCTCATGCGCGCGTCTCCCGGCACAGCTGCGGCACATCGCCGCGGAAGCCCATCGCGCCTCCGACCAGGAACGACTGCAGCGGCGCGGCCTGCGCCGCCGCCAGCAGGCCCAGGCTGCGCAGTGGGCGCAGCAGCGTGGCCGGGTTGGCGGTCAGCCGCGCCAGCCCACCGGAGAACGTCACCGTGCGCTGGCGATCCTGCTCGCGGCGCTGCGCGTACTGCTGCAGCAGCGCCGGCGTGCCCGGGTCGGTGCCGTCGCGCTCGATCAGTTCGGCCAGGGTCAGCGCATCGCGCAGGCCCAGGTTGAAGCCCTGCGCGCCCAGCGGGTGCAAGGTCTGCGCGGCATTGCCCAGCAGCACCGCGCGCGCATCGGTCAGCCGCTCGGCCAGCACCTGCACGATCGGGTAGGCGCTGCGTTCGCCACTGCCGAGCAGGCGGCCGACGCGCCAGCCCAGCGCGTCCTGCAGCCGCTGCAGCCAGGCGCCCTCGTCCAGCGCGGCCACCGCGTCGGCGTCCTCGGCGGCCACCGCGTGGATCGCGCCGTAATGGCGGTCGCCGCGCGGCAACAAGGCCGTCGGGCCGTCGTCGCGGAAGCGCTCGTAGGCGGTGCCGTCGGGTTGGCGGCTGCCGCGTACCCGCGCCACGAACAGGGTCTGCTGGAAATCGTGGCGCGTTGCGGCGATGCCCAAGGCCTCGCGCACCGCGCTGGCGCTGCCGTCGGCACCGACCAGCAGGCGCGTGTGCAGGACCTGCTCGCTGCCGTCGCGGGCGATGCGCACCCGGCGCTCTCCATGCTCGGCGTCGGGCTCCAGCGCCACGAACTGCGCCGGGCGGTAGCGGGTCAGTTGCCGCGTCGCCGCCAAGCTGGCCTCCAGCGCCTCGCCGAAGTCGCGCGCGACGACCACCTGGCCGAAAGCCTCGCGCCCGTAGTCGGCGGCTTCCAGCCGCACCCGGCCGAAATCGCCGGCGCGGCTGACGTGGATGCGGCGGATCGGCCCGGTCGCCGCGCGCAACCGCTGCATCACCCCAAGCGCGCTCAGCGCGTTGACCGTGGCGGCGGCGAAGCTGAGGTTGCGCTGGTCGAACACCGGCGGCAACGCGCCCGGCGGCGCAGCCTCGACCAGGCCCACGTCCACCCCCAGCCGGTCCAGGGCGATGGCCAGGCTGGCGCCGACCAGGCCGCCGCCGACGATCACTACGTCATGTCGTTTGCTCATCCGGCCATGATACGACCGGCACCCGTCTGCCCGGTGAGCGCCACCGCCCAGCTTGCGTGCCGTGGCGGCAGCGGCGCACGGCGCTCGCGCACGCCGCGCTTCCAGTAGAATCCGGGGTCTTACGTGCCCCGGTGCCCGCCGTCATGACGCCTTCCACCCACCGCCTCCCCGCCCTGCTGCTGTTGACCGCGCTGCTGGCCGCGACCCGCATCAACCACTTCGGGGCGATCCCGGACGCGTCGTGGGCGGTGTTCTTCGTCGGCGGTTTCTACCTGCGCAGCTGGACCCGCTGGGCGTTCCCGCTGCTGATGGCGCTGGCGGTGCTGGTCGACTACCTGGTCATCCGCAGCCAGGGCCTGGATTTCTGGCAGCACTACTGCGTGTCGCCGGCCTACTGGTGCCTGATCCCGGCCTATTTCGTGCTGTGGGCCGGCGGCGCCTGGCTGGCGCGGCGCTACCGCGGCGCCGACTGGCGCGCCCTGGGCCTGGCCGCCGGCAGCCTGCTGGTGGCGGTGGCGCTGTGCCACCTGCTGGCGCAAGGCAGCTTCTACTGGGTCAGCCGCAGCGTGCCGAACCCGACCCTGGCCGGCTGGTGGCAGAACTACAGCGACTGGCTGCTGCCCTACCTGGGCAGCGCCAGCCTGTATGTGGCGCTGGCCGCGGCGATCCAGGTCGGCGTCGAGCAGCTAGCGCGGCTGGGCCAGCGCGGCCAGCCGGTCGGTCACTGACCAGGATGGGCAACCGCCTCTCCAAGATCTACACCCGCACCGGCGACGACGGCAGCACCGGCCTGGGCGACGGCAACCGGGTCGGCAAGGACTCGGCACGGGTCGCCGCCTACGGCACCGTGGACGAAGCCAACTCGGCGATCGGCGTGGTCCTGGCCTGCCCGCTGGCCGAGGACGTGCGGCACCTGCTGACCGCGATCCAGCACCAGTTGTTCGATCTCGGCGGCGAGCTGTGCATCCCCGGCCACGCCGCGATCCATGCCGCCGACATCGACGCGCTGGAACGGCATCTGGACCGCTACAACGACACCCTGCCGCCGCTGCAGGACTTCATCCTGCCCGCCGGCGGCGAGGCCGCGGCACGCTGCCACCTGGTCCGCACCATCGTGCGCCGCGCCGAGCGCGAGACGGTGGCGCTGTCGCGCCAGGACGCGGTGCGCCCGGAAGCGGTGCGCTACCTCAACCGCCTCTCCGACCTGCTGTTCGTGCTGGCGCGGGTGCTGGCGCGGGCCGACGGCCACGGCGAAGTGCTGTGGCGCCACGACCGGCGCCAGGCCTGAGCCACGCCCGGGCCGCGGCCACGCATGCTGATCTACACCCATCCTGCCTGCCTGGGCCACGCGCCGGGACCGGAACACCCGGAACGGCCGGAGCGCCTGGACGCGGTGAGAACGGCACTGCGCGAGGCCTTTCCCGCGCTGGAATGGCGCGAGGCGCCGCTGGCCAAGCTCGGCGACCTGGCCCGGGTCCATGAGCGCGACCTGATCGATCGTGTTCTGGCCGACCTCGACGGCCCGCAGATGCTCGACGTGGACACGGTACTCTCGCCCGGCTCGCGCGCCGCCGCGCTGCGCGCCGCCGGCGCCGGCGTCGCCGCCGTGGACGCGGTGATGCACGGTGTCACCGACACCGCATTCTGCGCGGTGCGCCCGCCCGGCCATCACGCCACCGCCGACACCGCGATGGGCTTCTGCCTGTTCAACAACGTGGCCGTGGCCGCCGCCCACGCCCGCGACGCGCATGGGCTGGAGCGGATCGCCATCGTCGATTTCGACGTGCACCACGGCAACGGCACCCAGGCGATCTTCGAGCGCGAGCCGAGGGTGCAGTACCTCAGCACCCACCAGTCCGGGCTGTTCCCGCACACCGGCGGGGTCCACGACCGCGGCGTCGGCAACCTGCACAACGCATTGCTGCCACCGGGCAGCGGCGGTTTCCGCTTCCGCAACACCTGGGCCGACCAGATGCTGCCGCTGCTGGACGCGTTCAAGCCACAGCTGTTGCTGATCTCGGCAGGCTTCGACGCGCACATGCGCGACCCGCTGGCCGACCTGATGCTGGAGACCGAGGATTTCGGCTGGATCACCGCCGAACTGCGCGCAGTCGCGCAGCGGCACGCGCGCGGCCGGGTGGTGTCCCTGCTGGAAGGCGGCTACGACCTGCAGGCCCTGCGCGAGGGCAGCGTCGCCCACGTCGACGCGCTGCGCTGAGGGTCAGCGCCCGCGCGGCGGCGGCCGCGGCGCGGCACGCCCGGATCGAAACCCCGCCCCGCCAGGCCGATGAACCCCGTCCCCCGCCCCGGGGACGCCTTCATTGCCCCTATGCACGGGATGGGGCAAGCTAGCGACCGTTTTCGCCCGATACCTGACGCGCGTGCGCCGAACCCTTCGCCTGCTCCCTCTTCCGTTCAGTATCGCCCTGTGCCTGCCGGCATTGGCGGCTGAAAAGCCGCCGAACTGGGGCCTGTGCCCGACCCCGGACGTGCTGCCCAAGTTCGACGACGCGCAGCAGCCGGATCCCAAGCTGGCGCAGAACCGCGAGCAGCAGCCGACCAATATCGAAGGCGACCAGCTGTCGGGCACCACCACCATCCCCAACTACACCGGCAACGTCGCGCTCAAGCGCGGCGACCAGTTCATGGGCACGGACAGCCTGCGGGTGGATACCGAGACCGGCAACTACATTGCCGAGGGTCACGTGCGCTACCAGGACTCGTCGATCCGCATGATCGCCGACCGCGCCGAGGGCAATCAGGACACCGACACCCACAAGATCACCAACATCCGCTACCAGCTGCTGGCCCGCCGCGGCAACGGCAAGGCCGACTCGGTCGACCTGCAGGGTGCACTGGGGCAGATGCACCGCTCTACCTACACCACCTGCGACCCCTCGCAGCGGGTGTGGGAGCTGCACGCGCCGGAAATCGACGTCGACAACGACGAAGGCTTCGGCACCGCGCGCAACGCGATCCTGAAGATCTACAACTTTCCGGTGCTGTACGCGCCCTGGTTCAAGTTCCCGATCGACGATCGCCGCAGCAGCGGTTTCCTGTTCCCGGCGATCGGCATGTCCAGCCGCAACGGCTTCGACTACA
This sequence comes from Xanthomonas sp. LF07-6, assembly GCF_034105445.1. Lineage (NCBI taxonomy): Bacteria > Pseudomonadati > Pseudomonadota > Gammaproteobacteria > Lysobacterales > Lysobacteraceae > Xanthomonas > Xanthomonas sp. LF07-6. Next base: position 994,565 of record NZ_JAXGGI010000001.1, read on the forward strand.
CCCAGCCGTACTACCTGAACCTCGCGCCGAACTACGACGCCACCCTGTATCCGCGCTTCATGGCCCGCCGCGGCCTGATGCTGGGCAGCGAATTCCGCTATCTCTACGACGGCGGCAAGGGCGAGCTGCAAGCTGCCTACCTGCCGGACGACAAGTTGCGCGACAAGGATCGCGGCCGCTTCAGTTACCAGGGCTACCACAACATCAATTCGCAGTGGCAGGCGCGCGCCTCGCTGGCCTGGGTCAGCGACGAGCGCTACACCGAAGACTTCTCCAACCGCCTGCTCGGCAATGCGGTGTCCAACATCCAGAGCACGATCGGCGTCTACGGCACCGGCGAGACCTGGACCGCGGGCGTGATGGCCGACCGCTGGCAGCTGACCGACTACACCCTGACCGAGGATGCGCTGCCGTACAACCGCCAGCCGCGCGCCTTCTTCAACTGGGACCAGTCGTTCGGCAACTATTTCGAAGCCGGGCTGTACAGCGAAGCGGTGCGCTTCGTGCACGACGATATCCATCAGAAAACCACCGACGGCACCTACGAACGCACCGGCGTGGTCACCCCGCGCCCCGGCGGCAGCCGCCTGGACCTGAAGCCCTACATCTCGATGCCGCTGGCCGGCGCCGCCTGGTTCCTCAAGCCGACCCTGGCCTGGCGCTACACCGCCTATCAGCTGGACAAGGACCTGGCGGCCACGCTCGGCGGCGACACCACGCCCTCGCGCAGCCTGCCGATCGCCACGGTCGATGCGGGCGTGTACTTCGACCGCGATACCAAGTGGGGCAACACCAACTATCTGCAGACCCTGGAACCGCGACTGTTCTACCTGTACACGCCGTACCGCGACCAGAACGATCTGCCGATCTTCGACACCCGCGAGTTCACCTTCAGCTGGGGCCAGTTGTTCCGCGATTCGCGTTACACCGGTGCCGACCGCCAGAACGACGCCAACCAGCTGACCATGGCCCTGAGCTCGCGCCTGCTGCGCCAGGACGACGGCAAGGAAAAGTTGTCGGTCAGCCTCGGCCAGATCCTGTATTTCAGCGATTCGCGGGTCAGCCTGCCCAACAGCGACACCACCATCGAGCAGGGCAAGTCGGCCTGGGTGGCCGATGCCAACTACATGATCAACGATCGCTGGAACCTGGGCGCCACCTACCAGTGGGATCCCAAGTACCGGCGCAAGGACCTGGCCAGCTTCCGCGCGCGCTACCTGATGCCCGGCGACGGCATCGTCAATATCGCCTACCGCTACCGCCGCGATCTGCTGGAACAGGCCGACGTGTCGTTCCTGTACCCGATCAATCCGACCTGGAGCGTCGTTGGCCGGCATTACTACTCGCTGATGGACAAGAAGCCGCTGGAAAGCATCCTCGGCGTGCAGTGGGACAGCTGCTGTCTGGCGGTACGGGCGCTGGCGCGGCGCTACGTGCGCAACCGCACCGGCGCGCTGGATACCGCCTTCCAGATCGAGTTCGTGCTCAAGGGGCTGTCGTCCCTGGGCCAGGACACGGACCGCGTTCTGCGCCGTGCTATTCTCGGCTACAACCGCGACGACCTGTACTTGGTCCCGCCCAGCAACACCACGACCGATCCGGACGCTTACGATCCGAACCAGATTCCATGACCAAGACCCTTTCTGTTTTTCTCGCCGCCCTGGTGGCGATCGCCGGCGTGTCCGCTCCGGCCGCCGCGCAACAAACCCAACCGCTGGACCGCATCGCCGCGGTGGTCGACGAGGATGTCGTACTGCAGAGCGAACTGGATCGTGCCGTGCGCAATGTGAAGGCGCAGTATGCCGGCCGCGAGGCGCAGCTGCCGCCGGATAACGTGCTGCAGCGGCAGGTGCTGGAGCGTCTGGTCCTGGTCAAGCTGCAGGTCGCGCGTGCCAACAGCACCGGCATCCGCGTCGGCGACGACGAACTGAACCGCGCCATCGCCAGCATCGCCCAGCAGAACGGCACCGACGTGGACGGCCTGCGCAAGAAGCTGGCCGCCGACGGCATGTCCTACACCGACTTCCGCAACTCGGTGCGCGACGAAATCACCGTGCAGCGCCTGCGCCAGAGCTTTGCGCAGAGCCGCATCAACGTCAGCGAGGCCGAAGTCGACGCGGCGCTGGCGCAGCAAGCCACCACCGGCACCCAGTACCACTTGGCGCACATCCTGGTCGGCCTGCCGGAAGGCGCCACCGCCGAGCAGATCAAGACCGCTCAGGGCAAGATCGACGGGGTCAAGAACCTGATCGACAAGGGCGAGATCGATTTCAACGCCGCGGCGGTGCGCTATTCCGACAGCCCCAACGCGCTGGAAGGCGGCGACCTGGGCTGGCGCAGCCTGGACGAGATCCCCAACGCGTTCGCGCAGCTGATCCGCGACATGAAGCCGGGCCAGGTCGCCGGCCCGCTGCGCGGCCCCAGCGGCTTCCAGTTGCTGAAGCTGGTCGAAGTGCGCGACGCCTCGGCCAATCCGGAAAAGAAGACGGTCACCGAGTACCACGCCCGCCACATCCTGATCCGGGTCAACGATGCGCAGCCCGACGCGGCCGCCAAGGCCAAGATCGAAACGCTGCGCGCCCGCATCGCCGGCGGCGCCGACTTCCAGGCCGTGGCCAAGGAAGCGTCGGAAGACACCAACAGCCGCAGCCAGGGCGGCGATCTGGGCTGGTTCCCGGCCGACGCGTTCGGCCCGGACTTCGGCCAGCACGTCGCCAGCCTCCAGGACGGCCAGATTTCGCAGCCGTTCCGCACCGAGGCCGGCTGGCACATCGTGCAGCGCGTCGGCGAGCGCCAGACCGACGTGACCAGCGATACCCAGCGCGCCCAGGTCCGCGAGACCATCGGCCGCCGCAAGCTGGAAGAGGAATACAACCGCTTCCTGCAGGAAATGCGCGGCGAAGCCTACGTCGACCTGCGCGTGGGCAACACCGACGCCGCCACTGCGCCGGCGGCCACGCCCGCGCCGGCGCCCGCCGCCAAGCCCTGATCCATGCGCCCCTCGCTCGCGCTGGTGCCGGGCGAGCCGGGCGGGATCGGCCCGGAGCTGTGCGTGCGGCTGGCGCAACAGCCGCGTCACGACTGCCAGCTCCTGGCCTTCGCCGATCCCGACACCTTGCGCGCCGCCGCGGCGGCGCTGTCGCTGCCGCTGCAGCTGCTGCCCGAATCCAGCCCTGCCGTCGCCCCCGGCGACCTGCGCCTGCGCACGGTCGCCAATGCCGTGCCAAGCCGCTTTGGCGCGACCGAACCGGCCAACGCGGCTGCGGTGATCGCCGCACTGACCCAGGCGGCCGATGCCTGCCTGAGCGGGGAACTGGACGGCGTGGTGACCGGCCCGGTCCATAAAGCGGCGATCAACGCCGGCGGCATCGCCTACACCGGCACCACCGAACTGCTGGCCCAACATGCCGGCCGCGAGGTGGTGATGATGCTGGCCAATGCCATCGTGCGCGTAGCCTTGGTCACCACCCACCTGCCGCTGCGCGCGGTCGCCGATGCACTCACGCCGGCCCTGCTGGAACGCAGCCTGCGCATCACCGAGGCCGCCTTGCGCCACGCGTTCGGCATCGCCACGCCGACCATCGCGGTGCTGGGGCTGAACCCGCATGCCGGCGAGGATGGTCACCTGGGCCTGGAGGAAATCCAGGTGATGCAGCCGGTGCTGGACGCCTTGCGCGCGGAGGGCATGCGCCTGCTCGGCCCGCTCCCGGCCGATACCGCGTTCCTGCCGCAGAAGCTGGCGAGCGTGGACGCGGTGCTGGCGATGTACCACGACCAGGGCCTGCCGGTACTCAAGTACAGCGGCTTCGAGCAGGCGGTGAACCTGACCCTGGGCCTGCCCTACCCACGCGTGGCGGTCGACCACGGCACCGCGCTGGAGCTGGCCGGCCGCGGCGTGGCCGACCCGTCCAGCCTGTTCGCTGCCACTGCGCTGTGCGCGCAACTGGCGGCGCGCCGCGCGCAGTCCTAGGCGCATATCCGGGCGCCGTTCGCGATCTGCCGCAACCAGGGCGGGCCCGGCGATGCCGCTCCTGCGTCGCTGCGAGCGCGCGCCGCCCCGTGCATGCCGATAAAATGCCGGCCATGACTTCCTCTTCCGGCTTCGGCGCCCCGGCCAAGAAATCCCTTGGCCAGCACTTCCTCAGCGATCGCCACTACATCGACAGCATCGTCCGCGCGGTCGATCCCAAGCCGGGCGACCGGCTGGTCGAGATCGGCCCGGGCCAGGGCGCGATCACCTTCCCGCTGCTGCGCCGGCATGGCCAGCTGACCGTGATCGAATTCGACCGCGACCTGATCGCGCCGTTGACCGCGGCAGCGGCCGACGTCGGCGAACTGACCATCCTCAACCGCGACGTGCTGTCGGTGGATTTCGCCGCCCTGGCCGAGGGCGCGCGCATCCGCCTGGTCGGCAACCTGCCCTACAACATCTCCTCGCCGATCCTGTTCCATGCGCTGGACCACGCCGCAGCGATCGCCGACATGCACTTCATGCTGCAGAAGGAAGTGGTCGACCGCATGGCCGCCGCCCCGGGCAGCAAGGTCTACGGCCGACTCAGCGTGATGCTGCAGGCCTACTGCGAGGTGACCTCGCTGTTCGTGGTGCCGCCGGGCGCGTTCCGGCCGCCGCCGAAGGTGGATTCGGCCGTGGTGCGGCTGGTGCCGCGGCCGCCGCAGACGGTGGGCATCGCCGATCCCAAGCGCTTCGCCGACGTGGTCCGCGCCGCGTTCGGGCAGCGCCGCAAGACCCTGCGCAACGCCTTGAACGGCGTCTGCGATGCCGCGCAGTTCGAGGCCGCGGGCGTGCGTCCGGACGCGCGCGCCGAGCAGCTCGAGGTCGCCGACTTCGTGCGCCTGGCCAACATCGCGCACGCCTGAGCGGACGTCCCGCGCGGCGCGCGCATGCATGCGTGGTGCGAACCTCTGCGCACGCGTTGCTCCGCTCCTTGCATGTCGGCGCAGGCGTCGCCGACCTGCGCCGTAGACATGCTGATGACGGCACCGCCTCGAAACCGCAACTTGGCAAGCCGCACAACACAGACTGCCACCGCGAACGACAGCCCTCCTGCGCACTGCCCGCGGCAACAACAGGCCCGCACGGGCGGCTCGCGCAGGCGGCAGCCAGGGCCACTGCCACGCGTCAGCCGCCTGACAGTGACAACCGCTGACGCATCTCGCCTCAAACGGCAAAACACGCTCTAAACTGTGGGGATGAACGATGACGCCCCCTATCGGATCGAGGTCGAAGTGTCGCCCCGATTCCTCGACGACCAATCGGCGCCGGAGGACGGACGCTACACGTTCGCCTACACGATCCGCATCCACAACCGCGGCCGCGTCGCCGCGCGCCTGATCGCCCGCCACTGGGAGATCACCGACGGCAACGGCCGCATCGAACGCGTCGACGGCGATGGCGTGGTCGGCGAACAGCCGCGGCTGCGCCCGGGCGAGGATTTCCGCTACACCTCCGGGCTGGTACTGGAAACCGAGCACGGCACGATGCGCGGCCACTACGACATGGAAGCCGACGACGGCACCCATTTCATCGCCGCGATCGCGCCGTTCGTGCTGTCCGTCCCGCGGACCCTGCACTGATGGCGGTCTGGGCGATCGGCGACCTGCAGGGTTGCTACGACATCACCCAGCAGTTGCTGGAGAAGATCCGCTTCGATCCGGCGGTGGACCGGCTGTGGTTCTGCGGCGACCTGGTCAACCGCGGCGGGCAATCGCTGGAGACCCTGCGCCTGGTGCACTCGCTGCGCGAGCACAGCGTGGTGGTGCTGGGCAACCACGATCTGTCGCTGCTGGCGATCGGCGAGCGCAGCCCGGACGAACAGCGCAAGGTCAATCCCGACCTGCAGCGCATCGTGCTGGCCGAGGACCGCGACGAACTGCTGACCTGGCTGCGCATGCAGAAACTGCTGCACGCCGACCGCCAGCTCGGCTGGATGATGATCCACGCCGGCCTGGCACCGAAGTGGACCACCGCGCTGGCCGAGAAGCATGCACGCGAGGTCGAGCAGCAACTGCACGGCAACGGCTACCGCAAGCTGTTCCGCAACATGTACGGCGACCGCCCCGCCTGGTCGCCTGGCCTGACCGGCTACGACCGCTCGCGCGCGATCATCAACCTGTTCACCCGCGCCCGTTACTGCACCCCGCGCGGGCGCATCGCGATCGAGGAAAAGGGCACGCCCGGCACCCAGGCGCAGGGCCTGTACCCGTGGTTCGAGGTGCCGGGTCGGGTCGAGCGCGACCTGAAGATCGTCTGCGGGCACTGGTCGACGCTGGGCCTGACCATCACCCAGGGCGTGCACGCGATCGACACCGGCGCGGTCTGGGGCGGCAAGCTCACCGCGTTGCGCCTGGACAGCGAGGACCTGCAGATCGTACAGGTCCCGGGCCGTCCGGCGCAGGGACCGCCGCCGGCGGCGCGCAGCGGCACCCCGCGGCGGCGCAGCGCGCCGCACCGCGGACAACCGGCGCCGGCTGCCTCTGCTGCGCCCGAGCAGGAATAGGTCTAACGCGAGACGTTGCGGTTTCGCAGGAGCGGCTTCAGCCGCGACAGGCGTTCCCCGGAATGCGCGTCGCGGCTAGCCGCTCCTACGACAATCCCGGCATGTGCGCCGGCATCCGCCAGCCGCTGCTTACACCGCGCCCGCCCGGCGCCGGTAATCCACGAATTCGAAGGCCAGCGCATGCCGCGCATCCGCCGGATGCGCTTGCCGCGCCACTACCTCCCATTGCGCCGGATCGAACGCGGGAAAATGCGCATCGGCGCCGTCGACCACGGTATCGACATGGGTGAGGTACAACACGTCGGCCAACGGCAGGGTCAGGGCGAAGATGTCGCCACCGCCGATCACCGCCAGCTCCGCAGCGCCGGCCTCGCGCGCCGCGTCGATCGCCGCCTGCAGCGACGCCACCGCCTGCATGTCCGCGAACGGCACCTGCCCGGAACGGGTCATCACCAGGTTCAAGCGCCCGGGCAGCGCGCGCCCCAGCGACTGCGCGGTCTTGCGCCCCATCAACACCGGCTTGCCCAGGGTCAGCGCCTTGAACCGCTTCAGATCGTCCGGCAGGCGCCACGGCAAGTCGTTGTCGCGACCGATCGCATTGGCCCGATCCAGCGCCGCGAGCAAGCTCAACTGCAGCGAGGGGCGCGTAGACCGCTCCAAATCCGTCCCCGCCGCCACTGCCGCCTTTTGCGATTCCCCATTCTCCATTCCCCACTCCCCGCCACTCACACCGCCACCGGCGCCTTGATCGCCGGATGCGGGTCGTAGCCCTCGATGGCGATGTCATCGTAGGTGAAGGCGAACAGATCGGTCACCGCCGGATTCAGCCGCAGCTGCGGCAACGGCCGCGGCGTGCGTGCCAGTTGTTCGCGCGCCTGTTCGAAGTGGTTGGAATACAGATGCGCATCGCCCAACGTATGCACGAAATCGCCCACGCCCAGGCCGGTGGCCTGCGCCACCATGTGGGTCAGCAGCGCATAGCTGGCGATGTTGAACGGCACGCCCAGGAAAATGTCGCCGCTGCGCTGGTACAGCTGGCAGCTGAGCTTGCCGTCGACCACGTAGAACTGGAACAGGCTGTGGCAGGGCATCAGCGCCATCTGCGGCAGCTCGGCCACGTTCCAGGCGCTGATCACCAGCCGGCGCGAATCCGGGTTGCGCTTGATCTCGTCCACCAGCCACTGCATCTGGTCGATATCGCGGCCGTCGGCACCGGTCCAGCGCCGCCACTGCTTGCCGTACACCGGGCCGAGTTCGCCCTGCGCGTCGGCCCACTCGTCCCAGATGCTGACCTTGTTGTCCTTGAGATAGGCGATGTTGGTCTCGCCCTTCAGGAACCACAGCAACTCGTGCACGATCGAGCGCAGGTGCAGCTTCTTGGTGGTGACCAGCGGGAAGCCGTCGTTGAGATCGAAGCGCATCTGCCAGCCGAACACGCTGCGCGTGCCGGTGCCTGTGCGGTCGGATTTCTCCGCGCCGCGCTCCAGCACGTGCTGCAGCAGGTCCAGGTACTGCTTCACTTGCTCACCTCCGGCGGCGGCACCGGCTGCAGCACCGGCGCGCTGCGCGAGCGCCACAGCAGGAACAGGCCGAGCAGGATCAGCGGGATGCTCAACTGCTGGCCGCGGGTCAGCCAATGGAACGCCAGGTAGCCGAGTTGCGCATCCGGCACCCGCACGAATTCCACGGCGAAGCGGAACACACCGTACAGCAGCGCAAACAAGCCGGACACCGCATAGCGCGCGCGCGGCTTCATCGAGAACGTCCACAGCACCACGAACATCACCAGCCCTTCCAGCGCCGCTTCGTACAGCTGCGACGGATGGCGGGCATAGCGATCGAGCAGGCCCGCGGCGTATTGCTGCTGCAGTTGCGCGGCACTCTTCAGGCTCTCCAGTGCCGGCGCATTGGCCACGCCGTCCTGTATCGGCGCGTGCGGGAAGATCACGCCCCAGCCGGCATGGGTCAACTTGCCCCACAACTCGCCGCCGACGAAATTGCCGATGCGGCCGAAGCCCAGGCCCAGCGGCACCAGCGGCGCGATGAAATCGACGGTGTCGAAGAAATGCAGGCGCGCCTTGCGCGTCCACCACAGGCAGGCCGCCAGCACGCCCAGCAGGCCGCCGTGGAAGCTCATGCCGCCGTCCCACACCTTGAAGATCAGCAGCGGGTCGGCCAGGAAATCGGACAGTGCGTAGAACAGCATGTAGCCGATGCGCCCGCCCAGCACCACGCCGAGCATCGCGTAGAACAGCAGATCGGAGAAGCCGTCCTCGTTCACCCCGGGCAGGCGCCCGGCGCGGATGCGGCGGCGGCCAAGCCACCAGGCCGAGATGAAGCCGGCCAGATACATCAGCCCGTACCAATGCACCTTCACCGGCCCGAACGAGAAGGCGATGGGATCGATCTGGTGGAGATAGGTCATGCGCAAACGTCGGCCGGGGGCAAAGAGTGCCTATTCTGCCACCGACTCCGCTGCTTGCCGCGCCTACGGACGGCGCAGCGGGGTAGCGCTTCATCTGCTGGCAGGCGCACGCGTCTGCCACTGACTCCGCTCCTTGCCGCGCCTACGGACGGCGCAGCGAGGTAGCGCTTCATCTGCTGGCAGGCGCACGCGTCTGCCATTGACTCCGCTGCTTGCCGCGCCTGCGGACGGCGCAGCGGGGTGGCGCTTCATCTGCTGGCAGGCGCACGAACCTGCCGCCGACCGACTCCAAGGCAATATGCTCAGCCCAGACGCCACGTGCCCCTGGTTGCTTGTGGGAGCGGCCCATGTGGCCTCCAGGCCATCAGCGGCAACGAGCAGAGCCATCGGGTTCACTCCGGCGCTATCGCGTCGGGACTGAAGTCCCTCCCACAACACCACCCGTCGCACCCATGCAGGCGCGGCATCGCCCTGATGTGGGAGCGGCTTCAGCCGCGACGAGCAGAGCCATCAGGCCCCAGCCCGGCACTCTCGCCTAGGGACCGAAGTCCCTTCCACAACACCGCCGCCTCTGCTGGCAGCGCAAACCACCACAGCAGCACACTCAATCCAGCACCTGCGGCAGGTTCGGCAGTTCGTTCTCGCCCGGCTGGCCCGGCTGTGCCGGGAAGTGCGCGGCCAGCAACGCGGACACCGCGCCAACACCAGCGATCACCGCCTGTTCGGGTTGGCCCGCACGCATCTCGCGCTCGATCAGCGCGCAGACCTGGCGCCATTGTGCGGCGTCCACCCGCTCGTGCAGTCCACGGTCGGCGACGATCTCGATGTGGTGATCGGCCAGCAGCAGATAGATCAGCACGCCGTTGTTGGCCTCGGTATCCCAGGTGCGCAACTGTGCGAACGCGTGCTCGGCGCGCAGCCGCGGCGCCATGCCGCGCAGCACCTGCGCCGGTGCCAGCCCCGATTCCACCGCGAACATCACCTGCCCGTTGTGCAGGCGCTCGCCCTCGGCGATCGCCGCGCCGATGCGCTCCAGGCTGGCCGCCGGGAACAGGCGCTGTGCCGACGGCGCGAACAGGTGCCGGACCAAGCGCATCACCAGCTCCCCGAGGCGCCGCCGCCTCCGGAACTGCCGCCACCACCGCCCCAGCCGCCGCCGCCGAAGCCGCCTCCGCCGCCACCCCAACTACCGCCACCGCCGCCCCAGCCACCGCCGAAGCCGCCGCCACCCCAGCCGCCCCAACCGCCGCCGCCGGCCGAACGGCCCGGTGCGATTCCCACAAACAGGCCCAGCAGCAGGCCGATCGCGCCGGTCAGCGCACCGACGAACAGCGACAGACTCAGCAGCAGGCCGACGCCGCCGCCGACCACGCCGCTCAGCACGCCGCGCACCGGGCGCGACAGCCGCGCGAACAGCACCTGCGCGACCAGCGCCGCGAACAGGCCGGCGAAGAAACCGAATCCCAGGCCGCCGCCGCGCGAGGCCGAGGCGTGCGCGCTGACCGGCGCCGGCAACGCTTCGCCGTCGATCAGCTTGACCAGCATCGCGGTCGCTTCGGAAATCCCGCCACTGTAGTCGCCTGCGCGGAAGCGCGGCACCAGGTACTCCTGGATGATGCGGTTGGCGGTGGCGTCGGGAATCGCGCCTTCCAGGCCATAGCCGGGCTGGATGCGCACGCGCCGGTCGTCCTTGGCCACCACCAGCAGGACGCCGTCGTCCACGCCCTTGCGGCCGAGCTTCCACTGGTCGAACACGCGCTGGGTGTATTGCTCGATGCTCTCGGGCGCGGTGCTGGGCACCACCAGCACCTGCAGCTGGCTACCCTTGCGCTGCTGCAACTGCACCGCCTGCCGGTCCAGCTCCAGGCGCTGGTTCGGCGTCAGCGTGCCGGTGGTGTCGACCACCGGCGCGTCCAGCGGCGGGATCGGCGCCTCGGCCTGCGCCCAGGCCAGCCAGGGCAGCAACGCCAGCAGCAGCAATAGCCAGACGCAGACGTGTCGACGGCCGGCCGCAGCGCGGGTGCCACCGCTCGACGCCGTCGCTGCGGCGGCGCGCTCAGCCTCGGAGGTGAAACGCACGGTCACGCCGGCCCGCGGCGGCGCTTAGTGCGCCGGTGCCGGCTGCTGCGGCTGCTGTGGAGCGGACGCGGGCTGGCCACCGAAGTTCACCGCCGGCGCCTCGGAAATCTGCGCTTCGTTCTCCACCGAGAAGTTGGGCTTCTCCTTGTAGCCGAACATCTTGGCGGTGAGCACCTGCGGGAAGGACAGGATGTAGGTGTTGTAGTCCTGCACCGCCTGGATGTAGCGGCCGCGCGCCACGGTGATGCGGTTCTCGGTGCCTTCCAGCTGCGCCTGCAGGTCGCGGAAGGCCTGGTCGGATTTCAGGTTCGGGTAGTTCTCGCTGACCACCAGCAACCGCGACAGCGCGCTGGACAACTGGCCCTGCGCCTGCTGGAACTGCTGCAGCGAGGCGGCATCGTCGGCGTTGACCTGCACCTGGCCGACGCGGGCACGGGCGTTGGTCACGTCGGTCAGCACCTGCCGCTCCTGGTCGGCATAGCCCTTGACCGTGTTGACCAGGTTCGGCACCAGGTCGGCGCGGCGCTTGTACTGGTTCAGCACTTCCGACCAGCCGGCCTTGACCGCCTGGTCCTTCTGCTGGATCGCGTTGTAGCCGCAGCCGGACAGCAACACCGCCAGCGCGGCCAGAAACAGGGAGCGGGACAACAGGCGCATGCGAGGACTCCGGCGAATGACTGCGCGCAGCTTGCCACGCCGCCGGTGAAAACGCAGCCGACCTCAGCGGTGGCTCACCACTTCCCCGCGCCGGGCACCTGATGCGCGGCGGCGCGCCGGCGCATCAGCAGGTTCAGCCACTCCACCAGCACCGAGAAGCCCATCGCCGCGTAGATGTACGGCTTGGGCACGTGCACGTCCAGGCCGTCCAGGATCAGCACCACGCCGATCATCAGGATGAAGGCCAGCGCCAGCATCTTCACCGTCGGGTTGGCGTCGATGAAGCGGCCCAGCGGATTGGCCGCCAGCAGCATCACCGCCACCGCCAGCAGCACCGCGGCGATCATCACCGGGATGTGCTGGGCCATGCCCACCGCGGTGATCACCGAATCCAGCGAGAACACGATGTCGATCACCGCGATCTGCGCGATCACCATCCAGAACACGCCCGAGGCCTTGCTGGTGGTGGGGTCTTCGTCTTCGCCGCCGGTGATCAGCTCGCGGATCTCCATCGTGCCCTTCACCAGCAGGAACAGGCCGCCGACGATCAACACCAGGTCGCGGATCGAGATGCCCATGCCGGCGACGCTGAACAGCTCGCCCTGCATGCGCGCCAGAAACGCCAGCGACACCAGCAGCGCGATGCGGGTCAGGCACGCCACCGCGATGCCGAACTTGCGCGCGGCCGGGCGCTGCGCTTCCGGCAGTTTACCCACCGCGATGGAGATGAACACCAGGTTGTCGATGCCCAGCACGATCTCCAACGCACTCAGCGTCAACAGCGTCAGCCAGGTGTTGGGGTCGGCAAGAAACTCGAGGGCCATGGCGTCGGATCCTTTAACGGAAGAAGAAACGGGCGGCGATCACAGCAGGCGCGGCAGCAGGATCAGGCCCCAGCACAGCACCACGTTGGCCAGCATCACGAAGACCGCGGCCGAGCCCATGTCCTTGGCGCGCCCGGCCAGTTCGTGATGCTCGGGGCCGTAGCGCTCGATCACCGCTTCGATCGCCGAATTGAGCAGTTCCACCGCCAGCACCAGCAGCAGCGAGCCGATCATCAGCACCTGCTGCACGGGCCCCTGCCCCAGCCACAGCGCCAGCGGTGCCAGGATCAGGAACAGACACACCTCCAGGCGGAAGGAGGATTCGTGCAGCCAAGCCGCGCGCAAGCCCTGCCAGGACCAACGCGCCGCCATCAGCATGCGGCGCGGCCCGCGCGGCAGATGCCCGAACTGGTCGGCCACGGCTCAGCCCCGCCCCAGGGAACGGGGACGCGACGACGACGGCCGGAAGGAATCGGTCATGGGCAAGGCGCAGCGGGATAGGCGGCAATTTTGCCACAAGCCCCGCAGCACCGCCGGCATCGCCGCGGATTTGCCTGCATGTCGTGCCTGCGGCACCATCGCCGATCCCCTTGCTTCGAGGAGGCGTCATGCCCCGTTCGCCGCTGCGCGCACCGCTGCTCGCCCTGAGTCTGTTCAGTCTGTCCCTGCTGGGCCTGTCGCCGGCACTGGCGCTCACCCCACCCCCGCCGCCCAGCGTGCCCGACCAGGTCTCCAATGCCGCCTGGGAAGAGGACATGGCGCGTTTCGCCAAGGACGATGCCGCGCATCCGGTCAAACCCGGTGGCGTGCTGTTCGTCGGCAGTTCCTCGATCCGCTTCTGGACCTCGCTGGCCACGGATTTTCCGGGCGTGCAGACGCTCAACCGCGGCTTCGGCGGCTCGGAGATCCGCGACAGCACCTGGTATGCCGACCGCATCGTGGTGCCGTACAAGCCACGCCTGATCGTGTTCTACGCCGGCGACAACGACCTCAACAGCGGCCGCAGCCCGCAGCAGGTGCGCGATGACTTCGTGGCCTTCGCGACCCGCGTGCACCGCGACCTGCCCAAGACCCGCATCGTCTATCTGTCGATCAAGCCCAGCCCCTCGCGCGCGGCGCTGATGCCGAAGATGGCCGAGGCCAACGCGCTGATCCGCAAGGCCGCAGCCGGCCTGAAGCAGGTGCAGTTCGTCGACGTGTACACGCCGATGCTGGGCGCCGACGGGCAGCCGCGCGCCGAGCTGTTCGGACCGGACAAGTTGCACATGAACGCGGCCGGCTACGCGCTGTGGCGCGACACCGTGCGTCCGTACCTGAAGGATTGAACCGTGACGCGCCCGCGCCGCCGTGCGCGGGCGCTCACGTGACCGGCGGGAACCGCACGGTCGCAAGAATGCCGCCGCCCTCGGCGCTTTCCAGGGCCACCTGCCAACCGAAACGGTCGCACAGCCGGCGCACGATCGACAGGCCCAGCCCGGTGCCTTGCGGGCGCTCCGGCTCGGCACGGAAGAACGGCTCGAAGGCGTGCCGCAAAGCGTCCTCGGACATGCCGATGCCGGTGTCGCGGATGCGGATGCGGTCGGCCTCGACCTCGACCTCGATGCGCCCGGCGTCGGTGTAGCTGCAGGCGTTGCGCAGCAGGTTGCTGACCACCACGTGCAGCACGCGCGGCGGCGCATGCAATGTCGCCGAGGCCAGCACGCGCACGCTCAGGGTCACCGGCTTGCCGATCAGCAGTTCGCGCGCGTTCTCGGCCTCGTACTCGACCACGTCGGCGATCTCGAAGAGTTCGCTCTGCGGCACCACGTCCGCTTCCCGCGCCAGGATGAGGAAGGCGTCGATCACCGCCTCCATGTCGCGGCCGGCGCGCTGGATGCGCTGCAGGCTGCGGTGCAGGCGCGGCGGCAGTTCCTGCTCGGTCATGGCGATGTCGGTGGCGACGCGGATCACCGTCAGCGGGGTGCGCAGCTCGTGGCTGGCATCGCGGGTGAAGTTGCGTTCGCGGGCGACGTGGTCGGTGACGCGCAGGGCCAGCGCATGCAGGGCGGCGGCCAGTTGCCGCGCCTCGCCCTGTACGTCGGTCGGCAGGTTTTCCGGGGCCAGTTCGGCGGCGGCTGGATGCCGCGGATCCCAACGCGAGACCCGCCGCGCCAGCCAGTTCATCGGCGACAGCAAGCGCCGCGACACCCGCCAGGTCAGCCAGGCCACCACCAGCACCGCGATCAGGGTGAGCAACGTCGGCACCACGCCGAACCAGAACGCCAGCCGCTGCGCCGGTGCGCGCAAAAACACCAGGTACAGGCGCCCGCTCTCGGTCTGGTCGACCAGCACCATCTCGCCGCCGGGGCGATCCTCGTGCAGGCCTGGCGCCAACCCGCGCAGGTCGGCAGGCACCGCCGCATCGGATTGCCCGGCCGGCAACAGATAACCGCGCAGGCTGTGGCTGTTGGGCGGTGGTTGCTGCGGCAACTGCGCGCGCAGGCGCCAGTAGTAGCGCGCCTCCTGCTTCAGGATCGAGCCGACCAGCGAGTGCTGCACGATCGCGACCACCAGATAACTGGCAAGCGTGACGACGCAGCCCGCAAACACGATGCGGGCGATCAGGGCGAGGCGAAGTTTGCGCGGCAACCCGTGCGGCATACGGCATCCGTGATCGTTGCCGCGATTATAGGAAGGCCGATCGTGAGCCTTTCGTGCAAGCGGCCCCGTTCAGCGGGGCCGCGTTGCATCCACGATCGGGCGCCGCCTCAGCTCATCGGCTGGGCGATGTCGGCGATGCGGTAACCGGCGCTCTGCACGGTGTGCAGCAGCGGGCGGTCGAACGGCTTGTCGATGATCTTGCGCAGGTTGTACAGATGGCTGCGCAGGGTGTCCGAGTCCGGCAGGCCGTTGCCCCAGATCTCGCGCTCGATTTCCTGGCGGGTGACCACGCGCGGCGATTCGCGCATCAGGATGGTCAGCAGGCGCAGGCCGATCGGCGAGAGCTGCAGCTCGGTGCCGGCGCGGGTGGCACGCATGCTCACCGGATCCAGCACCAGATCAGCCACCTTCAGCACTTCCGAGCCGACCTGGCGGCGCTCGCGGCGGATCAACGCACGCAGGCGCGCCTCCAGTTCCTGGATCGCGAACGGCTTGGTCAGGTAGTCGTCGGCACCGAAACCCAGGCCGGTGAGCTTGTCGTCGAGCGTGTCGCGCGCGGTCAGCATCAGCACCGGGGTCGACTTGCGCGCGTCGTTGCGCAGGCGGCGGCACACTTCGATGCCGTCCAGACGCGGCAGCATCAGGTCCAGCACCACCACGTCGTAGCTGTTCTCCGCCGCCAGGCGGTAGCCGTCCAGGCCGTCGCAGGCGTAATCCACTTCGAACCCGCGGCCTTCCAGGTACTCGCCGATCATCTCGGAAATATTGCGGTTGTCCTCCACGACCAGCACGAGCCCGGATGTTTCCTTGGTCTGACGCATAACGCTTCCTCAGTCTTCAGCTTTGTGAAACATGCCGGATGTGCGGTGGTGGCGGCGTGAAGACCGCTTCATCTGCCTGAGCGACAAAAAAATTACTGCGTAATCAATGGCTTGAGCTGAGGCCAGACATTATCCAGCACCTTGGGCTGGGCCGCCGCGGTGGGGTGCAGGCCATCGCCCTGCATCAGCGACGGGTTCATCGCCACGCCCTCCAGCAGGAACGGCAGCAGGCCCGTCCGGTACTGCCTGGCCAGGTCCGCATAGACCGCGCGCAGGCGCTGCCGGTAGCCCGGTCCGTAGTTCGGCGGCACATCGATGCCCAGCAACAGCACCTTCGCACCGGCGTCACGGCTCAGCACGATCATCTTCTCCAGGTTGCCACGCAGTTCGGCCGGGCTCAGCCCGCGCAATGCGTCGTTGCCGCCCAGTTCGATGACCACCACCGACGGCCGATGCTTCTGCAGCAGCGCCGGCAGGCGGGTCAGCGCGCCGGACGAGGTCTCGCCGCTGATGCTGGCATTGACCACCGCCGGTGGCGCCCGCATCTGTTGTTGCAGGCGCTTGTCCAGCAAGGCCACCCAGCCGGACTGCACCGGGATGTTGTGCGCCGCGCTGAGGCTGTCGCCGAGCACCAGCACCGGCCCCGTCGCACCTTTGGCACAGGCGATGGCGGGCAGCAGCACCCACCATGCCAGCAGCAGCCAGGCGCGGCGCATCCAGGCCCGCTTGCTTCTCGTCTCGTCGCCACGCATTGGAGATTCCCTCATCGACAGTCAGGCCCCCACGCTTCGCGCCAGCATCGCCATCGACGTACGCGATGTCGGCAAATCCGTCAGCGGACCGGAGGGTACGGTCCACATTCTCGACAAGGTTGGATTGACCATCGGTGAAGGCGACAGCGTGGCCATCGTCGGCGCCTCCGGCTCCGGCAAGACCACCCTGCTCGGCTTGCTGGCCGGCCTCGACCTGCCCACGCGCGGGGAGATCGTGCTGGCCGGGCAGTCGCTCAATGCACTGGACGAGGAAGCGCGCGCCGCGCTGCGCGCGCGCGAGGTCGGCTTCGTCTTCCAGAGCTTTCACCTGCTGCCGTCGCTGACCGCGGCCGAGAACATCGCCCTGCCGCTGGAACTGGCCGGACGCGAGGATCCGGCGCGGGTGCGCGAGGTGCTGGAGGCGGTCGGGCTGAGCGCGCGGGCGCGGCACTACCCGCGGCAACTGTCCGGCGGCGAGCAGCAGCGCGTGGCGCTGGCGCGCGCGTTCGTGGCGCGGCCGCGGATCCTGTTCGCCGACGAGCCCACCGGCAGCCTCGACCAGGCCACCGGACAACAGATCAGCGACCTGCTGTTCGCGCTCAACGAAGGCAGCGACACCACCCTGGTGCTGGTCACCCACGACATGCGCCTGGCGCAACGCTGCGAACACCGCTACCGGCTCGACGGCGGCCGCCTGCGCGCCGCCGACGCGGCGGATGCCGCATGAACGTGCTGCGCCACGCCGCGCGCGCACTGCGCCGCGAGCTGTTCGCCGGCGATCTGCTGACCGTGTTCGCCGCGCTGGTGCTGGGCGTGGCGGTGATGACCGCGGTCGGCACCCTGGTCGACCGGGTGACCCTGGCGCTGACCGGCAGCGCCGCCGAGGTGATCGGCGGCGACCTCGGCGTCAGCGGGCGCCAGGACATTCCTGCCGCCTTCGCCGAGGAGGCGCAGCGGCGCGGCCTGCGCAGCACGCGCATGGTCAGTTTCCCCAGCGTGCTGTTCCATGGCGACGCCAGCCAGATGGCCAACATCAAGGCGGTGGGCACGGGCTATCCGCTGCGCGGCGAGTTGCTGGTCGCGCGCGACACCGTCGGCGCCGGCAGTGAACGCGCCGGTCCGCCGCCGCGCGGAGAAGCCTATGCCGATCCGCGCCTGCTCGAAGCGCTGGGGCTGAAGCTCGGCGATGCGCTGGAGTTCGGCGCCGGCACGCTGCGCGTGACCCGGGTGCTGCGCGCCGAACCGGATGCCTCCGGCGAACTGATGCAGTTGTCGCCGCCGCTGCTGGTGAACCGCGCCGACGTCGATGCCGCCGGCCTGCTCGGCCCTGGCAGCCGCGCTTCCTATCGACTGATGTTCGCCGGTGCGCCTGGCGAGATCGCCGCCCTGCGCGAATGGCTGGCGCCACGCGCCAAGGCCTACCGCCTGGTCGGCATCGAGGACACCCAGCGCGGCGTACGTGGCGCCTTCGACCGCGCCGGGCGCTTCCTGGCCCTGGCCGCGTTGCTGGCGGTGCTGCTGGCCGGCGTCGCCACCGCGCTGGCCGCCAACCGCTTCGCCCTGCGTCGCATCGATCAGGTCGCGGTCTTGCGCTGCCTGGGCGCGCGCCAGCGCGACATCCTCGGTGCGCTGGCGGTGCAGTTGCTGCTGCTGGCGATCCCCGCCTGCGCGCTCGGCGTGGGCCTGGGCATGCTGGCGCAGGTCGGCTTGGTCGAAGCGCTGGGCAGCCTGATTCCCGACCGCCTGCCCTTGCCGCAGGCGACCCCGGCGCTGGCCGGCGCCGGCATCGGCCTGCTGCTGCTGCTCGGCTTCGGCCTGCCGCCGCTGCTGCGCCTGCGCGACGTGCCGCCGATGCGCGTGCTCAACCGCAGCTTCGCCGCGCTGCCGCCAACCTCACTGCTGGTCTACGCCGCGGCCCTGGTCGCCACCGTGGTGCTGGCGGTCTACGCCACCGGCGACGGCGTGCTGGCGGCCTGGGTGCTGGGCGGCCTGACCCTGCTGGCGGCGCTGGCCGCGGCGGTCGGCGGCGTGCTGCTGGCGGTACTGCGGCGACTGCAGGGACAGCTGCGCGGGCCATGGAAGCTGGGCCTGGCGGCGCTGACCCGGCGCCGCGCACTGAGCGTGGTGCAACTGGTAGGCCTGTCGCTGTCGCTGTGCGCCTTGCTGTTGCTGGCGGTGATCGGCCCCGGCCTGCTCGGGCAGTGGCGCGACCGGCTGCCGGCGGACACGCCGAACTACTTCCTGATGAACATCCAGCCCGACCAGGCCGAGCAGGTGCTCGGCACCTTGCGCAGGCTCGGCGTCGCCGATGCGGCGGTCGAGCCGTTCAGCACCGGCAAGCTGGTGGCGATCAACGGCAAGCCGCCGCAACGCCGCGAGCAGGGTCCGGAGGACGATGGCGACGGCAGCGACCGGCCGATCAACTTCTCCTGGCGGCACGAGTTCCCCGCCGCCAACCGGCTGCTGTCCGGACGCTTCTGGGCCGCCGACAGCACCGCCGCCGAGGCCTCGGTGGAGGAAGGCTGGGCGCAGCGCTACGGGCTCAAGCTCGGCGACCGCATCACCCTGCTGCTCGGCGACCAGCAGCGCAGTTTCACCGTCACCAATGTGCGCAAGGCCGACTGGGATTCGTTCCGGGTCAACTTCTTCCTGCTGCTCAACGCCGGTGCGGTGCAGGATGCCCCGTACAACCTGATCTCCGCCTTCCACCTGCCGCGCGCCTCGGCCGCGCAACTGAGCGGACTCAGCCGCGCCTATCCGAACGTGTCGCTGCTGGACATCGACGCGATCCTGCAGCGCGTGCGCGAGGTCATCGACCGCGTCGCCCAGGCGGTGCAACTGGTGATGGGCTTCAGCCTGCTGGCCGGCGCGCTGGTGCTGTTGGCCGCCCTGCAGGCCACTGCCGGCGAGCGTCGTTACGACAGCGCAGTGCTGCGCACCCTGGGCGCGCGGCGTGGGCAATTGCGCGGCGCGGTGCTGGTGGAGTTCGGCGCGCTCGGCCTGCTCGCCGCGCTGCTCGCGGTGGGCGCGGCGGCGATCATCGGCGTGGTGGTGGCCAAGCAGGCCTTCGACCTCGCGCTGTCGCCGCCGTGGCCGGCGCTGCTGCTCGGCGGCCTCGGTGGCGTGGCGCTGAGCCTGCTCGCCGGCTGGTCCGGCACCCGCCGCATCCTGCGCACGCCGCCGGCGCTGGCGCTGCGCGAGAACTGAGTGGAGCCGGGACTGGGGATTTGGAAGAGCGCCGCGGGCTGCGCGGACGCGATGCGGTCGCCACCGGCCCTCGGCGGCGGTCTGCCGCGACGACGGGAGCGATGCGTGCCGCGCCATGGGTAAGATCACGCTGCATCGAAAGGAGAACCACATGAAATGGATTGTCGCCTGTTGCCTGCTGGCCATCGCCAACACGGCCGGCGCCGTGGTGGTCAGGGCGGACCTGGAGGAAGCGCGCTATCGGATCCCGGCGGCGGCATTCCCTGCACTGGCCGACCTGCCCGGCGAAGGACACGGCGTGCTGATCGCGCCGCAGTGGGTCGTCACCGCCGCGCACGCGACGCCGATGCAAATGCCCGGTATGGACCAGGAGGTGTCCATCGGCGGCGTGGCGTACAGGATCAGGCGCGTCGTCCTCCATCCCGGCTACCGCAAGCCGCCCGATGCGCTGGTGCAGGAGGCGCTGGCCTCGCGCGACTTCGCCAAGTTCTACGCGTTTCTGGCCGCCTCCGACGATATTGCGCTGATCGAGCTGGCCACGCCGGTAACGGGCGTGGCGCCGGCCGCGCTGTACCGCGGCGGCGGCGAGGTGGGGATGACCGCCGAACTGATCGGTAAGGGCGCCACCGGCGACGGCAACGCCGGCCAGGATCCCCACGGCGCCCATCGCGGCGTGCTGCGCCATGCGTTCAACACGATCGTCGGCGCCGACCCACGCTACCTCTCGTATCGCTTCGACGCGCCCCCGGCCGCCCTGCCGTTGGAAGGCATCACCGGCAGCGGCGACAGCGGCGGCCCCTTGCTGATTGGCACCGGCGACGCGCGGCAACTGATCGGACTGGCGTCGTGGGGCAACTATCCGCCGGACCATCCGTTCTGGGCGACCTGGACCGCGGATCGTCCCTTCGTGCAGGGTCTTTACGGCCAGATCGTGCACGCCGTGCGCGTGTCGCGCTATCTGCCGTGGATCGAGCAGGTGATGTCCGCCTCCACGGGTGACGCGTCATCGCCAACGCCGCCGCCCGCACCGGCGACGACCACACGCGCGCACGACGCGGGACGCTGAGAATCCCGCGCGGCGCCGTGCTGGCGCCGGCCTTGCGTCGCCTTGCCTCCGTTGGCGCACCTGCGGCTCAGAGCGTGAGCCGCGATCTACGCGCCTGCCAGCACCAAGCACCATCTTCGGCGACGCGACACACGCAAGAAAAAGGGGAACGCGCCATCCCGGCCGCCTTCCCCACCCTGGCTGTGTTGCCGGCGCTGGCCTCAGCGCGCGGCCGGTGCCGGCGCGGTCCATTGCGCGAACACCGCATCGAGTTGCGCATCGCTGACCGGCTTGCCCTGCTGCACCGCCTCGGCCTGGCCGAACAGCGGCACGATGATCGCCATGCCGTCGACTTTGGTCTTCAGCTGCACGCCCGGCGGCTTGCCGAGCAGGCCGTCCCAGCGCGCGCGCACCCTGGCCCAGTAGCCCTGGGTGGCCTTCCAGTAGGCGTAGGCCGGTGCGAAATCCACGGTCGTGGTCTTGACGTAGTCGTTGAAGCCGAATTCGCGGGCGATGGCCTGCTGGCTGCCATCGGGCTTGCGCAGCACCTTGGTGTTGAACTGCTCGTGGGTCCAGCCGGCCGGGGTCAGCGTGTGCCGGTTGATCACCGCCAGCGCGTTGTAGTCGCTGCGCTTGGTGTACTCGCGGCGCGGCAACGGACGCCAGCTCAGGTCGCTGGTCCAGGTCGGATGGCCATCGGCGTAGTCCCAGCGCCCGGTGCCGCAGTAGCGCGGCGCGTCGCTGACCTCGTACACGCACTGGGTCCAGGCGCCGCGGGTGGTCGCGGCGTCGAGCGGGCGCACCTGCCAGGTCTGGTCGGCGCTGAACTCGAAGCGTTGCGGCGCCTCGTAGATCCAGTCCTGGCGCCAGTGCTTGGTCACGTGACCGCTCTTGGGCTCCACCAGCAGGTGCTGCAGCACCACCTTGCGCGGGCTGTCCTCGACCACGATCACCACCTCGTCGCCACCGCTGCGCATTGGCGCGGCGCGCGTGTAGCCAGGCTGCAGCAGCACGGTCTCGTCGAAGGCGAACGCCACCGTGTACTCGCCCTGCATCGCCAGGATGCTGGCACGGTCGCGCGCCGGGTCGGCGGTTTCGGCATGAACGGGAAGGTTGCCGGCAAGCAGCAGGGCGAAGAACAGAGGCGTGGCTTTCATCATCGAGAGGTGTGTGGGTAGTGACGGGAAACGAGGAAACACCAGCGAACGCTCACAACCGCAGCAGCGGCCACGGCCGGTCGGGATCGGGGCGCGGCGCAGGGCGTCCGGCGCGGGCGCAACAGCAGTCGTCGACCAGCACGTCGCCCTCGGCCGCCTCCAGGCGCGCGATGCGGCGGGCGATGCTGGCACCGAGCGGCGACACGCCGGCGACGCTGGCCGCCAGCACGCCATCGGCCGCGTGCAGGCGCAGCGCCCGCGCATGCCAGCCATCGCCGCGCAGGCGGCCGGCGACGCGCCGCCACAGTCGCTCGGCGACGCCGCCATCGGCGGCGTCCTGCGCCGCGGGCAGCGCCGACAGCAGCATGTCCCATGCGACGAAATCGCTGTCGGGCAGCAGGTACAGGCGCCAGCAGCATTGGTGTTGGCGGTCGTAGAAGCGCAGGCTCTCCAGCACGCCATCGCTGTCCACGTCCAGGTGCGCGGCCACGCTGCAGGCGTGGCGCCAGCCGATCAGTTCGGCGCCGGTGTGGGCGCGGTACAGGCACAACACCGTGCCCAGTGCGGCCAGCTGCGCCGGGCGCGGCAGCGGCGCGGCGATCCGCTCCGGGCCGGTACGCGCTGGCGCGGCCGTGCGCATCCGCCGCTACCAGTCCAGCGCCAGGCTGACCGAGACGTTGCGCCCGGCGCCGGTGTAGCGGTCGAGCACGCTGCTGCGGGCCAGGGTCGCGCCGGGCAGCATGTTCCAGTCGATGTAGCGGCGGTCGGCCAGGTTGAACACGCCGACGTCGAGCCGCGCGCCTTCGGTGAAGTGCCAGTGTGCGAGCAGGTCCAGCGTCGCGTAGCCGGCCGGCGTGTAGTAGCTCGGCAGTTCCGGCCGGCGCTTCTTCGCCACCGCGGTGGCGACCAGTTGCGCGCCCCAGGTGTTGCGGTCGTAGCCCAGGCCGAGCACGCCGCGCAGCGGATCCACCGAATTGAGCGGCGTGCCGTCGGTGCGGTTGTCGCCACGCGCATAGGCCGCGCTGGCCTGCAGCGACCAGCCAGCCCAGCGCGCATCGAGTGCGCCGACGTCGACACCGGCCTTGGCCTCCACGCCACGGATGGTCACCCGGTCGACGTTGCGCGATTGATACAGCATCAAGCCGTCGGCGTTGAAGCCGACGAAGCGGTAGGACTCGATGAAGTCGCGATAGGCGTTGCGGTAGGCGCTCAGGCCGGCGTAGACCGCCGGACCGGCGTAGCGCACGCCCAACTCCGCGCCGCGACTGGTCTCCGGCTTCAGGTCGGGATTGGCGATCGCGGTGTAGCCGATGAGCAGGTTGGTGAAGCCGATATTGACGTCGTTGTAGGGCGGCGCGCGGAAGCCGTGCGCGTAGTTGGCGTACAACGACCAGGCGTCGTCCAGGCGCCAGATCGCGCCGAGCTTGGGCGAGACGTTGCGATCGCTGATCTTCTTCGCCGCCACGCCGGGATTGTCGGTAGCGAAGATCGCATCGACCTGCGGCGACAGCCGGTAATAGTCGGCACGCAGCGCAGGCGTCAGGCTGAAGCGGCCCTCGGCCAGCGCGATCTCGTCCTGCAGGTAGGCGCCGGCCTTGCGCGTCTCGGTGATCGGGAAGTCGCGGACCGGGAAGGTTTCCATGCCCACGGTCTTGCTGATCGTGCCGGTGCGCAGGTTCAGCGTGCGGCCGTCGCGTTTTTCGTGGGTGTCGGTGTGCGACAGGTCGATGCCGTAGCTGATGTCGTGCACGATGCGCCCCTGATCGACCCGCTTGTGCAGATTCGCCTGCAGTCCGTACAGGCGCTGGTCGAAGTCGTGCTCCATGTGCCGCAGCGTGCCGTTGCTGCGGCGTTCGTCGGTGCGCTGCAGGCTCTGGCTATCCTGGCGGTACAGCTGCCACTGCAGGTCGTCGGCGAGCAGCGTGTCGAGCTGGTCCACCTCGTGTGCCAGCGACACGCGGGCGCGGGTCTGATGGTCGCGGCCGCGCTGCGAGAGGATGCTGGCGGTGACGTTGCTCAGCGCATCGATGCGCGAGTAGTCCTCGTTGCCTTCGACGGTCAGCTTGAAGCGCTGATTGGCGCTGGGCGCGTAGACCAGCTTGCTGAGCAGGCTGCGGCCGTCGCTGCTGAGCGGATTGGGCGCGGTGCGGGCGGCGCCGATGCTGCGGTTGTCGCCCTGGGTCTCGCTTTCCTGGCCCTGGCGATGGCTGACCGCGGCCATGCCGCTCCAGCGGTCGCCGCCGAAGGCGACCAGCGCGCCGGCGAACAACCCCTTCCACTCGCTCTCGTAGCCGAACTTCAGGCCGACGTAACTGTCCTTGCCCGGCGCCAGGTAGTCGGCCGGATCCTTGGTGACGTAGGCGACCACCCCGCCCAGCGCATCCGAACCGTACAGCGCGCTGGCCGGACCGCGCACGATCTCCACGCGCTTGAGCGTGTC
The DNA here is from genome assembly GCF_034105445.1 of Xanthomonas sp. LF07-6. Lineage (NCBI taxonomy): Bacteria > Pseudomonadati > Pseudomonadota > Gammaproteobacteria > Lysobacterales > Lysobacteraceae > Xanthomonas > Xanthomonas sp. LF07-6. The sequence goes on from NZ_JAXGGI010000001.1 coordinate 1,019,130, forward strand.
CATGTCGACGAAGTTGCGGTTGGCGTTGAGGTAGCTGCCGAAGCTGAAGGTGTCCGAGACCGGGATGCCGTCGGTCTGGATCAGCACGCGGTTGCCGTCCAGGCCGCGGATGCGGATGCCGGAGATGCCGCTGAAGCGGCCGCTGTTGCCGGTGGCGGACACGCCGGGCGTATAGCGCAGCAGATCCTTCAGGTCGTGGACCAGTGCGCGGTCCATCTGTTCGCGGTCGATCACGTCGACGCTGCCGGGTACGTCGACGATGGCGCGCTGGGTGCGCGTGGCGGTGACCTGCAGGCGATCGAAATCGCGGATGGCCGCCGCCGCACTGGCGGCGTCGTCAGCGTCGGAGGCAGAGGCAGAGGCGGATACAGGAGCGGCATGCGCGCCGGCGGCCAGGGCCAGCCACAGCGCGCCGGTGAGCGGGGCGGTACGGAACATGGGGAGCATCGGTGGTCGCGGAAGACCCTCGACCGGCACGGCGCGGGGTCCGCGCCTGGCCGAGGGGGAGAGAAGGATCGCGACTGCGAGGCGGCCGCGGCCGACGCGCAAGGGCGTGGGCCAGGTGGCGGCAGATCGGGCGGGGAGACCGGCCGCGCGCGGTGGCCGGAGGGCATCACTTGGTCAGGATCAGCTTGTCGTTGCTGGTGTGGCGCAGACGATAGACGCGGTCGCCGTGCTGGATCAGCACTTCGCGGCGGCCCTTGAGCAGCGCCTGGCTGCTGATGGTTTCTTCGGCCGGCACGGCGCGCGGCACGGTGCGCTCGCGCAGGCTCAGGGTCTCGGGGTGACGCAACAGCACGGGTTGAGCGGTCATGATCGAACTCCATCCACGGGGTGCATCGAGATGATAATGATTCTCAATAATTAATCAAGACCCATTCTCGCCCGATTCGATTCGCAATCCCGATCGAAACTCCGACCACGAAAGATTCTAAAGATCGCCACACATCGACGCCTTCGCCGCCGCGCCACCGCTGCACTGCAGCGGCGCAAGCGTATGCCGTCGTCAGCGCACCGCGGCGTCGACCCGTTCCCACCACGCCGCGTCGTCGCGCGCCGCCAGCTCCAGCGCGGCCAGGTTCTCCAGCAGCTGCGACACCCGACTGGCGCCGAGGATCACCGTGGACACGTGCGGGTTGCGCAGGCACCAGGCGATCGCCAGCGACGCCGGCGCCACGCCCTCGGCCGCGGCCAGCGCGGTGAAGGCGCGCGCGCGCTCGATGCGGCGCTGCGCCGGCGGCCCGATCACCTCCTGCTGCAGCCAAGCATTACGCTCCTGGCCCAGCCGCGAGGCCGGATCGATGCCGTCGTTGTACTTGCCGGTCAGCAGACCCGAGGCCAGCGGCGACCAAATGGTGGTACCCAGGCCGAGCTCGGCGTACAGCGGCGCGTATTCCTGCTCCACGCGCGCGCGGTGCAGCAGGTTGTATTGCGGCTGTTCCATCGACGGCCCGTGCAGGCCCAGCGCGCGCGCCACCTGCGCCGCCTCGCGGATGCGCTCGGCCGGCCACTCGGAGGTGCCCCAGTACAGCACCTTGCCCTGGCGGATCAGCGCGTCCATCGCGCGCACGGTTTCCTCCACCGGCGTGTCCGGATCGGGGCGGTGGCAGTAGTACAGATCCAGATAGTCCACCCGCAAGCGCTTGAGCGCGGCATGGCAGGCGTCGGTGACGTGCTTGCGCGACAGCCCGCGCTGGGTGGGGCGCGGCGACTCGACGGCGCCGAAGTAGACCTTGCTGGACACGCAGAAGCCGTCGCGCGGCAGCCGCAGGTCGGCGATCACGTCGCCCATCACCTGCTCGGCGCGGCCGTGCGCATAGACCTCGGCGTTGTCGAAGAAGTTGATGCCGTGGTCCCAGGCGGCGGCGATCAGGTTGCGCGCTTCGTCGCGGCCGGTCTGCCCGCCGAAGTTGATCCAGGCGCCGAACGACAGCGCCGACAGTTGCAGCCCGGTGGCACCGAGGCGACGGTATTGCATGGCAACTCCTCCTGCTGAGCGAACCCGCGGCACGGCCGGCGGGCGGCCGCACAGTGTAGCGGCGCTGCCGCGAGGCACCGTCGGCATCGCCGCACCTGCGGCAGCGGGGCGCCTGCTCTTACGAATCCCCAATCCCCACTCCCGAATCCCCGACTGAACACCGCTCGCCTTGCCGGCCGTCACCCCCTGCACTAGGCTTCCCGTCTTTGGTCGGGGACCGGGGACGCAGATGGTCGAGGGATTGGGAAGGATCGGCTTCGGCCTGTTCGGTTTGGCGGTGTTGATCGGGATCACCTGGCTGTTCTCCAACAACCGCCGGGCAGTGGACTGGAAGCTGGTCGCGACCGGCCTGGTCCTGCAGATCGGGTTCGCCTCGCTGGTGCTGCTGGTCCCGGGCGGCCGTGAGGTGTTCGACTGGCTCGGCCAGGTGTTCGTCAAGGTGCTGAGCTTCGTCAACGAAGGCTCCAGCTTCATCTTCGGCAGCCTACTCGACACCAAGACCTACGGCTTCATCTTCGCCTTCCAGGTGCTGCCGACCATCATCTTCTTCTCCGCGCTGATGGGCGTGCTGTACCACCTGGGGGTGATGCAGGCGGTGGTGCGGGTGATGGCCTGGGCGATCACCAAGGTGATGCGCGTGTCCGGCGCCGAGACCACCAGCGTCTGCGCCAGCGTGTTCATCGGCCAGACCGAGGCGCCGCTGACGGTGCGTCCGTACATCCCGCGCATGACCGAGTCCGAGCTGCTGACGATGATGATCGGCGGCATGGCGCACATCGCCGGCGGCGTGCTGGCGGCCTACGTGGGCATGCTCGGCGGCGGCGACCCGGCGCAGCAGGCGTTCTATGCCAAGCATCTGCTGGCGGCCAGCATCATGGCCGCGCCGGCGACGCTGGTGGTGGCCAAGCTGCTGATCCCGGAGACCGGCACGCCGCTGACCCGCGGCACGATCAAGATGGAAGTGGAGAAGACCACCAGCAACGTGATCGATGCCGCCGCCGCCGGCGCCGGCGACGGCCTGCGCCTGGCGCTGAACATCGGCGCGATGCTGCTGGCGTTCATCGCCCTGATCGCGCTGGTCAATGCGCCACTGACCTGGATCGGCGACGTCACCGGCCTGGCCAGCGTGATCGGCCGCCCGACCAACCTGTCCACCATCTTCGGCTACGTGCTGGCGCCGGTGGCCTGGGTGATCGGCACGCCGTGGCCGGATGCGACCACGGTCGGTTCGCTGATCGGCCAGAAGGTGGTCATCAACGAGTTCGTCGCGTATACCGAGCTGTCGCGTATCGTCCAGGGCCAGGTGCCGGGCGTGAGCCTGAGCGCGGAAGGCCGGCTGGTCGCCACCTACGCGCTGTGCGGCTTCGCCAACTTCAGCTCGATCGCGATCCAGATCGGCGGCATCGGCGGCCTGGCCCCCGAGCGCCGCCACGACCTGGCCCGCTTCGGCCTGCGTGCGGTGCTGGGCGGCTCGATCGCCACCTTCATGACCGCGACCATCGCCGGGGTGCTGTCGCACTTCGCCTGATCCGGCCGCGGCATCCGCCGCACCCGTCTTTCTTTTTTCAGTTCCAGTCGAGAAGCAGTACATGCCTATGAGTTCGGTCATCGTCGTCGGTTCGTTCAATGTCGACCATGTGTGGCGGTGCGAGAATCTGCCCGCACCGGGGGCGACCATCGCCGGCCGCTACAGCACCGGCCCCGGCGGCAAGGGCTTCAACCAGGCGGTGGCGGCGGCGCGTGCCGGCGCGCGCACCAGCTTCGTCTGCGCGCTCGGCGACGACGCCGGCGGCGCGATGGCGCGCGGCCTGGCCGCGCAGGACGGTATCGCCCTGGTCGCCGAGGCCCGCAGCGAGCCGACCGGCACCGGCGGTATCTACGTCGACGGCCACGGCCGCAACACCATCGTCATCGGCGCCGGCGCCAACGCCGCGCTGAGCCTGGACTTCGTGCAGGCGCAGCGTCCGCTGCTGGGCTCGGCGCGGGTGCTGCTGGCGCAGCTGGAATCGCCGATCGAGACCATCGAGGGCACCCTGGCGCTGGCCCGCGAGGCTGGCCTGACCACGGTGCTCAACGCCGCCCCGGCCAACGCGCAGACCAGCATCGGCCTGCTCAAGCTGGCCGACGTGCTGACCCCCAACGAAACCGAGTTCGCCGCCCTGCTCGCCCGCCATGTCGGCGTGCGCGTGGACGCCGACGACGTCGCCGCCACCGATGGCGGCAGCCTGCACGCGCTGTGCCGCAAGCTGCTGCCGGGCGGCACCGTGGTGGTGACGCTGGGCGCGGTCGGTGCGTTCATCTCGCACCCTGAGGAGCGCCTGCTCGGCGACACCCAGCCCTACTACCGGATCGGCGCCGAAACCGCGCATACCGTGGACACCACCGGTGCCGGCGACGCCTTCAACGGCGCCCTGGTGGCGTCGCTGGCGCAGTCGCCGAACGCCGCGTTCGCCACCCATGTGCGCTTCGCCAACCACTACGCGGCGCGCTCCACCGAGGCCGAAGGCGCGGCGGCATCGATGCCGCGGCTGACGCCCGAGGCCGGCTGAGCGATCGGCGCGACGGCGCCGGCCGTCGCCGTTGCCTGCCATCACAAACCAGCGCCGGCGCTGCGCCGGCCACGCATCCGACAAGGAGTTGCCGATGCCCCGCCGTTCCGTCATCCCGTTCGCCGCGCTGTGCGCACTGCTGCTCCCGTTGTCCGCCGCCGCGGCACCGCACTGCGACTGGAACAGCCTGGCCGCCGACGCCGACCGCGCCGCGGTGACCGTCTCCGCCGAACGCCTGCAGCAGGTGATCGCGGCGCATTACGACGATGCCGAGCAGGAAAAGGGCGCGGCGCTGGCGCGCAGCCTGCTGCAGCGCGCGCAGACGCCGCAGCAGCCCGGCAAGCTGGAGGGCCGCTGGAAGGTGCGCTCGATCCAGATCGACCCGCACTTCGCCTACGCCTATCCCCACTTCAAGGCCGAGATCCGCCGCGATCCCTGCGGCTACCACCTGAGCAAGACCAGCGGCTCGCAGCGCCGCAGCGGCACGCTGTATCCGCTGTCCGCCGGCAGCCATGAGCTGGCCTTCCTCGGCGCAAGCACGGTCAACGACGAGCCGGAAGCGGCCTACGCGCCCGGCCATGCCTCCGACGGCACGCACGGCAACAGCGTCGGCCGCCTGGTCGCGCTGGGCCCGGACGAACTGCTGCTGATCCTGGACGGCAAGGACAACGGCTTCGAGCTGTACCAGCTGATGCGCTGACGGCCGCGCGGGCCGCCCGGCCCGCCAGCGCATGCACCCCGCTACACTACGCGCATGCGTATCGGCCCCTACACGATCGAACCGAAGGTGATCCTGGCACCGATGGCCGGGGTCACCGACAAGCCGTTCCGGCTGCTGTGCAAGCGGCTGGGCGCGGGCCTGGCCGTGTCGGAGATGACCATCTCCGATCCGCGCTTCTGGCAGACCCGCAAGTCGCTGCAGCGCATGGACCACGCCGGCGAGCCGGACCCGGTCAGCGTGCAGATCGCCGGCACCGAGCCCCAGCAACTGGCCGAGGCCGCGCGCTACAACGCCGACCACGGCGCGCAACTGATCGACATCAACATGGGTTGCCCGGCGAAGAAGGTGTGCAACGCCTGGGCCGGCTCGGCGCTGATGCGCGACGAGGCGCTGGTGGCGCGCATCCTCAGCGCAGTGGTGAAGGCCTCGCCAGTGCCGGTGACGCTGAAGATCCGCACCGGCTGGGACTGCGACCACCGCAACGGCCCGGTCATCGCGCGCATCGCCGAGGACTGCGGCATCGCCGCGCTAGCAGTGCACGGGCGCACCCGCGATCAACATTACAGCGGCCAAGCCGAGTACGCGACCATCGCCCAGATCAAGGCGATGCTGCGCATTCCGGTGATCGCCAACGGCGACATCGATTCGCCGCAGAAGGCGGCGCAGGTGCTGGCCGCGACCGGCGCCGATGCGGTGATGGTCGGGCGTGCGGCGCAGGGCCGGCCGTGGATCTTCGGCGAGATCGCGCACTACCTGGTCACCGGCGAACTGCGGCCGGCGCCGTCGCTGACGTTCGTCCGCGACACCCTGCTCGGCCACCTGCAGGCGCTGCACGCGTTCTACGGCGAGGCGCAGGGCGTGCGCATCGCGCGCAAGCACCTGGGCTGGTATGCCAAGGATCAACCCGAGAACGCCGCGTTCCGCGCCGTTGTCAACCGCGCCGAGAGCGCACAGGCGCAACTGGCGCTGACCGCCGAGTACTTCGACGCGCTGATCGCCGGGGTGCCGCCTGCCTTGTCCGCCGCCGCCTGACGTTTTCTCCCTGGAGCACCGCCATGCGCTCGTCTCCCGACACCCCGACCTATCTGCACGGCTATTCCGACACCGAACAGGCACGCCTGCTGAAACAGGCCCGGCTGCTCGAAGCCACCCTGTTCAACCAGATCGACTACACCGGCGCGCGGCGCCTGCTGGAAGTGGGCAGCGGCGTCGGCGCCCAGACCGAAGTCTTGCTGCGACGCTTCCCGGAGCTGCACGTCACCGGCATCGACCTGAGCGAGGCGCAACTGCAGGCCGCACGCGACAACCTGCAGCGCATGCCCTGGTGCCAGGACCGCTACACCCTGCAGCAGGCTGATGCCGGCGACCTGCCATTCCAACCGCGCAGCTTCGATGCGGCGTTCCTGTGCTGGGTGCTGGAGCACGTGCCGTCGCCGGCGCGGGTGCTCAGCGAAGTGCGGCGGGTGCTGGCACCGGGGTCGCCGGTGTACGTGACCGAGGTGATGAACGCCTCGTTCCTGCTGCATCCGTACTCGCCGAACGTGTGGCGCTACTGGATGGCGTTCAACGACTTCCAGTACGACCACGGCGGCGACCCGTTCGTCGGTGCCAAGCTCGGCAACCTGCTGCTGGCCGGCGGCTATCGCGACGTCAGCACCGAGATCAAGACCCTGCACCTGGACAACCGCGAGCCGGCGCGGCGCAAGACCATGATCGGGTTCTGGGAAGAACTGCTGCTGTCTGCGGCCGAACGGCTGCTGCAGGCCGGCGCGGTGGATGAGGAGACCGTGGCCGGCATGCGCCGGGAAATGGCGCAGGTGCAGAGCGACCCGGATGCGGTGTTCTTCTATTCGTTCGTGCAGGCGCACGCGACGGTGTATTGAGTCGCTTTCATGGCGCTCACCGCGTCGCTGGCGCTTGCGCGCGCACCGGCGCGGGCGATGCCGGCTCTGTCCACAGATCCGCCGCCACATCCGCGCCAGTGCTGCGCGAACGTGCCCGCGTGCTACCGGCGCCCGATACGCCGCCTGCAGCTACCCCAGGGCGATTGCTTGCCAGCCGTTGCCCTGCTGCCGCGCCACCGCGACGTTGAAGTTGTCGCACGCAACTACTTTGCTGGCGATGCGAAGAAGGCTCGGCTCCGCCGCCTTCAGAAGCCCGGATCAAGGCTGCACCTGTGCGCCAGAACAGTGGCGACGTATCCGCATTCTCGGTGTGCCTGATAAAGAAAGGCGCCCCTTCGGGAACGCCTTCTTTATTTCATCCGCAATGCCTGAAGCAAGATCATGAAGAAAATTTAGTTTGCGTAGAGTGGGAAGTATCCCTGCGAAGCAAGTTCTTGATAGGCTGAATAGGAAACGGAAGACGCCATTTCGCTGCTGCCAAAGAAAAGCGCGCCCATTGCATCGCACACTGAGACAATCGCCCAGCCCTTTTTAGGGTCCGGCTTCGACGTGGCGCCGGCCGCGAGTTTGGACCAATAGCGCGCTGAGTGTCTCACTACACTCAGCCCGCCCAGAACCAGCGCGCCATTCTTGGACTTGGGATCAAGCCGCGCGATACCTTCCCGTTCCAATTCCTCGAATTGCACCGCGGCGGCGTCCAGGCTCTCGGTGTTCTGCACAATCTGGTCCATTCGCACGATGAACGAGAACTCGTATGCACTGAGTTGTTGGCGCAGCTCGGCCAGGTTTTCGGCCATCGGCCGGAGCGGATCGATTGCATCCACCATGGGCTGGTGCGTGGCGATGAAGTGCTCCAGCGGCATGCCAGGGCTGTAGCCGCACTTCTCGACCAGGACGGCGAGGGCCTCATCGCGCGAGGCTTTCGTGTCCATCAGGCAGCCCAGATACATGTTGTGCTGGATGCCTACCTGATCGAGCGGATTCTCGGCCGCCAGCACGGGGGCGGTACCGAAGGCACTGCCGACCAGGAGGGTGGCGGTCGCGGCAAAGAGCTTTTTGTTCATCAACGTTCTCATGTAATGGATGGAGGGTGGCCCAGATCTCCCGACGTTCCTGCGGAGGACCCAGCCGAGGCGACCACACCGCATCGGCACACGGCGCGATGCGACGGTTTCAGGCTAGGCAGATCTGCGGCGACGCACGAGGACGAAACCGGGTCGCGACGGGAACGAACCGGGTCGAATTGGCGAATCGATGGCACCGTCACCACATCGCGCAAACGTGGCCCTGGCTGCCGGCGGACATTCCATGATCGAAGAATCAATGCCTTGCGCCGATTCGTTCCCGATCCGTCGCCGCGGATGCGCTGGAACCGCGGCATCGCTGCAACGCGGCTGTTGCGCGCCTCGTGGTTAGGAAGCTCACCTACTCACCAGCGTCGCGTCGCCCATGCCGCGCTGGCCGCACCGCGGCCGCCGGCGCGCATTCCGTCGTCGCGACCCTTCGAGCTTGCCGTTAGCCGTCCACGGCATGACACCGTACCTACCGTCGGACTGCTGCCTGGAGCAGGATCACAAGCCGGAGGTGGTGACGAAGTTCGATTTCAACCGGGAATCACCGCGGCAGGTGATGGCCACGTACAGTGCAGCCGACCACGAGATGCCTGACTCGAATGCCCTGGCAACCATTGCCGCTTGTTGCGACTTGGCTTCGGCAGCACCACGCACCATTGCAACCAGCTCAACGCGCCGCGGTAGGCACCTGCGCACCGACCGGCGCGGGCGATGCCGGCTCGGTCCAGATCCGTTGCCACATCCGCGCCAGCGCTGCACCAATCTGCCCACGTGCCACGGGCGCCCGGTACGCCGCCTGCAGCTGCCGCGGCGGCATCGCCGCCCAGCCGTCGCCCTGCTGTCGCGCCACCGCGAAGTTGAAGTTGTAGTCCGGTTCCAGGCCCATGCGCAGGTCGCTGAGCACCAGTTCGCCGTCCTTGACCTGCGCGCGCATGAAGCCGCGGTTGAACCAACTCAATCGCTGCACCGCCGGCAGCTCGCGCACCTGCGCCAGCGCCTGGGTGTTGGAAGGATAGCCCTGGAAGCGCATCGGCCCGTGGTCGGCGACCAGCGAGCGCTCGCCGATCACGTAGCCGCTCGGGGTCATCGCCACCACCCGCCACAGCAGCGTGTTGAACGGCATCGGCACCGAGAAGCGCGGCGCCTGCGCCAGGCCCATCGCCGCCAGCGCGCGGTCGGCCTCGCGGTCGACCAGCTGCTTGGCCAGCAGCGACCAGCCCAGGTAGACACTGCTCAACAGCAGTCCGACCAGCAACGCCTGCTGCGCCACGCGCCGCGCGCGGGCGAACCAGGCGATGGCGCAGGCCAGCAGCAGCCACAGCGTGTAGGCGGGATCGATGATGAACACGCTCGACCACATCGTCGGCGCTGGCCGCAGCGGCCACCACAGCTGCGTGCCGTAGACGGTGAACGCATCCAGCAGCGGGTGGGTGATCAGCGCCAGCTGGATCGCCCAGAACCAGCGGTGTGGCGCTTCGGCCACGCGTCCATGGCCGAAGCGCCGGAACAGCCACCAGATCAGCCAGCCGAGCAACGGCAGCACGAACAGCGAATGGCTGACGCTGCGATGCACCGTCATCAGCGTGACCGGATCGCGGGTCAGCGGCAGCAGGATCAGCGCATCGAGATCCGGCAGGGTGCCGAGCGCGGCGCCGGCAAGCATTGCCGCGCGCCGATGTGCGGCCGGGGCGATGGCGGCGGCAATGGCGCCGCCGAGCACGATCTGGGTAAGGGAATCCATCGGCCGATGCTAGCAGCGATGCGGGAATGGGTGCGTGGCCATGGCAGTGGCAGTGGCGCGGCGGTCGCTCGTTTGCTGCTGTCGCAGATGTACAACACGCGGCACGGGCAGTTCGGCCCGATGCCGATCCTGCCAAGCGCTTCAAGCGAACGCGCCGCTGCGACTGCAAGGGCATCTCCGATGACGAGGGAAGGCCATGTGCAGGAGCGGCGTTAGCTGCGGCGAGACGCCACAGGTAACGCCTGTCGCGGCTGAAGCCGCTCCTGCGACGACAACGGCATGTCCACACCGAGTCGCAGCAAAGCGGATGAGCTGACGTCGCTCCCTCTGCGGAAAGGCACCCCATCAGGATGCCCTTCCCTACCCAGGCAGCGCCTGGATCAGAATCCGAATCCCTCGAAGAACAGGGTGTACGCATCGTCGGAGGACGTGGCCGCCGTGCCGGGATTCTCCGATTGGAAATAGCTGATCACGTCGGCTGCGATGACGCCCAGCCACTTCCAGAATCGTCCCTTCCTCTTCGATGTGCCGCCCTCTGCCGCGAACTGACCGCTTTCGGCCGCCTGCCTGGACCAGTAGCGTGTGGAGTGCCTGGCCACGCTCAATCCACCCAGGATCAACGCGCCATTCCTGGAGGTGGGATCGAGCTTCGCCAGGGCGTCCCGCTCCAGCTCCTCGAATTGCGCCGCGGCGGCCTCCAGGTCGTCGGCGTTCTCGACGATCTGGTCGATCCGCACGACGAATGCGAATTCCTCGGCACTGAACCGCTGGCGCAATCCCGTCAGGTTTTCGGTCACAGAACGCGTCGGGTCGATCCCATCGATGATCGGCTGCTGTGTGGCGATGAACTGCTCCAGCGGCATGCCCGGGGCGTAGCCGCACTTCTTGACCAGCAGCGTCAGGGCCTGGTCGTGCGAGGGATTGAGATCCATCAGGCAACCGAGGTACATGTTGTGCTGGGCGCCGGCGTGGTCCATGGGATTCTCCGCGGCCAGCGCGGGGAGACCGACGGCGCTGCCGACCAGCAGGGCGGCGGTTGCGAGAAAGTGCTTCTTCATGTGCATTCTCTTCATTGAACGGGGATGAGTGGGCCCGGACCCACATGGGTCATGGGCAGGCGGTCACCGCCGCATCGGCGCACGGCACGATGCGGCGGTCTTCCAGCGGAGCAGGCTGCAGCCCGGTCAGAACACGATGTCGTAGACGGTGCTGGAGGTGGTGGCCGCAGTGACCGGGTTTTCGGTGAGCAGGAAACCCACCACGTCCGAACCGACGACGGCCAGCCATCGCCAGAAGCGCCCCTTCTTCTTCGCGGTGGCGTCGCCAGCCGTGGTCTCGCCATGCTCTGCCGCGACCTTGGCCCAGTAGCGATTGGAATGCTTGGCCACGCTCAGCCCGCCCAGCACCAGCGCGCCGTTCCTGGAGGCAGGATCGAGCCGCGCCATGGCCTCCTTCTCGAGTTCCTCGAACTGCACCGCCGCCGCATCCATGTCCTCGGCGTTCTCGATGATCTGGTCCATCCGCACGATGAACGAGAATTCGTAGGCACTGAGCTGCTGGCGCAACCCGGCCAGGTTGTCGGTCATCGGCCGGGTCGGATCGACCGCATCGATGATGGGCTGTTGCGTGGCGATGAACCGCTCCAGCGGCATGCCGGGGTTGTAACCGCACGTCTTGACCACGACGGTGAGGGCCTCGTCGGGCGAGGCATTGGCATCCATCAGGCAGCCCAGGTACATGTTGTGCTGGATGCCGGCCTGGTCCACCGGGTTTTCCGCCGCCAGCGCAGGGGCGCCGACGACACTGCCCGCCAGCAAGGCGGTTGCGACAAGGAGCTTCTTCTTCATGATGAGCGTTCTCTCGCTATATGGAAGGGATTGGAGATGGCTGGGGTTGCGTGCATCGCCCCCGGGGGATATGGCCACCGCCGCATCGGCACTCGGTGCGATCCGGCGATTTCAGGCTAGGCAGGCCGCCGCCGCGGCACGAGGGCAAACCCGGGTCGCCACGGGAGCGAATCGGGTCGAATTGCCGGGGCCACGGCGCAAGCACGGCGGGCCGCGGACGCGCGAGCCGGCAGCGCGGCGCGTTGCCACCATCGGAGAATCAATACCTTAGGAGGATTTATTCCCGGTCTATACCCGCGGATGCGCTGGCATCGGCCGCAGCCCCGCTCGTAGGCTGCGGACTCTTCTTCTGCGCATTGCGAGGTTCCGATGCCTGCCTGCCGTTCCGTCTTCCATGCCGCCCTTGCCGCGGCCCTGGTGACCTTGCCGCTGATCGCCCACGGCCACGACACCCTGCCGCCGGACTGGTGCCTGGAGGAGAGCCAGGAACCGGAGGTGGTGGTGAAATTCGATTTCGACGGCGAGCAGTTGCGGCAGACGATGGACAAGTGCGGCGTGGTCGATAGCCACGAGCCGTACACCAATACGCTGAACACCATTGCCGCCTATTGCGAGGTGGTGGCGCCGTCGCGCTCGGCCAAGCCCATCGTGCTCGGCCCGACGACCTTCCTGGCACGCGATCACCACAGCGCCTACCGCATGGAGCAAGGCTTGAAGGGCGCCTGCGTGGTCTGCCCGGCCAAGCGCGGGCGCTGACGCACCATGCAGGCGCGCTCGCCGGTTAGCGCAGCCGACGATCGCCGGCAGGAGAAGTGCCGGGCTTGCTCAGCCGAGCGCGTCCCGGCGGGTGTAGGCCAGCACCGTGTCGATCCTCGACTGCAGGGCGGCGCGCGCCTCCGCCGACAGCCCTTCGCAGTGCGCGAGCACGAAATAGGCCGAGCGCAGCACGTCCCGCCAGCGCGGGTTGCTAGGCAATTTGGAGACCGCCAGGTAGCGCTCCATCGCCCGCGCACGCAGGCGGCCGTCGTCGATGTTCACGCGCCAGATCCGGCTGCGCTCGGCCAACTCCAGGCGACCGGTCGCGGTGGCGCGCTCCCAGGTGTCGATGACCGCCAGCATCAGGTCGACCAGCGCGCGCCGGAAGGCATCGCGCAACGCAGGCGCGGCGGCCTCCGCTGGCGTGTGCTCGGCCTGCGCGGTGTCCGCCACCGCACCACGGTCGCGTTCCTGCAGGCCGAGGACGACCAAACCATCGCCGCCGCGCCAGGGCGTGAAGGTCACGGCGAGCGGCGTGCCATGCCGTGCGACGATCTCCAGGCGTTGCGCCGCGCTGTCCTCCATCCGCTCCAGCGCCGCCTGCAACGCCGGGCGGTCGCCCTCGGCAACGCAGGCGAACACCGGCTGCCCGACCGGTTCGGCGTCGTCCGCGCCGCCGAGCAGGAGGCGGCCGGCACGATTGGTTGCCAGCACCTGGCCTTCGGCATCGAGCAGGCACAGCGCGTCCTCGCGGCTGTCGAGCAGGGTCTGCAGCAGGCTGCGATCCTCGGCCAGCGCATCCGCCTCTCGCCGATAGCGGGCCAGTTGCTCCTCGTGGCGGACCTGCCGTGCGGCTTGCAGCAAACGTTCGCGCTGGCGGCGACGCTGCAGCCACAGCCACAGGCCGAGCGCGGCGGCGACGCCGGACACCAATGCCAGCCACAGCAGCAACGTGCGTTGGCGCAGCTGGACCTGGCGCAGGCGGTTCTCGCTTTGCAGGGCATCGATGGTGCGCTGCTTTTCGGCGGTGTCGAAGCGGATCCGCAGCCAGTCCAACTGGCGATCGTGCTGCGCGCGGACCAGCGCCGCGGCCTCCGCATTCGCGCGCCGCAGCGTGGCGATGGCCGCCGCCGTATCGCCACTGCTTTCCTGCAGCCGCGCCAACTCCTCCAGCAACGGCACCCGCACCGGATCGCCGCCGGCGGCCGCTGCCAGCGCCGCGCGCAGGCGGGCCGCAGCGGCGGCCGCGTTGCCTTCGAGGCGGGCGGTCCGCGCCAGCTGCAACTGCAGCGCGGACGGCAGCGGCAGCGCCCATGCCTCGGCGAGCGCCAGCGCACTGGAACTCCAGCGCTGCGCCTGCGCGACGTCGCCGAGCGCCAATGCCGCGCGGATCAGGCCATCGTGCACACGCAGTTCGTACACGCGGCGGCCCTGCGCCCGGTACACGGCAAGCGCCTCCTGCAGCCAGGCCAGCGCCTGCGGCGTGTCGCCGCTGTCGAGCGCCAGCTCGGCCATGGTTTCCTGCACGTGCGCGGCCTCGATGGCGTCGCCCTGCGCGCGGTTGGCGGCCAGCGCATCGCGGTAGTAACGCATCGCGGTGTCGGACTCGCGCAGTTCGCGATACACGTCGGCGATATTGGTCAGCACGGACGCAGAGACCGCGCCGCGCGCGCGCTGGATGTCCAGGCTCAGCGTCAGGTTGCGCAGGGCACCGCGAAAATCCCCGAGCCGGCGCAGCGCCGCACCGACGTTGTTCAGATCGCGCGCCTCGCCCATGCGGTCGTGCAGCGAGCGGGACAGCGTGGCCGCGCACTCGAAGCGCGCCAGCGCCTGCGGCAGGCGTTCGCGGCGGAAATCGAGAATGCCGCGGCGGCGGGTGAGCTCGTAGCGCAAGCGCGCGCCGCCGGCATCGCCGAGGTTGGCCTGCGCGCAATCCAGCGCCTGCTCGGCGGCGTCGAAGCGGCCGCCATCGAGTTGCTGCTTGGCACGTGCAAACAATGCCGCGACCCGCGCTTCGCCCGCCGTGTGCGGCGTCGATACGCCCGCCTGCTGCACGCACAGCAGCGGATCGGGAAGCGGACGTGGCGCGGCGGGCTCCGCGCAGCCATAGATCGTGTTCTGCGCAATCGCGGCCGCGCTCGCCGCGAGCAGGACGCCCAGGCACGCCCATCGCAGGCATGTCCGCGGCCGCGTGCCAGGCGCGGTGACGTTCGCCTGGACGGAATCGCCAGAAACGGCGGACCAGGCCGAGCCGAACCATGTCCCCATGGATCTGCGCGACCGGCCGCACAACGCCTTCCCTGGTTTCACGGTCTCCACAACTCCAGAACTGATCGGGATGCGGCGCACGCGCGCCGCAGCGACATGGATCAGCGTGAAGCCCGGGCGCGAACGTGGGTTCCTGCCAGGGCATGTCGCGCCGACGCATCGCAGTAGACCCGATGCCACGGAAGCCGGGCAAGCGCGCGCGGTGGTGATGCACACCACACACGGGTCATCGTGGAATAGCGGTCACACTGCGTTCTACGCTTCCGTCCACTGCAAGGACGGCGGTGCCACGCCCAGGGCGATTCGCGACAAGGGCACCTGCGGAGCGCGCAGGTGCGGCAGCAGTGGAACGCACGACCTGCCAGTCACGCGCCAGGCTGTGCAGCGCCGCCTGGCACGATCGGCTGATTCAGGCCGCGCGCGGCCAGACGTTCTCCTGCACCAGCCGCAGGCGCGGCGGCAGTTCGCGCAGCACGTCGCCGCGGTGCGAGAGCAGACGCAGGGTGCCGTCGGCCTCTTCGGCGAGCGCGGTGAGGTTTTCGACCCAGTCGCCGTCGTTGGCGTAGACCAGCCCGTCGCGCTCGAACAGCCCGGCGCGGTGCACGTGGCCGCAGATCACCCCGTCCAGGCCGCGGCGGCGCGCGTCGTCCAGGCCGGCAGTGACGAAGCGCTCGATGTAGCGCTCGGCGGCGCTGCTCTGCCGCTTCAGGTAGTCCGCCAGCGACCAGTAGCGCATGCCCAGGCGGCGGCGCACGCGGTTGGTCAGCTGATTGCCGGTGAGGATGCGGTAGTACAGCCAGTCGCCGAACTTCTCCTGCAGGCCGCCGAACTGGGTCACGCTGTCGTAGTCGTCGCCGTGCACCACCAGCAGGCGACGCCCGTCGGCGGTGGCGTGCACCGCGCGCCGGCGCACCTGCATCGCCGGCAGCGCCAGCCCGCAGAAACGGCGGATCGGCCGGTCGTGGTTGCCGGGGACGTAGATCAGTTCGGTGCCGCCGCGGGCCAGCGCGTGCAGCGCATCGACCACGCGCTGGTGCGCCGCGCTCCACACCGCGCGGCGCTGCGCCATCCACCAGAAGTCGACGATGTCGCCGACCAGGTACAGCTGGTCGCAGCGCAGGCCGCCGAGGAAGTCGGCCAGCTCGCGTGCGTGGCAATGCGGTGCACCCAGGTGCACATCGGAGACGAACACCGCGCGGCGCGGCGCCAGGCTGTTGAGCGGACTCATGCCACCACCTCTGCTTCGTTGCGGGGACGTTCGAGGTAGCGCGCGCGCTTCTTGCTGCGGATGCGCTGTAGATCCAGCTCGATCAGGCCGTCGACGGCGTCGTTGAACGCAGGGTCCACGCCGAAGGCGAGGAAGCGCGCACCGCCGGGCTCGCATAGATCGGTGTACTGCTTGTAGAGCATCGGCACCGCCGCGCCCAGCGCGTCGAGGTTGCCCTTGAGCACCTTGAAGGCCGTGTCGGCGTCCAGTTCGTCGAACGCCGACGGCGCTTCCGGATACGGGAACGGCCGCGCCGAGGCGGCTTCGCCGCTGGCGTCGCCGTAGTAGCGCGCGTAGTAGGCCACGATCTGCTCGCGCGCCGCGTACGGCAACGCGGCGCTGATCGACACCGCACCGAACAGGTAGCGCACCTGCGGATGGTCCTGCAGATAGGCGCCGATGCCCTGCCACAGGTAGTCGATGCTGCGGCTGCCCCAGTAGTCCGGCACCACGAAGCTGCGGCCCAGTTCCATGCCCGCGGCGATGCGCGGCAGCATGCCCTCGCCGTAGCGGAACAGTTCGGCGGTGTAGAAGCCGGCCAGGCCGCGTTCGGCCAGCACCGGCGCACCGCGCGCAACCCGGTAGGCGCCGACCACGCGGGTGGCGGCGCCGTCCCACAGCACGATGTGCTCGTACCAGGTGTCGTAGTCGTCCAGGTCCAGGCGCCGGCCGGTGCCCTCGCCCACCGCGCGGAAAGTGAGTTCGCGCAGGCGGCCGATCTCGCGCAGCAGCGCCGAGCCGGCGCGCAGCCGGCCAACGCGGATCTGCTTGCCGTCCAGGGTATGGCCGAGGCTGCGCAGGCCGGCCACTTCCACGGCCAGTTGCGCCGGATCCTCGGCGGCGACCAGCGCTTCTTCGCTCGGCGCGGCCTGCCCGCCGCTGCGGCCGAGCGCGTACAGCTCGCTGCGCAGGCGCCGCATCAGTTCGGCTTCGGGCAGGTCCTGCGGCAGCGCGCGGGCGCGGCCCAGGCTGAGCGCGATGCGGCGCTCGCGGCGGGCGAACATCTCCCGCGCCAGCAGCGCGGTGCCGGCCGGCTTGAACAGCGCCGAAGCGCCGTAGAACAGCGCCGAATTGCGTGCATGGATGCGCACCGGCAGCACCGGCGCGGCGGTGCGCAGGGCGAAGCGCAGGAAGCCGCGGCGCCAGCGCCCGTCGGCGACGCCGCCCCAGCCCAGCCGCGAGACCTCGCCGGCCGGGAACACGATCACGCATTGCTCCTGCGCCAGCGCCTGCTCGATCGCCCGCACGCTGGCCGGCGACGGTGCGCCGCCGAGGATGCGCACCGGCAGCAGCAGGTCGCGCAGGCCTTCCAGCGCCCACAGGAAATCGTTGGCGACGATCTTCACGTCGCGCCGCACCTGGCCCACGCAGTCCAGCAGCGCCAGCGCATCCAGCGCCCCGGAAGGATGATTGGCGACGATCAGCAGGCGCCCGCGCGCCGGGATGCACTCGGCGGCGGTCGGTGCGACCACATAGCGGGCCTGCAGGAAATCCAGTCCGGCCTGGACCAGGGCGAAACCGCGCAGGTCGCGGTTGGCCTCCAGGAACGCGTCCAGCGCGTCCAGTCCCGACCATTTCTGCAGGCCGCGCAGCAATGGCCGGACCAGCCGCGAGCGGCGTCCGGCAAACCAGTGCGGGTAGCGGTCCTGAAGACGGCGTTCGAGTGCGAGCACGGCAAGCCCCCTTGCTGACTGCGCACAGCTTCGGCCGCGGCGGCGACACCGATCTTGCAATCTGACTACGGCAAAGTGACGGGCGCACCATGGCGCGCCAACCGGTTAACCTTGGGCAACGTCCGACCCGGGCAGCATGCACGCCGCCCGGCGCCCGTGTATCATTCGCCTCCATCTTTTCATCCGAATACAAGGATATAGCCGCGATGTCCAGCTATCTCTTCACCTCCGAGTCGGTCTCCGAAGGCCACCCGGACAAGATCGCCGATCAGATCTCCGATGCGGTGCTCGACGCGATCCTGACCCAGGACAAGCGCGCGCGCGTGGCCTGCGAAACGCTGGTCAAGACCGGCGTGGCGATCGTCGCCGGCGAAATCACCACCAGCGCCTGGATCGATCTGGAAGCGCTGACCCGCAAGGTGATCCTGGACATCGGCTACAACAGCTCCGACGTCGGCTTCGACGGCGAGACCTGCGGCGTGCTCAACCTGATCGGCAAGCAGTCGCCGGACATCAACCAGGGCGTGGACCGCAAGAAGCCGGAAGAACAGGGCGCTGGCGACCAGGGCCTGATGTTCGGCTACGCCACCCGCGAGACCGACAGCTTCATGCCGGCCGCCATCCACCTGTCGCACCGCCTGGTCGAACAGCAGGCCAAGGTGCGCAAGAAGAAGAACTCGCCGCTGGCGTGGCTGCGCCCGGACGCCAAGAGCCAGGTCACCCTGCGCTACGAAGACGGCGTGGCGACCGCCATCGACGCAGTGGTGCTGTCCACCCAGCACGATCCGGACATCAAGCAGAAGCACCTGGTCGAGGCCGTGCGCGAGGAAATCCTCAAGCCGGTGCTGCCGGCCAAGTGGCTGCACAAGGGCACCAAGTTCCACATCAACCCGACCGGCAAGTTCGTGATCGGCGGGCCGGTGGGCGACTGCGGCCTGACCGGGCGCAAGATCATCGTCGACACCTACGGCGGCTGGGCGCGCCACGGCGGCGGCGCGTTCTCCGGCAAGGATCCGTCCAAGGTCGACCGTTCGGCCGCCTACGCCGCGCGCTACGTCGCCAAGAACGTCGTCGCCGCCGGCCTGGCCGACCGCTGCGAAGTGCAGGTGTCCTACGCCATCGGCGTGGCCGAGCCGACCTCGATCTCGGTCACCACCTTCGGCACCGGCAAGATCGCCGACGACAAGATCGAGAAGCTGATCCGCAAGCACTTCGACCTGCGTCCGTTCGGCATCATCCAGATGCTCGACCTGATCCACCCGATGTACCAGCAGACCGCCTCGTACGGCCATTTCGGCCGCACCCCGAAGGCCTTCACCTACACCGACGGCACCGGCGCCCAGCACCAGGCCACGGCGTTCTCGTGGGAGAAGACCGACCGCGCCGAGGCGCTGCGCGCGGACGCCAAGCTGAAGTAAGCCGGCCTGCCCGCGCTTGCAAGAAAGAACGGGCCGCATTGCGGCCCGTTCTGCGTTTGGGTGGTGGGAACCGGCCAGTGGCGGACACTGGCAACGGCCATGCAGGCAGGGGTGCGCCACGCCGCAGGAACGCTTCCG